>DASVTS010000200.1:0-44600 GCA_036387455.1 Pyrinomonadaceae bacterium | reverse complement strand
GCGAGCGACGCGAGGATGAAGCTGCTGCTGGACTACGAGCGCGCCTGCGGCGAACTCGCCGCCGCGGGCCGGGACGAGCAGCGCGCCTTAGACCGCGTGTCGGAGCTGGCGCGTCGTCTGGAGGCGTCCGGCGCTTGGGAGTTGGAGACGAACGCCCGGACGGTGCTCGGCCGCTTGGGCATCACCGACACGAACGCCCCGATGGGCACGCTCTCCGGCGGGCAGCGGAAGCGCGTCGCGCTCGCGCACGCGCTGATAGAACGCCCGGGCCTCCTCATCCTCGACGAGCCGACCAACCACCTCGACGCCGAGACCATCTCCTGGCTCGAAGATTACCTCGCCCGCTACGGCGGCGCGCTCCTGCTCGTCACGCACGACCGCTATTTCCTCGACCGCGTGACGACACGAATCCTCGAAGTCGAGGGGGGCGCCGTGCAGGCGTTCGACGGGAACTACGCTTACTACCTCGAAAAGAAAGAGGAGCAGGAGGAGGCGCGCGCCGTCGAAGGGCAGAAGCGGGAGATGCTGATTCGCCGCGAGCTGGCGTGGCTGCGGCGCGGCGCGAAGGCCCGCACGCGAAAGTCGAAGTCACGCGTGGAGCGCGCCGAAAGTCTCATCGCACAGCCCAAAGAGGCGGCGAAGGCCGCGCTCGACATGTCGGTCGGCTCGGCCCGTCTGGGCAAGAAGGTTCTGGAGCTGCGCGACGTCACGAAGTCCTACGGCGGCCGGGTGTTGATAGGCGGCTTCAGCCGCACCCTCACGCCGGGCGAGCGCGTCGGCGTCATCGGGCCGAACGGGGCGGGGAAGACGACGCTGCTGGAAATCATCGCCGGCAGGGTCGCGCCCGACGCGGGCTCCCTCGAAGTGGGGCAGACCGTCCGCTTCGGGTACTACGACCAGGAGAGCCGCGCCCTGGACGAGCAGGAGCGGGTGATAGATTACGTCCGCGCGGTCGCCGAGCGGATCGAGACCGCGGACGGCTCGTTCATCACCGCCGGGCAGATGCTCGAAAGGTTCCTGTTCAACGGCGCGATGCAGTACGCGCCGATAGCAAAGCTCTCGGGCGGCGAGCGCCGGCGGCTCTACCTCCTGCGCGTGCTGATGGGCGCGCCGAACGTCCTGATGCTCGACGAGCCGACGAACGACCTCGACATCCAAACTCTCATCACGCTGGAAGACTACCTCGACGGCTTCCCCGGGAACCTCATCGTCGTCAGCCACGACCGTTACTTCCTCGACCGCACGGTGGAGCACATCTTCCGCTTCGAGGGCGGGGGCCGCCTGCGCGAGTACCCCGGAAACTACTCCGCGTTCCTTGAGGCGCGACGGAATGAGGAGAGTGAGGCCGCCCCTTCGGAGTCGCCGGAGGCGGCGCGGCCCGCGGGGCGGCGGGGCGACGCGGCGCCGCCGCCCGCCAGGCGCAAGCTGACATTCAACGAGCGGAAAGAGTTGGAGTTGACGGAGGCCCGCGTGCAGGCCGCCGAGCTGCGTATGGCCGAGATAGAGACGGAGCTGTCCGCCAACGCGAGCGACGCTCAGGTCGTACACCGGCTCTACGAGGAGCGGGAAAAGCTGACGGGGCAGTTGGCCCGCGACCTCGAACGGTGGGCGGAGCTCGCGGAGTTGGCGTGAGTATTTTCGTGCTGGCAAAAAGGATTCGTCGTCTATGTCACAACGTCGAGTGTTAAGACTGGCTGGCGTGAGTCTCCTCACCGCCTGCTGTTTCGCCCACGCCGCGTTCGCGCAGGAGGGCGTTGACGCGCAGACACAGTCCCTCCTCCGGCGGCTGCAAGAGGGGGACAGGCAGTCGCGCCGCGCGGCCGTGGAGGAGGTCAAGGGGCGTGGGGCCGCGGCGAAGGCCGCGGTGCCCGCGCTGGCGCTGCTGCTCAAGGACCCGGATGACGAGCTGCGCAAGAACGCGGCGGAGGCCCTCGGCCGGATGGGGCCGGAGGCCCGGCCGGCCGTGCCCGCGCTCACCGAAGCCCTGAGAGACGGCAACGGCTCGGTGCGGAGCAACGCCGCCTTCGCGCTCGGTCAGGTCGGCGCGGAGGCCGAGCCGGCCGTCCCCGCGCTGACGGAGCTGCTGAAAGACACGAGCCCGTGGGCACGAGCCGGGGCGGCCCGCGCGCTGGGGAGAATCGGGGGTAAGGCGAAAGCCTCCGTCCCGGCGGTGGCCGAGCTGCTGAAAGACCAGCACGGCGGCGTCCGCGGCGACGCGGCCGAGGCGCTCGGGCGATTCGGCATCGAAGCGGTGGCCGCCGTCCCCTCGCTAATCGTGCTGTTGAAGGACGAGAGTGCGCCCGCGCGCAGGGCCGCCGCCGAGGCGCTGGGCAGAATCGGGCCGGGCGCCAGAAGCGCGGTGCCCTCCCTGATTGAGTTGATGAAGGACAGGGAGTTCGTCGTGCGTATGAACGCGGCCCAGGCGCTCGGGCGCATCGGGTTGGAAACGGCCGAAGCCGTCCCCGTGTGGACGGGCGCGTTAGGCGACCCGAGCGAGCACGTCCGCAGGTACGCCGCCGAGGCGCTGGCCGGGATGGGCCCCGGGGCGCGGGCGGCGGTGCCGGCGCTGGTCGCGGCGCTGAAGGACGGGGACAGGTTCGTCCGTCTGAGCGCGGCGAAGGGGCTGGGGAACATCGCGGGCGAGGCGAGGTCTGCGGTGCCCGATTTGGTCGGGTTGTTGAAGGACGACGAGCCGCTGGTGCGCGCGAGCGCCGCCACGGCTTTGGGCAAGCTGGGCGGCGACGCGAGGGCCGCCCTGCCCGCGCTGAACGAGCTGCTGAAGGATTCGGCGACGGTCGTGAGGCTCGCCGCGGCGGAGGCCGTCAACAAAATCGGGTCTCAAGGAAAATAGGTAACCTTTCGCGGGCCGGCTTCCGAGAAGGGCCGCTGGTGATGAACGTGCCTGCTCTTAACGCGAACGGGGCGGTGACAAGAGTCGTGGCCCTGGCGGGCGCCACGGGCCTCGTCGGGCGGGCCATCATGGAAGGGCTGCTCGCCGACGAGTCGGTCGCGGCCGTCCACGCGCTCGGCAGACGTAAGCCTGATGTCGTACACCCCAAGCTCACCCCGTACATCGTCAACTTCGCCACGCTGCCGCCGCTCCCGCCGCTCGACGAGGTCTACCTCGCGCTCGGCGCCACCATCAAGGCGGTGGGCAGCCGGGCCGCCTTCCGCGCCGTGGACTTAGACGCCAGCCTCGCCGTCGCCCGCGCGGCTCTGGCCGCGGGCGCTCGACGTGCCGGGCTGGTCAGTTCGATGGGCGCGGACACGAAGTCCCGCATCTTCTACAACCGCGTGAAGGGCGAGACGGAGGAGGCGCTGGCGCGGCTCCCGTTCGACGGGCTGGTCATCGCCCGCCCGTCCCTGCTCGTCGGAGACCGCGAGGCGCTCGGCCAGCCCGCGCGCCCGGCCGAGAGGGTTGGGATGGCCTTGTGCAGACTGCTCGGCCCGCTCGTCCCGACAGACTACCGGCCCGTCGCCGCGGCCGACGTCGCTCGTTCGCTGCTCGCGCGCGTGCCGGCGGCCCGTGGGCGCGAGGTACTGCCCTCCGGCGAGATGCGGCTCTCTACTCCGCACTGACGACGTGACCATGCCTCGAAGCCATGAAGCATCCCCCCTCCCGCGCGCGATAGACCGCGCGGCTCCCATAATCGCCATCCTCGCCCTCGCAATCACGGCGGCCCTCTCGCTCAAGAGCCTGTGGCCCCCGACGGCGCCCGGCGGCGGCCCGGCGAGTTTCTCGGCCGAGCGCGCGATGGCGCACGTCGAGGCGCTCGCGGCCAAACCGAGGCCGGCGGGCTCGGAGGCACACCGAGCCGCCCGCGAGTACATCGCGACGGCGCTGCGCGAGGGGGCCGGCCTCGAAGCCGAGACCCGCAGCGCCGCGGCGACGAGCACACGTTACGGCGTGCCGTACGACGCGGCGCGCGTGCACAACGTCGTCGCCACCATCCCGGGAACCGACCCGTCGCGCCGTATCGTCCTCGTGGCTCACTACGACACCGTGCTCACGAGCCCCGGCGCGGGTGACGACGCGGCCGGCGTCGCCACGCTCCTCGAAGCGGGCCGCGCGCTCGCCGTCGAGTACGGCGGCGTGCCCGAAGTGACGCTGCTCTTCACCGACGCCGAGGAGGTCGGCGCCGTCGGGGCCGAGGCGTTCCTCGCGTCCGGCGGCCTCGACCCGAAGCGGACGACGGTGCTCAATTTCGACGCGCGGGGCACGGGAGGACCGACCGCGCTCATCGAGACGGCGGGGGACGAGGGCGGGCTCGTGCGGGCCGTAGCGCGCTCGGGCGCGCCGGTCGCGGCGGCGTCGCTCCTGCCGACGCTCGCGCGGCTCCACGGGGTCGGGACAGACTTCCGCCCGTTCCGCGAAGCGGGCGCGAGCGGGTTGAATTTCGCCATCGTTGACGGCGTCGCACGCTACCACACGCCGGCCGATGCGTTGCCGGCGCTCGACCGGGAGAGCGTGCGGCGGCAGGGCGAGGCGGCCGTCGCCCTCGTACGCGCGCTCGGGCGTGGCGGCGACGAAGGCACCGGCCCCGTCTCCTACTTCACGGCGCCGTGGGCCGGCCTCGTCGTCTATCCGCGATTCCTCGACCTCATCGCCGCGACGCTGGCGACGGTGCTCGTCGCGTTCTGGGTCGTTGCATCGGTCAGGCGCGGAGACTCATCCTGGGCCGGTCTCGGGGTGTCGGGGCTCGCCGCAATCGCGGCCGTGACTCTGGCGGCGGTCGCATGCCACGCCGGGTGGTGGCTCGTGCGCGCTCTCGGGGCGGGGCCGGCGCCCGGTCTGGCGGAGCCGTACGACCCGGTTCCGTACCGGTTCGCCGCCGTCCTGCTCGCGGCGGGGACGGCACTCGGCGTCGCCTGCATAGCGCGGCGGACAGGTGTGACGGCGCCGACCGCCCTCCTCCCGGTTATCGGCGTCGCCGTGCTCTGGGGACTGGCACTCGGGCTCCCCGGAGCGGCATATCTCCTCGCCGTCCCCGTGCCGTTCGTCGCGCTGCACGCATTCGTGTCGGGCGGCGGCCGCGGCCGAGCCGTAGCGCGGGCCCTCGGCGCCGCGGCCGCGTCACTCCCGGTCGTCATCGTCTGGGCTCCGGTTCCATACGTCCTGCTCGCAGGGCTCCGGCTCTCCGCGGCGTGGGCGGCCGGCGCGGTCGCGGCCTTCGCGGTGCTGCTCTGCGCGTCGGTGTTCGAGCGGGCGCGCTTCGCGCTCGACGGCCGCGCCGCGGCGGCGCTGGTCGCGCTGGCGGCCATCGCGGCGGGCGTCGGAGTCTCGCGTGCCGGCGCCTCGCCCGAGACGCCGCGCCCCGTCTCGGTCGCCTACGCGCTCGACGCGGACGCCGGCCGCGCCTTCTGGGTCTCGGACCGCGAGACAGCGGGCGGACCGGAGGATGCATTTTTCGCGGACGCGCTGCCGGTCGAAGCACTCCCGCGTTTCCTCGGCGAAGACGGCTCGCTCGCGCGTGCCGCGGCGGCGGATACTACGCTCGCGGTTCCCGGGCCGGAGGTGGCACTCGTCGGCGACGCGGCCGGGGACGGGCGGCGCGAGCTGACCGTCCGTGTTAGGTCGAGGCGTGGGGCGCCGTGGCTCCATCTGTTCGTCGAGACGGGCAGAGTCATCGGTGCGGCGGTGGACGGTAAGGCGTTCGATGAAAAGGCCGGCGGCGGCGCGGCCGAAGGCGCCGTCTGGGGGTTCCGACACATCGGCGCGGGCGACGAGGGCTTCGAATTGAGGCTGGTCATCGACCCGGCGGGCGGCCCGGTGCGGGTGACCGTCGTAGACCAATCCCCCGCGATTGACGACCCGGCCGCGGCCCGGCTCGGGCCCGACGCGATGTACGCCCGCTCGTGGGTCGCGGGCACGACGCTCGTGCGGCGCTCGTACGCGTTCTGAAGCCGCGCGCCGGAACGGCGCCGGCGCTCACCGAGGCGGCGTTCGGGAGATTACCTCTTACTGACTCCGAGATGTAGAAAGGCCCGCGCCCCCTTTCGATGGGGGGCGCGGGCCTTCGCGTTAAGTCCCGGGCGCGTGGCTTACTTCGTGATGCGGAACTGTACCGTGTGGGTCACGGGGTCGCCCGCGACGCGGAAGGCGAGCGCGTACGTGCCGGGCGCGTAGCCGGTCGTCTTCAGGTTGAAGACGTAGCCGCCCACGCCGGTGTTGTAGCGGAAGTCGAAGTCGGGGTTTGAGCTCCCCGCGTCTTCGAGCGCCCCCGCCGCGTTCGTCGAGATGCGCGTCGTCCCCAGCGCCTTCACCGCCAGCCCCGCCGACGAGACGTTGGCACCGGCCGCGTTCGTCAGTTGCAGCTTGATGGGGACGATGCTCCCGCTCCTGTGCGCCTTCGTCTGGTCGTAGAGCGCGACCACGCCGTAGGTGACTTTGAGCTGCGCGACGACGAACGGGCTGAGCGATGTCACGCGCGCGTAGACGGTGCGCGTGGCGAAGTCCGGCGCCGGGCTGTCGGGCGCGAGCACCGTCCGGTCGACGAAGTTGGGGGCCGGCTCGCCGTGCAGGACGCGCAGCGCGCCGAAGGTGCCGGGGTCGTCTATGCCCGGCACCTGGAAGCCGATGGTGATGGGCCCCGCGTAGGCGGCGGTCGTGTGTATCTCGAAGGCGAGCGAGCCGGCGCCTATGACGTACTCGCCGGGCACGCCCTGGAGCGAGTTCGGGTCGATGGGCGTGACGGTCGTCACGCCGGCGGCCGTCACGTCCGAGAAGGTGACGGCGACGCCGTTCTCCGCCACGGAGACGTTCGAGCCGACAGGGGTGTCGCTCCCCGGCCGCGGCCGCCACCTCGGCGCGCCGTAGAAGAAGGCCGGCTCGCCGCCGGGCAGCTCGACGCGCCCGGTGCCGTCCGCGTTGATGATGTTGATGCGGTGGGCGCCGTTGCGGTTCGTCGTGAAGGCGAGGCGCGTGCCGTCGGGCGACCAGTCGGCGTAGTCGTTATGCTCCGCGCGGCTCCCCAAATCGACGCGCCCCGAACCGTCTGCGCCAATGACGTAGAGCCAAGAGCTGAGGCACCCGCCGTCGCAGA
Organism: Pyrinomonadaceae bacterium; assembly: GCA_036387455.1. Classification (GTDB taxonomy): domain Bacteria; phylum Acidobacteriota; class Blastocatellia; order Pyrinomonadales; family Pyrinomonadaceae; genus QHXN01. The sequence goes on along the minus strand of DASVTS010000200.1, from coordinate 37,557 downwards.
CCTCGACGACGAGCCGCGAGCCGTCCGGCGACCACTTCGCGTAGCCGCTCTCATAGGACGCGCCGCCGGCCGGGGGCTCGTGGAGCGTCGTGCGGCCGCTGCCGTCGGCGTTGATTACCTCTATCTTCGGGACGCCGGCCGCGCGGTCGTAGCTGTCGAATAAGACCTTCGAGCCGTCGGGCGACCACTGCGGGTTGGCCTCGTCGGTCGCGGGGCGCTCGGTCAGCCGGCGCGGGCCGGTGCCGTCGGCGCCGACCGTCTGGACGTAGCTGGTGCCGTCGGCGAGCCGCCGCGTGAAGGCAAGGCGCGCGCCGTCGGGCGACCAATGCGGGGTGAAGTCGTACTCGCCGGCGGCCTGCGGGATTCGGACGAGGCCGGAGCCGTCCGCGCCCGCCACGCGAATCTCGCCGGACGGCGCGCCATCGCCGACGGCGAGGGCGCCGCGCGTGTAAGCGACGCGCGTGCCGTCGGGCGACCACGACGGGTCGCTGTTGAAGCCGTCGCCGTTCGTGAGGTTCGCGCGGCCCGTGCCGTCTGCGTTGATGACGAATACGTCGGCGACGTACGGGTCGCCGACGTTGGTGGTGTACGGGGTCGCGTCGAAGACCAAGCGACTGCCGTCGGGCGACCAGGAGACGGAGACTATGTACTCGCCGGGGACGCTCGTCAGCATCCTGAGGCCGGAGCCGTCGGCCGCGACGGTGCCGAGCGAGACGAACCCGTCCTCGAAGTGGTGACGCAGGAAGGCGAGGCGGCTGCCGTCGGGCGACCACGTGAAGCGATCCTCGTAGTTCGCGTCGTCCGTCAGCTTCACGGTGCCTGTGCCGTCTGCGCGCTGCCGGTAGAGGTCGTACTGGCCGTCGGAGAGCGGCTGCTTCCCGTAGGCGAGCAGCGCTTCGTCGGCGGCGCCCGGCGTCGGGGCGGGCAGCGGCGGCGCCGCGATGAAGAAGGCGGCCGTGCTGGCGTTGTTGTCGGGCGTAACGTCGGGCGTGGCGGCTGCGACGTTGAAGGCGGCCGTCACGGGCATGTAGGGCTCGCCCGCGACGTTGGAGGTGGCCTTCACGCGGAGGTCGCGCCCCTCGTAGACGCCGACCGAGGCGAACGTGCAGGTGAAGCCCCGCCCACCCGCCTCGGACGCGCACTCGCCGCCGCCGGCGTCGTCAATCGTGTCGAGCGTCACGCCTTCGGGGAGGCTGGCCGTGAGCGTCACCCCCGCGGCCGTCGCCGGGCCGGAGTTGAAGACGCTGACGCCGTAGACGACCTGCCCGCCCGCGGACACGTAGGCGCCCCCGTTAATCCAGGCGTACACGGACAGGTCGGCGGGCGGAGTAAAGACCCGCGTCGCGGTCTCGGCCGACTGCGACTGCCGGCCGTAGCCCGCGTAACCGGCGGAGGCCGTCGCCGCGTTGCGCAGCGTCGCGCCGTCGGCGGCGGCGACCCGGACGACGACCCTGACCGTCGCCCGGTCGCCCTCCGCGAGGTCGCCGAGCGAGCAGGTCACGGTGCCGGTCTCGCCCGCGGCCGGCGTCGCGCACGAGCCGCGGGTCGTCTCGGCCAGGACGAAGGTCGCGCCCGCGTCGAGCGCGTCGGTCAGGGTCGCGCCCGCGGCCGTCAGCGTGTGGTTGTTGGTGACCTCGAGCGTGTAGGTCAGCTCGGCGCCGGGGGTCACACGGCCGGGCGAGTCGGCGGCCGTCAACGTCAGCGGCGGGAGCGACTGCCAGGTAGGGTGGACGCCGTCGGCGATCTTCGTGATACCGGAGCCGTCGGCGTTCATCACGAAGATTTCGCCCTCGAAGTTGATGCCGTTGGTGACGACGAGCCGGCTCCCGTCGGGCGACCACGCGGGCTTCAGGTAGCCGCCGCTCGCGGCGAAGGTGAGCTGCGTCTGGTTCGAGCCGTCGGCGTCCATCACCCAGATGTCGTTCCAGCGTTGGAAGGCGATGCGGCTTCCGTCGGGCGACCAGGCAGGGTAGCGGCTGAAACCCCACTCGTAGTTGCTCAGGTTCCGCTGGTTCGAGCCGTCGGCGTCCATCACCCAGATTTGCGCGGTGGCGCTCGAATAGTCGCGCACGAAGGCGATCTTCGTCCCGTCGGGCGACCAGGAGGGCTGCTCGTCCTCGTCGGAGCCCGTGCTCAGCTTGACGGCGGTGCCGCCGTCCCTGCCGATTGTCCAGAGCTGGCGGTTGCGCACGAAGACGATCTTCTCCCCGTCGGGCGACCACGCAGGCCAGTCGTCAACCGCCCGGACGGCCACCCCGTCGGAGAGGCTTATCTGGTTCGAGCCGTCGGCGTCGGCGCGCCAGATTTCGCCGTAGCCGCGGTGGCCGCTCGCGTAGGCGATGTACTTGCCGTCGGGCGACCACGCGGGGTCTTCCTGTCGGCCGTAGAGTCCGATGAGCTTGGCGCGGCCGGTGCCGTCCGGGTTGACGGTGAAGATTTCTTCCCCCTCGTAGAAGTTCTCCAGGTGCTTGAACGCGATGAGGCCGCTCGCGCGCAGCGGCGGCGGCGTCGGGCTCGGCTCCGGGGCGGCCGCGCGCGCGGCGCCCCCGAAGCAGAGGGCGGTCAGGGCGATGAGTATGGAGGCGAATGTGAGCAGCAATCCGGTCAGCTGCTTCCTGGGGCGTGAGCTCATGACGGGGGAATCTCCTGTTTGGGGCGGACGGGTTGTGACTTGCCGGGCCGCCGCGGCGGGCCCCGGAAATAATTACGGGTCTAAAGCGGCTGTCGAGAACTCGGACGGCGACTCGGAAGGCGCGGGGACGGTGCGCGGCCGGGGGCACTCACCCCGCGTAGGGTTCGACTCAGCGAGACTCAAGCGACTCCGGGGACTTCTAAATCAATCGGGTAAGATTGAGAGGTGTGCTTGTGTGCTTGAAGGTGTAAGCCGCGTGGGCGAGCGGCGCCGGCCTGAAGTCTGTCGGGCAGCGCGTATTGTAACCGGCGACGTTCGAATGTCAAGGCGGGCGGCGGCGCGCTTCGCGTACACGGGGGGCAGTAGAGAAGGCGGGAACAGTTAACCGCCGCCGAGCCTCGTGCCGTCACCGGGGGTGGCGGCGCAGGCGGCGGCCGTCACAGGCCCGTACCTTCAGCCTGAACGTAACTGCCGCCGCGGCCTGAACCCGGCGCGTTCCTTTTTGTTAGCGGCCACTCCCGCCGGCGCGCGCATACCGTGCGCCGGCCTTCCCTTGCTTCGCGCGGGCACCAATCCGGATTCCCAACCAGGCCATCGGCAGGTATGCGGCCGTCAGGTCGAGCGCGACGAACCACGTCGGGGCGGGAATCATGAAACTCGCCGCCACACCGCCGCAGAGAAAGAGTGCGCCGACCACGTAAGCGACGAGCGACCTGTGGCTCGCCGCGATGAGGTAAGCGGCGAGCGCGCCGGCGAGAGTGCCGACCGCGTGCGCCAGAAAAGGCATGATGAAATGGCGCGGCTGAAAGAGGTGCATGGCCTTGCCCATGCCCTCTGCGCTACTAACGTCCACACCCGCGGGGTGAGGAATGAGCCACGGGCTGACAGTGATGAGTGCCATGTTGACGACCCCGCCGACGGCGATTCCCGCGAGGAGGGCGAGCACGTTTCGCAGCAGGTTGGGCATGGGCGATTCTCCTGAGTGACCTGACGCCGCGCTTCACGCGGGATGGTGCCCACGTTGCCGGGGCCGTTTCTGGTGATTCCGAGCGCCTCGACGCTATCCGGGCTACCGCGCCGCCGCCGACCGGCGCAACATCCACCCGTACAGCCAGACGATTACGCCCACGAACCCCGCCAGCCCGAGCCAGGGGCCGAGCGCGAAGTCCTCGGCCACGAGCGCGAGCGGCGCGTCCTTCGAGAGGCCGACGATGAGGCCGGCGTTGAGCACGCCCCACAGGCTCTCGCCGACGATCAGGCCCGAGGCGACGAGCGTGCCCAGCCGCTCGGCGCGCTCCGGGTTCGGCGCCGCGCGGGCGCGCCGGTTGTACCAGTGGGAGAGCACCGCGCCGACGACGACGGCGAAGGTCGCGGACATCGGGAGGTAGATGCCGATGCCGACCGCCAGCGGCGGGACGCGCATCCGCTTCATCGCGCCGAGCGCCGCGTCGAGCGCGATGAGGGCGACGCCGACCCCCGCCCCGATGCCGAGCATCTTCCAGTTGAGGTTGCCGCCGATCACGCCCTGCGCGAGCGCGGAGATGAGCGTCGCCTGCGGCGCGGGCAGCGGGTTCTCCGTGACGACGTTGGCGTTGGGGGCGCCGGCGAACCCGTACGCCTTGGCGAGCAGGTTGAGCACCCACGGGATGACGGCCGCGCCGGCGGCCACGCCGACGATGAGCGCGATCTGCTGGCGCATCGGCGAAGCGCCGACGAGCTGGCCGGTCTTCAGGTCTTGCAGGTTGTCGTTCGAGATGGTCGCGCAGGCGAAGATGATCGCCGTCACGTAGAGCGCGAGGGCGACGAGCGCGGGACTCGTCTCCGGCGACGGCGCGACGGCCAGCATGAGCGTCAGCGCGCACAGCACGACGGACAGGATGCCGACGCCGGAGATGGGGCTGTTCGACGCCCCGATGAGCCCGGCCATGTAGCCGCAGATTCCGGCGATGAGGAAGCCGACGACGAGCACGAGCGGCACGGCGATGAGCGTGAGCTTCGCCGCGCTCGGGGCGAGCACCGACGACCGCGCGAACGTGTAGGCCAGCCACCCGGCGACGACGAGGCACGCGACCGTGAGCGCTAGAATCCACGCGGGCGAGAGGTCGCGGTCGAGGTCATCTTCCTCCGCCCCCGTCGAACGGGAGCTGGCGAGCGTGCTCACGAGCCCGCCGACGACCGGCCTGGCGAGCCTCGCCAGCGTGTAGATGGCGGCGACCGCTATCGCGCCGGCCCCGATGAAGCGCACCTGCGTGCGCCAGACCGCCGTGGTGTGGGCGGCGAGGTCCGCGCCCCCGGCCGGCTGCATGGAGGTCAGGACGGGGACGGCGATTCCCCACGCGATGACGAGGCCCGTCAGCATCGCCATCCCGACCGACAGCCCGACGAGGTGGCCCGCGCCGACGAGCGCCAGCGACCACGAGACGTTGTACCCGCTCGACGCCCCGGCCGCGAGGCGGAAGAAGCCCGTGAAGTCGGCGGCGGCGACGCGCGTCGCCGTCACGACGGCGAGCCCGGCCGAGGCGGCGGAGCCGAGGAGCACGGCGACGAGCCCCTCCCTCGCTTCGCCCGTCTCGTCCTTCGTCTCGCCGCGCGCGCCCGAGCCCACCTTCAACACCTCGGCCGCCGCCACGCCCTCCGGGTAGGGCAGGTCGGAGTTCGTCACCAGCGCGCGCCGGAGCGGGATGGTGAACAGCACGCCCAGCACGCCCCCGCTCAGGCAGATGAGGAACGACTGCCAGAAGGGGAAGCCCGTCCACCAGCCGACGATGACGAGCCCCGGCAGGACGAAGATGATCGCCGAGAGCGTGCCGGCCGCCGACGCCACCGTCTGCACGATGTTGTTCTCAAGGATGGACGAGTCCTTCACGAAACTCAGGATGGCCATCGACATCACGGCCGCCGGGATTGACGACGCGAAGGTGAGGCCGACCTTGAGGCCGAGGTAGACGTTGGCCGCCGTGAAAATGGTCGTGATGAGCGCGCCCAGAATCAGGCCGCGCGCGGTAAGTTCTTTTGGTCTCATATGCTACACCCTTGGAGCGAGCTGCGTTACGTAAACGTGACCACCAAGCGTTGAGAGAAGAGGCCGACTCCGGGGGCTTGCTTTACTGACCCCGCGGCCGCCGGCACCCCTCCGCGAAAACGCCCTTCGACCCGGCGGTGAGGGTAAGCGTCGATTAGCTTCTTCAGTGGGGCCGCGGGGAGGTGGCGGGGCCGGGCCGAGCGCGATTGTCCCGGTCTGAGAGTCAATCCAGCTCTTTCAGCTTTTCGTAAAGCTGGGCGCGGCTGATGCCGGAGAGCTTGGCGGCCGACTCCTTGTTGCCGTTCGTCACCGCCAGCACGGCGCGGAGGTAGGCGGCCTGCGCCCTTTTCTGAACGTCGCGCCAGGTGTCCACGGCCGGGTCGAAGGGGACGGAATGCTGCGCCGCGTTATTTTTCTTACGCCCGCGCACCGCCTCCTGCAACATGACCGCGCTGATGTTGCCCCTTTCGTCGGCGTACGCGGCGGCCTTCCGCACCGCGGCCCGCAGCTCACGGATGTTCCCCTCCCAGTCGTAACGGAACAGGAAGTCCACCGCGCCCGCGGGGATGCCCAGCTCCCGCCCGTAGCGGTCGCCGTACTCGGCGACGAAGCGGTGCGCGAGGAGCGGGATGTCCGCCTTCCGCGCGCGCAGCGGCGGCAGGACGAGGGTAAAGCCGCGAATCCGCTCAAGCAGGTCCGGGCGAAACCGTCCGACCTGGCACTCCTCCTCAAGGTCCCGGTTCGTCGCCAGGATGAGGCGCGCGCCCACCTCCTCCCAGTGGTTGGAACCGACGGGGCGCACCTTCCGGTCTTCGATGACGCGCAGGAGTTTCGCCTGGGCCTGCGGGTCGAGCTCGCCTATCTCGTCGAGGAAGACGGTGCCGTCGTGCGCCTCGGCCAGGAGACCTTTGCGCGCATGCAGCGCGTTGGTGAAGGCCCCCTTCTCGTGCCCGAACAGCTCGCTGCCCAGAAGCTCCTGGCTCAGCTCGGCGCAGTTAATCGGCAGGAAGATGTCCTGACGCCCGCTCTGGCGGTGAAGCTCGCGCGCGACCAGCTCCTTGCCCGTGCCCGACTCGCCGAGGACGAGGACGGGGTCATCCAGCGGCGCGACCGTGGCCAGGTCGCCGTAGAGCCGGCGCATGACCTGCGTGCCGCCGTAGAGCGTCCCGCAGCGGCCGGCCTCGTCCCCCGCACACAGGATGAACTCCGCCAGGATGCGCTCGGCCACGTGCTGCGGGGCCCAGGAAGACGGCGTCACGACGTCGCTGGCGCCGCACTCGATCAAGGTCTCGCGGTCTACCGGGGTCGGCTGCGGGCAGCAGAGCAACATCGGCCTCCCCTCGCCCAGGGCCGCGCGCACCCTGCTCGTCTGCTCGCCCAGGGCGATTACGCCCTGTTCCGTCTGAATCAGCACCGCGCCGGCGACGTCTTCCGGCAGGCCGCCGGCGCGCACCTTCTCGCCCAGCCCGACGGGCGACACCCGGAGGCCCTCGCGCCGCAGCGCGGTGGCCACCTCGGCGGCCGGGAACTCGGAAGGTGCGAATAAGGCGGTAGTCATGACGGCGACTTCAGAGGACTGAATAAAAAGCTTTCGGCCCGGAGGCGGCCGCGCTCTCGGCGTGGAGTTTGAGCACCACGTCGTAGGCGCGCAGGATGGCCTCGCGGCGGCCGCCGTGGCTGAGTGCGGCGGGGATCACGGCCTCGGCCAGCGGGCGGCACAGCTCGGGCAGAACTTTTTTCTCGAAGCCGACGGCGACCCCGACGCCGGCTTCCGCGAACCGGCGCGCCACGGCCGCCGACTCGCAGACGGAGAGGACGAGCAACGGCAGGCGCGCGGCGCAGTGTCGCAGGCTCGCCAGCCATTCGTCGAGCCTGACGGTGTCGCCGGCGATGTCTTTGAGCCCGGACGCGTCGCCGTGGCCGAGGTGGAGCCACACCGTCAGCTCCGGCATGCGCCTGAGGAGGGCCGGCAAATCGGCCGCACGGAAGTACGGCTGGACGTAGCAGTCGGCGTCGGCCGGCGCGGCGCGCGACACCAGCCCCACGTCGGTGACGGCGTCGAGGCAGTTCACCTCGCAGTCCGCGGGGTTGAAGGCCGAGGTGATGAGCAGCCGCGGGCGGCGGGCGCTTCCGAATTGGAACACCGGCCGCGACACGGGTACCGCCGCCACCGTCTGCGACAGCGCCTGCGCCCTCCCCTCGACCTGGCACAGCCGGTTCAGCCGCCGCAAGAAATAGCGCAGTTCCAGCAGGCCGCGGAACCTCAAGGTGGAGACGTGATGCTCCTCGGCCAGCTCGGCCACGCCGGCGGAAAGCTCCCTGCCGCCGAGGCAGCCTATCACGCACCGACCGCCCGAACGCCCCCCGATCTTCTCCCGCGCGTGCTCGACGGCCGCCTTCACATACTTGCCGTCCTTAATCACTATCATAAGGTTTCGCGCGTCGTTTGCAGAAACGTCTTCGAGCCAGGGCCGGTACTCCCTCGACGCCGCCCAGCAGTGCCACTGGTCGGGGACGAGCAGGCCGGGCAGCAGCTCGTACCGGCGCGCCGACTCGTCGCGCGCGCGCAGCACGTCCGTGACGTGATACGGCTCTAACGGGGCCATCTGGTTGAACCGGGCCAGCAGGATGTCGGTCGGCCGCGGCGGGCCCTCCTGTATCTTGTCGAGCCAGGCGACGAGGTGGGGGAGGTTGTCGAGCCGCTCGCGGCTGAGGTCCGTCGCTTCGGCGGCGGCGATGTAAAGCTTAGCGCCCCAGCAGTAGCGGCGCGCGGCCTCGCAGAGGGCGCGGCAGAACTCGTACTCGATGTCGTCAATTAAGTATTCGTCCTTCAGACACAGGAAGACGTCCGCGCGGAAGTCTCGCTGCTCCCGCGCCCCGCGCGCCAGCCTGAGGGATGCCTCCCGCCATTTCGCCAGGTCGGGCGTCGGGCGGTGCTCCACCCACCGCATAATCCCGTCGGCACTTTCGGTCTGCGCGATCATTACTTCGATGGACATCTCCGTCCCCCGTGACCGCGCCACACCGGCGCGGGCAGCCCCTTGCGCGCGACAAAATCACAGTCCTCGCCAGTGCCGGCGGCCGCGGACGGCGGATGAGCTTCGCCGCCGCCCGACTTTCGACCTGAGGCTGAGGGCAGAACTTTTTCGGCCGGCGTGCGGCGCGCTTCAGCGCTTGCCGCTTTGCGCGACTTCCGACTCGAAAGACTTGTGCAGCTGGATCGCCAGCCGGTGGCCGACGTCGCCCGCCATGTCGTCCGACCTGTCCTCCAGCCAGCCCCAGTACTTCTCCTCGACGAGCGTCTTCGCCAGGTAGAGGGGCAGGTAGCTCGGCCGGTGGCGCGACTCCGCCGCCTCCCCGCCGGCCTCGCCCTGCGGGTCGGGTCGGGGCGGGTTGAGGTGGCGCGCGGGGGGCGCCGCCAGCGTGAACGGCTCGAACAGTCGCTCGCGCAGGCGCGGCGACAGCCGCCGGCTGCGGTCCTCGAAGATGACGCGCGAGATGCTTTCGTCGGCCTCGCAGCGGACGCGGATGGCCGGCTCGTTCGGCGACTCGGTGGCGACCTTCCGCTGCGCCAGCCATTGCAGGATGCGTTCGACGATGATGACGACGTCCTGCTCGTTGGCCACGATGAAGCACTCGCCCTCCACGTCGAACTCGATGCCCTTGAGCCGCCAAGACTTTTTGAGCTCCTCCCACGTCCGCCTCACCAGCTCCGCCATCCTGATGCGCCGCACGTCCTCCTCGGCGACCGACTTCGCCACGTTCATCAGGACGACGCCCGTGTCGCGCAGGTCCTCGGCCATGTCGCCGAGCCGCCGGTGCGTCGGGCTCTCGACGCGCAGGTCGCCGGCCGCCGCCCCCTCGTCGACGATGGCGGCCTGATCCTGGCCGACGAAGAGGCAGAGCTGCGCCGTGTTGCCGAGCGTGCTCTTCCGCTTGGTGTCGATGTGAACCAGAATCTTGATGAAGTTTTCGCTGACCGTCGTCCGCACGTAGCGCGCGACGACGGCGGCCAAAGGCTCCGGGGCTTCCGCGTATTTCGCCCAGTCGGCCTTCAGGATGCCGAGCGTGAGGCGGTACTCGTTGCGGGGGTCGTTGAGGTCGGCGAGCGAGATGAACGCGGCCCCGTCGAGGTCGTCAATTATTCTCTCTTCCGGCTTGCTGGCGGCGTGCTCCCGGACGTGGTTGGCGTCGAGGACGTAGGGCGTCAGCGGGTCGGCGTTCCCGTGGGTGATGGCCTGGATGACGTGGTAGACGCGCTCCGAGGTGAGCGGCATGTCGGCGCCGCTGGCGGTGCCGGCCGCCCCGGCGCAGTTCTGGGTGCCCGTCCTGTCCGACAGCAGGAGGACGAAGGGCGCCCCGAGGCATTCGCCCATCGCCGGGGCGAGGATGTTTTCGCAGAAAGACTTGATGGAGTCCGTGGTGTTCCGGGTGACGGCGGCGATGCGCCTGAGTCCCTCCTCGACCTCCGGGTTCTCCCCCTTCACGTAGTGCTTGAGCATCAGGGCGCGGACGTGGCGGATGACGTCGGCCGGGTAGGTGTCGTTCTTTTTCAGGTAGGCCGCCGCCCCCAGCTCGAAGGCCGCCTTGAAGTAGGCGAAGTCGGCGTAGGCCGAGCGGATGAGAAACTCCGGCAGGATGCTCGCACACTTCTCCTTCAGCTCCAGCCCGAGCTCCGCCCCGTTCGTGTTCGGCTCGTCGGGGTCGTTCTCAAGCCGCATGTCGAGCAGGGCGACATCGACCGTCTCGCCCAGCTCCCCGATCAGATACCGGGCCTCCTTGACCGTCCCCGCGCTGTACACGTCGAAGCCCCTGTTGGATAACTCACGCGCGTAAGTCACACGGATGCCGGGCACGTCCTCGACGACTAGAACTCTTTTTCGGCGCATCTCATCTCTCCTCGTTCGTGGCTGACTCGGCGGCCCCCGCAGGCGGGAGCGCGCGGCGCGGCGCGGCCGGCCGCTAGTGGTGGCTCTTGTCCCTCGGGAATCTCAGCGTGAACTTCGTCCGCCCCGGCTCCGACTCCGGCGCGTCGATGTGACTGCCGTTTTCGTTGAGGGAGCTTTTGGTGAAGTAGAGACCCCACCCGTTGTGCTTGCTCTTGTCCCGCGTGACCCCGAGGGTGAAGAGCCTCTTCTTGATGTGCTGCGGGATGCCCTGGCCGTTGTCGAGGACGACGCAGATGACTTCGTCCTTGGTCACCTTGGCGTCGATGACGATCTCGCCGACGTACCCCTTCCCCGCGTCCTTCTTCCTCTCGACGATGGCGTCCTTCGAGTTGCCGACGAGGTTCGTGAGGGCGAAGAGGGCCACGTTGTAAGGCACGTCTATCGAGACGTCCTCCTCCAGCTTGTTCCTGAACGTGATGCCGGACTGCTGCCCGGCGATCTGCTGGTGGAACTTGAACGAACGGTTGATGATCTCGCGCAGCGAGCAGGGGCGCTGCGTGTTGGTGCTGGTGACGTTTTTGAAGATGGCGAGCAGCTCCTTCATGACCCGCGCGCTGCTGAGGATGGCCTCGATCTGCGTCTGCTGCACGTCGTCGGCGTCGAGGTCCCCGCTGCGGGCGGCGCCCCACAGCGACTCGGCGGGGAAGAGCTGCTCGTCCACCTTGTTGGCGAGCTGGTGCATGAGGTGGCCCGTGGTGAGCGCGATGTTCATCACGGCCAGCTCCCCGGCCATCTTCGCCACCTTCTCCTTCGACTTCTCGACCTCGAAGAGGGTGGCGAGCGCCGAGTCCACGATCTCGCTGAAGTCTTTGAGGAAGACCTTCCACGGCGAGGGGAAGTCCAGCTCCGGCCCGAACCCGTCGCGGGCGATGCCGAACCAGACCTGGTGCCTCGACTTGTCGAGCCTGATTCTCATGACGTGGTTCGTGTTGGTCACGTCGTCGCAGTAGCCGACGCAGGAGAGGGGCGCCTCTTCGAGACGGCTTCTCGTCTCCGGGCCGAGCTTGGGCAGGATGCGGTCGGCGAACAGCGGGTCGCCCAGGATTTTGTTGCTGTCGGCCTGCGTCACCCCGACCCAGAGCAGCCCCACCCTCCCCGCCATCTCCTGAATGCTGCTCAGCCAGGTCTCCGGCGTCAGCGACTCGGTGTTCAGCCTGATGCTCAGCGCGTTCAGCTCGTACCTGAGGTGGTCGCGGACGATGTCGAGGTACGCGTCGGCCGTGTGGGAGACGACGGCGCGCCGGTAGAGGTCGTAGTCGCCGAGGGTCGGCCGGTTAAGCTCGTCGTGCCTGCTCGGGAGGATGAGGACGATGTTGCCGATGGGGAAGTGGTTGGTCGAATCCTCCCGCGGCATCAGCTCCAGCCGGTTCTTATAGACCCGCACCTCGTCCTCTTCCGTGCTGATGGTCTGCGTGGTCAGGTCCTCGGGGTCGTAACGGACGGCCTGCTGCTCGAGCAGGCGGAGCGGCTCGCCCTCGCCTTTGAGGACGCGGTTCGACCGGAAGCCCGCCTCCAGGAGGAACCCCGACGCCAGCGGCGAGAGGACGTCGTGGAGGATGTCCGCCATCTGGCGAGTCAACTCGTCGAACTCGGTGCCGGCCCGCTGGACTTGCAGGCGCGCGAAGCGGTCGCTGAGCTGGTCGAGCGAGGCCAGCGCGCGGTAGTCCTGCACGGCCGGGGCCAGCAGGTCGGCCATGCTGCGGAGCTGCTGGAGGGCGGCGTAGTTAAATTCCCGCTCCTGCCTGAAGGTCGCCTTCAGGCAGCCGATGACGGCCCCGTTAAACTTGACGGGCAGCATCACCTGCGGCGCGGACGGCTCGGGCTGTGCCGCGGCGGGGGCGGCCTGCGGACGGTCGCCGCTGTCTCGGAGCGGAATCTCCTCGCCCCCGCAGAGCACCTTCAGGAGCCGCGGGTTGGTCTCCTCGCCGAGCACGAGGAAGCTGTCGTCCTGCTGCGCCACGGGCCAACTGATGCGCCAGGCGCTCGGGGTCTCGGTGCCGGGCAGCTTGATGAACACCTCGACCCGGCTCGCCGACACGCTCTGCCCGATGGCCTCCACGATCCCGTTGCTCGACAGGTACGAACGCTTCTTCTCGGTCACCACGCGCAGGACCTTGCGGAAGTCGTGGGCGGCGACGACGAGCGTGAAGAAGAGGTAGAAGGCGGGCACGAACAGCAGCATCTTCAGCGGCAGGGCGAGGGCAAAGAGGGAGCTGTCGAGGTACTGGACGGGCTCGCTCGGCTTCGGGGCGTAGTCGGCGCTGTTGAGCACGGCCCTGATCTCCGCGTCGTACCACTTGGCGATGACCGGGTTGCCCGCGTAGACGAGTTGGATCGTGCCGTAGACGACCCCGATGGTGATGATGCCGGTCGCCCAGTAGAGGCGTCGGTGCGTGAGGAAGTTCCTCATCGTCGCGTAGCCGAACAGGCCGAGGCAGGCGGCCGAGATGAGCGCGTCGGGCAGCCGGCCGAAGGCGGCCGCGCGCGGCGATTGCGACTCCACGAATAAAAAATTCGCCGCGGTGGTGAACGCGGCGGGAGTCAGGACTATCAGGACGAAGATGTTGCGGCGCAGCAGGGCGGCGGGGGTGAAGCGAGTCCGCTGCCTGTTGAGCAGGATGAGCGCGGCGATCAGGAAGAAGAGGTTGTTGGCCCCCGACCCGATGTTGGCCAGAAAGTCGCAGGCGACCTTAAAGATTTGGCCGTCGTCTTGCAGGTACCAGCCGAGCAGGCGGAAAAAGTACTGGAAGCTGTAGGCGAGGAAGGCCCAGCCGACGTACTTGACCCAACTCCCGGCGAGCCGCCTGCCCTCGTTGGACGACAGCAGGATGCCCGCGAAAGTGGCGGCCACCGCCACCGAGATGACCAGGGTGGCGGCGCGGTGGGTGTAGCTGATGCGGGCTAAGTCGCGGGCCAACTCCGCGAAACTCGGTATCAGGAGCAGGGCTCTGTGCATCGTGGTGTCACCGACTGTCCCGCGCGGGGAAAAAATTAGAAGCCTCGCCTTTGGTCAACCCACCGCCGCTCCGCGAAGTGCCAGAGGGCCAGCGGCTCCTCGCGGGGCCAAAGGTGCAGGGCGGCTTTCGTGGTCTCGTCGTGGTCGAGCGTGACGCGCACGAAGGTCGGCCTCTCCACTACGTCGTATTGGTTGGTCTCGATGGACTTGAGGAACTCGTCCCACACGGCCCGGCCGTCGTCGGCGCCCGGCAGTCTCAGCAGTCGCGCCCAGGTCCCGCTGTTGAAGTACATCCCGCGCCCCACGGGGTAGGCTTTCGCGGAGTGCGTGTGACCGTGTATCAGCAGGTCGGAGGCCCCCTTCCGCAGCAGGAACTGAAGGTCGGCGGCGTAGTCCCCGTCGGGCACGTCCTCGCGGAAGAAGGTGTCGTTGCGCGCCGCCTCGCGCAGTTGGGTGATTAACTCGGCGCGCTTCAGCTCGCCGCGCGTCTGGACGGCGGCCTGCGCCATGGCCCTCAGCTTCCCGCCGAGCGAACCGGCGTCGTCCCCCCGGCGGAACCTCGCCGCGGGGTCTTGCCACTGTCTGAGCTTGGTCAGACCCGACCTGACCTCCGCCTGTAGGTAGAGGTTCAGGGCGGCGGCGTGCTCGCTCTTCTCCCTGAAGGTGGTCAGGAGGCGGAGCAGCGGCAGCATGGCCTCGCGCTCCGGCTTGAGCAGCTCGACCCACGGGAAGGAGCCGCGCAGGCTCAGGAGGTGGTCGGAGACGAGCTTGCTGCCCGGCGGCGGGGCGTACTTGTGGTAGTCGATCAGGCCGCGGCTGCCGAGGCCGGCGGCGCTGCTCAGGTTCTCGCGGTCAATCTCGTTCCAGGAGTCCAGCCGGTCGCCGTGCTCGACGAGCAGGCGGGCGTGGCCGACCGCCAGCGCGAGCGCCTCGCCGTGAACCAGCCAGGTCACGGACGGGCGCCGGCCGTTGGCGCCGAGGGCCGCCTCTATCTTCAGGCGCACGCCTTGAAAAATCAGCTCCGGGTCGTGATTGCCCGAGATGATGACGAGCGAGTGGCGCGGCGAGCGCGCCAGTTTGCCGAGGGCCTTGAAGACGGGCCGGTGGCTCTCGACGATGGCACCGACCTCCCGCTCCAGCTTTACGGGGTCGAGCCCCGGCCGGCTCTCCGCGAACAGGAAGTCGAGCACGTCGCCGTTGAGGACGACCGCGCAGTGGCTCGTCTGCTCGACCGTCCAGAGCAGGAACTCTTCGAGCGCCTCGTCCGCGCCGAAAAGCCCCCGCCCCGGACTGTCGGATGAAAGATGTAAATCGCTGAGAACGATCACATCCCTGACGTGCCACATAACTGACTGCCTCCCACGCGTGTGAACGGGTCTCCCCGTCGGCGCCTCTCCTTCAAGGGGGCGGTTAATCCACCGGCCCCTTGCGTTCCAGCAGGCCGCTCCGCTTGAGCCGCGACCTGCGCGTGGGGTTCAGGCAAAGTCTGCTGCGAGGCAGCCTGGTGAATCCCTGTTTCTTGCAGCTTAAGGTGTATTTTCTTTCCCTCATATGTTTGCCCTCCCTTCGGGTCGTCTGACGCAATGACTTAAGCAGCTACCGTGCCGGACGGCCGTCTCAAGCGTTCCTCGACTTTCCGCGGGTATTTTGACCGCGCGGCCAGGCGTCCCTCGCCCCCTTGTTCTAATACCCGGACTGTATTTCCGGCTTCCCGGACGACCAGCCAGTTCGGCGCCCCGAAAGAATAAGATTGACAACCCGCGCCCGCTCGCGTAAGTTCACACCCGACTCCCGTTTCCCGACTCAGCTACTAAACCTCAAAACGCGGTTACAACGTACACGCGGGCTCCCGACAAGTCTCCACCGTCGCCGGCCTCACGTTCACGCTGCCCACTTCCACCTCCCGGGGACTATACACACATGCGCCTTACTGCCTCCGCCACGCGCGTCCGCTGGATTCGTCTGCTCATTTGCCTTTCGCTGCTCGCGCAGTCTCTGATACCGGCGGCGGCCGCCGCCCCCGCCGTGCGCACTTCGGGTAAGACTGTGCCCGCGGCGGGCGCGGCGGCCGCGCGTCAGGAGGCCGAGGCGGCCGACCTGCCCGACATCGAAGAGGTGCGCAGCCGCCCCCACCGCGAGCCGAAGGCCGTCCCGCCCGTGCCCTCGACGCGGCGCCGCTGTCCGCCGCGCAACCCGCGCTGCAACGACGAGGCCGACGGCGCGCCCGCCCCGACGCCGACGCCGGCGCCTCCCGCGAACCGGCCGCCGCGCGGCAACGCTCACTCCGCGGCGGCGCACGCGGGTGCGGCCCCCGGCACTCCGGCCGCCCCCGCGGGCGTGATTAATGACATCGCCTCGGCGACGTCCCCGTCATACCTCACGCTGTTAAGCTCGGCGTCGAACGGTTCCCGCCCCTTGATAGACCTCTCGCTGCTCGACTTCATCACGTCCGGCGGCGGCCACTCAGTCTCCGACGCCCCCGCGCGCCTCATGCCGGGGGCCGTCTACGCGGCCGCGCCGGCGCCCATGCCGGCCGCGTTCTTCCAGCAGGGCGGGGTCAACGTGGCGGCGGCCTCCAGCGGCGCCACGGCCACGGGCTCCACGTCCTACGACTCCTACGGCCTCTCCGCCTCCCGGGCGATTGACGGCTCGCGGACGTACGCCGGGTACTACTGGAACGACCAGACCCCGAGCACATTCCCCGACTGGCTTCAGGTCAACTTCGCGGGCGCCAGGACCATCGGGGAGGTGAGCGTCTTCTTCCTCCAGGACAACTACGGGACGGCCGAGCCGACCGAGGCGATGACCTTCACGCAGTACGGCGTCACGGCCTTCGACGTGCAGTACTGGAACGGCTCGGCCTGGGCGACGGTGCCGGGCGGGGGCGTCGCGGGCAACAACAAGGTCTGGCGCAAGTTCACCTTCTCGCCCGTCACCACCGACAAGATCAGGGTCGTCGTCAACGCCGCCACCGACGGCTGGTCGAGGATCGTCGAGGTCGAGGCCTACAACCCCTCCCTGCAACCGGTGGCGCCGCAGGGCATCACGCCGGCCGAGAGCGTCGCGTGGACGAACGCCGTGGGCGTCACGGCCTCCGGCAGCGGCCTGACGAAGGTCGCCGCCAGCGGCTGGGACGCGGGGGCGATGTCTACGAAGGCCATCGCCTCCGGCGACGGCTACGCCGAGTTCACCGTCCCCGACACGAACACCAATCGCATGTTCGGCCTCAGCCACGGCGACTCCGACCAGTCTTACGCCGACGTCGACTTCGCCGTCCACACGCAGGCCGGCGGCGCGCTCTACGCCTTCGAGGCGGGCGTCAACAGGGGCCAGTTCGGCACCTGCGTGGCGGGCGACCGGCTGCGCGTCTCGGTCGCGGGCGGGACGGTCAGCTACTCGAAGAACGGCGTGACGTTCTACACGAGCGCGGCCGCGCCGCGCTACCCGCTGCTCGTCGACGCCTCGCTCTACGAGCAGGGCGCGACCCTCAACAACGCCCTCATCTCCGGCTCGCTGGTCGATAACGTGGTGTGGTCGAACGTGGCCGGGGTGACGGCCGCGGGCAACAACCTGGCGAAGGGCGGCGCCGCGGGGTGGAACAACGGGGGCGCCTCCTCCACCAGGGTGATCGCGGGCGGGGACGGCTACGCCGAGTTCACCGCCACGGAGACCAACACCTACCGGATGTTCGGCCTGAGCCGCGGCGACTCCAGCCAGGACTACGCCGACATCGACTTCGCCATCTACCCGGCCGCCGACGGCAACCTCTACGTCTACGAGGCGGGCGTCTACAAGGCCCACCTCGGCGGTTACGCGGCGGGCGACCGCCTCCGCGTCTCGGTCGAGGGCGGGCAGGTGCGCTACCGCCGCAACGGCGCGCTGCTCTACACGAGCGCCACGCCGCCCCAGTACCCGCTGCTGGTGGACACCGCGTTCTACAGCACGGGCTCGACCGTCTTCAACGCGGTCATCTCGGCGCCGCTGCCGTCGCAGACCGACCCCGGCGGCATTGGGCTGACCGGCAGGTACTACGACAACCTCGACTTCACCGGCTACAAACTGTCGCGCCTCGACTACACGATTGACTACTGGTGGGACCTGGCCGCGCCCGCGCCCGGCGTCGGCTCCGAGGAGTTCTCGGTGCGCTGGACGGGGATGGTGGTGCCGCGCCACTCGGAGACCTACACCTTCTACACGACCTCGGACGACGGCGTGCGGCTGTGGGTGGACGGTCAGCTCATCATCAACAAGTGGCTCGACCAGGGGGCGACCGAGTGGACGGGCCAGATCACGCTCGAAGCCGGGCGCGCCTACTCCATCAAGATGGAGTTCTACGACCGCTTCTGGGGGGCGGTGGCGAAGCTCGCCTGGTCGTCGGCGAGTCAGGCGAAGGAGATCGTGCCGCAGAGCCGGCTGCTGCCGTGCTGGAAGCCGACCGAGCAGTTCGTGGCCGACTTCTACCAGGCGGCGCTGCGCCGCCGGCCCACCTCCTACGAGTCGCAGGACTGGACGGAGCGGCTGGCGCAGGCGCAGGGCGAGGGCCAGTTGATCGCCGCGGCGCAGGCGCTCGGGCGCACGCTCTTCAACTCGCAGGAGTACGCGGCGCTGAACCCGTCGGACAACCGCCGCTTCGTCTCCGACCTCTACTGGGGCTACCTGCAACGCGCCCCGGACGCGGGCGGCTGGTCGTGGTGGGAGGGCGAGGTGAACGCGCACGGGCGCGGGCACGGCATCGCCTCGTTCGAGGACAGCATCGAGTTCAAGGAGAAGGTGGCGCGGCTGTGCGGCGTGGCCGCCTCGTCGGACGCGAACGCCGGCGACGGCTACAACTTCGCGGCGGCGCGGCTCGACCCGTCGAACCGGACGGGCGGCGGCGGCGCCGACCCCTACTCGCGCAACTACAACTTCCAGATACCGCTGGCGTCGCTGGCCGGCCGCGCCGGGCTCGACCTCGGGCTGGCGCTCTCCTACAACTCGCTCGTGTGGACGAAGGACGGGTCGGGCGTGACCTTCGACGCCGACCGCGGCACGCCGAGCCCGGGCTTCCGGCTGGGCTTCCCCGTGCTCCAGCCGAAGTTCTACAACCCGCAGACGCAGAAGTACGCCTACCTGCTGGTGACGCCCGGCGGCGCGCGGGTCGAGCTGCGGCAGGTCGGCGCGTCGAACGTCTACGAGGCGGCCGACTCGTCCTACCTGCAACTGACCGAGGGCGCCGCGCCGACGCTGCTGGCGGCCGACGGGACGCAGCTCAGCTTCGCGGCGGCGGGCGGCGAGTGGCGCTGCCAGCAGGTGAGGGACCGGAACGGCAACTACATCAGCGCGGCCTACTACGGCGACGGGCGCATCTCGCAGGTGACCGACACGCTGGGGCGCGTCATAACCTTCAACTACGACAACTACCAGAACCTCCTCTCCATCACGCAGCCGTGGCGGCGCGACACGGAGACCAACCCCAGCCCGGCGCAGGACGAGGCGCACCAGTGGGCGACGTTCGGCTACACGAACGTCACGCTCCAGCCCTCGTTCTCGAACCTCGCGGTCGTCGGCGAGCAGCCCGGCACCGTCATCCCCTCGCTCAACCAGGTGGGCCTCGACGACGGCTCCTACTTCAGGTTCTATTACAACCAGTGGGGGCAGGTCTGGAAGGTGACGCACTTCGCGGCCGACAGCGTCAGCGGGGCCGGCGTGCCGAACGACTCGCACCCGCTCACTACCACGAGGCTCGACCTGCCGGGCTCGGACCTCGCGGCGGCGTCGCCGCAGACCGACTGCCCGCGCTTCACGCAGGAGCGGACGTGGGTCGAGAACGGGGTGATGAACCAGAGCGCCGAGGTGACGGCGACCTACGACCAGTGGTCGCCGAACATGGCCTCGTGCGAGGTGACGGCGCCGGACGGGACGAAGCAGGTCAGCTTCTACGGCGGCGCCTACCCGTGGCAGAAGGGGCTCGTCACCTCCTCGGAGGAGCGCTCCGGCGGGCAGACGATGAAGACGACGGCGCTGACGTGGGAGCACGACGGGGCGGCGAACGCCTCCGCCTTCGTCAACCCGCGGGTGGCGAAGACGACCGTCTCCGACCCGCAGGGCAACTCCCGCACGACCCGCGTCACCTACACGGCGCCCCCCGACTTCCAGGTCAACAACGGCTACGCGGGCTCGCTCAACCTGCGGCTGCCGCGGAAGGTCGAGGCGTGCGCCGACGTCAACTGCTCGAACGTGCTGCGGACGACCGTGAACGACTACAGCGTCCCCTCCCTCGACCAGTACGTCGCGCGCCGCATCCTCGGGCTCGCGCGCAACCGCTACGTCTACGAGGGGGCGGAGTCGCCCGGGAACCTGCGGTCGCGGGTCGAGTACCACTACGACCAGGCGAACGACCTCCAGGACACGTTCCTCGCCGCGCTGCCCTCGGCGGCGGCGCAGCACGACGCGGCGAACTACGGCGCGTCGCTGACGCGGCGCGGCAACGCCAACCGCGTGTGGCGCTACTCGGTCGACCAGACGAGCGGGGCGGTGGGCTCCTACGTGGAGACGCGCGCGGCCTACAACGTGACGGGGACGGTGGCCTACGCGAAGGACGCGCTGGGGCACAGGAATTCGGTCGGCTACGCGGACTCGTTCTTCCAGAACATCAACCGCACGCACCCCGACCCGGCCTACAGGCTCCAGACCTACGCCTACCCGACCGTCGTCACCGACGCGGAGAACTTCACCTCCACGGCCTCCTACAACTACGACCTCGGCGTGGTGAGGGAGTCGCAGACGCCGCTGCCGAACGTGACCACGAACCAGCCCGGCCCCCTGGGCCGCTTCTTCTACGACGCCGCGGGCCGCGTGGTTAAGTCCCTGAGCGTCAACACCTCGGCCTACACGCGCTCGGTCTACCCGGCGAAGATGGACGCGGTGCAGAGCTACAAGCTGGTCGAGGCGGGCGTCGAAGTCTACTCGGCGGAAGTCCTCGACGGGGCGGGGCGGACGCGCGCCGCGGCCTGGAGCCTGCCCGGCAGCGCGGGCGGGTACGCCGGGCAGTTCTTCGACTACGACCAGATGGGGCGGCTCGCGCGGCGGTCGAACCCGACCGAGACGAGCGCCTCGGGCGCGACGTGGTCGGCGACGGGTGACGACGCCGCCAACGGGTGGCTCTACACGCAGACCAGCTACGACTGGAAGGGCCGGCCGCTGGTCGTGACCCACCCGAAGGTGAACCCCGCCGACCCGAACGAGCAGCCGGCGACCCGCCTCGTCGAGTACGGCGGCTGCGGGTGCGCGGGCGGCGAGGTCGTGACCGAGAGGAGCGAACTGGTGCCGATACCGGGCACGACGAGTCAGGGGCGGCGCGCGCAGAAGACCTACTCGGACGTCTTCGGGCGGCCGTGGAAGACGGAGAGCCTCGACTGGGACGGCAACGTCTACGCGACGACCACGACGAAGTACGACGCGCTCGACCGGGCGGTGCGGGAGCGGCAGTACGCGGGGGCGGCTCCGGCGCCCGAGCCCGCGGGCGAGGGGGGCGGCTACCAGACGACGACGATGGCCTACGACGGGCTGGGGCGCCTACAGTCACGCCACGCGCCCGACCAGGACGCCGCCGCCTCCACCGTCTTCACCTACAACGCCGACGACACGCCGCTGAACGTGACGGACGGGCGCGGGGCGGTGACCACCTTCACGCGCAACGCGCGCCACCTCGTGACGGGGGTGACACACGCGCTGGCGGGGAGCCCCACGGTCACGTCGAGCTACCAGTACGACGCGGCCGGCAACCGCACGCGGATGGACGACGCGCAGGGGTGGCAGACCTACGGCTACGACGCGCTCTCGCGGATGTCGTCGGAGACGAGGTACTTCAGCGCGCTCGGCGCCTCCTACACGCTCAGCTACCCGACCTACACGCTGGCCGGCCAGCTCAAGTCTCTGACCGACCCGTTCGGCGCGCAGTTCAACTACACGTTCGACTCGGCCGGGCGCGTAACGGCCGTGACCGGCTCGGCCTACGCGGGCGTGACGAGCTACGCCAGCAACGTGCAGTACCGCGCGTGGGGCGGGGTCAAGAGCGCCTCGTTCGGCGACGGCTCGGCGCAGACGACCGCCTACGACGGCCAGATGCGCCCCTCGCAGTACCGCCTGACGGCGATGAACAACACGAACTGGCAGCGGCTCGACTACGCCTACAACGCGGACGGGAACCTGCGCCAGCTCACCGACCTCGACGACGGGCCGGGCGCCACGCCGCCCTCGTCGCTCCACTTCTTCAGCGTCTCCTACCGCTACGACCACCTCGGGCGCACGCTGCACGGCGGCGGCGTCAACGGGTCGAGCCCGTACCAGCAGGACTACGCCTACGACGCCTTCGACAACATGACCACGCGGACGGGGACCTACGGCTACAACTCGCCGACCGTGACCGACACCGCGACCTACGTGAACGACCGGCGGCAGGGGTGGACGTACGACGCCGACGGGCGGCTCACCCTCAGCCCCGCCAACTCCTCCAGCAACCAGCGGAACTGGAGCTACGACGCGGCGGGCCGCCTCACGCAGACGACCGAGACTTCGGGGACGACGACCGACACGCTGACGCTCTCCTACGACGGCGAGGGGCGGACGGTGCGCGAGGCGAAGACCGGCGGGGTCTCGCCCGGGACTTACTACATGGTGCGCTCGACGGTGCTGGGCGGCGAGGTGGTGACGCGGCTGACGGCGGCCGGGGCCAAGGCGTTCACCTACGTGCCGACGGGCGGCATCATCGGGGCGCAGCAGGGCGTCATCACCTCCAACAACCAGGCGTACGTCAACTGGGCGCACCGCGACCCCTCGGGGACGAGCGAGCCGGGGGCGGCCATCGACCCGCTCGACAACTACGTCAGGCCGGTCAACCCGCAGCCGGCCCCGACGCCGCCCAGCACGGGGATGTACGGCCCCTCCTACTTCGGCGCGGGCTCCAGCTTCGGCAACGCCGCCAACTACTCGACGGGCTGCACGCTCGACGGGCAGCCGTGGAACTGCAACAGCGTCCAGCACGCCATCCAGAACGGCTCGGCCGTGCCGTGCCGCGACAACTACTGCGGGCCGCGCAACTACATCATCAACGGCGTCCAGGTCTGGGTCGTCCCGATGGGCGGCAACAACGCCTGGGTCAGCGACGGGTCGGACTCGGTCTACATCGACCTCGGCGACTTCGAGTACCGCTACGCGGGCGACCCCAACTCGTGGGCGATGAACTACGCCGGCGGCGCCGACCGCCCGAAGAAGAAGGGCAAGAAGCGCACCACGCAGACGAAGCCCGACAACACCACCGGGCGGGCGCCGACGCCGCTCGAAATGGAGACCCTGCCCAGGTACAACGAAGTCAGGACGATACAGCCCACGCCGGCGCAGGTCGCCTGCGACCAAAAACTCGGGCAGACCTTCGGCGGCAAGGGCGCCCTCGCGGCGGGCAGCGGCTTCGACCCGAAGGGCCACCCGACGGCCAGCGGGAGCCTTTACCGCGGCGACTACATCGACCCGCGGGGGCTCTTCTCGGAGGGGCACCTGGGCAGCCGCGCCATGCACATGTACGGCGCGGGCGGCGGAATCACCGACGTAATCATCCCCGGCGGAGGGACGTACCTGGGTAAGAACCCGAACTCGAACGAGAACAGCTACATGTTCTACTATAAGCGGCTGGGGAACGAGACCGGCGTCACGCTCTTCACCGCCCACATCGCCGACTTCATCCTCCCCGCGAAGAACACCTACTTCGCCAACCCGACGCGCATCGGGAGGATCGGCGGCGTGGGGGGCGAAGGCGGCAAGACCGAGTGGCCGCACGCGCACTTTGCGATGCACAAGGGCCGCGGGTACACGGGCAACAGGCTGTCATTCTTCCAGGTCTTCTGCACGCCCTAGCGGGGGCCGAAAGGACGAGCAACGATGAACAGGGTGGCCGCGGCTCTCGCCGGTCTTCTGGTCATGTCAACCCTGGCCGGCGCCGCTTCGGGGCGTGAAGCACCCCGAAGCGGGCTGAGGCCGGTGACGTTGAACAAGAAGGTCGGATACGTGGACAGGCGGGGGCGCGTCGTCATCGAGCCCCGGTTCGACGACGGCGACGCCTTCGCCGAGGGCCGCGCCGCGGTCAGGGTGCGGGGCAAGTACGGCTACATCGACGCGGGGGGGAGGCTGGTCATCCCCCCGCGGTTCGATTACGCGTGGCGCTTCAGCGAGGGCCTGGCGGCGGTCGAGGTGGGGAACAAGCGCGGTTACGTCGGCAGGAACGGCGCCTGGGTGATAAGGCCGAAGTACGAAGGGGCCGACGTCTTCTCCGAGGGGCTCGCGCGGACGAAGCTGGGCGGCAGGTGGGGCTTCATAGACCGGACGGGCAGACAGGTCATCAACCTGCCCTTCGACCTCGGGCCCGACCTTTCGGCCTCGGGGGTCGTGCCCGTCGGGAGGTTTCAGGAGGGCCTGGCCCCCATCACGATAGGCGGCGAAGGCGGGAAGGTGGGTTACCTCGACAGGCGCGGCCGCTTCGCCATCGGCGCGCGGTTCGACGGCGCCGACTACTTCTCCGAAGGCTTGGCCTCCGTCAAGGTCGACGGCAAGTGGGGCTACATCGACAAGAGCGGGAGGGAGGTCATCCCTTACTCCTTCGATACCGCCGGCCCCTTCTCCGAAGGGCTGGCGCCCGTCCAGGTTCGTGACAAGTGGGGCTACATAGACAGGAGCGGGGCGGTCGTCGTCGAGCCGCAGTTCGAGTCCGCCTGGCCCTTCTCCGAAGGTTTGGCGCACGTCGAGGCGGGCGGGAAATCGTTCTTCATAGACAAGACGGGGCGGGTCGTCACGGCGATGCGTTTTGACGACGCCGATCAATTCTACGAAGGGGCCGCGGCCGTCCGCGTCGGCGACAAGTGGGGGTTCGTGGACAGGTCATTTAACCTGCTGGCCCCCACCCGGTTCGACGCGACCTTCCTCTATTCGCTGTCGCTAGCAACCCGGAAGTGAAGTTAAGGGTTCCGCCGCAAAACATCGCCGCCCCGGTCAGCCCTTAAACACCCCCACAGGAAAAACAGAAGGGCCCGCCGACGGCTCAGTTGGCGCCATCGGCGAGCCCCGCACCGTTCCCGTGTGTCGTTAGCGGTTCCGGTTGCGACGCCTGTACTGCCGCTTCTTGTGGTAGTGGTAGCCCGTCCCGCCGGCGGCCCCCGCCCCGGCGCCGATGAGCGCGCCCTTCTTGCCGTTAATCAACGCGCCGACGCCCGCGCCCGCGGCCGTGCCGATGCCGATGCGCTTGGCGGCCTTCGCCTTGCCCGCCTGCGGGTTGCGGCGGCGACGCCTCTGCGCCGACGCGGTGTCCACCATCATCCCCAGCAGGAGAAAGACGGCCAGCACGACCGAGACCAGCCTGAACCTCTTCATTGAATGCATAAGTCCTTACTCCTCGCCCGTCCCGGCGGGTTAGTTGTTGCGGCGGTTGCGGCGGTTGCCGCTGCCGAAGACGGGGTGGCTCGACGAGCCCGCGCCGCGGCGGTAGTAGCCGTTGCCGCGCCGGCGGTCGTCGTCGCGCCGCTCGCGGCGGATGGCACGTCCCAGCTCGCGCCTGTCCCTGCGCACTGCGCGGCGCTCGTCGCGCGTGAAGGTGCCGTCGGAGCGGTAGGTGCGCCGCTCCTCACGAATCTGCCGGCGGCGCTGGCGCAACTGCCGCGCCTCGTCGCGCGTGAGCTGCCCGGAGCGGACGCCGCGCCTGATGCCGCTGCGCTCGCCCCTGTTGTTACGGCCCTGCCCGAGCGCGTCCGTCGCCATCCCGAAGGTCATGCAGAGCGCGCACACTAGAAGAAACTTTTTCATAACTCGACCTTTCCCTTCAAGTACAGAATATTGAGTTACAGCGTTCGCCCATGACGAACGCCGCCATACCGTCGGAGAGAGTTCGACAGAATGATCCGACCCGTCTATGTCGCAACTAACATGCCCAAGCATGAACTTCGCGGCACGACCGCGTCTTTAACCGAAGAATGCTGAGAGATTGAGTGCCGACCCTCGCACGTGCCGTGTGGGGGGACAGGTTATTGTTCGGAAAATCGAACAGCCGTGCATCATTTACGCGCCCGTCACCGTGCGGCCGGAGACCTCGAACTTCACTTATATGCGCGGCGGTTGCACGTAATGGTGACGTGAGATGAGGTCGCCGGCCCATGCGGCCGTGCTTTATCGGGCGTTTTGACTCGGGCGGTGGTGGCATAAGGGTTGCCATTATTGTCGGCACGGAGGATGAGCAAAAATATGAAGCAGTCTATCAATCGTATCGGCGGCGCCGTCACCATGCTCCTGATGGTGGCGGGGTTCTTTATAGCCGCGAGCGCCACGGCGCAGGCGCAGTACCGGGAGTACCCGGACGGGCGCGTCCGCCAGGAGCGCCGCGACCGTGACGACCGTTACCGCCGCTCCCGCCGCGACCGCGACGGCGACGGCGACTACGACCGGCGCGACCGGGAAATCCGCCGCCAGCGGCAGCAGCAGCGGCGTAACGGCGGCTACGGCACTTACGACAACAACGGCGGCTACGGCACCTACGGCCGCAACGGCGGTTACGGCAACGGCGGCTACGACCAGGCGGCCATGAACCAGGGCTACCAGAACGGCCTGAACACCGGCGCGAAGGACGCGCAGCGCGGGCAGAGCTACAACCCGCAGAGGTCACACTTCTACAAGGAAGCCTCCTCGCAGGCGTTCCGCGAAGGGTTCATGCAGGGCTACGACCAGGGCTACCGCCAGTACGCCGAGAATAACGGCGGCTACCGCAGGAACACCGGCAACGGCATCGGCAACATCCTCGGCGGCATCCTCGGCCGCCCGTAACGCGACCCGGGGAGCCCCGGCTCCGAAGTGTGGGCCGACGGGGACAATCTTTGACGGTGGCCGGCAGGCGGTGCCGCCGACGCGGGGGCGTCGCGGGGCCGCCTGCCGTCGCCGCTTTTACCGGAGAAGTTATAAAAATGTTCGACCGCAGGAAGACACTGAAACCGGCCGCGGCGCTGCTGTTCGTCTTAAGTCTCCTCACGCCCGTCTTAGCGACTGAGGACAAGAAGGAGAAGAGGCCGACCCCGGCGGGCACCCCCGTCCTGTGGCGCGCGCCCGACGACATCGCCGCGCGAGACCTCTTCCAAGGGCCGGGCGGCAAGGCGATGCGCCCGGACCTGCGCCGCGTCACCTTCGTCAAGGAGGAGACGGGCGGCTTCTCGAAGAAGTACCGCGTGCGCGACGGCGCGGGGCGCGAGTGGGTGGCGAAGCTCGGCAAGGAGGCGCAGGCCGAGACGGCGGCCGTGCGGCTCGTGTGGGCCGTCGGCTACATGACGGAGGTCAACTACCTCGCGCCGTGCGTGGCGATAGAGGGCGCGCCCGACCCCGGCAAGGGCTTCGAGCGGTGTCAGGGCGGGGGCTTCTCGAACGTGCGGTTCGAGGCGAGGCCGGAGAATATCAAACGGCTCGACGAGTGGAAGTGGTCGGAGAACCCCTTCGTCGGCACGAAGGAGTTGCAGGGCCTCATCGTCATGATGTCGCTGCTGAACAACTGGGACATCAAGGACACGAACAACAAGGTGCTCCACGTGCGCGGCGGCGCGTCGGGCCGCGACGAGCTGCATTACATCGTGAGCGACCTCGGCGCCACCTTCGGCCGCGTCAAGCTGGACGTGCCGGGGCTGTGGCGCATCCGCCGGAACCGCAACGACCCGGAGGACTACGCGAAGGACGCCTTCCTCGAAGACGTGAAGGGCGGGCAGGTCTACCTCTTCTACAAGGGCAAGCGGCAGGATTTGTTTGACGACATCCGCGTCGAGGAGGCGCGCTGGATAGCGGGGCTGCTCTCGAAGCTCTCCGAGCGTCAGATCGGCGACGCCTTCCGCGCGGCGAACTACACCCCCGAGGAGGTCCGCATCCTCACCAACGCGGTGAGGGAGAGGATTGACGAGCTGGCGAACATCCCCGCGCGCGCGGCGTCGTCAAGATGAGCCGGGCCTCGCACGTCAGCGGAAGGGTGGGCGGCTTCTTCTCCAGAAGGTCGAGCAGGCACGCCCCCGCCGCTAAGAGGGGGAGGGTCAGGAAGAAAAGAGACGTGCTCGCCAGACTCATCGTCGGCCCGAGCCCGGCCGGCCCCGCCAACCGGGCCGCCGCCCCCAGCGCGAGCGCCAGCGGCACGGACATCACCCCCGAAGCGAGCCCTAAAGCCGCCGCGACCGCCTGCCACCCGCCCCGCTCTCTGCTCACCAGCAGGGAGACCCTCCGGTAAATCTCGCCCCCCAACTCATCTTCCGGCAGCACGTAAATCCTGTTCATCGCCTCACCTTCGCCCGCGCGCGGGCAGACAGATTTTCGACTCACGGATGCTAGGCCCCGCGGCGTAAAGATGGCGTAAAGGGTTTATAAAAAATTTGTAAAGGCGGGGCGGGCGCGGCCCCTTACGAGTCCGCGTTGAAGCGGTAGCCGACCCACGGCTCGGTGAGGATGTAGCGCGGGGCGGAAGGGTTCGGCTCTACCTTCTTGCGGAGCTGCCCGACGAAGACGCGCAGGTACTCGCCCTGCTCGGTGTAGTTGCCACCCCACACCGCGCCGAGCAGGTTGTGGTGCGTGAGCACCTTGCCCGCGTTCCGCACGAAGTGGACCAGCAGGTCGTACTCTTTGGGCGTGAGGTGTACCTCTTCGCCGCGCACGCGGACGCCGCGCGCCTCGAAGTCCACGCGGAAGTCGCCGACCTCGAGCACGGCGGCAGCCGTCTCGGTCTGGGAAGGGGCCGCCGCCCGCCGCAGTTGCGCGCGCACGCGCGCGAGCAGCTCGTCCATCCCGAAGGGCTTGGTCACGTAGTCGTCGGCGCCCGAGTCCAGCGCCTCGACTTTGGTCTTCTCCTCGCCGCGCACGGAGAGGACGATGATGGGGAGCTGCGAGAGCCGGCGCAGGCGGCGGCACAGCTCCAGCCCGTCAAGGTTCGGCATCGAGAGGTCGGTGACGACAAGGTCGGGGCGCCAGTCGTTGAAGGTCTCAAGCGCCGAGAGGCCGTCGGCGGCGACCCGCACGTCGTACCCGTGAGTCTTCAGGCCGGTGCGCAGGACGCGCCCTATCTGCGGCTCGTCGTCGACGATGAGGATGCGCGCCTGCCGGCCCGTGCCACTCATTTCAGCTCCTCGCGGAAGGCCGCCTCCGGCTCCGGCGCCGGCTCGCCCGCGGCGTCGCCGACGGGGAGCGTGAACGCGACGCGGGTCGCCCCGCCGCCGCGCCCGTCCTCAATCCAGATGCGCCCGCCGTGCGCTTCGACGATGCCCTTGGCGACGGCCAGCCCCATCCCCGTGCCCTTCGGCAGGCGGCTGTCGGGGGCGTCGCCGTCGCGCGTCGCGCGGAAGAACTTGTCGAAGACGCGTTCGCGCAGCGCGGGCGGGACGCCTTCGCCCTCGTTCTCGACGGCGACCCGAACCAGCCCCTCGCCGGCCCGGCCCGCCGTGAGGAGGATGGCGGTGCCCGCCGGCGAGTACTTCGCCGCGTTGTCGAGCAGCGTGAAGACGACCTCGGCCACCGCGCGCGGGTCAACCTGCACGGCGGGCAGCTCGCCCTCGATCTCGACCAGAATCTCGTGGGCGCGCGTGAGCGGCTCGGAGCGCGCGAGCGCGGCCGAGACGATTTCGTCCACGGCGCCCCGCCTGCGGCGCAGGCGCAGCTCGCCCGCCTCGATGCGGGCCAGCTCAATCAGCCCCTCGACGAAGCGGTTGAGCCGGTCGCACTCCTCGTCAATCACCTCCAGCATGTCGCGCTTCTCTTCGGCGTCGAGCGCCACGGGCCCCTCGCCCGAAGTCTTACCCCTTAGCTCCTCAAGGAGCGTGCTGACGGACGCCTTGATTGAGGTGAGGGGGGTGCGGATGTCGTGCGTGACGGCGTCGAGCAGCGCCGACTTCAGCCTCTCGCTCTGCCGCAGCGCCTCGGCGTGGCTGGCGCGCTCGAAGGCGGCCCGCATCTCGGAGTAGAGCCGCTCAATCTCGCGCCGCCCGGCGTCGGCCTCCTCCGTGCGCCGCTTCGCCCTCGCCGAAAGCTGGCCGACGGTGACCGCGGTGACGAGGAAGGCGGCCAGCGCGATCCAGTTGTCCCACGCGTCAACGGTCAGCGTGCCGTAGGGCGGCAGGAAGAAGAAGTTGAAGCACAGGACGCCGAGCAGCGAGGCCGCCACGGCCGGCCGCGACCCCCACCACGTTGCGACGAAGAGGACGACGAGCAGGAGCGCGAGTGCGACCGTCGCGGCGTTGATGTGCCCGCTTGACAGCTTGAGGGCGGCCGTCGCGGCGGCCACGCCCGCCGCCGCCGCCGCGTAACCCGTCCGGCTTTTCCCGAGCGCCGTCAGCCTCATCCCGCCCATTGTACGACGACCCGGCCGCCCTAAATCTCTATCTGCGAGCCCATCTCCACCACGCGGTTAGGCGGCAGGCAGAAGTAGGCGGTGGCGGAGGTCGCGTTGCGCGACATCAGCGCGAAGAGCTTCTCGCGCCAGAGGGCCATGCCCGGGTGCCTCGTGGCGATGATGGTCTCCCGGCCCAGGAAGAAGGTCGTGTCGTTGGCGTCGTAGGCGAACCCGTTGAGCCGGACGCCCTCCATCACCCGCGGGAGGTTGGGGTCTTCCATGAAGCCGTAGTAGACGGTCATCCGCCAGAACCCCTGCCCGAGCGGCTCCAGCTTCGAGCGCGCGCCCTCGTCCTCGACGAAAGGCACCTGCTTCGTCTTGGCCGTCAGAATCACCACCCGCTCGTGCAGCACCTTGTTGTGCTTCAGGTTGTGCAGCAGAGCGGGCGGCGTCCCGGCCGAGGTGCCGTGCATGAAGACGGCCGTGCCGGGGACGCGCCGCGGCGTGTCGCGCGCCACCCCTTCGAGGAACTCCTCCAGCGGATAAGAACTCTCCATCAGGCGCGCGGCGAGGACGCGCCGCCCCTTCTTCCAGGTCGTCATGACGACGAAGATCGCCCCGCCGACGACGAGCGGGAACCAGCCGCCCGCGGGAATCTTGATGACGTTGGCGCCGAAGAACG
Source organism: Pyrinomonadaceae bacterium (assembly GCA_036387455.1). Taxonomy (GTDB): domain Bacteria; phylum Acidobacteriota; class Blastocatellia; order Pyrinomonadales; family Pyrinomonadaceae; genus QHXN01. The sequence goes on along the minus strand of DASVTS010000200.1, from coordinate 6,965 downwards.
CGAGGTCGATGACGAGGAAGAAGCCCGTGAGCGCGAGCACTGGGGCGAGCCCCCAGCCCCATTTCCGGCGCGCGACGACCCCGAGCAGGACGGTCGTGATGACCATCGTCGCGGTCACCGCCACGCCGTAGGCCGCCGCCAGGCTGCTCGACGAGCCGAAGCCGACGACGATGGCGATGCAGCCGAGCATCAGCGCCCAGTTGAGCGCCGGGATGTAGATCTGCCCCATCTCGGTCGAGGACGTGTGCTCAATCTTGAGGCGCGGGATGAAGCCGAGCTGGATGGCCTGCATCGTCAGCGAGTAGGCGCCCGAGATGAGCGCCTGCGAGGCGATGATGGCGGCGCAGGTCGCCAGCGCGATGAGCGGGTAGAGCGCCCACGCGGGGGCCAGCCGGTAGAAGGGGTTCTCGGCCGCGGCCGGGTTCTCGATGAGCAGCGCGCCCTGCCCGAGGTAGTTGAGCATCAGGGCCGGCAGGACGACGGCGTACCAGACGATGCGGATGGGCCGCTTGCCGAAGTGCCCCATGTCGGCGTAGAGCGCCTCGCCGCCCGTGACGACGAGGAAGACCGTGCCGAGCACGAGGAAGCCGTGCCAGCCGTTGCGCAGGAAGAACTCGACCCCGTGGGCCGGGTTGAAGGCGACGGCGACCGACGGGTGCCGTACTATCCGCGAGATTCCGAGCGCCGCGATGGCCGCGAACCAGACGAGCATGACGGGGCCGAATAGCCGCCCGACCTTCGCCGTGCCCCGGCTCTGAATCATGAACAGCCCGACGACGATGACGACCGTCGCGGGCACGACGTAGGGGGCGAAGAGCGGCGTCGCCACGTTCAAGCCCTCGACCGCGCCGAGGACGGAGATGGCCGGGGTGATGATGCCGTCGCCGTAGAGGAGCGCCGCCCCGAAGATGCCGAGCACGACGAGCAGCCAGTTCTCGCTCCTGCTCACGACCTTGATGGGCGTCGCCAGCGCGGTCAGCGCCAGGATGCCGCCCTCGCCGCGGTTGTCGGCGCGCAGGACGAAGACGCAATACTTGACCGAGATGATGAGTATCAGCGCCCAGAAGATGAGAGACATCACGCCGAAGACGTTCGCGGGCGTCGCCTCGATGGCGTGCGGGCCGTGGAAGCATTCGCGCATCGCGTAGAGCGGGCTCGTCCCGATGTCGCCGTAGACGATGCCGAGCGCGGTGAGCGAAAGGAGGGCCAGGTAGCGGCCGCGTGGGGCCGCCGTGTGCGGGTGTCCGTGCGTGTCGGTAAGCGTCGCATGAATGTCAGCCGAGGCCGTTGATGCCATAGTCTTCCCGCGGTAAAAGGATGATGACCCGCACCGAAACTATCCGCCGCCGGCCACCTGCGAGCACGCGAGGCAGCGATAAGCGCGCGTAGGATGGCATAAAAGTTATAAAGATTTCGTAAAGATGCCCGAGGGCTGCCCGTCTCAAGCACACGGGCCCAGCCCCTTTGAACCCCACGCATGACGTCAGAGTCCGATAAGGCCCTAACTTCACGAGCAGCTTTGCCTAACAATTCAGAGAAGGGCGCATAAACTTCTGCCCTTACTCATTCATGCTCGGTTTATGCATGTTTTTCTGAATTGTTAGGCAAAGTCTTCACGAGCTTACGCAGACTCTGGTCGTTATAGGACGCGGCGGGGTCGAGGACGGGATACCGTGATGGTCATAAGCCTTTTTTGTCCCTGAGCGCCGAGGTCTATCTTCCCAGCGCGCCGGCGCGTGTAAAATGGGCGCATGGCGAAAACCGTTCTTGCTTCTTTAGCACTCGTCGTCCTGCCTCTGCTGCTCGCGGCCGGTGCGCCCCAGGCGGCCCGGACGACGCGGACGATGCGGCTCGACTTCTACCACACCGGCAACTCGGCGGAAGAGGTGTTCAGTCTCGACCGCGCCGTAGTCGAGCCGCTGGCGTGGCCGGGCAACCCGCGCCGCGCGGTTGACGACTCGAACCTCGGCAAGTACCTCTTCGAGGTCAGGGACGCGAAGACCAACGGCATTCTTTATTCGCGCGGGTTCGCGTCCATCTACGGCGAGTGGGAGACCACGGACGAGGCCAAGACGGCGCGCCGCACCTTTCAGGAGTCGCTACGCTTTCCCGCGCCCGACGCCCCCGCGCAGGTTATCCTGAAGAAGCGGGACGCGAAGAATCTCTTCCGCGAAGTCTGGAGTCTCGGCCTCGACCCGAAGGACATCTTCATCGACCGCTCGACCTCGAAGGCGCCCGCGCCCCTCGTCGAGATTCAGAGGAGCGGCGACCCTTCGGAGAAGGTGGACTTCCTCATCCTCGGCGACGGCTACACGGCGGCCGAGCAGAGGAAGTTCGAGGCCGACGCGCGGCGGATGACGGAAGTGCTCTTCGCCACCTCCCCGTTCAGGGAGCGCCGGGGCGACTTCAACGTCTGGGCGCTCTGCCCGCCCGCCGCGGAGTCGGGCGTCTCGCGCCCCTCGACGGGCGTCTACCGCGACTCCCCGCTCGGCGCCTCCTACGACGCCTTCGGCTCTGAGCGGTACGTCCTCACCTTCGACAACCGCGCCCTCAGGCGTGCGGCCGCCTTCGCCCCTTACGAGTTCGTGGAAATACTCGTCAACGACCGCACCTACGGCGGCGGGGGAATCCACAACCTCTACGGCACGGTCGCCGCCGACAACGCCTGGGCCAACTACGTCTTCGTCCACGAGTTCGGCCACCACTTCGCGGGACTCGCCGACGAGTATTACACCTCCTCGGTCGCCTACGCCGCGGCCTCGGAGCGCGCCGAGCCCTGGGAGCCCAACGTGACCGCGCTGCTCGACCCCGCCGGGTTGAAGTGGAAGGATTTGGTCTCGCCGGACACGCCGATTCCGACGCCCTGGGGCAAGGAGGCTTTCGAGACCTACTCGCGCGAGATTCAACAGCGCAGGCGGCAGATTCGGAGCGAGCGCAGGCCGGAGGAGGTGATGGAGGCGCTCTTCCGCGAGGAGCTGGAACACGAACGGCGCATGTTCGCCCGGGAGAAGTACGCCGGGCGCGTGGGGGCCTTCGAGGGGGCGAACTACGAGGCCAAAGGCTTCTACCGCCCGGAGGTGGATTGCATCATGTTCAGCCGCACGGACCGCTTCTGCGCCGTCTGCCGCCGCGCCATCGAGCGCGTCATAGACCTGTACGCCCGCTGAGTCTCTTTAAACGAAACGCGAAGAGTGGACATCAGGTAAGCCGGGCATGAGGAGGGGCGGATGAGGCAGTCGGGTTTTCTGTTGGAAGACGCCGTGGCCGTCCTTGAGCGGACGCCGTCGGCCGTCGGCGCGCTCCTCGAAGGCGTGCCCGAGACGTGGGCGCGCGCGACGGAGGGCGAAGGGACCTGGTCGCCTTACGACGTCGTGGGCCACCTCCTGCACGGCGAGCGAACCGACTGGATGCTGCGCGCCCGGCACATCCTTTCCGGCGACCCGCGCCCCTTCGCACAGTTCGACCGGACGGCACAGTTCGCCGAGAGCGAGGGGCAATCACTCGGGGAACTCCTCGCGGCCTTCGCAGAAGCCCGACGCCGCAACGTGGCCGACCTGCTCGCGCTGAACCTCGGCGAAGGCGACCTCGCGCGGACGGGGCGGCACCCGGACTTCGGCGAGGTGACGCTCGGGCAGTTGCTCGCCACGTGGGTGGTTCACGACCTCGACCACGTGGCGCAGATCGCGCGGACGATGGCGAAGGTCTACGCCGAAGCGGTCGGGCCCTGGCAGGCTTACCTTTCGATTCTGCGGGATAGGCAAGGGTGAACGGCTCCGGGTTGTACGACACCATCGGACGCGCTTACGCCGTACGCAGGCGACCCGACCCCAGGATAGCGCGCGCCGTCAACGCCGCACTGGGCGGCGCGCGGAGCGTCGTCAACGTCGGCGCGGGCGCGGGCTCATACGAGCCGGCCGACCGCGTCGTCGTGGCCGCGGAGCCTTCGTGGGTCATGCTCGCCCAGCGCCCCGCGGCCGCCGCCCCCGCCGTCCGCGCGTCGGCGGAGCGGCTCCCCTTCTCCGACGGCGCGTTCGACGCGGCGCTGGCAATCCTCACGGTGCATCACTGGACAAACCGGCGGGCCGGTCTGGCGGAGATGCGCCGTGTGGCGCGGGGGCGGGTCGTTATCCTCACGTGGGACCCGTCGCACGCGGGCTTCTGGCTCGTCCGCGACTACTTCCCCGACCTCCTCGAATACGACAGGGGCATCTTCCCCGCGCTCGCCGACCTGGAGGCCGCCCTCGGGCGCGTCGAGGTGAGCGCCGTCCCCGTCCCGCACGACTGCGTTGACGGTTTCCTCGGCGCCTACTGGCGCAGGCCGTGGGAATATCTCGACGAGGGCGCGCGGGGCGGCATCTCCACCTTCGCCCGCATCGGCGACGTCTCGTCGCGCCTCGGCCTTCTCCGCGCAGACCTGGAGAGCGGGCGGTGGGCGATGAAAAACGCCGAACTCCTCGACCTCGAAGAACTCGACCTCGGGTACCGGCTCATCGTCAGCAGACGCCCGAGCACGTAGCCCGCGGAGGCCGTAAAATTCAGGGAATCGTAAAGTCAGTCCGAAAAATCGGATGGACGGGAATCCTCCGGTCAGGAGGCTGTCAAATTCCGGCCGCTTTGCCCGGCCCCGCACGGGGCATGACAGTTGCTCCCGCCCGAAGGCGACGCGTAACCTCTTGGTCATCCTTCCACGCGAGGCGTGCAGCCCACGCCCCGCGTCCAGCCGGTGCGACGGTGAACGACGGTGAAAGACTTCAAGATTTTAAAGACGCTTTCGCTACTCCTGTTACTCTGCGGCGCGGCCGCGGCGCAGGGCGGCACCGGGTCGAATCCGAATGAGTCGACCGGCGGCCGGAACGGGGGGAGCATTCAGGGGCGCGTGGTGATGCCCAGCGGCTCTCCCATCAAGCGCCCCGTCAAGGTGACGTTGCGCGTGCTCAAGGGGGAAAAGTCGGTCATCTACACCGACACCGAAGGCGTCTTCAACATCGGCAACCTCGCGCCCGGCTCCTACACTCTGGAGATAGAGCCGGACAAGGAGAACAACTTCGAGGCGCTTTCGGAGCGCGTCCAGATTTACGGCACGTCGCCCACCTCCATCATGCTCTACCTGAAAGAGGGCGTCTCGGTGAAGGAGCGGCGCGGCTCGAACGTCGTCTCCACGGGGGAGTTGGACGGGAAGGTGCCCGCGGGCGCGGCCAAAGAGTTCGAGCGCGCGGCGAGGGCGCGCGAAGACGGCCGGCTCGAAGAGGCCGTGGCGCACCTGCGCAAGGCCCTCGCCATCTACCCCGAATACCTGAAGGCGAGGAACGACCTCGGGGCCTTCCTCCTCGCGCAGGGGAAGCTCGAAGAGGCGTCGGGCGAGCTGCGCCGGGCGACCGAGATGGACCCGAAGTCGTTCAACCCTCACCTCAACCTCGGCATCGTTCTCACCCAGCAGCAGAAATTCCGAGAGGCCGCCGACGTACTCGACAAGGCGCTGTCAATCGACCCGACCTCGGCCGCCGCCCGCCTCTACGCGGGCGTGGCGTTCCTCGGTCTGGGCGAGGGGGAGAGGGCGGAGCGCGAACTCTCGGCCGCCTACGAGGCCGGCGGGGGCCAGTACGCCCTCGCCCAGTTTTACCTCGGGCAGCTCTACGCCGACAGGGGCGAACGCGCCCTCGCCCTCCGGGCCTACGAGACCTACCTGCGCGACAGGCCCGACGCGGCCAACGCCGAGAAGGTGCGGCGTCTCATCGAGGCGTTGCGGCGGCCCTGACGGCGGCCCGCCACGGGGCCGCCATCCTTTCATCCTCCTCACCCTGACCGGCCCGCGCCCCCGCCGCGTAAACTGCCTGAGAATTTGAATGTTCCATGAAATTTTGGATAAAGGTGTTGGCGCCGACCCGCCCGATTCCTGAAGTTATCGGAAAATAAGGGAAATTTCCGTCCGGCACTTGATTTGCTGGATTTTACACGTGTTTTTGGCCAGCCATACGGGTCTTTGGGTATATCAGTCTTCCCTTCTCACACGAAGGTCAGTTGACAGAACGAGTGGTACTGAGACCGCCACTGGGGTCACGCTGTCTTCGTTGCACCATAAAACTAAGGAGTGTGCATTATGCAGAAACCCTTTCAGCAACTAGTCAAAGTTGCCGGTGCGTTTCTTTTGGCGCTCGCCTGCGTGATCTCGGCCGCGGCCCAGGTCACGACGGGCAACGTGGGCGGCACCGTGACGGATCCTCAGGGCGCGGCCGTCCCCGGCGCCGAGGTGACCCTCACCGTTAAGAGCACCGGACAATCACAGACGCAGCAGACGTCGGACACGGGCGAGTTCAGGTTCACGAACCTGCAGCCCGGCGACTACACCATCACCATCAAAGGCCAGAATTTCAAGACGCTCACGCTCAGCGACGTGAGGGTCTCGCTCGGCCAGACGACGGACGTCCCCGCCCAGCTGACCATCGGCCTCTCGGGCGAGACGGTCGAAGTCTCCGCCGCGGGCACCGAGCTGGTGGACACGACGACCACCACGCTGACCAAGACCTTCAGCGAGCGCCAGGTGGTCGAGCTGGCGCAGACCAGCGTCGGCTCCGGCGTTAACAACCTCGCGCTCATCGCGCCGAACGTCTCCTCGTCGGGCGGCGTCGGCGTCGGCACGGGCGGCTCGGTCGGCGGCCAGCGCCCGCGCAACAACAACTTCATGCTCGACGGCATCGACAACAACGACAAGTCGGTGACCGGCCCCCAGAGCTACATCTCGCCCGAGGAGGTCGCCGAGTTCACGCTCGTCCAGAACCAGTTCTCGGCCGAGTTCGGCCGCTCGAACGGCGGGCAGTTCCTGACCGTCACCAAGTCGGGGACGAACGACTACCACGGCTCGTTCTACGGCTTCTTCCGCAACCGCTACCTGAACGCGCTCGACAACCTCCAGAAGCAGGCCGGCGTCACGCGCAACCGCGCCGACGGCGACCTCTTCATGCCGCGCT
>DASVTS010000199.1:0-62210 GCA_036387455.1 Pyrinomonadaceae bacterium | reverse complement strand
TCGGGTTCGCGGACTTCCTCGCCGCCTACGACGACGTGGTCAGGCGCGCGCGCGGGGGGAAGCTCGGCGTGCCGGACTTCCAGGACACGACCATCTCTCTGACGAACCCCGGCACCATCGGCACCGTCTCGTCCAACCCGCGCCTGATGGCGGGCCAGTCGGCCATCATCGCGACCGGCGCGATTGAGTACCCGGCCGAGTACCACGCGATGACGCCGCAGTCGCTCTCGCTCCTCGGCATCAGCAAGGTCATCAACATCTCTTCGACCTACGACCACCGCATCGTGCAGGGCGCGGAGTCGGGCGGCTTCCTCGCGCACGTCCACGAGCTGCTGCTCGGCGAGCACGACTTCTACCTGAAAATCTTCCGCGACCTCGGCATACCCTATCAGCCGATGCGCTGGTCGAAGGACTTCAACCCGGCGCTCTTCGGCCGCTACGATGCGCGCGAGGAGGTCGAGAAGGAGGCGCGCGTCCTCGAACTCATCAACGCCTACCGCGTGCGCGGCCACCTCATCGCGGACATAGACCCCTTGAACGCGCTGCCCGTCCAGTACCACCCCGAGCTGGACATAGAGACGTACGGGCTGACCATCTGGGACTTGGATAGGGAGTTCATCACGGGGGGCTTGGGCGGCAAGCACAGCGCGAGCCTGCGCGAGATTCTCGACATCCTGCGGCGCGCCTACTGCGGCAAGGTCGGCACGGAGTACCGCCACATCCAGAGCAAGGAGCAGAAACTCTGGATTCGCGAGCGCATCCGTCAGGAGTTCGTTAACCCCGAGCCGCTCCCCGCCGAGACGAAGAAGGCGCTGCTCGCGCGCCTCACGCGCGCCGAGCAGTTCGAGCGCTTCCTCCACACGAAGTACCTCGGCCAGAAGCGTTTCTCTCTCGAAGGCTGCGAGACCATCATCCCGCTCCTCGACCAGCTCGTCGAGCGCGGGGCCGAGAAGGGCGTCGAGGAGATAACGCTCGGCATGGCCCACCGCGGCCGCCTCAACGTCCTCGCCAACGTCGTCGGCAACTTCTCCGAGAGGATATTCACCGCCTTCGAGGGGAGCGTCCACCCGGACTTCCCCGCCGACGAGGGCGACGTGAAGTACCATCAGGGCGCGCGCGGCGAGCGCGAGACCGCGACGGGGAAGAGGGTCAAAATCACCATCTCGCCCAACCCGAGCCACCTCGAATTCGTCGACGCGGTGGTCGAGGGCATGGTGCGCGCGCGGCAGGACGCGATGGAGCTTGCCGGCTCGAAGCGCGAGGAGGTGATAGACCGCGCGCTGCCCGTGCTGCTGCACGGCGACGCGGCCTTCGCCGGGCAGGGCATCGTGATGGAGACGTTGCAGCTCGCCGACCTGCGCGGCTACCGCACGGGCGGCACCGTCCACATCATCGTCAACAACCAGATAGGCTTCACCACCTCGCCCGAGGCGAGCCGCTCGTCCATCTACTCGACCGACGTGGCGAAGATGACGCAGCTCCCCATCTTCCACATCAACGGCGACGACCCCGAGGCCGCCTTCCGCTGCCTCCGCATGGCCCTCGACTTCCGCAAGGACTTCAACAAGGACGTCATCCTCGACGTCATCGGCTTCCGCCGCCTCGGCCACAACGAGGGCGACGAGCCGAGCTACACGCAGCCCCTGATGTACGCGCGCGTGAAGGCGCACCCGGGCGTGCGCGCCGTCTACGCGCAGCGGCTCGTCTCCGAGGGCGTCGTCACGGAAGAGGACGTCGAGCGGATGACGCGCGAGGCGGTCGAGCGCTACGAGCGGAGCCACGCGCGCGCCAAGGAGATAGTCGCGGGCAAGGCGCCGATGACGGAGCTGCCGCCCGCCGCCGCCGAGGAGGACGGCTCGGAGGTCGTCGAGACGGGCGTCGCGGCCGAGGTCATCCGCGACATCGCGCACCGCATCGCGGTCGTCCCCGAGGGCTTCAACATCAACCCGAAGATGGTCAGCCAGCTCGCGCGCCGCGCCAAGATGGGCGAGGGGCAGGCGCCCCTGGACTGGGCCTTCGGCGAGCTGATGGCCTTCGGCTCTCTGGGCCTGGAGGGGACGCGCGTGCGGCTGTCGGGTCAGGACTCGGGGCGCGGCACGTTCAGCCACCGCCACGCCATCATGTACGACACGCGCACGGGCCGGCCGTGGGCGCCGCTCTCCGAGATGACCGCGCGCGACGACACGCGCTCGCTCGTCGAGGTCTTCGACAGCTCGCTCTCCGAGCAGGGCGTGCTCGGCTTCGAGTACGGCTACACGGTCGAGGCGAAGGACGCGCTCGTGATGTGGGAGGCGCAGTTCGGCGACTTCTCGAACGGCGCGCAGGTCATCATCGACACCTTCGTCGCGCCGGGCGTGGACAAGTGGCAGCAGCCCTCGCGGCTCGTCCTCCTGCTCCCGCACGGCTACGAGGGGCAGGGGCCGGAGCACTCGAACGCGCGGCTCGAACGCTACCTCCAGCTCTGCGCCGAGAACAACATGCAGGTCTGCTACCCGACGACGCCCGCGCAGTACTTCCACCTGCTCCGCCGCCAGGTCAGGCAGCCCGTCGCGCGCCCGCTCGTCGTGATGACGCCGAAGAGCCTGCTGCGCCTGCCGGCGGCCGTCTCATCGATTGAGGAGCTGACGGCGGGCGGCTTCCGCCCCGTCATCGACGACGCCGAGGTGGCCGACCGCGGCGCCGTGCGCCGCATCGTCGTCAGCGGCGGCAAGGTCTTCTACGACCTCGCGGCGGCGCGCAGGAAGGCGGGCGACGAGCGCGTGGCCCTCGTCCGTTTGGAGCAGTTCTACCCGTTCCCGGAGCGCGCGCTGCGCGAGGTCTTCGCCTCGTACCCGCAGGCGACGCAGCTCGTCTGGTGCCAGGAGGAGCCGAAGAACTACGGCGGCTGGCAGTTCGTGGAGCCGCGGCTGGCGGGGCTGCTCGCGGGCTGCGAGCGCCCCTTCTACGCCGGCCGCGCCGCCTCGGCGAGCCCCGCCACCGGCTCGTACACGATTCACGAGCTCGAACAGCGCAAGCTCATAGACGACGCGCTCACCGAGCACGCGCCCGTCGTCTCCGGCGCGAGCACGAAGGCTTACGCGGGGCAGGCCGACTCCTGAGACCGCCCGCGAAGGCAAGGCAAGTGACGAAGCGGGCACCGCCCGCGCTCTCTACGAAGTCGCGTAGAGCGCGCGGGCGGTGCCCTTCGGTCATGGGGGTAAGGCCGGTGAGGTCGTCGTGAGGCCGGGGAGTCAGCGAACCCGGTCGATGGGGTCGCGCGAGTCGCGCGGGTCGGGGACGGGGACGGAGCAGGAGACCTGCGGCCACGGGTCGTTCGGCCTGAAGTCCGTGAACCGTATGTAGCACTTGTACGCCGAGACCAGCATGCGGCCGAGGAACGAACCGTCCTGCGCCTGGAAGCCCCAGTTCGTGCCGACCACCTTGCCGCGGTAGAGGATGGGCTGGGCGTCGAAGACCTGGATGGGCTTGTTGACGTACTGGGCGAACGTGACGGTGCCGAGCCGCCCGTTCTCGGGCATCCGCCTGCCCCACTGGAAGGTGAGCGTGCCGCAGCCGCTGCCGCACTGGTAGCGCAGCGCCGTCGGGTCGGTGGTTGTTGCGGTCGTCGTCGTCGTCGTGGACATCTTCGGTACTCCTTTTCGGTCTGCGTGAAGTTGAGTCAAGCGAAGCCGGGCTTCGGCCGCTTGCGAAGGAATCCGCGTGCCGCGCGCGGGGCGTAATAAAGGCGGCGGGCGCCGCCACTTTTTTAAACGCCGCCGCCCGCGCCGCGCCGCGCGGCCCTATCCGTTCGTGTGCCCGCCTATCCTTTCGGATAGTCGCGGCGGAACTCGGGCCACGCGTCGTAGAGGTAGAGCGAGAAGGGGAGCCACCAGAGGAGGTCGTTGGTCAGGCAGAGGACGACGGTCGAGGGCGGCCACGCGCCGCTCCAGATGAGTTGGGCGAGGCCGACGGGGCCGAGGACTTTGCCGAGCAGCCCGACGGCCGCGAGCAGCCAGCCGCGCTCGGGCGCGCGCGCCACCTCGAAATAGATAATCCCGTAGAGCCCGACCACCATGCCGAGGCAGGCGAAGATTTGCGGGTGGTTCTGCGGCGGCAGGCCCGAGAAGCGGAAGAGCCACTGCGGGTCGAGCGCCGAGTAGAGTCCCCACGCGATGTTGTAAGCGCCCGCCGCGCAGAAGACCGCGCGGTGAAACCTGCGGCGCGCGATCACGCCCCCGCCCCCCCGCGCCGCCACGGCCACGCGCTCCGTGGAAGCCCCAGCGCCGCGCAGGCGTCGCGCACGCCGGAGGCGGTCACGCCCAGGGCCATCAGCGTCAGCAGCCACACGAGCCCCCGCGGCACGGGCGGCGAGTGCGGCGCGAGCGCCGTCGTCTCACGGCGCCACGCGTCGAGCGCGGGCAGCAGGTTCGCCAGCATCGCGCCGTAGACGACGGCCATCAAGGCGTGCGTGACGCGCTCGCCCGCGAAGACGCCGCCGAGCGGCGCCCGCACGCGGTCTTCGACGACGAAGTCGCGGAGCGTGATGCAGACCTCGGCGGCGAGCAGCGCCCCGAGCGCGTAGGCCCACGCGCCGCGCCACTCGACGCGCGGCAGCATGGCGAAGAGGGCGCCGTAGATGAGCGCGCGCGCGGCGTGCAGCCGCAGCTCCGGGCGCGCGCCGGGCAGCGCCGGCAGCCGCGCGCGCCACTCGTGGTAATAGAAGGTGTCGAAGGCGCCGATCGCCCCCTGAACCGCCAGCAGCCAGAGCGCAGTTATCAACCCGCCTCCCCCCCCGTCGTGACCAGACCCTCGTACTCGATCAGGAGCCCGACGAGCGGCGCCGTGACGCGCACCGAGACGCGCACGCCCCGCCCGCCCTCGCCGGCCCGCTCGCGCGCCTCGACCCGCGGGGCGAGCCGCCGCGGCAGCCTCAGACGCAGGCGCCCCGCGCAGAGCGCCGCCGCCTCCTGCCGGTAGGCGAGCGCGCCGCCCTCCGCCGTCAGCCGGTAAAGCAGCTCGAAAGGCCCGACGCGCTCGGCCATGAGGAGTCCGGCGTGCGCGTGCTGCTCCGTGACGAAATCCCTGCCGGCGAAGCGGCGGCGCCAGCGCTCGCCGCCGCCGTGCGGCGTGACCGAGAGCAGGAGCGGGACGGCCTCGCCCGCCTCGGGCAGCCCGAGCAGGCGCGCGAGCGTGCACGCCGCGCGCCCCGTCCCGCGCCGCACCGCGAACGTGCCGGCGGCGCGCGCCGCGGCGCCGCCGGCGCGCGCGTGAAATCGCCGCACGGGCTCGTCCAGCCCGCCCCAGCCTTCGCCGACGAGGCGCTCGTAGAGCCCCGCGCCCGCGCCGCACGTCTGACCCGCCGCGTCGGCCATGCCCCGATGATAACCGAACGCGGCGCGGGCGCGCGAAACGGCTCGACCCGGGGCGGGGTAAGCCGCGAGCCGCGACGGGAAGCAAAGTTCTCATCGCGGCTCGCGGCTTACGACTCAGGTTTAGGGTTTCTTCCCGGGCGGCTTGGGCGGCGGCGTCTCGGCCAGGGGCTCTTCGTCGAGGATGTCGTCGTCGAGGATTTTCAGCTCGGAGCCGTACTTCTGGTAGTTGGTGAAGCGGATTTCGTTGCGCGACTGGACGCTCTCGCCGCGGTCGGCGCGCGTCATCACGACGACGGAGCGCGAGGGGAGGAGGTACTCGCCCTGGCCCGGGATGGTCACCCAGTCGTAGTCGATGGCGAGCGTGGCGGCGGTGATGGGGAACGAGGCGGGCACGCCGTAGGCTTCGGACTCGACCCTCAGCACGCGCGCCTTCTCGCGGTCCACCCAGACCTTGCCGCGGTGCGCGGAGACGGTCGTCTTGCCCTCGCCCGCGTCGAGCAGCCAGCGCGAGTTCGGCCTCTTGATTTCGTAGCTGTAGACGACGGCGCGGCGGCCGCGCAGGGTGTCCGTGTCGAGCGGCTTGAACTCGGCGCGGCTCTCCTCCTCGAAGAGCGCCTTGAGGACGGAGACGAACTCGCCCGTCGAGTTGGCGCCGCCGGCCTCGCTGTAGTCCCTGCGCTCCTCGGCGGCCGGCCCCGACATGCCGTTGACGGCGAGCAGGCGGTACCGCTCGCCCTCGCCCACGCGGTAGCTGACGCCGACCACCAGCCGGTCGGAGACGCGCCAGTTCCGCGACTCGCCGAGCGCCCGCGAGCGCGTGATGAGCTGCTTGACGACGAAGTCGGGCATCTGCCCCGTCGCTTCGAGCGTGGCGGCGCGCGCGCGCGCGAGCACGCCCGCCGTCTCGGCCGCGGGCGGCAGCGGCGTCGCCTCCTTCGGGTTGAGGAAGCGGCGCTCGGCCTCCTCAAGCACGCGGCGCAGCTCCTCGTCGTTGCCACTCTTGGTGGCGACGAAGGAGCGCAGGCCGGAGTTGAGCGTGAAGCCGATGCCGCGCCGCCGTATCTCGCTGACGAGCTGCTCCCTGAGCCCCGGGCGCTGCGGGAGCTGTCGCACGAGGGCCAAAAACTCCGCGTTGGTCAGCGGCGCCTGCGGCTGCTGCCGCGCCGACGCGCCGCCCCCGAGCGCCGCCACGCACAGCGCCAGCGCCATCACCCGCGGCAAAAATCTCTTGAGAACGGAAGAAAACATCTACGAAGTCGCCTCGGCCAACAGGTTATTGATGCCCGGGGCCGCAAAAGCGTTCGATTGTGCGGCGGAGGATTCGGGCGCAGTCGCGCAGCTCCGCGGCGGGGACGAACTCGCCCGTGCGGTGCGCGACGCGGATGTCGCCCGGGCCGAAGACGACCGCGTCGGCGCCCAGCTCGGCCAACTGCGGCGCCTCCGTGCCGAACGAGATGGTGCCGGCCGCGAGCCCCGTCAGCTCTTCGAGCGCGGAGACGAGCGGCGCGTCCGCGCGCGTCTCCGCCCCGCCGTCGAGCCGCACGACGTTGACCTCGCAGTCGAAACCTTCGTCGTCGGCGCGCAGGCGCTCGACCTCGCGGCCGACCAGCTCGGCCACCAGCTCCGGCCTCTGGCCCGGCACCGGGCGCCATTCGAGCGTGAAGCGGCACTCGCCCGCGATGATGTTCTTCGCCGTCCCGCCCGAGATGAGCCCGACGTTCAGCGTCGTCTCGGGCGGGTCGAACGACTCGTGCCCGAGCCCCTTCAGCTCCTCCGCGACGGCCTCCAATCTCGTGACGAGGCGGGCGGCGCGCGTGATGGCCGAGGCGCCGAGGTGCGGGTAGGCGCTGTGCCCCTCGCGCCCGCGCACGGTCACTTCGGCGAGGCAGTAGCCCTTGCCCGCGCGCATCGGCCGGAGCCCGGTCGGCTCGCCCACGACGGCGTGGCGCGCCGTAAACGGCCTCGCCTCGGCCAGCCGCTTCGCGCCGAGACAGCCGACCTCCTCGTCCGCCGTCAGCACCAGCGCCAGCGGGCGCGCGAGCCGCGCCGCGTCCAACCCTTCCAGCGCCGCCAGCGCCGCCGCGATGAACCCCTTCGTGTCGCACGCCCCGCGCCCGTAAAGCCTCCCGCCGCGCTCGGCGAGCGCCAGCGCCTCGCCCCACGCCGGGTCGAACGGCACCGTGTCGGTATGCCCGACGAGCGCGAGTTCCACCTCGCCTCCGTCCTCAAGCGTCTTCGGGGTGACGGCGACGAGCTGCAACTTCTTCACGCCGCGCTCGTCCGTGTAGGGGAAGAGGCGCGCGCACAGCCCCGCCGCCTCCGCGCGCGCCGCGAGATGCGTGACTATCTCGACGTTCGTGCGCGACGAGGTGGAGTCTATCGCCACCAGCTCCGCGAGTATCTCTTCGACGTTCATTAGTTGAGAACCGAAGGCTTTTGACCACAGAGACACAGAGAGACACGGCCTGAAGAATTTGAAATCTCAAACCTGAAATTTCAAATCGGCCGTGTCTCTTCGATTAACGCGTCCTCGGCGTTCACCAGGGCGGGGCGAACTCGCACGAGACAATCTGCCAGCGGCCGCCGCGCTTCTCCAGGCGGCGCGTGAAGCCGTAGCGCGGCGACGTGTACTCGCGTTTGCGGAAGCGCCAGGAGAGCTTGGCCGTGCCGGTGACCCACGCCTCGCGGCCGTTGACGAGCACGTTCACGTCGTCGGTCTTGAGCGAGGTGAAGGCGAAGAAGGGGGTCGAGAGGAGCGCCAGCCGGTGCTCCTTCGTCACCTTCCCGTCGAACATCGTGAAGTCGTCGGCGAGCACGCGCTCCAGCGCCGCCACGTCGCGCTCGACGTGCGCGCGGACGTACTCGCGCTCGACGGCGAGGACTGCGCGCTCCTCGGGCGTGCCGTCCGGCCAGACGTACGCGGCGAGGCTCGTTGACGCGACGCCGATTAGAAAGGTGATTAAGACCGCGGGGAGCCGTGTGGCGTAGTATTTCATAACCCTTTACTCCTTGGCTGTGTGCCCGCACGTTAACACGGCCCGCCGGCGGCGACAAGAGTTAGGTGGGTGAAGGGCGGCGCGTGACGGGAGAGAGCCGCGCTGCTTTTTCTCATCACTCACCACTGCCCCACAGCCTGCGTTGGAGCGCGGCGAAGCGGGAGACGATTTCCTCCTGCGCCGGGTGGCGGCCGGACTCGACGAGGAGGCGGCCGCCGACGGCCGTCTCGCGCACCGCCGCGCGCGAGAGCGAGAAGACGACGGCTGGCAGGAGGTCTTCGGCGCCCGCGCCCGCGATTGAGGGGTCGTCCAGGGCGACGGTGAAGAAGTCGGCGGCGCGCCCCGGCTCGAACGAGCCGGCGTGCGCGCCGACGCTGCGCGCGCCGCTGACGGTCGCGCACTCGAACAGGCGCGCGGCGAGCGCGGACATCCCGCCCCCGCCCTCCCCGCCCGGCGCGAGGACGTTGCGGCGGAGCGACGTCAGGCGCAGGTGGTACTCCAGCTCGCGCGCGTCTTCGAGCAGGTCTATCTGCGCGTGGCTGTCGGTGCCGAGCGCGACGGGCACGCCCGCGGCGAGCAGCGCGTCCGCCGGCACGACGCCGTCGCCGAGGTTGCGCTCAGTCGTCGGGCACGCGCACACGCACGCGCCCGACGCGCCCAGCCGCGCCACCTCTTCGGCCGTGACGTGAACCGCGTGGACGCCCGTGAAGTTCGGGCCGAGGAGCCCCTCGTCGGCTAGCAGCGCGACGGGCGTGCGGCCGTGCTCCGCGAGGCACGCCTCGACCTCGGCCGGCTGCTCCGCGACGTGCATGTGCAGGGGCACACCCGCCTCGCGCGCGAACGCGCCCAACTCGCGCAGGTAGCCGAGCGTCAGCGCGCGCACGCTGTGCGGCGCGACGCCGAGCCACGCGTGCGCGGGCGCGTCCGCCGCGAGGTCGCGCGCGAGCGCGGCGGCGTGGCGGAGGAAGGTCTCGGCGTCGGGCTCGACGAAGCGCCGCTGGCGCGGGTCGGGCTCCCTCCGGTGCCCTGCGCGCTCGTAGGCGACGCGCAGCAGGGCGATTCTTATCCCGACGTCGCGGGCCGCGCGCACGACCTCTCGGGCGAGCAGGTTCGGGTCGCCGTACTCGCCGCCCTCGGGCGTGCGGTGCAGGTAGTGGAACTCGCCGACCGACGTGATGCCGCCGAGCGCCATCTCAAGGAAGGCCATGCGCGAGGCGTCGTAGACGTCCTCGGGCGCGAGCCGCGCGGCGGCCGCGTACATCATCTCGCGCCACGTCCAGAAGGAGTCCGACGCGCGCTCTCCGCGGTACTCCGTCCGCCCGCGGATGACGCGCTGGAAGGCGTGCGAGTGCGCGTTGACCATGCCGGGCAGCAGCGCGCGTCCCGCGAGTCGGATGCGCCTGTCGCGCGGCGTCAACTCTTCGGGGCGCACGACGGCGGTGACGCGGCCCGCCTCGTCGCAGACGAGCGCCCGGCCGCGCTCGAAACGCCCGCCGGCGTAGAGCAGGTCGGGGACGAAAGCCGTCGTGCCTTGACCGCCGGTCTGCGTCACGGGTTCCCGGCGCGGCCGGCGGGCCGCGCCTTCTGCTGTTTAATCCAGTCGGCGACGTTGCCCTCAAGCACGTCGAGCGGGACGGCGCCGGAGCCGAGGACGAGGTCGTGGAACTCGCGGACGTCGAAGCGGTCGCCGAGTTCCGCCTTCGAGCGGGCGCGCAGCTCCTTGAACTTCAGCTCGCCGATCTTGTAGGCGAGTGCCTGCCCGGGGTCGGTGATGTAGCGGTCTATCTCGTTCGTCACGTCCAGCTCGGTCTTGGCGGCGTTGTCGAGGAAGTAGTCAATCGCCTTCTGGCGGTCCCACTTGTAGTAGTGCATGCCCGTGTCCACGACGAGGCGGACAGCGCGCCACATCTCGTAGGTGAGCTGGCCGAACTTCGAGTAGGGGTCGTCGTAGAGCCCCATGTCCTCGCCCAGTGATTCGGCGTAGAGCCCCCAGCCCTCGACGAAGGCGGTGTAGCCGCCGTAGCGGCGGAACTTCGGTATCTCGCCCAGCTCCATCGCGCGCGCAATTTGCAGGTGGTGCCCGGGCACGGACTCGTGCAGCGAGAGCGCCATCATCTCCCACTTCGGCCGCGTCTCGGGCTTGTAGAGGTTGACGTAGTAGTAGCCGGGGCGCGACCCGTCGGCCGCGGGCTGGTTGTAGTAGGCGGTGGTCGTGTCGGGCGCGAGCGTGTCGGGGATGGGGATGACGCCGTAGGGCGTCCGCGGCAGCGTCTTGAAGACCTTGACGAGGTTCGGGTCGATGCGCTTGGCGACGGCGCGGTAGGCGGCGAGGAGGTCTTCCGGCCTCTTGTAATAGAACTCGTCGTCGGTGCGCAGCTTCCTGAAGAAATCTTTGAGGCTGCCCTTGAAGCCGACCTGCGTCATCACCTTCTGCATCTCGGCGCGGATGCGGGCGACCTCGCTCAGGCCCTTCTGGTGAATCTGCTCGGGCGTCATGGCGGTCGTCGTGTAGCGGCGCGCGAGGAAGGCGTAAGCCTCGGCGCCGTTCGGCCACTGCCACGCGCCGACCTGTTCGAAGGAGGCCGGCAGGTACTCCCTGACGAAGTAGTCGCGGAAGCGGCGGAGCGCAGGGAGGACGCCGTCGGCGACGGCCGCGCGCGCCTGCTCGCGGAGGCGCGCGCGGTCGGCCTCGGGGACGCCGGCGGGGAAGTCGCGGAAGGGCTTGTAGAAGCCGCTCTCCTCGGGCGAGAGCGCGAGCTGGCGGTCGAGCTGGCCGGGCACGCGCTGGAGCGTGACCCGGGGCCAGAGCACGCGCGCGCGCACGCCCTCGCGCATCAGCTCCAACGTCTGCTCGACGTAGGCGGGGTAGGCGCGCAGGCGCGCGAGCCAGTCCTCGTAGTCCTTGACGGTCTGGAAGCGCAGGCGGTCGGCGAGCTGGTCGGCGCTCTGGATGCCGCCGCCCTGGCTGACCGGCATGAGGTAGAAGCGGAACTTGAACTCCTCGATGTCGTCTTCGAGGTCTTTGCGGAAGAGGTCGTAGTTGAGCCGGTCGGCGGGCGCGAGCCGCGCGCGGTCTACACGGTCGAGCCGCGCGCGGGTCTGGAGCCGGTGCTGCTGGCGGCGCTCGACGGCCGCGAGGCTCAAGTCGGTCCAGCGGTCGTTGTAGCGGCGGTCGCCTAAGCTGGAGGCGAAGGTCGGCGCCTCGCGCATCACCCACTCCCACTCCTCCTCGAAGAGCCGGTTGAGCGCGTCGGCCGGGACGGCGGCCGCGGCGCGCCCCTGAGCCGCGCGGCGCTGCGCTGCGGCGCGCGGCGCCTGACAGACGAGCGTCGCCGCGAGCAGTGAGAGAACGAGGCACTTCGCTTCAAGGCGCATGGCGTTTCTGTCTCCTCCGGTCGGGGGTGGGCTGGTAAGTCTGGGGACGGGGGCGAGGATACAACAAAAGGCGTTGGGAAGTCAGGAGTCAGGAGTCAGGAGTCAGTATGGCTTCGACCCGAGGGCGCTGGCGATTGCCGCCCGACGATTCGCCGCCGAGGTCTTCATTCTGACTTCTGACTCCTGACTCCTGACTTCCTTTTCACCCCCTCCCGCATCTAAACCCTCACCATGAGTGTTTCCGTCAGGGAGTTGAAGACGTACACGAGTTTCGCGCGGCGGTTCGCGGGGAAGTTCGTGCGGGAGCGTCTGGAGGAGCGGCACGTGCCGCTGCTGCCGGCGCCGCACAGGCCGGAGCCGGGGACGTGGGACGACGAGAGGCTGACGGTGGCGTGGCTCGGGCACGCGACCGTGCTCGTCAACTTTTACGGGACGTGGCTGCTGACCGACCCGGCGCTGCGTTCGCGGGTGGGCGTAGGGCTCGGCGGGCTGACGCTCGGGCCGCGCCGTCTGGTGCGGCCGGCGCTCGGCGTGAACGAGCTGCCCGCGCTCGACGCGGTGCTCGTCTCGCACGCGCACATGGACCACTGCGACATGGGGACGCTCCGCCGCCTGCCGCGCCGCACGCGCGCCGTCGTGCAGGAGGGGATGGGCGACCTCGTCCGCCGCTTCGCGCGCGCGGACGAGCTGAAGTGGGGCGAGTCCGCCGAGGTGAACGGGGCGCGCGTCGAAGCGCTGGAGGTCAACCACTGGGGCGCGCGCCGTCTGACCGACAGGCACCGCGGCTACGGCGGCTTTCTCGTCGAGAAGCGCGGCCGCGCGTTCGTCTTCGGCGGGGACACGGCCTACACCCAAGCCTTCGCGCGGCTCCGCCGGCGCGGCACGCGCGTAGACCTCGCCGTGCTCCCCATCGGCGCCTACGACCCTTACATCAACGTCCACGCCAGCCCCGAACAGTCCTGGCGCATGGCGCGCGAGATGGGCGCCCGCTACATCCTCCCCATGCACCACTCCACCTTCCGCCTCAGCCGCGAGCCGGCCGACGAGCCCCGCCGCCGCCTCGTCGCCGCCGCCGGCCCGGAACGCTGGCGCGTCGCGCTCACCGAAATCGGCCAGACGTGGACGCTGCCTGAGTAAGAGGGGCTAGGGGCTAGAGACTAGAGGCTAGGGGCTAGAGGCTAGAGGCTAGGGGCTAGGGGCTAGTTAGGAATTCGCTTCCTAACTAGCCCCTAGCCCCTAGCCTCTAGCCCCTAGCCTCTGGCTTTCGCCTTACCACTGGAAGCGGTTGCGGTACTCGCCGGCCTCGATGAAGGCGCGCACCATCTCGGCCTTGTGGAAGTCGCCGCCGTTGTCTTCGAGCTTCCTGAGCCAGAAGTTGAAGCCGGAGAGGTCCGCGTCCGGGCCCTCGTCCGGGTTGCGGTGGAGGTAGCCGAAGTACTGCATCAGGACGAAGGCCGGGTTCTGCTCCCTGCGCCTGAACTCGGCGTTGTCGGCCACCTTGCGGAGCACCGTGGCGCGCGTCTCGGTGCCGGCGTTCAACCCTCCGACGAGCGCCGCACGCTCGGCCGCCGCGGGCGCCACGCCGGCGTTGGCGAAGAGCGCGTCCACGTACTGCTCGGCGGTCTTCGAGCCGTAGAGCTGCTGGAAGTCGGCGCGCGCCACCCACGCCTCGGCCGCCGCCGCCTTGTTCGCGGCGAGCTTCGCCTCCCAGCCCGGCTGCCCGACGACGACGCCCTGCGCCGCCGCCTGCATCCGGACGAGGAAGTCGTTGCGGCGCGGCATCACCCCGAACGAAGCCTTGTTGAAGCGGTAGAGCATGTAGCCCGTCTCCTGGAACTCGATGGAGAGGAAGAAGGCGCCCGACGTGTTGACGCGCGAGCGCTGCACGCAGCCCGCGTCGCCGTTGCACAGCGCAATCTCGCCCGACCAGAAGCCGAGGCCGGAGTCGTCGGCCTCGCGGCCGAGGAAGTCGCGGTACTGCTGCTCGACGAAGAAGGTCGTGGCGTCAATGTCGTTCGAGACGGCCGTCACGAGGCCCGCCGTGTTGAAGACGCCCGAGAGGAGCGTCTGCCCCTGCTGGTTCGAGACGACCACGCGCGTCGCCGTCGTCACCGAGGGCACGAACTGGCCGCGCTCCGACTCAAGCTCGAACTCGGCTTCGAGCGTCGGCCCGATGACCAGCTCGCCGACCTTCACGCCGTCCACGAAGGCGTTGAGGATGGTGCCCGCCGGGAGGTTCACGCGCTCGACCTCGATTTCGAGGTTGCGGTTGCCGGCGCGCACGCGGAACTTGGCGACGCCGGTCGGCGTCAGGCCGCCGATGGGGGCGCCCGCGAGGCGCGACTCGATGCGCGTCTCGCCGGTCGGCCCGGGCGTCGGCATCGGCGCGGGGCCGGGGGCGCCCATCACCTGCGGGATGTTCGAGAAGGAGCCGGCCAGCAGCGTCGCGCCGGCCTGGCTGGCGACGACGACGCGCGTGCGCGAGTTGATTTGCGGCACGGCCTGGCCGTTCTCCGTCTTGAGCCTGAACTCGCTGCGGTCGAGGCTCGGCGCGACCGCGATGGTGCCGACCTGCGTGCCGTCCACCAGCACGTTCAGGACGGTGCCCGCCGGCAGGTTGACGTTCTCGATGCGGACGCGGAACTCGCGGTTGCCGGCCTCAATCTCGTACTCGGCGTCGCCCTCGGGGACGATGCCGTTGATGGCCGCGCCGGTCAGGTCGGCGTCGAACTCGTTCATGACGGGCGTCGGGCTGGGAGTGGCGCCGGGCGTCGGCGTCGGGCTCGCGCCCGGGGTCGGGCTGGGCGAAGGGGTGCCGCCGGGAGTCGGCGTCGCGGTCGGGCTCGCGGTGGGGCTCGGGCTCGCGGTCGGCGTCGGCGTCGGCCCGGCCGAGCCGAAGACGCCCGAGACGATGTTGGCGCCGGCCTGATTCCTGACGGCGACCGCCGTGCCGTTCGTGACGGCCGGGACGGACTGGCCGCGCCCCGTCTCCAGCTCAAGGCGGCCGGCGCGCAGCGAGTCAATCGTGAGCGTGCCGACCTGCTGGCCGCCGACCACGACGCTCAGCACGGTGCCGGCGGGCAGGTTGACGTCCTGCACCTCGACCTGGAGCTTGCGGTCGTTGACGGGGCGCTCGCGGAAGACGGCCTTGCCCGTCGGCGTCTGGCCGCCGATGGCCGCGCCGGCGAGGCCGGCGTTGATGATGGTCTCGTCGTTGGCGTAGGCGGGCGCGGCGGCGAGCGCGGCGAGCGTCGCCAGGAGCGCGACGCAGGCCAGCGCGGCGCGGGCGGCCGCCGGAAGGAATGAAAGTCTCGTATGTCCCTGTTGCATGATCGCTTGTTTGCTGCTCATCGTCTTAACTCCGCACGTTTTGTAAAGTCCCGGTGTCCGGGGGAGCTTCTACCACCGTGGGAACAGTGCGCGGGCGGGCGGTGAAAATACGCGGCGGTTAAAAGATTCTGCCCGCGCCGGCCGGTGCGCTCCGCGCCCGCGCGCGCTATCATCTGGCCCGGGGCCGGGAGGAAAGGACTTTAAGAGGATGAGCAGGGAAGAGTTCGAGGACGGTTTCCAGACGCGGGCCATCCACGCGGGCAAGGGCGAGAACCGCACGCGCGCCGTCTCGCCGCCCATCTGGCAGACGACGACGTTTAGCGCCGACTCGTCCGAGCACTTCGCCGAAATCGCCTCGGCCGTCCGCCCCGCCGAGTTCTACACGCGCTACGGCAACCCGACGCACAGGGAGGTCGAGGCCACGGTCGTCGCGCTCGAAGGCGGCGAGGCGGCGCTCCTGACCTCCTCGGGGATGGGCGCCGTCTTCACGGCGCTGATGTCCACACTCGACGCGGGCGACCACGTCGTCGCGCAGACGAACCACTACGCCGGCGCGATGACGCTCTTCGAGGAGCTGCCGCGCCGCTTCGGCGTCGAGGTCACGGTCGTAGACCAGACGCGCGCCGAGGAGTTCGCCGCGGCGCTCCGGCCGAACACGCGCGTCGTCTACGCCGAGTCGCCGACGAACCCCCTGATGAAGATTACCGACCTGCGCGCCGTGGCGGAGCTGGCGCGCGCCCGCGGCGTCACGACGATTGTCGACAACACCTTCGCCACGCCCCTGAACCAGCGCCCGCTGGAGTTCGGCTTCGACTGCGTCGTCCACAGCGCGACCAAGTACCTCGGCGGCCACTCGGACGTGACGGCGGGCGTCGTCGTCTCGTCGCGCGAGTTCGTCGAGCGCGCGTGGCACTTCTCGCTGCTCGCCGGCTCCATCCTCTCGCCGTTCGACGGCTGGCTTTTGCTGCGCGGCCTGCGCACGCTCGGGATGAGGGTCGCGCGTCACAACTCGAACGCGCTGGCGCTCGCGCGCTTCCTCGAAGGCCACGCGGGCGTCGAGCGCGTCCACTACCCGGGCCTGGAGTCGCACCCGCAGCACGCGCTGGCGCGCTCGCAGATGAGCGGCTTCACGGGGATGCTCTCGGCCGAGCTGCGTGGCGGCTTCGAGGCGGCCGAGCGGCTCATCTCTTCCTTGCGGCTGGCGACCCACGCCGCCAGCCTCGGCGGCCACGAGACGCTCATCGTCCACCCGGCGGCGATGTGGCGCGGCTACATGACGGCCGAGCAGTTGCGCGCGCGGGGCTTAAGCGACGCGCTCGTCCGCGTCTCCGTCGGCATCGAGGACGAGCGGGACTTGATACGCGACTTCGAGCGGGCGCTCGGCTAGCCGCCCGCCGCCGGCCGGCGTCCGGGGCGCCGGGCGCGTGCGGTGTCCCGTAGCGTACTGTGAACGCCGAGCGCGGCGTATAAAGTGGGCGTAAACCTGCATCAAGCGATGTGTGGGGTTACGTTAACCCCGGAGGCGGAGCGGCCTCCGGTCATTCTCTCCCCGCCGACTTTCTCTCTCCCCCGAACCAGGAGGCTAAAGATGAAGAAGATATTGGGGTGCTTCTCGGCTGCTTTCCTCGCAGCCTTCCTCGCCGTGACGGCGCAGTTCACGCTCGTCTCGGCGCAGCAGTCCAGCGGCGGCCACCCGACGCCCGAGTGCGAGGCGTGCGCGCAGGCGTGCCGCGACGCCTTCGAGCTGTGCAAGCTGGAGAACGGCACCTCGAAGAGCGCCTTCGGCAAGTGCGCCCGCGAGCAGCAGCAGTGCGGGGCCGACTGCCGCAAGCCGGGCGGCGCCTGCAACCCGCAGGCCGACAGCGGCCGGTAGATTTCCGCGCGCGGGGTTTGAGCAAACCCCGGCCGCGGAGTTAAGGTGAGGGCGGCGGCCGTTCGTGCGGCGGCCGCCCTTTTCATTTTCCGAACAACCACTATGAGGCGTCTCTCGACGGTCGCGGTGATAGTCTTCGGCCTGCTGGCCGGGACGGCCGCCGCGCTCTGGCTCGCCCGGCGCGGCCCGTTCCGAAGTCCCGCGGCGGACGCGGCGCCGGCCGACCTGTCGAAGGCGGCGCCCGGCGCGGAGCCGCCGCACGCGCGCGGGGGCGGCGCGCCCGGCGCCGTCACGCTCGAAGAGTTCGCCGACTTCCAGTGCCCGCCTTGCGGGCGGCTCCACCCGGGGCTGAAGCAGGTCGAGGAGGAGTACGGCGCGCGCCTGAGAGTCGTCTTCCGCCACCTCCCGCTCGAAGGGATTCACGACCACGCGCGGGGGGCGGCCGAGGCCGCGGAGGCCGCGGCGCTCCAGGGCAAGTTCTGGGAGATGCACGACCTCCTCTTCGAGCGGCAGGGCGAGTGGCCGCTGGTCGAGCCGGCGCGCCCCGTGTTCGTCGAGTACGCGCGCCGGCTCGGGCTCGACGCCGAGCGCTTCGCGCGCGACCTCGACGCGCCGCAGCCGCGCGAGCGCGTGGCGGCCGACGTCCGCCGCGCGGACACGGCGCGCGTGGCGGCCACGCCCACGCTCTTCCTCGAAGGGCGCGAGCTGTCGGCGGGCGAGCTGACGCCCGAGGGGCTGCGCGCCGCCGTCGAAGCGGCGCTCGGCGCGCGGGCGACACGTTAAAGCAGGGAAGGGGACTGATGAGGAGACTTCATTACCACATCGTGGACGTGTTCACCGACCGCGTGTTCGGCGGGAACCCGCTGGCGGTCGTCGCCAACGGGCGCGGCGTCGCGGCGGAGACGATGCAGGCGGTTGCGAAGGAGTTCAACCTGTCGGAGACGACCTTCGTGCTGCCGCCCGACGACCCGCGGAACGACTGGCGCGTGCGCATCTTTACGCCGTCGAGCGAGCTGCCGATGGCGGGGCACCCGACCGTGGGCACCTCCTTCGTCCTCGCGCGCGAGCACCTGATTCGGCGCCCCGAAGGTCAGAGCGGCGAGACGAACATCGTGCTCGAAGAGGGCGTCGGCCCCGTCCCCGTGCGCGTGGAGTTCGAGGGGGGCGAGCCGGTCTTCGCCGAGATGAGCCAGCCGCTCCCCAGGTTCGGCCCCCGCCTCGCGGACGCGCGCGCGGCGGCCGCGATGCTCTCGCTCGAAACGGAAGACATAGACCAGTCGCTCCCGCTCGAAGTCGTCTCCTGCGGCGTGCCCTTCCTCTACGTGCCGCTGCGGACGCTCGACGCGGCGCGGCGGGCGCGTCCGCGCGCCGACCTCATCGAGGCGTTGGCGACCGGCGGCGTCCCGCCCGAGGTCTTCGTCTTCACGCGCGAGGTCGAGCGCGAGGGCTCGACCGTCCACAGCCGCATGTTCGCGCCCGGCCTCGGCATCACCGAAGACCCGGCGACGGGCGCCGCCAGCGGCCCGCTCGGCTGCTACCTCGTCGCCCACGGGGTCGTCGCCGCCGCGGGCGGCGGGCCCGCGGACATCACCAGCGAGCAGGGCATGGAGATGGGCCGCCCCAGCTTCATCAAAATCAGAATCGAACGCGACGGCGACCGCATCACCGCCGTCCGCGTCGGCGGCCAATGCCAGTTCGTGGGCGAGGGATTCATCGAAATACCGTGAACCGTGAACCGTAAACCGTGACGAGAAGGAAAGGGGTTTTTCTCGTCACGGTTTACGGTTCACGGTTCGCGCGAACGGAGTGAGCTATGGTCGCAACGGCAATCCCGGCCGGCCCGCGGGGCGGGCGCGTGCTGGGCAACATGCGCGAGTTCAACAGCGACTCGCTGGGCTTCGTCGAGCGGTGCGCGCGCGAGTTCGGCGACGTCGTGCGGGTGCGCTTCCTCTACGTCCCGGCGCTCTTCGTCTTCCACCCCGACCACGCCGAGTACGTGCTGGCGTCGGGCAGCAAGAACTTCATCAAGGCCGAGTCCCTGCGCTCGCCCTTCTTCCTCCGCCTCGTCGGCAACGGGCTGGTGACGAGCGAGGGCGACTTCTGGCGCCGCCAGCGCCGCCTGGCGCAGCCCGCCTTCCACCGCGACCGCGTCGAGTCCTACGCCGAGACGATGGTCGAATTCTCCTCGCAGGCGCTCGAAGGCTGGCGCGACGGCCAGACGCTCGACGCGCACGAGGAGATGATGATGCTCACGCAGAGGGTCGTCGCGCGGACGCTCTTCAGCGCCGACGTCTCGCGCGAGTCGCGCGAGATAGGCGAGGCGCTGACGAACATCGTCCGGCCCTTCGCGTCGCAGGCGACGCTCAAGTGGATTCTCGACAACCGGCTCCCGACGCCCGCGCACCTGCGCTTCAACCGCGACGTGCGGAGGATAGACGGCTTCGTCTACCGCCTCATCGGCGAGCGCCGCGCCTCGGGCGAGGACACGGGCGACCTGCTCTCGATGCTGCTGCGCGCGCAGGACGAGGACGGGAGCGGGATGACCGACCGGCAGTTGCGCGACGAGGTGATGACCATCTTCCTCGCCGGCCACGAGACGACGGCGCTGGCGCTGACGTGGGCCTTCTACCTGCTCGCGCAGAACCCGGAGGCCGAGGAGCGTCTGGCGGCGGAACTCTCCGAAGTCCTGGGCGGGCGCGCGCCGAAGGTCGGCGACCTGCCGCGGCTGCGCTACGCCGAGTGGGTGGTGAAGGAGGCGATGCGCCTGTACCCGCCCGCGTGGGGCGTGGGGCGCGAGGCGGTGCGCGACTGCGAGGTGGGCGGCTACCGCGTCCCCGCCGGGACGCAGGTCTTCGCCTTCCCGTGGGTCAACCACCGCGACCCGCGCTGGTTCGCCGACCCGCTCGCCTTCCGCCCCGAACGCTGGGGCGAGGAGGCGATTTCAAAACTGCCGAAGTACGCCTACTTCCCCTTCGGCGGCGGCCCGCGCCTCTGCATCGGCAGCTATTTCGCCACGATGGAGGCCGTCCTCGTCCTCTCGACCATCGCCCGGCGCTTCCGCCTCCGCCTCGTCCCCGGCCAGCGGGTCGAACTCCTCCCGGCCGTCGCCCTCCGCCCGAAAGGCGGCGTCATGATGAGGTTAGAAAGTCGTCAGGAGCCGGGGTCGCCTCCGGCCGCTCCGTGACCTTCCTCGGGGCAAACTTCCTGCTTTCAACGGTTTAGCCCGCCGCGGGGGCGGCCGTGCCCGGCCTCAAGAATTCCTCAAGTCCCGCGCCGTACATTTCCTCTGGTTTTAACGTTGGGGTCTCGTCCGGCCCCGCCCGTTGGAAATGCTTTGCCCCGGAGTCAACTTTTGCCCGCCCCACTGCGACAGCCCAGAGGAACTCACATGGTGCAGGTCATCCCCGAAAAGATTACGCCCCCGCTGGAATTGCCACGCGTCTCGCGCGAGCGGCTGCTCTCGGCGCTCGCGGAGAGTGTGGAAGGCTGCAACTCGACCATCATCGCCGCGCGCGCCGGGACGGGTAAGACGATGCTGGTCAACGACTTCGCGCGCCGCGCCGGCCGCCGCGTCGCGTGGTACAAGCTCGACGCCCCCGACTCGGAACTCACCGTCTTCCTGCGCCACCTCTGCGCGAGCGTGGCCGCGGCCCGGCCCGGCTTCGGCACGCAACTCCTTGAGCGGCTGGGACTTGAGGCCGGGACGGACGACGTGCCGCTGGTGGTCGAGTGTCTGGTCTACGAGCTTTCGCAGACGAGCGAGCCGCTGCTGGTCGTCATAGACGACCTCCACCTCGTCTACGACGCGGAGTGGATGGTGCCTTTCTTCCGGCGCTGGCTGCCGCTTTTGCCGCGCGAGGTGCACGTCATCCTCCTCGGGCGGAGCCTGCCGCCGACGCCGCTCTGGCGCATGCGCTCGAAGCAGACGCTCTGCGTGCTGGACGAGTCGGCCCTCGCCTTCACGCCGGAGGAGGCGCGCGGGCTCTACGCCAGCTACGGCCTGCCGGCCGAGCGCGCGGCGGCCGCGCACGCCGAGACGCGCGGCCGCGCCGCCACGCTCGACGCGCGCGCGCGCGCCGAAACGGTCGCCGACGAAGAGACCGAGCGCTTCGCCTCGGCGCGCGGCACGAGGCAGACGGGGCGCCTCTCTTTGCGCCTCGTCAAGTCTCCGCGCAAGTCCCTGGGCACGGCTTAAAGGGCCGCGCCCGCGCCGGACAAAAAACCTCTCAAGGTGGGCGCGCCGCCCGGAACTCTCCCGGGCGGCGCGAAACGGCTTTCCGGGTTCGGCCGGCGGGCGCGGATGAGTTATACTTCACGCCCCGACCACGCCGGCAGAATCATCTTCAAACGCAATCGCGAAGTCCTTAAACGCAGTCGCGAAGTCCTGAAGCCGAAGGCCCCCAGGTGCGCCCGCCGCCCGCGGCCGCGCCCCGAAGCTGAAGAAGCGATGTCGAACGCGCCGAACCGCCACGACGCCAGCATCCACGACACGCAGCCGCCCGCCGCGGCCGTGCCGCAGCTCCCGACGTTCTTCCTCCGGACGAAGCTTTTGCCGCCGCGCCCGGCGCCGTCGCTCCTGCCGCGCCCGCGCCTCGTCGAGCGCCTTGAGCAGAACCTCGCGCACGCCGTCACGCTCGTCACCGCGCCCGCCGGCTCGGGGAAGACGACGCTCGTCGCGGACTTCATCCGCACCGGCGGTCACCCCTTCGTCTGGTATCAGTTGGATCAGGCCGACTCCGACCCGCTCGTCTTCCTCGGCTACGTCACGCACGGCATCCGGCGCATCGTCCCCGGCTTCGGCGACGCCACGATGTCCTACATGCAGGAGGCTTCCAAAGAGCTGGCGCAGGCGCCCGAGCGCGCCGTGGACGTGCTCCTGAACGAGGTGCTCGACCACGCCGAGCAGCAGTTCATCCTCGTCCTTGACGACTACCACCACCTCGGCGGCGAGACGCCGGTGCACAAGGTGGTTGACCGCCTGCTCGCCTACCTGCCCGACCTCATCCACGTCGTCATCATCTCGCGCGACATGCCGCCGCTCGCGCTGGCGCGCATGAGGACGCAGGCCAGCCTCGCCGTCATCGACCGCCAGGAGCTTCTGTTCACCGACGCCGAGACGCAGGAGCTTTTCCGCAACGTCTTCGACCTCGAGCTGACGCCCGAGCAACTGGCCGAGTACCGCGAGCGCACGCACGGCTGGATCACCGCGCTCCAGCTCGTCCGCCAGGTCGCGCAGCGCCAGGCGCTCGCGCGCACCGGCGCCGCCGGCGAGACGGCCGCCCCGCCCGACCTCGTCGAAATCCTCCGCCAGAGCGAGCGCGACATCTTCGACTACTTCGCCGAGGAGGTCTTCGCCGACGAGGCCGAGGAGGTGCAGCAGCTCCTCCTTCATCTCTCGCTGCTGGAGCGCGTCGAGCCCGACGCGTGCAACAGGCTCCACCCGCAGTCCTCGGCCGTGCTGCGCTCGCTCGTGCGCCGCAACGTCTTCATCTCCCTGGCCTCGGACGGGCGCGGCGAGGAGTACCGCCTCCACCCGCTCTTCCGCGGCTTCCTCCAGCGCCGCTTCCGCGCCGAGCAGGGGCGCCAGGGCGTCGCCGCGGAGCACGCGCGGCTCGCCGACTACTTCCTCGAACGCGAGCAGTGGGAGCAGGCCATGCACCACCTCGTCGCGGCCGAGGACTTCGAGCGCGCCGCCGCCACCATCGCCGAGCGCGGCGGCGCGTGGATTACGGCGGGCGCGCTCTCGTCGCTCGCCGCCTTCGCCGACGCGCTCCCCCTTCAGTCGCTCGAAGCGCACCCGCGCGCGCTCGCGCACCGGGCCGAGGTCGCGCGCCTGCGCGACGAGTACGACCAGGCGCAGTCGCTCTTCAACCGCGCGGCGGCGCTGCTGCACGAGCAGGGCGACCGGGAGGGCGAGGCCGAGGCGTTCCACTCGCTCGCCACCATCGCGCGCCGCCGCGGCGACTGCGACACGGCCTTCCAATTCCTCGACCGCGCCGCCGCGCTGACGGACGAGCGCTCGGTCGTGCGCACGAAGTGCGGCAACACGCGCGGCCTGTGCCTCGTGGGCCTCGGCCAGTGGACGGAGGCCGAGCGCGAGTTCCGCGTGGCCTTGCAGTCGGCCGAGGAGCGCGGCGACCGCTACTACGCGCGCCTCATCGCGCACAACCTCGGGATGCCTTCGGGGCTGCGCGGCGACTTCGGCGAGTCGCTGCGGTGGCTCCGCCGGATGCTGCGCGAGGAGGGCGCGGGCGCCCCGCCCGTCCCGCAGGAGGCCATCGCGCACCTCAACATCGCGCGCTGCCACTGGCACCTCGGCGGCTTCGACGCCTGCGAGCGCAACCTCGACCGCGCGCTCGAAATCTGCCAGCTCTTCAACATGACGGGGCTGCGCGGCGAAATCTTCGAGTTCTACGGCAACCTCTACCGCGAGCGCGGCGAGGTGCAGCGCGCCGTGGAGTTCTACGAGCGCGCCGCCCGCGCCTACGACGAGGCGGGCGTGGACATCTCGCGCCAGGAGTTCCTGGAGGAGCGCGCCCTGCTCGCGCTGCAACTGGGCGACCTGACCGAGGCGCGCGCCCTGATAGACCGTTTGATTGAAGGGCGCGCGGGCGACGAGCTTCTGCGGCAGCGCGCGCTGCTCGCGCGCTCGCGCGTGGACGTGGCCGGGGGGCGCCACGCGGAGGCGGCCGAAGACCTCCGCGAGGTGCTGGCCTACTGCCGCGCGAAGAAGCTCTACTACAGCGAGGCGCAGGCGGCGATGCTGCTCGCCGTCTGCGAGCACGCGCTGGGCCGCGAGGCCGAGGTGCTGGGGCACCTGCGCCGCGCGCTCGACCTCGCCGCGCGCTACGACTACGAGTACTGGCTCCAGCGTTCGGTCGCGCAGTTCCCGCAGGTCTTCTCGACGCCGGAGGCGGCCGAGCTTCTGCCCGCCGATTTGCGCGAGCAGCTTCCGGCGCGGACGGCCGAGGCGCGCGCCGCCGCCACCGCCGAGCGCCCGGCCTTAGGCGTCGTCCAGGCGGGGCCGGCCGCCGACCTGACGATTCAGATGCTCGGCGCGGTCGAAATCTTCCGCGAGCCGGCCCGCCCGCTCGCCGCCGACGCGTGGGTCACGCGGCGGGCGCGCGACATCCTCTGCTTCATCGCCTCGCGCCGCCACCGGCGCGTCTCGAAGGACGCCATCATCGACACCTTCTGGGGCGAGTCCGACCTCGGGTCGGTCGAGAAGAACTTCCACCCGACCATCTCGCACATCCGCAAGGCGCTCAACAGTAACCAGCCGTTGAAGCAGAACTTCCTGCTCTACCGCGACGGCGACTACCAGCTCAACCCCGAGTTCTCCTACCGCATCGACACGGAGGAGTTCGACCGGCTCGTCTCCGAGGGCGACGCCGCGCGCCGCTCGCGCGACCCCGAGGCGATGGCGCGCGCCTACGAGTCGGCCGCCGCGCTCTACCGCGGCGAGTTCATGCACGGCTCCTACGACGAGTGGGTCGAGGAGCAGCGTTCGTACTGCCGCGAGCAGTACCTGCGCATCTTAGAGATACTGGCGCAGACCGCGCAGAAGGCCGAGGACTGGGCGCGCGCGCTCACGCTCTCGCAGCGCATCCTGCGCGAAGACCCCTTCCGCGAGGACGTCCACTGTCACCTCATGCGCGCGCACGCCGCGCAGGGGAACCGCGTCGCCGTCCGCGAACAGTACGAGACGCTGAAGAAGCTCCTGCGCAAGGAGCTGGGCGTCGAGCCCGCGGCCGAGACGCAGAGGATTTACCGCGACCTGATCAAATGACCCGGCCGGCCCGTTGCAAAACCTCTGGCAGCGGCGGGGCCGGGTCGCAACCGAGCGATTAACTAATCACAAGAATTCCGTAACAAAAGAGACCCCCATAACGATGTATAAGTTTAAGGTTAGTTTACGGCGTGCCAACCTCGCCCGAACCTGCCCCCGACGCGGGCTCCGCCCCGGGTCGCCGGCAGGAAACAGTAAAAGCCCCAAAACCCCGAAGATGCCCCAAATCCCGTCCCCGCAGTCTCTGCGCCGAGCCTCGGCCCTCGCCCTGGCCTTCGTCCTCCTGTGCCCGCTCCACGCCGCCGCCGGCGTCATCATCCACGGCACGCAGGGCATCACCTACACGCCGGCCGACGGCATCTACTACGACAACGTCTCGGGCCTCTCGATGACGGGCGCCGACGCGCTGACCTACCAGGTCAACGGCATCACCGGCACCACGACGACCTCGGGCCTCTCGATGACCGGCGCCGACGGCGGCCCCGGGGCCAGCATCGACGGCGTCAGCTACACGGGCGCGAACAGCTACACGGCGATGCACGCCGACGGCCTCTCGATGACCGGCGCCGACGGCCTGAGCATGACGGGCGCCGACGGGCTCTCGATGACGGGCGCCGACGGGACGACGTGGCAGGTCGCGTCCGTCACCTTCCGCCAGCCGCAGGGGCTCTCGATGACGGGGGCGGACGGCCTCTCGATGACGGGCGCCGACGGCCTGAACACGACGGGCGGCGACGGCCTCTCGATGACCGGAGCGGACGGGCTTTCGATGACGGGCGCCGACGGGCTGATGATGGGCGGCGCCCAGACGGTGCGCGTGGACTCCGCGGCGCAGGTCGTCGCCACGCGGCTCGACGGGACGATTTTCTACGCGCCGGTGAACGGGCTTTCGATGACGGGCGCCGACGGGCTCTCGATGACGGGCGCGGATAACGTCAGGGTGTGGGGCATGCAGGGCTTCCAGACGGCGGCCGCCGACGAACTCTCGACGCTCGCCGCGCAGACGCCGGCGGGCGACGTCGGCCTGATGAGCTTCGACCTGGAGCTCGCCAAGACGCTCGACTGGCTCACCGACGACGGCAACGTCAACGCCGCCATCGTCTACCACCACCAGGTCTCGAACACGGACATCGCGGAGCTGAAGGCGCTGGGCGTGAACGGCGGGACGCGCTTCGACTCGCTGCCCGTCGTCATAGTCACGGCGACGAAGAGGCAGCTCAAGCGGGTCAGCGAGCTGCGCTCGGTGCGACACGTCGCGAAGAACCGCACGCTCCAGTGGAACGCCGACAACAGCCGCGAGCAGGCCGGGCTCGCGCGCCTGCGGCAGGACGCCGACCTCCGGCGCCTGGGCGGCGCGGGCTCCTTCCAGGGCGACGGCGTCACGGTCGCCGTGCTCGACACCGGGCTCGACTCGACGCACCCGGACATCGCAAACCGCGTGCTCAGGAACGTCAAGCTGGCCGACGCGCAGGGCGCGAACCCGCTTGAGTTCGTCGCCCCCGTCAACGTGGATAAGCTGCCGGACACCGACCAGTTGAGCGGCCACGGCACGTTCGTCGGCGGCATCATCGCGGGCAGCGGGTCGAGTTCCGCCGGCAAGTTCGCGGGCTTCGCGCCGAAGGCCAAGCTGGTCGGGCTCTCGGCCGGCGACGCCTCGCTCCTGAACGTGCTCGCGGGCTTCGACTACCTGCTGTCGCACCCCGAGCTGAACGTGCGCGTCGTCAACTGTAGCTTCTCGGCCAACACGGTCTACGACGAGAACGACCCCGTCAACGTCGCCACCCGCATGCTCTACGACCGCGGCGTCAACGTCGTCTTCTCGGCCGGGAACGCGGGGCCGGGGATGCACACGCTCAACCCCTACGCCGCGGCGCCGTGGGTCATCTCGGTCGGCGCGCTCGACCAGCGCGGCCGCCTCGCCTCGTACTCCGCGCGCGGCGACTTCGGCAGCCGCCGGTTCCGCCCGACGCTCTCGGCGCCGGGCACGAGCGTCGTCAGCCTCCGCGCGTCGGGGACGAACCTGACGGGGACGACCGCGCTCCCGGCCGACGGGCAGGGGTTGACGCCCGCCGAGCTGGCCTACTACGCCAGCGCCTCGGGCACCTCTTTCAGCGCCCCGGCGGTGGCGGGCACCGTCGCGCTCATGCTCGAAGCCGACCCGACGCTCAGCCCCGCGCGCGTGCGCGACATACTCCAGCGCACCGCCACGCCGCTCCCGCCCTACTACCAGCACGAGGTCGGCGCGGGCGCCCTGAACGCGCACGCGGCCGTCCTCCAGGCGGCCTTCCCGTCGCGGAGAATCGGCCTCTTCCGCGCGTTGATGAACCGCGGGCAGGTGAGCTTCGTCAAGGACCGGGCGCAGAGATTCTCGGGCACGGTCAACCCGGGCGGCGCGGCCTACGTCACCCTGAGCGTGCCGGCCGACGCCGTCTTCGCCTCGACCGACGTGGCGTGGGGGCCTTTCATCACGACCAACGACCTCGGCCTCGTCACGCTCAACCCGCGGGGCAAGGTCACCGGCGAGTCGAACTACCTGAACCTGCCCGGGCTGACGGGCAAGCACGAGCGGACGCTGGTCGCCGCGCCCGAGCCGGGCACGTGGACGGCGCGCGTGACGCACACGCTCGCGGCCGTGGCGACGCCGCAGGAGTTCTCGGGCGTCTTCGAGACGGCGCGCGTCGTCTACGCGCCGACGAGCGACCTCGCCGGGCTCGACACCTTCACGCTCGACAACATCCGCCGCGCGCTGAGCGCGCTGGCGATGTGGCCGGGCGCGGACGGGCTCTTCCGCCCCTGGGCGGCCGTGACGCGCGCGGAGCTGGCCGAGGCGATGATAGTGGGCGCGCGCGTCCCACAGTACGTGCCGAACACGCCCTCGTTCGTGGACGTGCAGGACACGACGACGATGAACTTCGCCGAGGGCGCGCAGGCGCTCTTCCCCGACGCCGTGCGCGGCGGCGCCTTCCGGCCCGACGAGCGCGTGACGCGCCTCGCGGCGACGGTCGTGCTCGTCCGCGCCGCGGGGTTGCGCGCCGAGGCCGAGTCGAAGGCGGGCGCCTACCTCGGCTACACGGACGCGGCCTCGGTACCGTGGGAGCTGCGCGGCTACGTCCAGGTGGCGGTGCAGAGGGGGCTCGTCTCCTCGGCGCAGCAGTTCAACCCTTCGGGCGCCCTGACGCGCGCGGAGCTGGCGCGCGGCGTGGCCGCCATCCTCCAGATGAACGTCGAGGAGTAGCCGCGGGGAGCAACCCCGAGCGCGAGGCGCGGCCGACCCTTGTTCCGAGTCGGCCGCGCCTTCGTCTGTCGCCGCGCCCGTCGGCGCGCGCCGGGCCTGATTTAGAATCGAGTCATGCCGAAACCGCCCCGCACGCCAGCCTTCGGTAACGCGCTCGCGCCGCTCGCCTGCGCGCTGCTCCTCGCGGCGTGCGCCGGGCGCGGACAGCAGGCGGCCGGCGTCGGCGCGCAGACGGCGACGACGCCGCCGCCGGACGCGACGGTCGCCACGGTCGAGGGGCGCGCGATTCCGGCCCGCCTCTTCGAGATGTACCTGCGGAACGGGCGCGAAGGGCTCGGGCTGGACGAGCGGACGGAGGAGGGGCGGCGCCGTCTACAGCTTCTGCGCGAGGGCGTCGTCTCGGAGCTGATAGACCGCGAGCTGATACGGCGCGAGGCCGAGCGCCGCGGCCTGAGTCCCGACGCGGCGCGCGTCGCCGAGGGGGAGGCGCGGGCGGTCGAGCAGTTGGGCGGCGAGGAGCAGTTCAAGGCTTACCTGTCGGCGCACGGGCTCTCGCGCGAGGAGTTCATGGAGACCGTCCGCGCGCCGCTCTACGGCGAGCTGCTGCGGCGCGAGCTGGGCAGGGATTTGAAGGCGACCGACGAGGAGCTGAGGTCGTTCTACGAGGCGCACAAGGCGGAGGCGGAGTTCCAGGTGCCTGAGCGGGCCGCGGCCTCTCACATCCTCGTCGCGGCGCGGCCTTCGGTCGTCGAGCGGCAGTTGCGCGAAGAGCGCGGGCTCGCGGGCGACGAGTTGAAGAAGGCCGTGGGCGAGGAGATGGCGCGGCGCCGCGCGCGCGCGGAGGAGTTGCGCCTGCGCCTGTTCAGAGGCGGGCCGGCGGGCCGCGCGGACTTCGCCGCGCTCGCGCGCGAGTTCTCGGACGACGCGGGGACGCGCGGGCGCGGCGGCGCGCTCGGCCTCTTCCAGCGCGGGTCGCACGCGAAGGCTTTCGACGACGCGGCCTTCGCGCTCGGGGAGGGCGAGGTCAGCGCGCCCGTGCAGACCGAGTTCGGATTCCACCTCGTCAAGCTGGAGCGGCGCGAGCCCGCGCGCCGGCTCTCGTTCGAGGAGGCCGCGCCCGACGTCCGCCGCCGCCTGCTCGCGCGGCGCGAGGCCGAGACGCTCAAGTCGTGGCTCGCCGCCGCCCGCCGCTCCGCGCGTCCGCGTCGCCGAGCCCTTCCGCACCGGCGCGCTCCGCCAGGAGTTCCCCGCGCCGTGAGCCGGCCCGTTTTAAGAATCTGAAATCTGAAATTCCGGCCGGGTGACACTCTGCCGCAGGCCGTACCACCGAAAGAGGGGCTTATGGACTGGCGGGTTTTCATGACGACGTTTGCGACTATCTTTCTGGCGGAGATGGGCGACAAGACGCAGCTGGCGGCGATGACGATGGCGGCGGAGACGAAGCGGCCGCTGACGGTCTTCGTCTCGGCGGCGCTGGCGCTCGTCTGCGTCTCGGCGCTCGGCGTCGCCGTCGGCGGCGCGCTCGGCCACTACCTGCCGCTCGAATGGATTCGGCGCGTCGCCGCCGTCGGCTTCATCGCCATCGGCGTCCTCATCCTGCTCAACAAGTTCTGACGCGGGCGAAAAGTTCCCCGGCCGGGCGGGACGCGGCGGTGGACACGGGGCTTGCCGCGAGGGGGCGGCGGGGGGTAATCTCTAGCCGGCTATGGCGAGAAGGTTCACGCGAGGGTTGACGCGATTGCTGCTGGCGGCGGCGCTGCTCGGCACGACGCTGGGCGCGGGCGTCGCGGCGGCGACGACGCGTCGCGGCGGTCGCGCCGCGTGCCCGTTGAGCCGCATGCACGGCTGCTGCAAGAAGGCGCGGCAGACGGGGCGCGCCAACAAGGTCGCACCCGCGGCGCGGCTCTGCTGCCTCGTCAACTGCCCGCAGCCGGCGCCCGCGGGCGCCAGCTTCACGCTCCGGCCCTCGCCCGGCGCGGCGAGCGACCCGCGGCCTCCCGCGGCGGTCACCCCGCCCGCGCCCGCCGCCGAACACGCCCGCGCCTACGCGCCGCCCTTCCGCCCGTCGCACTCCCCGCCGGCCTACCTGCGCCACGCGGCATTTCTAATCTAGACACTTCGAGGCCGTAGTGTGTCCGCACACGCCCGCTTGAGGCGCGCGAGAAACTTTCTCGCGTGCGCCTCGCCGCGGAAGCGTGCGCCGGACGCGCGCGGCCTCTTTCATTCCCGCCACAGACTGCGAACGTGGGGCGCGTCCGGCGCGCTCAAGGCCGAGGGCGGCGAGGTCTCTTTGCCGGTCTCGGAGTTAAGCCGAAAGCTTCATCACACAAGTCGTTTGAAAGCCCCGCCGGGGGCGTGATGTTAATTGCTCAGGTGACTTGTCAAAGGGAGGATTGCGAAAGTGAAAAAGTTATTCGCGGCAGTGGGCGCGGCGGCGCTGCTGGCGGCGCTCGCGGCGTGCGGGGGCGGGGCGGCGAAGGAGTTTGCGAGCGGCAAGGTCGGCAACGTGACCGTCACGCTCGCCAGCCCGGACGGCGTGCTCCGCCACGGCGACCAGGAGCTGACCGTCACCTTCAAGGACGCGTCGGGCAAGGCGGTGGACGTCGGCTCGGCCTCGCTCAACTTCTTCATGCCGGCGATGGGCTCGATGGCGGCGATGAACGACCCGGCCACGCTCACGACCACCGCCACGCCCGGCGTCTACAGCGGCAAGGTCAAGCTGGAGATGGCCGGCGACTGGCAGGCGCAGCTCGCCTACGAAGGCCCCGCCGGCACCGGCAAGGGCTCGTTCCCGGTCACGGCCCAGTGAAGTAGGCGGTAGAGTTTTTATGCTCTCAAAGCTCATCGAGCTTTCGATGCGGAATCGCGGGGTGGTGCTGGCCGTCTACCTGGGGCTGGCGGCGTGGGGCTACTGGGCGCTTCTGTCCACGCCGGTCGACGCGATTCCCGATTTGTCGGACAACCAGGTCATCGTCTTCACGGACTGGCCGGGGCGCTCGCCGCAGGAGGTCGAGGACCAGGTGACGTACCCGCTCGTGACCAACCTGCAAGGTCTGCCCGGCGTGCGCGTCGTGCGCGCGTCGTCGGCCTTCAGCTTCTCGATGGTCAACGTCATCTTCGAGGACGGCGTCGAGCTGTACTGGGCGCGGACGCGCGTCCTCGAACGCCTCAACCTCGTCTCGGCGCAACTGCCCGGCGGCGTCACGCCGACGCTCGGGCCGGACGCGACCGGCGTCGGCCAGGTCTTCTGGTACACGCTGGAGAGCGACCGCCACTCCTTGCGCGACCTGCGCTCGTTGCAGGACTGGTTCGTCCGCTACCAGCTCAACTCCGTGCCGGGCGTGGCCGAGGTGGCGTCCGCCGGCGGCTACGTGCAGCAGTATCAGGTGGACGTCGACCCGAACCGCCTGCGCGCCTACGGGCTGCCGCTCTCGGCGGTGGTCGAGGCGGTCGGGCGGTCGAACCGGAACGTCGGCGGGAACGTCGTCGAGCAGGCGGGCCAGTGGGCCGTCGTGCGCGGGCTGGGGCTCATCGAGTCCACGGCGGACGTGGAGAACGTCGTCCTCGGCTCGCAGAACGGGACGCCAGTCTACGTGAAGAACGTGGCCGAGGTGAAGCTCGGCCACGCGTTCCGCACGGGCGCGCTCGACCGCGACGGGCGCGAGGCCGTCGGCGGCGTGGTCGTGGCGCGCTACGGCGTCAACGTCCTCGAAGTCATCGAGTCGGTCAAGCGCAAGCTCGAAGAGCTGAAGCCGGGGCTCCCCGAAGGCGTGCGCGTCGTGCCCTTCTACGACCGCACGCAGCTCATCAACCGCGCCACCGACACGCTCAAGTGGGCGCTCGTCGAGGAGCTGATTCTGGTCACGCTCGCCAACCTCATCTTCCTCGCGCACTTCCGCTCGGTGCTCATCGTGACGGTGCCGCTGCCGCTCGCCGTCCTCTTCTCGTTCCTCTTCATGCGCTACTTCGGCATCTCGTCGAACATCATGTCGCTGGCGGGGCTGGCCATCGCCATCTCGGATTTGGTGGACGCCGGCATCGTCGTCACGGAGAACGCCTACCGCGCCGTCGAGCAGGGGGGCGTCGACACGCGCGACCGGGCGGCGGTGTGGCGCGCGGTGCTCGACGCGACGAAGACGGTGGGCGTGCCCATCTTCGCCTCGATGGCCGTCATCGTGCTGGCCTTCATCCCGGTCTTCGCGCTGACGGGGCAGGAGGGCAAGCTCTTCCACCCGCTGGCCTTCACCAAGACGTTCGCCATGTTCGGCGCGGCCTTCATGGCGGTGACGCTCGTCCCCGTCCTCTGCACCTACTTCCTCGGCGGCCGCCTCCACCCCGAGGAGTGGAACCCCATCATGCGCTTCCTGCGCGGCGTCTACCGCCCGGCGCTTCATTGGGCCGTGCGCCACCGCGCCCTGACGGTCGGGCTGGCGGCGCTCCTCTTCGCCGGCGCGGCCTACGTCTCGACGCGCATCGGGAGCGAGTTCATGCCGCCCTTAAACGAGGGCGACCTGATGTACATGCCGGTCACCGACCCGGCCATCTCGATTGACGAGGCGGCGCGCATCCTCTCGCGGCAGGACGAGATTCTGAAGTCCTTCCCCGAGGTCGAGTGGGCCGTGGGCAAGGCCGGGCGGGCCGAGACCTCGACCGACCCCTCGCCCGTCAACATGAACGAGACCATCGTCCACCTGAAGGACGAGGCCGGGTGGCGCGAGGGGATGACGCGCGAGCGGCTGGTGGCCGAGATGGACGCGGCGCTGCGCATGCCGGGCGTCACCAACATCTGGACGCAGCCCATCATCAACCGCATCGAGATGCTGGCGACCGGCATGCGCTCGCAAATCGGCGTCAAGGTCTTCGGCAACGACCTGAAGACGCTCGAAGAGACTTCGCGGCAGATAGCCGACGCGCTCCGCACCGTGCGGGGCGCGGCCGACGTCTACCCCGAGCAGATAGGCGGCACGCCCTACGTGGACATCCGCGTCAACCGCACGGCCGCCGCGCGCTACGGCATCGACGCGGCGACGATTCAGGAAGCCGTCGAGCGCGGCATCGGCGAGACCAACCTGACCGTGACCATCGAGGGGCGCCGCCGCTTCCCCGTCCGCGTCCGCTACGCCGAGGAGTTCCGCAGCTCGCCCGAGGCCATCGCGCGGCTCCCCGTCACCTCGCCCGCGGGCGTCCCCGTGCCCCTGGGCCAACTGGCCGACATCAGCAGCGTCGAAGGCCCCTCGATGATTCAGAGCGAGAACGGGCTGCTGCGCGGCACGGTGCTCCTGAGCGTCCGCGGGCGCGACATCGGCGGGTTCGTCGAAGAGGCCAGACGGGCCATCGCTTCGCGCGTGCGGATGCCGGCCGGCTACTACTTCCAGTGGAGCGGGCAGTACGAGAACCAGGAGCGCGCGCGCAGGCGCCTGCTGATTGTCGTCCCCGTCGTCCTCGCCGTCATCTTCGGCACGCTCTACCTGACCTACCGCTCGGCGCTCGAAGCGGCGCACGTCCTCCTCGCCGTGCCGTTCGCGCTGACGGGCGGGTTCTACCTGCTCTGGATGCTCAAGTACAACTTCTCGGTCGCGGTCTGGATAGGCTTCATCGCGCTCTTCGGCGCGGCGGTGCAGACCGCCATCGTGATGGTGGTCTACCTGGAGGAGGCGGTGGGGCGGAAGAAGAAGGAGCTGGGGCGGCTGACGCGCGAGACGCTGCTCGAAGCCGTGACCGAGGGCGCGCTCCTGCGGCTGCGCCCGAAGGTGATGACGGTCTCGACCATCGTCGTCGGCCTGCTCCCCATCATGTGGTCCACGAGCGCCGGCTCGGAGGTGATGAAGCCGCTGGCGACGCCCGTCTTCGGCGGGATGCTTTCGAGCCTCCTGCACGTCCTCATCGTCACGCCGGTCGTCTTCTTCTGGCTGCGAGAGAGAGAGATGAAGGCAGAAGCCCGACCGTGAGGGAGGGCGTCTCAACCTACTCCGGGTGTGGTGTTGAAGGTCAGACGCCCTCCCTCACGGTCGGGCTTCTGCCCTGGCCGTTATCAAGTGGTGAGAGTATGAGAGTGAAAAGGTTTTACCCGGTGGTGCTGGCGCTCATTCTGGCTTTGCCCGTCGTCGCCGCGGCGCAGGCGGCGACGGACGTGCCGGACGACAGGCGGCCGCGCGTGGACGAGGCGACCGTGGGGCTCTACTACGACCCGGCGAGTGGGGTGTCGGCCGACGAGGCGGTGGCGCGGGCGCTCGCCGCGCACGGCGAGCTGCTGGCGCTGCGCCGGGAGGTCGAGGCCGCGCGCGCGCTCGTCAGGCAGGCCGGCTTTCGCGCCAACCCGCGGCTCGACGTCTCGGGCGCGAAGGCCGTCACGACGCCCGACAGTCAGTTGATGGCCGAGGTCATGCTGCCGCTCGAACTCGGCGGGCGACGCGCGTCGCGTGTGCGCGTGGCCGAGCGCGAGGTCGAGGTGCGCGAGGCGATGTTGGCCGACCGCGAGCGGGCGGTCGCGGCCGAGGTGCGCGCGAAGTTCGGCGAGGCGCTGGCCGAAGTCCTCAAGCTCGGCGTGACCGAAGACCTTCTGAACAACAGCCGGCGCGGCTACCGCCTCGTCGTCGCGCGCGTGCTCGAAGGGCGCACCGCCCCGCTCGAACAGAACCAGGTGCTCGTCGAGGTCAACCGCCTGCGCTCGCTGCGCGAGGCCGGGCGCGGCCGGGCCGAGGTCGCGCTCCTCGAACTGCGCAACCTCGTGGGCGCCGCGCCGTCCGAGCCGCTGCGCCTGCGCGGCGACTTCGACGGCCTCATCGACCCCCTGCCCGCGCTCGCCGACGCCACCGCCCGCGCCCTCGACGCGCGCGCGGACCTCCGCGCCGCGCGCGCCTCGGAGGCTCTGGCCGAGTCGCGCGTCGCGGAGGCGCGCGCGCGGGGGCGCGCCGACGCCGACGTGCGCGCCGGCTACCAGCGCATGCGCAGCGGCTACATGCTGAGCGGCGTGGACGAGCGGGGGCGCCTCGCGCCGATTGACGACACGTTCCACTCGGTCACCTTCGGCGTCTCGGTGACGCTGCCCGTGCGCGACCGGAACGCGGGCGCGGTGGAGGCGGCCGCCGCCGAGCTGGAGGCGGCGAAGCGGCGGCGCGAGTTTCTGGAGCTGACCGTGCGGCGCGAGGTGGCGGCCGCCTACGCCTCTTACGACGCGGCGGCGCGCGCCTCGGAAATCTACCGCGTCGGCGTGCGCGGGCAGGCCGGGCAGAACCTCGCGGTCATCCGCAAGACCTACGAGCTGGGCTCGAAGACGCTGCTCGACTACATCGCCGAGCAGCGGCGCTACATCGAGCTGGAGAACGACTACGTGGACTCAGTCCTCCAGACCTACCTCGCGCGCGTGCGCGTCGCGAGCGCCTCGGCCGCGCCGGAGCTGACAAAGGCGGAAGCCCGACCGTGAGGGAGGGCGCGGGGAGGGTGAAGGCGGAAGGACGAAGTTCGGAAGCCCCTGGAAGGGACGATGAGCGAGAAACCCGAAAACGCGGAAGGGCCGAAGGAGTCGGCCGTCGAGAAGACCGTCGGGGCGGCGCCGGACGCGAAAGTCGAGACGAGCGTCGAGCGCGCCCGCGCCGTCTCGCGCGCGCCGCGGCGCGCGCGGGGGACGACCGTCGTCGTCGTCGCCGTCTTCGCGCTGGCGGCCCTTGCGCTCCTGCTGTGGCGCCTGGGCTACGTGGGCGGCGCGGGCGCGGGGCGCGTCGTGACGGCGCCGCGCACGGTCACCTTCGACCAGCCGGGCGCGCCCGGCGCGGGCGGAGGCGGGGCGGCGCCCGCGCCGGGCGAGGCGACGCTGACCGTCACGCCCGAGGCGGCCGCGCGCGCAGGCGTACAGTCGGAGGCCGTCGGCGAACAGCTCTCGCCGGAAGCCTCGCAGCAGGCGGCGAACGGCGTCGTGCAGGCGAACGCCTATCGCTCGACGCCCGTGCTCTCGCTGGTCGGCGGGCGCCTCGTGAGCGTCGCGGCCGAGGCGGGGCAGGAGGTGCGGCGCGGGCAGGCGGTCGCGGTCGTCTTCAGCGACGAGCTGGCGACGGCGCAGTCGCGCTACCTCTCGGCGCAGGCCGAACTAGAAGAGCACCACAAGCACCACGCGCGCACGCTCAAACTCGTCGAGATAGGCGCGGCCAGCCGCGAGGAGTTCGAGCAGGCCACCTCGATTCTGAAGAAGGCGGAGGCCGAGGCCGCGTCGCAGCGGCAGCGACTCCTCCTGCTCGGCCTGTCGCCGCAGCGCGTCGCGGCGCTGCGC
Source organism: Pyrinomonadaceae bacterium (assembly GCA_036387455.1). Lineage (GTDB taxonomy): Bacteria > Acidobacteriota > Blastocatellia > Pyrinomonadales > Pyrinomonadaceae > QHXN01. Next base: position 25,998 of record DASVTS010000199.1, on the reverse strand, counting down.
GGGCCGGCGCAGGTCAGCTCGGAGGTGACGCTCGCGGCGCCCTCGGCCGGCACCGTCATCAGCCGCGCGGCCAACCCCGGCGAGGTCGTCGAGGCCAACAAGGAAATCCTGCGCGTGGCCGACCTCTCGACGGTGTGGGTCGTCGCGCAGGTCTTCGAGCGCGACCTCGCGCGCGTCCGCGTCGGCAGCGGCGCGAGCGTGACGTCGGACGCCTACCCGGGGCGCGTCTTCCGCGGCCGCGTCACCTACGTCGACCCGCAGCTCGAAGCCGCGACGCGCACGGCGCAGGTGCGCGTGGAGGTGGCGAACCCGGGGCAGGCGCTCAAGCTCGGGATGTACGTGGGCGTCGGCTTCGGCGCGCTGGGGACGGCCGAGGCGACGGCGCCGACCGTGCCCGCCTCCGCGGTGCAGACAATCGGCGGCCGCACGGTCGTCTTCCTCGCCACCCCGGACCCGGCCGTGTACGTGATGCGCCCCGTCCGCCTCGGCGCGGAGGCTTCCGGCCGCTACCCCGTGCTCGAAGGCTTGCACGTCGGCGACCGCGTCGTCACCGCCGGCAGCTTCCTGCTCCGCGCCGAATGGCTAAAGCTCCACCCCGAGTGAAAGGGTGAAGGATGAAGTGAAGGCGGTCTCATTTTCCTCCTTCATCCTTACGCCCTCATCCTTCTTCCTTCCGATGGGCGTTGCCCTCGGGGGAGGTTTGGGGTAGGCTTTGCGCCGCAAAAGTTCTCCCCACGGACGGCCGCAAGGGTCGGCCGCCCCACGCGCCAGACGGGCCCCGCCGGCGGAAGACGAGGAAGGAAAATTCCGTGTCACAGAATCAAGCTCACAAGTGGGTCTACCTGTTCGAGGAGGGGGACGGCTCGGCGCGCACGCTGCTCGGGGGCAAGGGCGCCGGGCTCGCCGACATGACGCGCGCCGGGCTGCCCGTCCCGCCCGGCCTCATCGTCACGACCGAGGCGTGCAACGCCTACTACGCCGAGGGCAAGAACTTCCCCCCGGGGATGTGGGAGCAGGTCATCGAGGGCCTGCGCTCGCTCGAAGAGAAGACGGGGAAGAAGTTCGGCGACCCCGAAAGGCCGCTGCTCGTCTCGGTGCGCTCGGGCGCGCCCTTCTCGATGCCGGGCATGATGGACACGGTCCTGAACCTCGGCCTGAACGAGCAGACCGTGCAGGGGCTCGCCACGCAGACCGGCGACCTGCGCTTCTCCTTAGACGCCTACCGCCGCTTCGCCACGCTCTTCGGCGAGATAGTGATGGGGGTGGCGCACGAGAAGTTCGAGCGCGTGATGGAGCGCTACAAGGCGCAGACCGAGGGCGGGCGCGACACGGACCTCTCCCCCGAGCAGTTGCGCGACATCATCGCCGCGCAGAAGCAGATCATCTTCTCCGACCAGAGCGGCCTCGCCATCCCCGAAGACCCTTACGAACAACTCCGCGTCGCCGTCGCCGCCGTCTTCAACTCGTGGATGGGGCGCCGCGCCTGCGACTACCGCCGCGTCAACCGCATCCCCGACGACCTCGGCACGGCCGTCAACGTGCAGGCGATGGTCTTCGGCAACATGGGCGCCGAGTCGGGGACGGGCGTCGCGTTCACGCGCAACCCCTCGACGGGCGAGAAGAAGCTCTACGGCGAATACCTCCTCAACGCGCAGGGCGAGGACGTCGTCGCAGGCATCCGCACGCCGCAGCCCATCAGCCAGCTTCAGGAGGAGCTGCCCGCGGTCTACGAGCAGTTCGAGCAGATCACGGGGCTGTTGGAGCGCCACTACCGCGACATGCAGGATGTGGAGTTCACCATCGAGCGCGGCAAGCTCTGGATGCTCCAGACGCGCACCGGCAAGCGGACGGGCGCGGCCGCCGTCCGCGTCGCCGTGGACATGGTGCACGAGGGACTCATCGACAAGGCGACGGCCGTCCGCCGCGTCACGCCCGAGCAGCTCGACCAGCTCCTCCACCCGGCCGTAGACCCGAACGCCGACGCGAAGGTCGTCGCCCGCGGCCTGCCGGCCAGCCCCGGCGCCGCGCAGGGCAAGGTCGTCTTCGACCCCGACGAGGCCGAAGAGCTCGCGCGCGAGGGCGAGAAGGTCGTCCTCGTCCGCCAGGAGACCAGCCCCGACGACTTCCACGGCATGGTCGCCGCCCAGGCCATCGTCACCGCCCGCGGCGGGATGACCTGCTTAGCCGGCGAGACGAGAATCCTGACCGACCGGGGGATGTTAACGGCAGAGGCGGCCTTTAACGTGCTGGACGCCGGCGGGCGTCTGCGCATGCTTTCATTCGACACGCGCGAGCTGCGCCCCGTCTGGCGGCGCGTCGTCGCGGCAGGCCGCAAGCCGTCTGAAGTCATCACCGTCGCGGTGTCTCAGACCGGCCACGCCGAACACAACCTGCTGCGCCTAACCCCCGACCATAAGATGTTCACCGTCGAGAAACGCAGGCTGACTAAGAAACGTTTGGACGCGGCCCTGGCCGACGGCGACTTCGTGACGGTCGTCGGTCGGGTGCCGCCGCTCCGCGGGGGAACGACCCCTCCTGATTTAGCCTACCTGGCGGGCGCAATCCTCTCCGACGGTCATGTCAGGGTTAAGCCGACTAAAGGTTCGGTGACTTTCGTCCAGAAGCCGACCTCCGAAAAAGCGGGGTTCATCGCCGCCGTCGAGCAGTCATTCGAGCGCAGCTTCGGGACGCCGTTCACTTACACGCGCGCCCGCGAAACTGTCTCGACGCTCAGGGGGCGTGAGATTCGCGGCAGCGTCGAAGACCGCATCAGCTTCCGCCGCGCGCCGGCCGCCCGCCTCGCCGAAATACGCGACCGCCTGAGCGCGTGGGTGTTGACGCTGGATAACCCGGGGCTGTTCAACTTTCTGGCCGGTTACGTGGACGGCGACGGCACTTACGCGGCGGGGTCGGGCGAGGCGCGCCTGCAAATCGTCGTCTCGCGGCGCAAGCCCGAGTTGCTGGCGGGGCTGGTCGTCGCCTGCCTGCGCCTGGGGATTCTGCCGCAGGTGACGAACAACCGCGACGCGCACCTCGTGCAGATTGCCGAGCGTGTGGACGAGATTCTCGCGCACACGCGGCGCGTCAAGGCCGAAGTCCCGGCGCGGCGGCGAGGCTCGAAGTGTTTCGCGGTCAGGGCGCTGTTCGGCGACATCGTCGAAGAGGTCAACTTCATGGGGCGCGTGCGCGAGGGCGTCAAGCGCAACATCATGTTCGACGGCGAGAAGATACGCCGCGACATACTTCCTCTGTGCCCCGGCGGGGCCTACGATGAGGTGGAAGCGTTGCTCGATTCGGCGCTGCGCTCACACCACGTCAGGCAGGTCGGCGGGCGGGAGCCGGCGACCGTGTACAACTTCGAGGTGGACGCCGATGACGAGCCGGACAAGAACTTCGTTGTCTTCTCAAGCCGCATGACGCCGGTGCTGGTCTCGAACAGCCACGCCGCGGTCGTCGCGCGCGGGATGGGGAAGTCGTGCGTGTGCGGGGCGAGCGTGCTGAACATCGATTACAGCCAGCAGCAGTTCAACGTGAACGGGGTGGTGGTGCCGAAGGGCGAGTGGATTACGGTGGACGGCTCGACGGGCAGGGTCTTCCTCGGGCGGGTGCCGACGGTGCAGCCGGCCCTGGGCGACGACTTCCGCGAGCTGATGGTGTGGGCCGACGAGTTCCGGCGCCTGCGCGTGCGCGCCAATGCCGACACGCCGCACGACGCGCGCGTGGCGCGCGACTTCGGGGCGGAGGGCGTGGGGCTGTGCCGCACGGAGCACATGTTCTTCGGCGACGAGCGCCTGGCCGCGATGCGCGAGATGATTCTGGCCGACGGCGTGGGCGCGCGCGAGAAGGCGCTGGAGCGCCTGCTCCCGCTCCAGAAGAACGACTTCGTCGGCATCTTCCGCGCGATGCAGGGGCTGCCCGTCACCGTCCGTTTGCTCGACCCGCCGCTCCACGAGTTCCTGCCGAACATGGAGGAGCTGCTCGGGGAACTCTCCGAGCTGAAGATGTCTTTGCAGCGCGCCGGCTCCATCCGCGAGATGGACCGGACGCTCGACTCCATCGACAGCAAGCGCAAGCTGCTCCAGCAGGTCGAGCGGCTGCGCGAGGCCAACCCGATGCTCGGCCACCGCGGCTGCCGCCTCGGGCTCATCTACCCGGAGGTGACGCGGATGCAGGCGCGCGCCGTCTTCGAGGCGGCGTGCCACGTCGCGGGCGAGGGCGGCGAGGTGCGCCCTGAGATCATGGTGCCGCTCGTCTCGACGGCCGAGGAGCTGCGCAACCAGGCCGGGCTGATTCACGAGGTCGCGCGCGAGGTGATGGGCGAGCACGGGATGACCGTGGGGTACACCGTCGGCACGATGATCGAGCTGCCGCGCGCGGCGCTCACCGCCGACAAGATAGCCGAGCACGCCGACTTCTTCTCGTTCGGCACCAACGACCTGACGCAGACGACCTTCGGGCTCTCGCGCGACGACTCGGGCCGCTTCCTCTCGAAGTACGTCGAGGTGAAGATTCTGCCCGACGACCCGTTCCAGGTCCTGGACCGCGAGGGCGTCGGGGAGCTGGTGAAGATAGGCACGGAGCGCGGGCGCGCGGTGAAGCCCGGCCTCAAGGTCGGCATCTGCGGCGAGCACGGCGGCGAGCCGCGCTCCATCGCCTTCTGCCACCTGACGGGGCTCGACTACGTCTCCTGCTCGCCGTTCCGCGTCCCCGTCGCGCGCCTCGCCGCCGCGCAGGCCGCGCTGGAGATGAAGGACGGCGCCGCCGCCGCGGACAAATAGGGGGCCGGGGTCAGGGGCCGGGGAAGGGCGGACGTTTTCCCGAATCCCGAACCCCTGTTCTTATGAGAGAGCAGGCGATTGCCGAGTTCCACGAGCTGCTGGCGTCGGACGAGGGTCTGGGCGCGGGGCTGTTCGCGCGTCTGAGGGGGGAGATGAGGGCGCGGCGGCTGCTCTACGGCGAGCGCGAGATAGGCGTGTCGCTCAGGCCGCACCTGCTCGACGCGGCGCAGTACGCGCGGCTCGTGCGCGCGTCGGAGACGCTGGCGGGCGCGTTCGAGAAGATGTCGGCGGCGATGGCGGAAGACCCTTCGCTGATGGCGCGGGTCGGGATGACCGCGGCGGAGACGAGGCTCGCCCTCGTCGAGCCGGGCTACGCCTGCGCGTCGGTGACGGGGCGGCTCGACGCCTTCGTCCACGGCGACTCGGTCAAGTTCGTCGAGTACAACGCCGAGAACCCTTCGAGCCTCGTAGACCAGGCGGGGCTCAACGAGGTCGCGTTCGGGGTCGAGGCGATGCGGCTCTTCGCCCGCCGCTACCGCCTGCGGCAGTTCGACCCGGCGGGCGCGCTGCTCGCCTCGCTCGTCGAGACCTTCCGCGAGTGGGGCGGCGGCCCGGAAGCGCCGAACGTCGCCGTCGTGGACTGGGACGGCCTGCCGACCGCCGACGAGTTCGAGCTGCTGCGCGAGCACTTCGCCGCGCGGGGCGTGCCGACGGTCGTCTGCGCGCCGGACGAGCTGGAGTACGACGGGCGCGCGCTGCGCCGCGGCGACTTCCGCGTCGACCTCGTCTACAAGCGGGTCATCATCCACGAGCTGCTCGCGCTGCGCGGCGAGTCGCACCCGCTGCTGCGGGCCTACGCCGAGGGCCGCGTCTGCCTCGTCAACTCGCCGCGCTGCAAGCCGCTGCACAAGAAGGCCGCCTTCGAGCTGCTGACCGGCGAGTGGGGCGAGCGCCGCCTCACGCCCGCCGAGCGCGAGGTCGTCCGCTCGTGCGTGCCGTGGACGCGGCGCGTGTCGGAGCGCCGGACGACGCGCGGCGGCGAGAGCGTCGACCTCGTCGCGCACGTGCGTCGCAACCGCGGGGGGCTCGTGCTCAAGCCGAACGACGACTACGGCGGGCGCGGGCTGGTCCTGGGCGCGCGCGCGACGGAGGCGGAGTGGGACGAGGCCGTCGCGGTCGCGCTGGCCGGCGACTACGTCGTGCAGGAGGCCGTCGAGCTACACACCGAAGTCTTCCCCGTCTTCGGCGAAAGCTCGTGGGCCCTGCGGCCGATGTACGTGGACACGAACCCGTTCCTCTTCCGCGGGCGCGTCGAGGGCGCGATGGTGCGCCTCTCCGGCTCGCCCGTCGTCAACGTCACCTCCGGCGGCGGCGAGGCCGGCTTCTACGTCTTAGAAGGCCGGCTCGATGGTTAAAGACAGTCTCCCCCGAACCGTCCGGGGCGCGGGCGAGTGTTATAGTGGTCATACTTTATGACTCCTTCGCCAAGCGTCTGGATGCCGAAGCCTTCGACCATCTTCTACATCGCCGCCATCGGGACGGCGGCGGGCGTCATCGTCGTCTACCTCTTCTGGTGGGCCAAGTCGCGCTACAAGATTTGGACGGCGCGCGAGCGCCCCCTGCGCGCGCGCAAGCTCTCGCTCTGGCGCGACCCCGGCGAGGTCGAGCGCCTTGACTTCCGCGGCGGCCCCGGCGGGCGCGAGCGCGAGCCGAGGCCGCCCTTCCGCTTCGAGGAGGAGCACGCGACGGGCTCGAACCCCTGCATGTCGGTGCGCGACGCGCAGAACCTGCGCTGGCGCGTGAAGTGGGGCGACGAGGTGAAGAGCGAGACCTTCTCGACGCGGCTGGCGTGGGCCGCCGGCTACCACGTCGAGGCCGCCTACTACGTCCCCGCGGGGCACATCGAGGGCGCCGAGAACCTCGCGCGCGCCCGCTCGTGCGTCGCCGACGACATGAGCTTTTCGGACGCGCGCTTCGAGCTGGACGAGGAGGGCGTGCGCAAGCTCTTCGACGAGCACGGCTGGTCGTGGGACGACAACCCCTTCGTCGGCACGAAGGAGCTGGCGGGGCTGAAGGTGATGACGATGCTCGTCTCGAACTGGGACAACAAGGACGTCCGCGACGTCGCGCGCGGGTCGAACACGGCCGTCTTCGAGCACGTCCTGCCGGACGGGAGCACGGAGGCGCGCTACCTCATCATCGACTGGGGCGCCTCAATGGGGAAGACCGGGAGCCCGCTGACGCGCACCAAGTGGGACTGCGCGGGCTTCGCCGCGCAGAACGCGGACTTCGTGCGCGGCGTCGAGGGCGGGGTGCTGAGCTGGGGCTTCACGGGGCAGCGGACGGACGAGGCGACGGAGGGCATCAAGGTCGTGGAGGTGCGCTGGCTCATGCGCTACCTCGGGCGCGTCACCGACGCGCAGCTGCGCGAGGGGCTGCTCGCCAGCGGCGCGACGCCCGCCGAGGCCGACTGCTTCACGCGCGCCCTGCGCGGGCGCATCGAACAGCTCGCGCGCGTCGTCGAGCTGGGCGACGCCTACCGCCCGCCGGGGGCTTAGTCCCCTAGCCGCGCGGCGGGACGACGTAGAGGAGGACGGCGACGTAGTGGCAGACGCTCCCGCCGAGGACGAAGAGGTGCCAGATGGCGTGGTTGTGCGGGATGCGCTTGGCGGCGAAGAAGAAGACGCCCGTCGTGTAGGCGAAGCCCCCGGCCGCGATCCACGCCAGCGCCCCGAGCGGGACGGTCTCCAGTATCGGCTTGACCGCGATGACGCACAGCCACCCGAGCAGCACGTAGGAGCCGACGGCCACGGCGCGGAAGCGCGACCCGTACAGGACGCGGAAGGCGATGCCCGCCAGCGAGAGCCCCCACACCAGCCCGAACAGCGTCCACCCCCAGGCCCCGCGCATGGTGACGAGCGTGAACGGCGTGTAGGTCCCGGCGATGAGGACGTAGATGCCGCAGTGGTCGAGGGCTTGCAGCAGGCTCTTGGCGCGCGGGGAGCGCGCCCCGTGGTAGAGCGTCGAGGCCGCGTAGAGCGCGACGAGCGACGCGCCGTAGACGGCGCAGCTCGCCACCAGCCACGCGTCGCCGCCGGGCCACGCGAACAGCACGAGCGCGACGAAGCCCGCGAGGCTCAGCGCCAGCCCCAGCCCGTGCGTCACGCAGTTGGCCACCTCCTCGGCGGGCAGCCTCTCACTCTCAAGGGTCTTCATCCTTCACTCCTCGCGCGCCCGGCCGAAGGGGAGGGTTTCGCGCGGACGGCCCATTCTAACCCCGCCGGCCGCGTCTTGAAAGCCCTTCGCCGCCGGCCTCAACCCGCGCGCAGGGCGCGGGTCCGCTCAAGCAGCGCGTCGAGGACGCGGCCGGCCGCGCGGCCGTCCCAGAGCGGGGGCACGCGCGGCGGCCCCCCGCCCGCCGCCCCTCGCAGCGCGGCCTCCGCCTCCGCGACGATGCGTTCCTCGTCCGTGCCGACGACGCGGTTCGTGCCCAGCTCGACCGTGACGGGGCGCTCCGTGTTCTCGCGCAGCGTCAGGCAGGGGATGCCGAGCGCCGTCGTCTCCTCCTGTATGCCCCCCGAGTCGGTCAGCACGAGCCGCGCGCCGCTGTAGAGCCGGAGGAAGTCGAGGTAGCCGAGCGGCTCCGTCAAACGGAGGCCGCCCCGCGCCCCGCCCCCCGCGTCGAGCCCGAACTCCAGAATGTTTTTGCGCGTGCGCGGGTGCGCGGGGAAGACGACGGGGAGACTCCGGCTGATGCGCGCCAGCGCGCGCAGGATGCGCCGCAGCACGGCGGGGTCGTCCACGTTCGAAGGGCGGTGCAGCGTCACCACCGCGTAGTCGCGCCCCCCGACCGCGAGCCGCTCGCGCGCGTCGGACGCCTCGGCGGCGGCGAGGTGCTTGAGCAGCGAGTCGATCATCACGTTGCCGACGAGGCGGATGCGCTCGGCGGGGATGCCCTCACCGAGGAGGTTGCGGTCGGCGTCTTCGGAGGGCGTGAGCAGGAGTTCGGAGAGCTGGTCGGTGAGGACGCGGTTGACCTCCTCCGGCATCGCGCGGTCGCGGCTGCGCAGGCCCGCCTCGACGTGCGCCACCGGCACCCCCAGCTTCGAGCAGACGAGCGCGCACGCCAGCGTCGAGTTGACGTCGCCGACGACGAGCACCCAGTCGGGCCTCTCGCGGAGGACGACGGGCTCGAAGCGCAGCATCACGGCGGCCGTCTGCTGCGCGTGGGAGCCGGAGCCGACGCCGAGGTGCACGTCCGGGGAGGGGAGACCCAGGTCGCGGAAGAAGTCGTCGCTCATCCGCGCGTCGTAGTGCTGCCCCGTGTGGACGACGAGGGGCGCGAACTCGGCGGCGCGCCCCCGCATCGCCTCCACCACGGGCGCGACCTTCATAAAGTTCGGCCGCGCCCCCACGACGTTGATGACTTTGAGCACTACTCGTAAGCCTTGCTGCGGTGACGCACGGCGACCACGCGCACGGTCCGCGCCGCGTCGTCTATTTCGTACAGCACCCGCCAGTCGCCGGCGCGCACGCGCCAGAGGCTCACCTCGTTAACCAGCTTGCGGCAGCCCGGCGGCCGCGGCTCTATCGAGAGTGCGTCTATCGCGCGCGCGACGCGTGTGAGTACGGCGCGGTCGAGCCTGTCGAGGTCACGGCCGGCCCCGCGCATGATGACGACGTTATAGCGTTCAGTCGTCAAGACGGCCCTCGCGGTGCAGCCGCTCTTTCACGGCCTCCCACGACTCCGAGGGCTCGTCGGCGCGCTCCTGCGCCAGCATCCCGTCGTAGATGTCTTCCCAAAGTTCGCCCCACTCTTCGAGGTCGAGCAGGACGGCGACCTTGCGGCCGTCCGTGTCCGTTACGAATCGAACGCCTTTGACGGTCATACTGCCTCCCGCCTCCCCTCTACAGCCTGACTATCTTCGCGCAGCTGTCGCGGCGCTGGTCGCGGGAGAGGGCGTTGCGCGTGTCGACGATGACTTTGGAGAGGCGGCAGACGCGCGCGTAGTCTACGCCGGAGTGGTCGGTGACGATGACGGCGCAGTCGGCCGACTCCAGCTCGCCGTCGGCCAGCTCGACCGATTGCAGCGGCTCGCCGCCCCCCTGCGTGTGCGCGTCGTCGAAGCGCACCTCGGAGACGAAGGGGTCGTGGTAGCGCACCTCGGCGCCCTTGGCGCGCAGGCGGTCGATGATGGAGAGCGCGGGGCTCTCCCTCACGTCGTCGATGTCCTTCTTGTAGGCCACGCCGAGGACGAGCACGCGCGCGCCCTTGAGGCTCTTGCGCTCGTCGTTGAGGGCGTCGGTGACGAGGGTGACGACGTGCTCGGGCATCCGGCTGTTGACCTCCTCGGCCAGCCCGATGAAGCGCGAGTCGAACCCGTGCTGCCGCGCCTTCCACGAGAGGTAGTGCGGGTCGAGCGGGATGCAGTGGCCGCCGATGCCGGGGCCGGGGTAGAAGGGCATGAAGCCGAAGGGCTTGGTCGCGGCGGCGCGGATGACCTCCCAGGTGTCTATGCCGAGGTGGTAGCAGAGGCGCGCCATCTCGTTCGCCATCCCGATGTTGACCGCGCGGAAGGTGTTCTCCAGAAGCTTCGCCGCCTCGGCCACGCGCGCGGAGCTGACGGCGTGGACGTCGCGGACGATGATTCGGTAGAGCCCCGCCGCGACCTCGGTCGAGTCGTCGGTGCAGCCGCCCACCACCTTCGGGATGTTGTCGGTGTGGAACTGCGGGTTGCCGGGGTCCACGCGCTCGGGGCTGAAGGCGAGCAGGAAGTCTTCGTCGAGCTTGAGGCCGCCCTCCTCGAACATCGGGAGGAGCACCTCGTCGGTCGTGCCGGGGTAGGTGGTGGACTCCAGGATGACGAGCTGGCCGCGCCGCAGCCGCTTCTGTATCTCGCCCGCGGCGGCGAGGATGTAGGAGATGTCCGGCTCCTTCGTCTTCCGCAGCGGCGTGGGCACGCAGATGATGATGGCGTCGCACGCCCCGAGCTCGTCGAAGTCCGTGGTGGCGTGCAGGCGCTCGTTCGAGACGACCTCGGCGAGCGCCGCCGAGTGGACGTCGCCGATGTAAGATTCGCCGCGGTTAATCATCTCGGCCTTGCGCGCGTCAACCTCGAAGCCGACGGCGCGCAGGCCCTTGCGCGCGAACTCGACCGCCAGCGGCAGCCCGACGTAACCCAGCCCGATGACGCCCACGCGCGCCCGCTTAGCCTCGACGAGGCGTTTAATCTCTTCTTTGACCATGAATGTTTTCGCTTACCGCTTCCGAAATACCTTTGACGGGAATAGAGCTTTCAGACAGAGCACACGCGGCGGGGGCGCAGCAAAAGGACTCTGCACCAAAAGACTAGGGAAGGCGCGGCGCGGCTGTCAAGCGGGCAGCCGCCGCCGACAGCCGACCGCTTTCTTCACTTGACCCACTCGTCGGTGACGGCCGCCTCGACTTTGATGGGGACGGCGCGGACGTACTCCTCGCCGGCGGCGCACATCGCCTCCTCGACCGCCTCGGTGAACCCCTCGGCCTCCGCCTCCGGGCACTCCACGACCACCTCGTCGTGCACGACGTTGACGACGCGCGCCTCCGTCCCCCTCAGGCGGTCGTGCAGCAGCCGCAGCGCCCGCTTGATGATGTCCGCCGAACTGTTATGGGTAATCAGGCCGTTCGCCATAAACCGCCCCGTGTCGCTGTCAACCACGTCGTACATCTCGACCCGCGTGTCCGTCACCTCGACGGATTTGACGCGCGCCCCGCGCCCGTATATTGCCCCGTCACGCTGGTCAGAGACGACGCGCTCGACCTTCGCCTGCTTCAGCGGGTTCATGAACCCAATCCTGACCGCGAACAGCGCGGAGTCGCGCTTCAAAACGCAGACGTTGATTCTGTCGGCGCAGACGTTTATCCGGCTCCGGACACCTAACAACAGGAGCGCCTGCTGAATCTCCCTGGCCCAGCCCAGGTGCCTCGCCCCCTGCCCGAAACACAGCGCCGGGCCGTCGGGAGTAACCGTCCCGTCTCCGTCAAACATCCCGCGCAGGTACCCCGCGAGGAGGCGGCTATCCTGCCAGGCGAAGTCCGGCACTCTCGTCTTGACGCCGGATGTGTTCAACTGCCTGCACAGCCCGAGCGCGGAGACTGTGAGGTCGTGTATCCGCCGCGGCCCCCTACCCCCTCGGCCGACGCGGTAGGAGACGTGCCCGAAGGACGCACACAAACTCTTCAGCTCCGGCAGTAGGACTTCCTCGTGTTCCGCGACGAGCAGGCGTAGCTGTCGCTCGCCGACGGAGCCGTCCGAGGCTAACCTCCCCAGCCAAGCGCCCAGGTCGGAAAGGGCGTTTATGTCGGCGAGTGACGCGCGGCTGGCGTTATGCGACTTTCCGGGTTCGTGCGGCGGGAAAGTCAGCCCGCATCCCCACGCGGGGAGGGGGTTGCTCAGTGCGACCCAGCAGCCTTTGACGAATTCAGCCGGCGTGCGCCACTTCGAGCGGCCGTTCACGTCGGCGGTCAGGAACCTGTGATTCGGGCTGCACTCGATGTAATAACCGCCCCAGAGCGCGACCTTGACCAGTTGCTTTTTCCCGCTGCGCGCGACCCGCGCGTCCGCGAAGCGGTTGCCGTCCCACACGCAGACTTCTTCGCCGGCGAGCGTCTCAATCGGCACGTAGCCTCTCGCCCTCTCGAAGATTCTGGTGCCGGCGCTCACGCAGCCCTGGATGGGCGAGTTCTTGCCGTTGCGCTGGGCGAGGGAGGCGGCCTGCTTGTCTTCGGGGTCGAAGTTGAAGCGGAAGAGGCGGCCGGCGACGGTGCGCGGGGCGGTGCGCTCGCGGACGGCCTTGAAGCCGGCCTCGCGCAGCCAGGCGTCGAGGGCGCGGTAGGTGGCGAAGTAGCGCTTGAGGAGGTCTTCGGCCTCCGACTCCTTGAGCCCCGTGAGCAGCGCGAAGCGGCGCGCGCCGATGCCGTAGACGACGCCGAAGTTCAGGCGCTTGGCGAAGTCGCGCTGCTCCTTCGTCACCTCTTCGAGCTTGACGTTGAAGACCTGCGCGGCCGTCGTGCGGTGCAGGTCGGCGCCCGAGCGGAACGCCTCGACGAACCCGGCGTCGCCGGTGAAGTCGGCCAGGATGCGCAGCTCTATCTGCGAGTAGTCCGCGTCGATGAGCTTGCGCCCCGCCGGCGCGCGGAAGCAGCGGCGCATGTCGAAGGCGTGCGGCACCTGCTGGATGTTGGGGTCGGTGCAGCTCATCCTCCCGGTGGGGGCGCCGATCTGGTGGAAGTGCGAGTGGATGCGCCCGGTCTGGGGGTTGATGGATTCGAGCAGCGTCTCGCCGAACTTCAGGGTCTTCTGGAGCGTGCGGTAGTCGAGGATGCGGCGGACGACGGGGAATTCGAGCGCGAGGGGTTCGAGCTTCCAGTTGCGCGTCGAGTCGGGGATGCGCGAGGGGTCGGGGAGCACGCGCGTCAGGGCGCGCGTGAGCTGGACGTGCGAGTCGAGGTTGATGTCGGCGCGCGCCGGGCCGAAGAGCGACTGCTGCGCGGGCTCCTCGGCCAGCTCCTCCTGAAGCAGCTCGTGCAGCTCGTTGCGCTGCTTCTCGATCTCCTTGAGCTTGGCGCGCCAGCACGCCTGGTCGAGGTAGACGCCCGTCAGCTCCATCGCGGCGAGCGGGGCGACGCACTCGAATTCGAGCTGCGCCGTGCGCGTCAGCGCGTTGGCGCGCAGCGCCTCCACGAGCCTGGCGCGCAGCGGGAGCATCAGCGCGGCGTCGCGCGCGGCGTATTCGAGCTGCGCGGCCGAGAGCGGGCCGCCCCAGTTGCTCACCTGCTGCGTCTTGTCCACCGGCACGCTCAGGTAGCGCTCAGAGACCGAGGCGAGCGAGTGGCGGTCCTCCTGCTCGCCGGCCGAGACGAGCTGGCTGGCGAGCAGCGTGTCGAAGAGCCCGCCGCGCTCGACGGCGTCGCGGTTCTCGGCGCGCGAGTCGAAGTCGCCGCACAGCTCGACGCCGAGGTAGTGGCCGACCCACTTCGAGTCGAACTTGAGGTTGTGCCCTATCTTGACGGGGAGCGTGGCGGCGAGGAGCCGCCGCAGCGGCGCGAGCGAGTCGGCGCGGCGTGCGCGCTCGCGGCGCGCGGCGTCGTCGCCGTCGCCGGTGAAGCGGTCGAGGTCGAAGACGTAGACGGGCTCGCCCGGCGCGGCGAGCTGGACGAGGCGGACGCGCCCCTCGAAGGGCGAGAGGGAAGTCGTCTCCGTGTCGAAGCCGACCTCCGCGTGGCGCGCGAGCCGCTCGCAGGCGGCCGACGCCTCCTCCGCGGTCTCGACGAGCTGGTATTCGATTTCCTGCATCGGCGTCTCGGGCTGCAAGGGATGGACGGACACCTCGGCGGAGTCGGGGGCTGCTCGAACGAGTGTCTGTCGGTGTCAGTAAGCTACCCGAAAAAGCGGATTCTGTCGAAGGGGGACGTGGGACGCGGTTCGGGCGCCGGGGAAGAGCGGGCGCCTTTCCCCGGCCCGCCGGCCCCAATCCCCCTTCACGGCAGCAGGACGTGCATGTGGTTGTTGTGGTCGAGGGTGGCGCGGACGAGGCCGGCGGAGACGAGCTGGGGGTCGTCGAAGTAGACGACCGCCGCGGGGCTCGTTTGGCGGATGATTTCTATCAGCTCGGTGGTCAGTTTGCGCGAGTAGTTCGGGGCGAAGATGTTGGTCGGCTCGGGCTGACCGTTGTTGGTGACGGGCCAGATGTCGGCCTCGCGCCCGTCCTGGTGGTCGCCGCCGTGCCCGGGGAAGTTGCCGCCGCCGCGCAGGCTCAGGTCGGAGACGACGAGCTTGAGTTCGGGGTGACGTGCGGCCCACTCGGCGGCGACCGCCCTGACGAAGTCGACGAACTCGGGGCGGCCGTAGGCGGTCTCCGTCTGGCGGTTGAAGAGCAGGTAGCCCGGCCCCTCGGCCGCGAGCTGCGCGTTGATGGCGGGGTCGCCGCCGGCGTTGCGAGGGCCGATGGCCTCGCGCGTGAGCGGCGTGCCGCCCCTGCGCTTCAGCTCCCTGCTCTTGCGCCGCAGCTCCTGCTCGGCGTTGAAGTCCCCGAAGTCGCCGGAGCCCTTTCCGGCGTCGAGCCCCGCGAAGAAATCGGCCGCCTGGTCGTACTTGTCGGCCAGCGCCTCGGGGTCGTCCCTCAGCACGTCGGCCCAGACGGCGAGCGCCTTCCGGTACTGGGCGCGCGCCTTCCCGCGGGCCGGCGCCATCGCCGCGGCGAAGCCCGCGGCCGTCGCGCCGCCGCGGGTGTCCGCCTCGTACTGCGCCTCGGCGCGCTTCAGGTAGAGGTCGGCCAGGTCCTGGTAGACGTTGCCCGTGTTGAGCTGGAAATACTTGCCCTTCTGCGGGGCCGTCTCGGCGAGGAGGGCCGACAACTGTTCGAGGTGCGCGACGGCCGCGTCGAAGTTCCCCGCCTCCTCGTAGGCGTGCGCCAGGCCGTCGAGCGTGCCGACCGAGTCGAGCCCGACCCGGCCGTGGAGCGTGACTTCGGTCTGGAGGGCCGACTGGAAGAAGGCCACGGCCTGGTCGTGGCGCTCAAGTCTGCTGTTGAGGTCGCCGAGGTTGTAGAAGACCCACGCGCGGTTCTCGCGCCCCTCCACGTCGTTGAGCGTCAGCGTGTACAGCTTGCTCAGCTCCAGCTCGGCTTCCTCCATCTCGTAGCTCTGGATGCGCTTGGCCGCGTGGCGACTCATCTGCAACTTCTGGCGCGCCTGCTCGACGCGCTCCTGCGCCGCCTCGGCCCTCCGCTCGGCGACGACGGCGAAGACGAGGGCGACCGCCGCGCCGAGGAAGACGACGCCGAGCGCGATGGCGACGTAGCGGATTTTGCGCGCCGAGCGCGCCTGCGCGGCCGCGTGCTGCTCGGCCTGCTCGCGCTCGCGCCGCTCGCGCTCCAGAAGCTCCTGGCGCTGCCGGTCGCGCTCGGCCCGCTCCTTCTCGCGCGCGTCGCGGCTCTCCTCGAAGTAGGCGATGGTCGCGTCGAACTCCGGGTGGTAGCGCAGGCCCCACGCGCGGTTCGGCGCGTAGCGCTCGCGCCAGCGGTTGACCCACGCCAGCGTCACGTCGTCGAGCAAGCCCCCCTCGCCCGCGCGGTGCGCGGCGGCCGCCTCGGCCAGCCGGCGGTAGATGCGCGCCGCCTCGGCCTCGTCGCGCACCCACGCCTGGAGCCGCGCCCAGTTGCGGATGAGGCTCTCGTGCGAGATGTCCACGACCGTCTCGGGCGTCAGCGCGGCGCCCGCGGGCGGCATCAGGAAGGAGCGGCCCTCGCTGCGGAAGACCTCGACGACGGCCGCGACCTCCTCGGGGGTCGCCCCGGCTATCTCGCAAATCTCCCGGAGCCGCGTCGGCCGCCGTATCTCGCGGTTGTCGGGCCCGCGCTCGGTCAGCGCCTTGAAGAGGAGCTCGGCGATGGCGCGCGCGCGCTCGTCGGGCAGCTCGGCGTAAGCCTCCTCGGCGTGGCGCGAGAGCGCGTCCGACATGCCGCCGATGGCCTCGTAGCAGCAGACGTCGAGCGCCGCGCCCGCGGCGTGCGCCGCCTCGTGCTCGGGGCGCTTCTGCCGCCACTCGTCCCAGGTGCGCATCAGCGCGTGCTGGAGGATGGGGAGCTGGTCGGGGTTGTCGCCCACGTCGTTGAGCAGGCGGTTGACGAGCGGCTCGGTCATGCGCGCGCGCGCGACCCGCGCGGGGCCGACGACGGCGAAGCGGCGCTCGTCGCGCGTCATGCGCGGGATGAGGTACTGGCCGTCGTTGATGGCCTCGGGCAGCCCCTGGAACTGCGCGCAGTCGCCGAGGAAGTCCGAGCGCATGGTGAGGACGACGTAGAGCGGCACCTCCCGGCGGCCGGCGGCTTCGAGCAGGAGCTTGACGAAGGCCGAGGCGTCGTCGTCGGTCGCGCCCGCCTGCGCCGCGCGGAAGCGGAACAGCTCCTCGAACTGGTCCACGACGACGAGCAGCTTCTCGCCGCCCGCGAGCCGCGCCGCGCGCATCACGTCCGCCAGCCCGAGCGAGCCGCGGCGGAGCGTCGCCTCGATGACGGCCTCGCGCTCCTCGCGCCTGAGCCCGCCGCCGGCCTCGGCGAGCACGCCCTCCTCCGCGAGCGCGTGCGCGAGGTTGCCGAAGGGGTCGTTGCCCGGCCGCAGCACGGCGACGCGCCAGCCCGCCCCCGCCCCCGCCATCATCCCGCCGAGCAGTCCGGGCAGGAGCCCGGCGCGCACGAGCGAGGACTTGCCGCTCCCCGACGTGCCGACGACGGCGAGGAAGCGCGAGCGCTCAAGGCGCTCGATGAGCGCGTCGGACTGCCCCTCGCGGCCGAAGAAGAGGCGGTACTCGTCGGTCTCGAAGGGGCGGAGGCCGGGGTAGGGGTTCGGCCGCGGCGCCTGCGCCCGGGGGTCGCGGCTCACGTGCGCTCTCCTTCGGCCTCGCGCACGGCCGAGACGAAGTCGCTGAGGTCTTCGGGGTTGAAGTCGCTGACGTTGTGGATGACGTACGGCACCATGTGGGTGAGGAAGTCCTCCTTCTGCTCGCTCGGCGGCGCGCCGACGTAGACGGCGCTGGCCGTCCAGTCGTCCTCGCGCCCGTAGCCGTAAGCCTTCTCCAGGTCTTCCAGGTTCTTGCGCACCCAGGGCTCGTCGCCGCTGCCGAAGAAGATGAGCGCCGCGTCGCACTCGCGCAGGTTCTTGCGGTGGTACTCCATCAGGCGGTCGGCCCCCGCCTCGCCTTCGAGCCAGGTGATGACTTCGAACTGCTGCTTGAAGAGGTACTGCTTGATGGGGCGCACCAGGTCGCGGTCGCGGTTCTCGCAGATGAGGTAGACCTGCTTGAACTTCCGCTGGCGCGCGGCGGCCGGGGCGGGCTTCGCCGAGAGCTTCTCGACGGCGCGCGTCTTCAAGTCCTCGACGGTCGTCTGCAACAGCTCGGCGCCGGCCGTCAGGCCCGACCGGAGGCTTTCGATGAAGGTCTTCTGGCGCGCGTCCGAGACTTCGAGCGCGGGCGTGCCGAGCCCGGGCGGCATCCAGAGCAGGCGTTGGAAGGGCGCGTCCGACGCGCCGCGCTCGGCCGCGAGCCGCTCCTGTATCTGCACGACGGAGGCCGGGTCGTCCTCGGGCGTCGAGCCGTAGCGCGCGCCGACCATGTGGACGGAGAGCGAGCAGCGCGCGAGGTCGGCGCGCACGGCCTCCTCGATGCGGCTCAGCTCGTCGAGCGGGAGGCGCTGCTCGGGCAGCACGCCGTAGCCGCGCTGCCGCAACTCGTCGCGCACGGCCTCGCGCTCGCGCGCGAGGTCGCCCGTCGTCTCGGCGAGGAAGACGAGCTTCGACGGCGCCGCGGGCCGGGCCGTGGCTTCCGTCGGCGCCGCGGCGGGGGCGGCGGGCGCGCGCGTCGCGGCGGCGGGGGCGGGCGCGGGGGCCTGCGGCGTGTGCTTCAGCTCGATGAGCGTCCGCTTGATGTCGGCGACGAGGCGGTTGAGCGTCTTCCAGTACTGCTTGTCCGAGGGGTCGGGGCTGAACTCGGTGAGCAGGCCGCTCGACTCGTCCTCGCCGTAGAACTGGTAGCCGATGAGGTCGCGGATGTGCGCGGGCTCGCACGCCCGAAGGTGCTCGGGCAGGGGCGTCTTGACGACCTTGAAGACGCGCGAGCGGAAGGCGGGCGCGGCGCCCGCGGACGGCGGCGGGGCCGCGTGGAAGGTCTCCATCTCGCGGTTGCACCACTCGGACTGCACGTAGCGCGGCGAGAGGACGGGCAGCAGCAGCAGCGAGCGCGTGACGCCCTCGCCGAGCGCGCCGCCCAGCTCGTCGTTGCCGCGCAGGCTGTGGCCGTCGCGCCAGATTTTCAGCTCGTAGCCGAGCGCCTGCGCGAGCAGCACCGACAGGCGCTCGTGGAGCAGCTCGATCCAGCCTCTGCCCCCGCCGAACGGGCTCACGTCGTCGATGTGCGCGTAGCTGATGAAGAGGTCGTACTCGTAGCTCATGGCGCGAACGGGGGCTCTCCCGCCTGTGACTTCGGTGCGTATGGATTTTCGGGAGTGGGAGCTCGCGGCCGTGCCCGGGGCGGGGCCGCCGCGACTGACGCTCGACAGTTAGGCTGTATACAGCCTGCGGTGAGACGCTGTCAACGGGGAAGGGGCTAGAGGCTAGGGGCTAGGGGCTAGAGGCTAGGGGCTAGTTAAAACTTTTATCGCCGCGGGGTGTAGGTCTCATGTGGCGAAAGCCAACTAGCCCCTAGCCCCTAGCCCCTAGCCCCTAATCTCTTCCCCGGCCGGACGGCGAGGAGGAGGAGGAGCGCGGCCGCGGCGCCGATGGCGGCGCTGACGACGAAGGCGGTCGCCGGCCCGCGCCAGTCCCAGAGCGCGCCCATCAGGAGCGACGCCGGGAGCACCGTCACGCCGAAGGCGAGGTTGTAGAGTCCGTAGGCCGTGCCGCGCTGCTCCGGGCGGACGAGGTCGGCGACGAGCGCCTTCTCCGCGCCCTCGGCCAGCCCGAAGTAGACGCCGTAGACGAGGAAGAGCGCCCACGCCCCGCCCGGCGTCGAGACCCACGCGAAGCCGAGGTAGACGGCCGCGTAGAGCAGCCACCCCGCCACGATCAGCGTCTTCCGCCCCAGCCTGTCCGAGAGGTCGCCGCCCACGACCGAGCTGACGACCTTGCTCAGGTGCAGCGCCGACCACAGCAGCAGCGTCCCCTGCCCCGTCGAGACGCCCGCCATCTGCGCGCGCCGGATGAGGAAGGCGTCGGTCGAATTCGACAGCGTGAAGAGCGCGACGAGCACGAGGAACCACTTGAAGTTCGTGTCGAAGCCGCGCAGCGTGAGCCTCCCGCCGCCGCCGCCCGCCGAAGCCGCCGGCGCTGCGGGCACGGCGGGCACGGCGGGCGCGGCGGCGCGGCGCGTCTCCCTCACGCCGAAGATGAGGACGAGCATGGCGAGCAGCGCCGGCACCGAGGCGAAGAGGAAGATGGTCGAGTAGTCGCGGGCGGTCGGCGTCCGCGGGTTCGCGGCGAAGAGCCAGAGCAGCGCCAGCCCGATGAGCGGCCCCAACACCGCGCCGCCGTGATCCATCGCGCGGTGGAAGCCGAAGGCCAGCCCCCGCTCCGACGGCGGCGCCGCGTCGGCGATCATCGCGTCGCGCGGCGCGCTCCGCAGCCCCTTGCCCACGCGGTCGGTGAAGCGCACGGCGAGCACCTGGAGCCAGCTTGTCGTCAGGGCGAGCAGCGGGCGCACCACGCTCGCCAGCCCGTAGCCGAAGACGACCAGACCCTTGCGCCGCCCCGTCCTGTCGCTGAGGTAGCCGGAGAAGAGTTTGAGGAGGCTGGAGACCGACTCGGCCACGCCCTCGACGACGCCGATGGCCTTCGGCGAGGCGTTGAGCGAGAGGGCGAGGAAGGCCGGCAGCATCGGGTAGATGATCTCGCTCGACGCGTCGTTGAGCAGGCTCACCAGGCTGATGGCGACGACGTTGTGCGGCAGCCGCCACACGCGCCGCCACAGGCCGGGCGCCGACTCGTCCATCCGCCCGGCGCTCACGCGCGCGTCGAACTGGTCGGCGGCGTCGGTGTCGGTCTCCCCCATGCCGTCCGGTCCGGCCTCCCCCTAGCGCGCGTTGCGCGTCGTGCGCGCCGGCGCGTTGCGGTTGCCCGCCGGGCCGCCCAGCGGGTCGTACCACCACCACCCGAGCGCGCCCACGAGCAGCGCCAGCAGCAGCGCCCCGACGACGGCCAGCCTGAGCGCCATCCGCAGCACGCGCTTCAACACCACGAAGAAGAGCCAGAAACCCACGAGGGCGGCGGCGACGATGATGGCGAGTTCCATAAGCGGGTAGACGGTAGACGGCGGCCTACTTCTTCCTGTACTCCGCGCGCACCGTCGTCTTGATGTTGCCGCGGACGTTGAAGTCGCCCTCGATCTCGACCGCGAGCGGGTCGCAGGCGCGGACGAAGTCTTCGAGGATGATATTGACGACGTGCTCGTGGAAGACCTTCACGTCGCGGAACGAGTTGACGTAGAGCTTGAGGCTCTTGAGCTCGACGCAGCGCTCGTCGGGCACGTACTCGATGCGGAAGGTGGCGAAGTCGGGGAAGTCCGAGAAGGGGCAGACGCAGGTGAACTCGGGCAGCTCGAACCTGATGCGTATCTCGCGGCCGGCGTACTCGTAGGGGAAGGTGTCGAGCGGGTAGAGCCGCATCTCCTCGCGCGGCGTCGAGCGGATGTCGAGTCCCTGCTGGTTCGCGGGCGGGAGCCCCGCCTCGGTCGTGGCCATATCTGATACTCCTTTTTCTTTACGCCGAATCTTAACCGACCGCCGCGGGCGGCATCAACGTCGCGCCGCCCGCCCGCGCCGGGGCGGCGGGATAACAACCCCCTGTGGCGGGCCGCGCGCGCCGAATCCGTTCCCGCCGCGCACCTCGTAAATCAGGACGTCAGACAACGTGCGGCCGGGCCCGGCGGCGGGCGGCCGAAACCCCCAGACTCGTCTTCAGGAGGAGAATATGAACGTGCGTCGAAAAGCTCTGAGTACGCTGCTCCCGGCCTGCGCCCTCGCGCTCTCGCTGGCGACCCTCGCGTCGTCGGCGGCGCAGGACGGGCAGATGAGGAAGTCGCTGTACGAACGGCTCGGCGGCTACAACGCGGTCGCGGCCGTGGTGGACGACTTCGTCGGCCGCCTCGTCGCCGACAGGCAGTTCGAGCGCTTCTTCGTCGGCCACAGCACCGACTCGAAGAGGCGCATCCGCCAGCACATCGTGGATCAGCTCTGCGCGGCGGCCGGCGGCCCGTGCGTCTACACCGGGCGGACGATGAAGGACTCGCACCAGGGGCTCGGCATCAGCGAGGCCGAGTGGGACGCGGCGGCCAGACACCTCGTCGCCTCGCTCGACAAGTTCAAGGTGCCCGAGCAGGAGAAGAAAGACCTCCTCGCCTTCGTCGCCAGCGTCAGGCCCGACATCGTGGAGAAAAAACAGTAGACGGTAGTCGGCAGTCGGCGGAAAAGACGGGCGGCGCGTCCGGCCCGAAGGCTGAGACGCGCCGCCCCGTGTTCCCAACGACTACTGTCTACCGCCCTCCCTACCTGTTCGAGTTGTTTGCGTTGGCGTTGCCCGTGCCGCCGCCGGAGTTGGAGTTCGAGTTGGAGTTGGAGTTCGTGCTCTTGAGGTTGCCGCTCCTGCGGAGGGCCATCTTGTCGTTGATGCGCTGAATCATCCGGAGGTGCTCCTGGAGCGTGGGCAGCGTGCGCGCGGCGAAAGCCTTGAGGTCGGGGTCGGCGCCGCGCGAAGCCTCCCGCTGGAACTCGCCCACGTCCTTCTTGTGATCCTTGACCATCATCTTGACGTACTCGCGGTCGAACCGCTCGCCCGAGAGCGCCGAGAGCTTCCGCATCTCCGCCGCGTGCTTCGGGTCGGGCGCCGCCGGCAGCGTCATCCCCTTGCCGGAGGCCAACTGCATCAGCTCGGCGTTGGCCTTCGTGTGGTCGTCCACCATCCTCTGTCCGAACTGGCGCACCTCGTCGCTCGCGCCCTTCTCGGCCGCGAGCCTGCCCATCTCGACCTCCATCATGCCGCCCATCGCCGCCGTCATGGCGAACTTGTGGTCGGCCGCCATCGCCGCGCCGTGGCCGGCGTGCGTGTTGTCGTTCGCGGCCGTGTTCGAGTTCGTGTTCTGCGCGCCGCGCGCGCCGGCCGTGGCGACCACGAACGCGAGCACCGCGCAGGCCGCGAGCGCGAGCGTCATCCCGCTCAAAGTGTTCTTGCTCATCGGAAATTCCCCCCTTGTGTGTCTGACGTTTGAAAGTCGGCCCTTAGGCGCCCGCGGCCCGGTCGAGCCCCTCGACGTGCTGGTGCGCCTCCTTGACCTCCCCGAACTGTCGCTCGACGACCGAGCGCACGCCGGCGGGCATGTCCACGTTGAGCGCCGCGCGGTAGTCCGCGAGCGCCGCGTCCTCGCCGCGCACGCACTCGGCGATGACGGCCCGCTCGTCCTCGCCCGTCAGCGCCACCCTCAGCCCCATCCAGCCGCGGTGGAGCGAGGCCGTGATGCTCCCGGCCTCGGCCGGCTCGCCGCCCATCCGCCGCACCTCGTCCTGCAACTCGCCGGCGAAGCTGGCGCGCTGGCGCGAGTAACGGTGGAAGACCTCCTTCAGCTCCGCGTTCTTCACGCCGTCGGCGGCCGTCCGGAACCCCTCCTGCCCGTCGCGGCAGGTCTGAATCAGGTTGTTGAGAGTCGAGATTACCTGCTCGTCGCTCGCCATGTGGTTAAGCCCTCCCGTGCCGGAAGAAAAGTTTTCAGTAGCCGCCGCGCCGCGCCCGCGCCGCCGACGCGGGGCGGCCGATGGCGAAGAACTTGACCAGCGCCAGCCCCGCGACGAAGCCGCCGATGTGCGCCGCGTAGGCCACGCCGCCCTCCTGCGCGCCGCCGCCGAGGAGCCCCAGTCCGCTGACGAACTGGAACAAAAACCAGAGGCCGAGCGCGACGTAGGCCGGCACGGCCGTCAGGAAGTTGAAGAGGATGACCCGTACGCGGTTGTGCGGGAAGAGCAGGATGTAGCCGCCGAGCACGCCCGAGATGGCGCCCGAGGCGCCCAAGCTCGGCACCAGCATGGACGAGCCGCCCTCGCTGAAGGCGGCCGTCGAGAAGACGTGCGCGAGCGAGGCCAGGACGCCGGTCAGGAGGTAGAAGACTAAGTACCTCGCGTGGCCGAGCCGGTCTTCCAGGTTGTCGCCGAAAATCCAGAGGAAGAGCATGTTGCCGAAGATGTGCATGAGGCCGCCGTGCATGAACATCGAGGTCAGCAGCGTGAGGTAGACGCTGCCGGGCGTCGGCTGCAAGCCCGGGATGCGGAGGCGCTGCCCCGTCGGCTCGACGCGGACGACGCGGTCGGGCGTGACGACGTCGCGCCCCGTGACGATCTCCCGCGGCACGGTGGCCCAGGCGTAGGTGAACCTGTTGTCTTCGGTGCCGAGCCCCTGGAAGAGGACGAAGACGAGGACGTTGGCGGCGATGAGCACGTAGTTGACCAGCGGCGTGGTCGTGCGCCCGGTGTTGTCGTCGCCGATGGGGAAGACCATTTCGCCGAACCCTCTCCCCGCGCCGCCCTTACACGCGGGCGCGGGCGAACACACCAACCCCCTGGTCAGGAAGGGTCAGCTTCCGACAGTCATCTGCCGGAAGTTTTACGGGAGTATGAAGAAAGGGTCAGGGGAGGGGGGAGGATGAAGGACGGGGGACGGAAGTCCGGGCGGCCGCACTCTCGTCCCCCGTCCTCCCGCTCAGTCAATCGCGTCGCGGCTGCTCGGCCCGGCGTGGACGATGCCGGCGGCGACGAGCGCGGGCACGTGCGGCTTCAGCAGCTCGTACCCCTCGGAGCGCGCCACGAAGGTCGCGGCCGTGAGGTCGCCCGCCACGTTGAGCGTCGTCCGGCACATGTCGAGGATGCGGTCGACGCCGAGGATGATGGCGATGAGCGCCGGGTTGACGCCGATGGTCGCCAGCACGCCGATGATGAAGGGGATGGAGCCCGACGGCACGCCCGCCGTGCCGACGCCGCCGAGGATGGCGAGGTAGACCACCATCAACTGCTGCCCGATGGTGAGGTCCACGCCCGCGAGCTGCGCCAGGAACAGCACGGTCACGCCCTCGTAGAGCGCCGTCCCGTTCTGGTTGGCCGTCGCCCCGACCGTCAGCACGAAGCTGTTAATCTCCTGCGGCACGCCGAGGTTCTCCTCCGAGACGCGCAGCGCCGTCGGGAGCGTCGCGTTCGACGAGGAGGTCGAGAAGGCCGTCAGGATGACGGTCTTGATGCGGCGGAAGAACTCCAGCGGGCTGATGCGCGAGAGGAAGTAGACCGAGAGCGAGTAGACGCCGAACATGTGGAGCGAGAGCCCGAGCAGCACCGTCACGACGAACCAGCCGAGCGCCGCGAGGAGGTCGAGCCCGAACCGCGCCGTGTTGTTGAAGAGCAGGCAGGCGACGGCGTAGGGCGCGAACTTCATGATGATGTCGATGATCTTCGCCGTCACCTCGTAGAGCCCCTCGAAGCCGCGCAGGAGCGGCGCCGTCACCTCCAGCGGCAGGAGCGTGACGGCGACGCCGACGATGAGCGCGAAGAACATCAGGTGGAGCATGTTCGGCGTGTCGCTCTGCGTCGTGGCGCCGGTGACGACGCCGGCCACGGCCGCCACGGGGTTGGCCGGGACGATGGTCTTGACCACCTGCATCAGCGCCGTGTCGGTGCTGGCCGACGTCTGGGCCGAGCCGACCTGCTTGGTGGCGGCCTCGCCGTAGCGCTGCTGGAGCGCGGCCGAGGTCTGCGGGTCGATGCGCTCGCCGGGGCGGATGGTGTTGGCGAGCGTGAGCCCGATGACGACCGAGACGGCCGAGATGACGAGGCAGTAGGCGAACGACTTGAGGCCGACGCGCCCGAGCTTGCGCACGTCGCCGATGCCGGCCACGCCGACGACGAGCGACGAGAAGACGAGCGGCACGACGATCATCAGCAGCAGCCGCAGGAAGAGCGCCCCGACCGGCTCGGTGAAGTTGGCGATGACCCACTCGACCGTCGGGTGCGTGACGGAGGCGCCCGGCACCTTCGGGTTGGGGACGCTGAAGAGGGCGTAGCTGGCGACGCCGGCCACGACCCCCACCGCGAGCCCGATGAGGATGCGCGTGTGCAGCGGCATCCCCTTCGGCCTGTCCGGCGTCGTGTCCTTCAGGTCGGTCGTCGCCTCGCGCTCGTAGGCGTCGCGGCCCGTCTCTCGCTTGTCGTCAGTCATCGTGTCGAAGGACTGAGTGCTGAGGACTGAGGACTGAGTGATAAGAAGCGCCTCGCCTTCACTCAGTCCTCAGTCCTCAGCACTCAGCACTTTCTCACCTCCCCCATTTCAGTTTGTTCCGCAGGACGTCGAAGTAGTTGCGCGTGTGCGCCTGGATGAGGTTGAAGCCGGTGCGGCTCTTGCGCACGCTGACGCGGTCTTCGTATTCGAGCGGCATGCCGACCTGCCCGTCGAGCGTGAGCGCCACCTCCTCGCGCGGCGTCTTCAGCACCATCTCGAACTCGACGTCGTCGGGGACGACGAGCGGGCGGTTCGAGAGCGTGTGCGGGCAGATGGGCGTGATGACGACGGCGCTCATCGAGGGGTAGATGACGGGGCCGCCCGCCGAGAGGTTGTAGGCCGTCGAGCCCGTCGGCGTCGAGATGATGAGCCCGTCGGCGCGGAAGC
>DASVTS010000198.1:0-2899 GCA_036387455.1 Pyrinomonadaceae bacterium | reverse complement strand
CCTCTTCCTGCTCGTCACGGGCTTCCTGCTCGTCAACACCTTCTGGGCCGCGCCGACCGAAGCCGTCTTCGGCCTCCTCCTCATCGGGCTCGGCTTCCCCGTCTACTACCTCTTCTTCCGCAACCGCCCGGCCGTCTCCGCCCCCGAGCCGCCCGAGGAAGAGTTGTAGCCGCCGCGCACCGGGGCGCGCCCGCTCACTTGCCCAGCACCGAGCGCAGCGCGCCCTCTATCTCCGGGTGCTTGAACTGGAAGCCGGCCCCCCTGAGCCGCGCCGGCTCGACGCGCGCGCTTGCGAGCAGGAGCGCGTCGGCCGTCTCGCCGAACGCGAGGCGCGCGGCGAAGGCCGGCACCGCGAAGAAGGTCGGGCGCCCGAGCGCGCGCCCGAGCGCCTTGGTGAACTCAGCGTTGGTCACCTGCTGCGGCGCGACCGCGTTGACCGGCCCGCGCAGAGATTCGTCCTCGACGGCGCGGCGGATGACGCCGAGCAGGTCTTCGAGCGTAATCCAGCTCATGTACTGGCCGCCGCCACCAATCTTCCCGCCCACCCCCAGCTTGAAGGGCGTGAGCATTTTGGGGAGCGCGCCGCCCTCGGCGCTCAGCACGACGCCGATGCGCAGGTGGACGACGCGTATCCCGGCCTCGCTCGCCTGAAGCGTCGCCTTCTCCCACTCGCGGCAGACCTCACTCAGAAAGTCTGTGCCCGACGCGCTCTCCTCGCGCAAGACCTCCGCGCCGCGGTCGCCGTAAAAGCCCGTGGCCGAGGCCGAGACCAGCACACGCGGCTTCGCGCCCAACCCCGCCAGCGCCCCGGCCAGCAGGCCCGTCCCCTTCCGGCGGCTCTCCATGATGCGGCGCTTCTTCTCGTCGTCCCAGCGCCCTTCGCCGACGTTCTCGCCCGCGAGGTGGACGGCCGCGTCGTGCCCCTCCAACGCCTTCGCGTCTATCTCGCCGCGCTCCGGGTCCCAGTGGACGGCCGCCGTCCCCGGCGCGCGGAACCCCTGCGACCCGCCGCGCACGAGGCGCGTCACCTCGTGCCCGTCCGCCAGCAGCGAACGAACCAGCGCGGTGCCTACGAGACCCGTCGAACCCGTGACGATGACCCTCATTTAATCAATCCCCTTTCGGCCAGCGCCTCGCGCGCGACCTCGCGGTCGTCGAAGTGGCGCTTCTCCGCCCCGACGATCTGGTAGTCCTCGTGCCCCTTGCCCGCGATGACGACGATGTCGCCCGCGCGCGCCTCCGCGACGGCTCGGTGTATCGCCTCGCGGCGGTCTACGATTTTGAGGTAGGGACGGCCCGCCGCTCCTAACCCCGCTTCGACGTCGCGCAGGATGGCCTCGGGGTCTTCCGTCCGCGGGTTGTCCGAGGTGGCGACGACGACGTCGCTCAGGGAGGCGGCGGCCTCGCCCATCGGCGCGCGCTTCGTCCGGTCGCGGTCGCCGCCGCAGCCGAAGACCGTGATGACGCGACCGCCCGCGACCGCCCGCGCCGTCCGCAGGACGCTGCGCAACGCGTCGTCCGTGTGCGCGTAGTCCACGACGACGGCGAAGTCGCCCCCGTGCGCCACGCGCTCGAAGCGCCCCGGCGCCCCGCCGCACGTCGAGAGCGCCGCGGCCGTCGCGTCCAGACCCAGCCCGAGCGCGTGCGCCACCCCCGCCGCCGTCAGGATGTTGTAGACGTGCGGCCGCCCGACGAGCGGCGACAAAACCTCCCGCTCGCCCCCCGGCGTCCGCAGCGTCAGCCGCGTGCCCCCGAGCGTTGACTCGACGCCGCGCGCCGTCACCTCCGCCTCGCCTTCGAGCGCGTAACGAATGGCGGGCCGGCCGGCGGCCGAGGCTTCTACGAACAGGCGTCGCCCGTAAGCGTCGTCGGCGTTGAGGACGGACGCGCGCGGCGCCTCCCCGAGCCGGCCGTCGAAGAGGCCGCGCTTGGCGTCGAAGTAGCGCTCCATCGTGCCGTGGTAGTCGAGATGGTCCTGCGTGAGGTTGGTGAAGGCCGCGACCTCGAACCGGAGCGCGTCGCAGCGCCGGAGGTCCAGCGCCTGCGACGAAGCCTCCATCACGGCCACGCCGCAGCCGGCCCCGGCCGCGCGGCGCAGGATGCGTTGCAGGTCGCTCGCCTCGGGCGTCGTGTGCAGCGCCGGCTGGCGCTCGCCCGCGACGCGGTACTCGACCGTGCTGACGAGCGCCACGGCCGCGCCCGCCGCCTCCGCGACCGCCGCGACGAGGTAGGCCGTGGTCGTCTTCCCGTTCGTCCCCGTGATGCCGACCAGCTTCAGCTCGCGCGAGGGGTGGCCGTGAACCTCCGCGGCGGCGAGCGCCAGCGCGCGCCGCGCGTCGGGCACGCGAATCCAGCCGCCGCGGAAGTCGGCCGGGCGCGGCTGCTCGGAGACGACGGCGGCGGCGCCCTGCGCCGCGACCTCGCCGACGAAGCGGTTGCCATCCGACTTCTCGCCGCGGATGGCGACGAAGACCCAGCCCGCCCGCGCCTGCCGCGAGTCGTGCGTGACGTCCGCCGCGACGGCGACGGCGTCCCCTTCCAACTCCCCGCCCACGGCCCGCGCCAGCGCGCCGAGCGTGACCGCCCCTTCTGTCGTCAAGCAAAGCCCTCTGCCCCGCGGGGCCGGAATTTTTATCTCACGGAAAACTTACGCGCTGATTATAATCGCCCGCGCCGTCTCAGCAACTTTCCCGGAGAACCCGCCCATGCCTTTCGCCCCGCGCAGGACTTTCGTCGGCGCCGCCCTCGTCGTCACAACGCTCGTCGCCGCCGCGCTCGCCGCGTCGGCGCCCCCCGCCGCGCAGAGGCGGAGGCGGCCGCCCGCGCCCGCCGCCTCCGAGGCCGAGTACGACCTCGTCATCCGCAACGGCCGCGTGGTGGACGGGACGGGGCGGCGCGC
>DASVTS010000197.1:0-43171 GCA_036387455.1 Pyrinomonadaceae bacterium | reverse complement strand
CCGCCGCGCGCTCCCGACGGGAGCGCGCGGCGGCCCTTTCAGACGCGCGCGCGTGAAGGTTAGCGGCCGACGAGCCAGTCGTAGAGCGGCTTCCAGACCAGCTCTCTGGCGTTGTCGGCCAGGAAGATGTCGGAGTGGCCGAAATCGACGGGGCGGCCCTCGGGGCCGTAGAGCTTGACGACGTTCGAGCTGACGTCCGTGCTCCCGAGCCGCGAGAGCGTGTCGAGCCCGAACTCGCCGAAGCCGCCGCCCGCGCCGAGGTAGTAGACGGGGACGTTGACCGCGGCGAGGTTGTCGTCGTAGGGCAGCGTCTCGCCGCACAGCACGCCGTCAGACTCGACCTGCTCGGTCATGCTCTGGAAGGGCGCCGCCGTCTGGAAGAAGTCGAAGAGGTAGGACTCGGGCGTGAACTGTAGGCCCGAGGGCGCCCCGCCGTCGAAAGTGCCGCCCGCGAGGTGGTAGGCCGGCACGGGCGGGTGCGGGAGCAGGAGCACGTAGGTCGCCGAGCCGACGAGCAGCGCCGCCTGCCGGTTGGTGAGCCCCTGATTCGGGATGAGCTGCGAGGGCTGCGAAGCTTGCGTCGCCGCCAGCAGGCCGAAGGCGCGGACGCCCGCGCCGATGCCGTTGACGTAGACGTTCGACTGGAGCTGCTGGCGGCCGCCGTCGTAGCGGGCGCACGCGGCCTCGCGCTGCGCCTCGTGCGCGGGGTCGAGCTTGAAGGCGATGTCGACGGGGATGAGCGCGTCCACCTGGCGCGCGGCTTCGGGCAGCACGGCCTCGGCGTTGGCGTAGGCGTAGGCGATGGTGCCGCCGCGGCTCCACCCCAAGAGCGCGACTTTGCCGTCGCCGCCGCCGGTGGCGCCGCGCACGGCGCGCGCGACGGCGATGCCGGCCGCCACGTCCGAGACGTGCGTGCCGAGGTTCCAGTCCTTCATGAACTGGAAGTCGGCCGTGTCGGCGGGCACCCGCGTCCAGCGGAGGTCAATGCCCCAGACGTCCACCCCGTTCTGCGCGAGGTAGACGCCGATGGAGCGGTCGCGCGCGACGGCGCCCGAGAGCGTGCTGCTCATGAACGCCTCGTCGAAGCCCCAGACGTCGCCGTGCACCATGAAGACGGCGCGGTCGGCCTTGAAGGGCACGCCGTTAGCGCGCTCGCGCACGACGCGGTGGAGTCCGACGACGTCGTGCGGGCCTCCGCCGACCTGAAGCTCGAACGAGTACTCGAAGACGTCGGCGACGATGTGGCGGCGCTCGGCGCGCCTGACGGCGCAGGCGGCCGGGGCGAGCGCGGAGGACTGACCGGCGGCCGCGCAGGCGGCCGAGGCGGCGGAGCGCGCGTCGGCCGGAGAAGCCTGCCGCGCCGCGGCGCAGACGAAGGACGAAAAGAGCAGGAAGGTGAACAGGGCTATCCGGGTGATTCGCTGCATGAGGTCTCCTTAAAGTATGAACGGGTGGAGTCTCGCTCCGGGCGAGATTCTTATAAATGCTCCGGCCGCGCGGGTGTGTTCGCGGCCGCCGTACGTGGGCGCGGGTCATCGCCCCGCACGTAACGCGCTAAAGCGTCGCGGGGAGGATCAGCACCGGAGCGAAAAGTTATGAAGGTTAGTCCGCCATCAGGGCGAAGGCGTCGGCGGGGTCGGCGTCGTCGTCGATGAGGTCTACGCCGTTGAGCGCGAAGCGGCGGGCGGCGGCGGCGGCACGTGCGTCTTCTTCCTCTTCGAGCGACCATTGCGCGTGGCTCAGGAGGAGCGCGAGCGAGAGCGCGCGGCCGAGCGTCATGGCGAAGCGGCGCGCGCCGGCCTCCAACGCGGCCGTCGGCTTCGCGGCGTTCGCGGCGAGCCAGCCCCCGGCATGCGCCGCCGCCCCGCGCGCCGCCTCGGCCGCGCGCGTCAGTCGTGGGTCGCGCGCCGCACCCGCGCGCGTTTCGATTTCAGATTTCAGAGACGAGAGCGCGCCCTCGTCCTTCAGCGCCGTCCGCAGCGCGTCGAGCGAGAGGACGTTGGTCGTGCCCTCCCAGATGGAGAGCACCTGCGCGTCGCGCAGCAGCACGGGCAGCCCCGTGTCCTCGACGTAGCCCGCGCCGCCGAACGCCTCGACGGCCTCGCTCGCCACATGGACGGCCGCGCGCGCGGTCGTCAACTTCATCAGGGGCGTGAGGAGCCTGAGCAGCCGGGCGGCGGAGTCGTCCAGCTCGCGCGCCTCCTCGCGCCCCGTCAGCTCGGCCGCGTAGAAGGAGAGGTGGAGCGCCGCCTCGGCCTCCGCCTGCAACCCCGCGAGCGTGTCCGCGTGCAGCGGCTTCTCCGCGAGCGGCGAGCCGAAGGCCGCGCGCCGCCGCGCGTAGTCGCGCGCGAGCGCCACGCCGCGCCGCATCAGCGCCGCCGCGCTCACGCCGTTCCACAGCCGCGTCACGCTGAGCATCGGCGCGATGTCGCGCACGCCGTCGGCCGCGCCCCTCACCAGCTCGGCCGGCGTGCCTTCGAGCGTCAGCTCCGCGGTCGGCACCTTGCGCGTGCCGAGCTTGTCCTTGAGCCGGTTGACCTGTATGTTCCGCAGCCGCCCGTCGGCGCCGCGCGTCTCGACGAGGAAGAGCGCGAGGCCGCGCCCTCCGCCCTGGTTGCCCTCGGGCCGCGCGAGCGTCAGCGCCGCCTGCGAGGCCGCGGCCGACGTGAACCACTTGCGGCCGTAGAGCCGCCACGCGCCCCCCTCGTCGCGCCGCGCGACCGTCTCCGAGGCGCCGACGTCCGAGCCGCCCGTCAGCTCCGTCATCCACTGCCCGCTCGTCCGGAACTCACCCGGGTCGCGCGAGACGAGGTGCGGGACGACTCTTTCAATCAGCGCCCTATTCCCCGAAGAGATGAGGACGCGCGCGGCGCCGTCGGTCATCGCCAGCGGGCAACTGTAGATGTCGGTCGAGGGCGTGAAGAGGTAGGCGAGCGCGAACTGGTGGACGCGCGAGTGCGCGCCGTGGCGGCGCTCGTAGGCCGTGGCGACCAGGCCCCGCTCGGCGGCCACGCGCTCGGCCACGCGCCACAGCGGCGAGACCTCTATGCGGTCTACGCGCTCGCCCCACGCGTCCCACTGCGTCAGCCGCGGCTCGTTCAGGCGGTCTTCGAGCTGCATCCGGTACAGCTCGCCGCCCGCCAGCCCGCCGAGTTCTTCGAGCGACGGCCCAACGTCGCGCAGCACGTCGGGCGGGAGCGTCCTTTTCAAGTAAGAGCGCAGGGCGCGGTCTTCCGCGTACTGGTTGCCCAGCCGGGGCGGCTCCTGTCGGAAGGGCATCGGGACGCCTCCTTCGCGCCTTGACCTGCGGGTGGGATTTAGTGATGCTGGCGCCGCGGCAATAATAACACCGGCGAGGTCTGAGGATGACGGAGACAGCAAGGACGCACGCGGCCTCGGCCGCCCCGACCGAGGAGATACGCTCGCACTTCCCCGCGCTCGAACGCGTGCACGGCGGCTTCCCCGTGGCTTACTTCGACGGCCCCGGCGGCACGCAGGTGCCGCGCGCCGTCGTCGAGGCGATGGCGGACTACCTCTACCACCACAACGCCAACACGCACTGGGCCTACCCGACGAGCGCCGAGACGGACGAGCTGCTGGAGCGCTCGCGCGCCTCGCTCGCAGACTTCCTCGGCGCCGCGCACGACGAGATAGTCTTCGGCGCCAACGCGACGACGCTCGCCTTCCACCTCTCGCGCACGCTCGGGCGCACGCTCGGGCCGGGCGACGAGGTGGTCGTCACCGAACTCGACCACCACGCCAACGTCGCGCCGTGGCAGGCGCTCGAGCGCGAGCGCGGCGTCGCCGTCCACGTCGTCCGCATGAAGACCGAGGAGGGCGTGCTCGACTGGGAGGACTTCGAGGGCAAGGTGAACGCGAAGACGAAGCTCGTCGCCGTCGGCGCGGCCTCGAACGCGCTCGGCACGCTCAACGACCTCGCGCGCGCGGGCCGGCTCGCGGAGTCGGTCGGCGCCTACATGTTCGTGGACGCCGTACACTACGCGCCGCACCGGCTCGCCGACGTGCGCGCGCTCGGCTGCGACTTCCTCGTCTGCTCGGCCTACAAGTTCTACGGGCCGCACGCGGGCGCGATGTTCTGCCGCCGCGAGCTGCTCGACTCGCTCCCCTTCCCCAAGCTCCAGCCCGCGCCCGACTACGCGCCCGAGGTCGCCGAGACGGGCACGCAGAACCACGAAGGCATCGTCGGCTCGGCGGCGGCCGTGGACTTCCTCGCCTCGCTCACGCGCGG
This sequence comes from Pyrinomonadaceae bacterium, assembly GCA_036387455.1. Lineage (GTDB taxonomy): Bacteria > Acidobacteriota > Blastocatellia > Pyrinomonadales > Pyrinomonadaceae > QHXN01. The sequence goes on along the minus strand of DASVTS010000197.1, from coordinate 38,922 downwards.
GGCGCCGACCGCGCCGCTCCAGGGCTCCGCGCGGCGCGAGCGGCTGCGCCGCGCCTTCGACGCGCTGCACGCGCGCGGCGTCGAGCTGACGAGACTGATGTGGGAAGGGCTCTCCGGGATTGAAGGCGTGAAGCTCTACGGCCCGAAGCCGGACGAGCCGCGCACGCCGACCGTCGCCTTCACCGTCGCGGGCGTCACCTCGACCGAGGTCGCCCGGCGGCTGGCCGCGCGCGGCGTCTTCGTCTCGCACGGCGACTTTTACGCCGCCACGGTCGTCGAACGCTTCGGCCTCGCGCCCGAAGGTCTGGTCAGGGCCGGCTGCGCCTGCTACACCACGCGCGGCGAGGTCGAGAGGCTGGTCGAGGGCGTCGGCGAGATTGCGCGCGGCGCTTAGAGGTCGCCGCGCGCCGCCTCGACGAAGTCGGCGAGTAGGCCGTAGGCGGTGCTCTTCAGGTCGGGGTCGTGGGCGACGACGGTGAGGCCGGGGAGCACGTCCAGCTCGTAGTGGACGGCGAGCGTCGTGCCGGCGACGACGCCGAAGGGGCCGCGCGGCCCGACCCGTTCGGGGCGCACGGAGGCCGAGACGCGGCCGCCTTCGCCGCGGCTCGCGCGCGCGACGAGTCTGAACGGCCGGCCCTCACCCCGCGCCGCGCGCACCTCCGCGTCGCCCAGCCCGCGTATGCCCTCACGTTCGACCTCTTCGAGCTTGAGGTTCGCGCCCATCAGGACGTTGGCGAGGGCGCACGCCTTGACGGCCGAGTCCCAGCCGTCAACGTCGTGCGTCGGGTCGGTCTCCGCTATCCCCAACTCCTGCGCGCGGCGGACGCCTTCGTCGAAAGTGCCGCCCGCGCCTATCGCGTCGAGGACGACGTTGGTGGTCGAGTTGAAGACGCCCGAGAAGGAGAGCAGGCGCGCGGCCGGGAGCGAGCCGCGGAAGAGCGAGAAGACGGGGCAGTCGGCCACCGTGGACTCGAACAGGAAGCGCCGGCCGCGCGCGCGGGCGAGTTCCGACAGCTCGCGGTAGGCGTGGACGATGGTGCCCTTGTTCGCCGTGACGACGTGCGCGCCGTGTTCCAGTCCCGCGCGGGCGTGCGAGACGGCCGGCTCGCCCGTCAAAGGTTCGAGCGAAGTCGTCTCGAACAGCACGTCGCAGCGCGCGGCGGCGAGCCACTCCTCAACGCCCTCGGGCGCGGGCGAGACCTTCGACGACGGCGCGCCCGACAGAAGCTCCTCGGCGTCGAAGCCCTCGGGCGCGGCGAGCCGCCCCATGCGGCGCGTTGCGACCCCCGTCACGCGCCAGTCGATGCCGAAGCCGTCACGCAACTCGCCGCGCTTCTCCAGAAGCAGGCGGACGAGCGCGCGCCCGACGTTGCCGAAGCCGAGCAGACAGAGGTTGAAAGTTTTCATGTTGCTTTTCCGCCGACGTTGCGCGATGCTCTCGCTCACGTCGCTCATCGAAAACTTTTACCACGCGAAGAGAGGCTGAAACCAACATGGCTCGAAAGAGGCAGGGGCGGGGCCGGGCGTTCGGCCGCCGGGAGTTCGTGCGCGCGGGCGTGGCCGGCGCCGTCGGGGCGGCGCTCGCGGGCGCGGGGCCGACGAGGGGCGACGCGGCGGCGCGCACGCTGGCGCTGCTGGCCGGCGAGCCGCAGGGCGGCGGCCGCTTCGACTGGGAGGAGCTGACCGTCCGCGACGCGCAGGCGGCGATGGCCTCGGGCCGCGTCTCGGCGCGCAGGCTCACCGAGATGTACCTCGAACGCATCGAGCGCATAGACCGCCGCGGCCCGGCGCTCAACTCCGTCATCGAGACGAACCCCGACGCCCCCGGCATAGCCGAGGCGCTCGACCGCGAGCGCAAGGCGGGCCGCGTGCGCGGGCCGCTCCACGGCGTCCCCGTCCTCATCAAGGACAACATCGACCCGGCCGACCGCATGGAGACGACCGCCGGGTCGCTCGCGCTCGTCGGCGCGAGGCCCGCGCGCGACGCCTACGTCGCCGAGCGCCTTCGCGCCGCGGGCTGCGTCATCGTCGGCAAGACGAACCTGAGCGAGTGGGCCAACTTCCGCTCGACGCACTCTTCGAGCGGCTGGAGCGGGCGCGGCGGCCAGACCCGCAACCCTTACGCGCTCGACCGCAACCCCTGCGGCTCAAGCTCGGGCTCGGGCGCGGCCGTCTCCGCGAACCTCGCCCTAGTCGGCGTCGGCACGGAGACCGACGGCTCCATCGTCTGCCCCTCGGGCGCGTGCGGCATCGTCGGCATCAAGCCGACGCTCGGGCTCGTCAGCCGCTCGGGGATAATCCCCATCTCGCACAGCCAGGACACCGCCGGCCCGATGGCGCGCACCGTCGCCGACGCCGCCGCGCTGCTCAACGTTCTGACGGGCTCCGACCCGCGCGACGCCGTCACGCGCGCGGGCGCGAGGCTCGCGCGGACGGACTTCACGCAGTCGCTCGACCCGGGCGCCCTGCGCGGCGCGCGCGTCGGCGTCGCGCGGAAGTTCTTCGGCTTCAACGACCAGGTGGACAAGCTGATGGCCGACGCCGTGGACCTCCTGAAGCGCGAGGGCGCCACCGTCGTCGACCCGGCCGACCTTCCCAGCCACGGCAAGTTTGACGCCGCCGAGTTCGAGGTGCTGCTCTACGAGTTCAAGGCCGACCTCAACAGGCACCTCGCGGGGCTCCCGCCGGGCGACCACCCGCGCACGCTCAAACAGCTCATCGAGTTCAACGAAAAGAACCGCGACCGCGAGATGCCCTACTTCGGCCAGGAGCTTTTCGTCCGCGCCGAGGCGAAGGGGCCGCTCACCGAGCCCGCCTACCTGAAGGCGCTGCGCTCGTCGAAGGCGCTCTCGCAGGCGCAGGGCGTAGACGCCGTGATGACGAAACACAACCTCGACGCGCTCGTCGCGCCCACGGGCGGCCCGGCGTGGACGACCGACCTCGTCAACGGCGACCACTTCACGGGCGGAAGCTCCACCCCCGCGGCCGTCGCCGGCTATCCGAACGTACAGGTGCCCGCCGGCTACGTCTACGGCCTGCCGGTCGGCATCTCGTTTTTCGGCCGCGCCTTCACCGAGGCGAAGCTCATCCGCCTCGCCTACGCCTACGAGCAGGCCACCCGCCACCGCCAGCCGCCGCGCCTGCTGCCCCACGCGGACTTGAAAGACTGACGCGCGGCGCCGAGCGGCCCGGTTATTGCTGATACCCCGTGACAGCTAAGTTTTCGTGACGGAAATCGTACTGTCTGAAGCCGGAACGCCCGCGAGGCGGCCGCCCTGTTTGTGGGCCGCCGACGGTCTTCCGGCATCACTTTAACTTTAATCACCTTAAAGGGGAGAAGATTACATGGCGGAAAACACAGGTTCAGCGACGGGACGTTCGAGGATGGTCACCGGACTGTTTAGGGACAGGGAGAGCGCCGAGCGCGCCTACGGCTCGGTCACGACCCGCGGGTACAGCAATGATGACGTCAACTTATTGATGTCCGACGAAGCGCGCGACAAGCATTTCACTTCTACCGAAGGCAAGGAGACGGAGCTGGGCAACAAGGCTCTGGAAGGCGCCGGGACGGGCGCGGCCATCGGCGGCACCGTCGGCGCGACCCTCGCGGCCATCGCGGCCATCGGGACGACGCTGGTCCTGCCGGGCCTCGGCCTCCTCGTCGCCGGCCCCATCGCCGCGGGCCTCGCGGGCGCGGGCGCGGGCGGCGCGACGGGCGGCATCATCGGCGCCTTGGTCGGCGCCGGCATCCCCGAGGAGCGCGTCAAGAACTACGAGCAGGGCTTGAAGGAGGGCGGCATCGTCATGGGCGTCACGCCCCGTTCGGACGAGGACGCGGAGTACTTCGAGAGGGAGTGGAAGAACCACCGCGGCGAAGAGGTCTACCGCTAAGCCGCGCCGTCGGACACGGCCTTAACAGTCGGGAGGAATGATGCGACGGACACTAACTGTACTCTGCCTGCTCGGGTTCGCGTCTCTGGGCGCGGCGTGCGGCGGCGACTCGAACACGAACTCGAACGCCAACGGCGCCAACGGTAATGCCACGCGCAACGGCGTGGTGGACACGAACGCCAACGTGCCCAAGAACCTGAACGCCAACAGCGCCCCGTCCAACGTGGGCGTCGTGACCAACGACAACGGCAACAAGAACACCGACGGCGTCAGCACGATTAACAACAACGGGAACCGCAACGCCAACGGCGGCGGCAACCGTAACGCCAACGGCAACGCGAACCGTAACGCGAACCACTAGGCGCCGGAAGGCCCGAAACGGCACGCGGGGGCGCGGGGAGTTGTACGCAACTCCCCGCGCCCCCTTTCCATTCGCGCGCCCATGCATTCCGGCGCCCGGGCGGGTATAATTCGGGTTTCGTGCCCAAGAGAAATTTTCGCCCGTGGGAGTTCACGCCAGACCGCAATGATTAACTTCGAGACCTCGCCGGAGCGTTACCGGCACTGGAAGCTTGAGACCGACGGCGCCGTCGCCACGCTCTCGATGGACGTGTCGGAGGACGAGACGCTGGCCGACGGCTACAAGCTCAAGCTGAACTCGTACGACCTCGGCGTCGACATCGAGCTGGCCGACGCCGTCCGGCGCCTGCGCTTCGAGCACCCGGAGGTGCGCGTCGTCGTCGTCAAGAGCCTCAAGCCCCGCATCTTCTGCGCGGGCGCCAACATCTACATGCTCGGCACCTCGGCGCACGGCTTCAAGGTCAACTTCTGCAAGTTCACCAACGAGACGCGCTGCTCCATCGAGGACGCCTCGGCCCACTCCGGCCAGCGCTACGTCGCGGCCTTAAACGGCACGGCCTCGGGCGGCGGCTACGAGCTGGCCATCTCGTGCGACGAAATCTACCTCGTCGACGACGGCAACTCGGCCGTCTCGCTCCCCGAAGTCCCGCTGCTCGGCGTGCTGCCCGGGACGGGGGGCCTGACCCGCCTCGTGGACAAGCGCAAGGTGCGGCGCGACCGCGCCGACGTCTTCTCGACGCTCGCCGAGGGTTTGAAGGCGAAGCGCGCCGAGGAGTGGGGGCTGATCGACGGGCACTTCCCGACCAGCAAGTTTCAGGAGGGCGTCGAGGCGCGCGTCGCCGAGATTCTGAAGGAGGCCGGCGCGCGCGAGGCCGGCCCCGGCATCAAGCTCAACCCGCTCGACGTCGAGGCGACCGAGGCGGGGCGCGAGTACCGCCACGTCTCGCTGAAGGTCAACCGCGAGGCCCGCCACGCCGAGCTGACCGTGCGCGGGCCGGAGGGCGAGCAGCCGGCGGACGCCGAAGGGATTCACCGGCTGGGCGACGCGTACTGGCCCCTGCGCGCCTACCGCGAGCTGGACGACGCGCTGCTGTACCTGCGGATGAACGAGCCGGAAGTCGGCCTCGTCCTGCTGCGCGCCGCGGGCGAGATAGACGACGTGCTCGCCGTGGACAAAACGCTCGCCGGGAACCGCGACCACTGGCTCGTCCGCGAGATAGTCCTCCACATGGCGCGGGTCCTGCGCCGCCTCGACCTGACCGCCAAGAGCTTCTTCGCGCTGGCCGAGCCGGGGAGCTGCTTCGCCGGGAACCTGCTCGAACTCCTGCTCGCCTCCGACCGCAGCTACATGCTCAACGACCCCGACCAGAAGGTCGAGCTGGCCCTGAGCGAGCTGAACGCGGGCGCGCTCCCGATGTCGAACGGGCTCACGCGGCTCCAGTCGCGCTTCCTCGCCGAGCCCGAGCGCGCCGAGGCCGTGCTCGCGCGCGGGGGGCGCTTCGACACCGAGGGGGCGGACGAGGCCGGCCTCGTCACCTTCGCGCCCGACGACCTCGACTGGGAGGACGAAATCCGCGTCGCCGTCGAGGAGCGCACTTCACTCTCCCCCGACGCGCTCACCGGCATGGAGGCCAGCCTGCGCTTCGCCGGCCCCGAGACGCTCGACACCAAGATTTACGGCCGGCTCACGGCCTGGCAGAACTGGATTTTCCAGCGCCCCAACGCCGTCGGCCCGCAGGGCGCCCTGACGAACTACGGCAAGCCGACGCAGCCGCAGTTCGACTACAAGCGGACTTAAAACGGCCGGGCGTTGGTCCGGCAATACATACGGCGCCGGGCGCATCTAACCCGCGGCCTTAATCCGCGGATGACGAGGGGTCTCTGATGGAACTACACGAGCGCATTCCTAACAACGTGAACCTGTCGGGCGACAAGCGGCTCCAGCGGGCGCTTGAGAAGTGGCTGCCGAACTACCTCGAATGGTGGAGCGAGATGGGGCCGGAGGGCTTTCAGGAGAAGGACGTCTGGCTGCGCACGGCCGTCAGCGTCGAGCCCGAGGGCTGGGCGCACTTCGACTACGTGCGGATGCCGGACTACCGCTGGGGCATCTTCCTCAAGCCGGCCGAGCCGGACGCGCGCGTCGGCTTCGGCGACCATCTGGGGCAGCCCGCCTACCAGGAGGTGCCCGGCGAGTTCCGCAACGCGCTGCGCCGCATCGTCGTCACGCAGGCCGACACCGAGCCCGCCTCGGTCGAGCAGCAGCGTCGCCTGGGCAGCACCTGCCCCTCGCTCTACGACCTGCGGAACCTGTTTCAGGTCAACGTCGAGGAGGGGCGCCACCTGTGGGCGATGGTCTACCTCCTGCACGGCTACTTCGGCCGCGACGGGCGCGACGAGGCCGACGCCCTGCTCGAACGCCGCTCGGGGAACCCCGACAAGCCGCGCATCCTCGAAGCCTTCAACCAGCCGTGCGACGACTGGCTCAACTTCTTCTGCTTCACGATGTTCACCGACCGCGACGGCAAGTACCAGCTCTCGGCGCTGGCCGAGTCGGGCTTCGAGCCGCTCGCCCGCACCTGCCAGTTCATGCTGACGGAGGAGGCGCACCACCTCTTCGTCGGCGAGACGGGCGTCGGCCGCGTGGTGCGCCGCACCGCGCAGTTGATGAAGCAGAGCCCGGGCGAGGACGTGCGGGCCCTCGGCGGCATCCCCTTCGACGTCATCCAGCGCTACATCAACTACTGGTTCTCCTACTCGCTCGACCTCTTCGGCGGCGAAATCAGCTCGAACGCGGCCGACTTCTTCGCCGCCGGGCTGAAGGGGCGCTACCAGGAGCGGAAGAAGTACACCGAGCACCTCCTGCGCGACGACTCCTTCGCGCTGACGGTCGTGGACGGCGGCCGGCTCGCCGAGCGCGAGGTGCCGATGCGCAACGCCCTCAACGAAGTCCTGCGCGGCGAGTACGTGCGCGACTGCGAGAGGGCGCTTGAGCGCTGGAACAAGTACATCGCCGAAGAGGGCGTGGACTACAAGCTGCGTCTCCCCTCGACGCGCTTCCACCGCCACGTGGGCGAGTTCGCCGGCCACCACTTCGACGTGGACGGCCGCCTCATCACGGCCGAGGAGTTCGAGGCTCGCCGCGACGGCTGGCTCCCGACGCTCGCCGACCGCGAGTACGTCCAGAGCCTCATGCACCCCGTCACCGAGCCCGGCAAAATTGCCAACTGGATCGCCCCGCCCGCCACCGGCATCAAGGGCAAGCCCTTCGAGTTCGAGTACGTCCGGCTGTAACGGAAGTAGTCGGTAGAAAGAGAGGCGGCGCGTCTCGGCCTTCGGGCCGGGCGCGCCGCTTCGCATTCCTACCGACTACTGACTACTGTCTACTGCTCCCCAGCCGCCGGCTCCCGAGCCAGAGCAGCAGCGCGGCGAGCGCCGAGGCCAGCGGGCAGAGCAGCAGCCCGTAGCGCATCATCGAGGGGTCGGCCGTCGCGCCCAACCCGTCGTTGACGCGCCCGACGAGCGGCGCGCCGACGCCGTAGGCGGCCACGTTGACCGTGAAGAAGTAGACGCCTATCCCGAGGCCCCGCAGGTGCGGCCCGGCGATGTCGTGCACGTCGGCCGCCGCCGGCCCCAGCCACATCAGCGCCACCGCGAGCAGCACGAAGTTCGCCAGCAGGAGCAGCCACACGTTCCCGCTAAACAGCAGCAGCAGCCAGAGCGGTATCGAGACGAGCGCCGCCAGCGCGCTGAAGAGCATCCGGCCGCCGCGTCCGCGCCGCCGCAGGCGGTCGGCCAGCACGCCGCCCAGGATGGTCCCCGGCACGCCCGCCAGCACCGACAGCGCCCCCGCCCAGTTGCCGATGAGCGGAAGCCCCAGCCCGTGCACGCGGTTGAAGAAGGTCGGCCCCCAGATGGAGAGCTGGTTCGACGCCAGCCCGAACAGCGCGTAGCCCGCGTAGTGGTAGCGCAGCGCCGAAGTCTTAAACAGCACCTTCCAGTCGCCCGCGCCGTAGGCCGGCGCCGCCCCTTCGGTCTGCCCGCGCCGCGCCTCGCGCAGCGAGAGGACGAAGAGGCACATCACGAGGCCGGGGAAGCCGAGCAGGTAGAACGCCCAGCGCCACCCGTAACGCCGCCCCAATCTGTCCGCCGAGGAAGAAGGCGAGCCCGCCGCCGACGGCGATGCCCGAGGAGTAGACCGACTGCACCGTCGCCCGCATCCGCGGCGGGAAGTAGTCCGACAGCAGCGAGAGCGCCGCCGGCCCCAGCGTCGCCTCGCCCACGCCGACCATCACGCGGCAGAAGAAGAGCGACCAGAAGCTCCCGGCGAACCCCGTCAGCCCCGAGAAGAGGCTCCACACGGCGAGCCCGGCGGCGATGAGCCACTTGCGCTTCACGCGGTCGGCCATGCGGCCGAAGGGGATGCCGAGCAGCGTGTAGAAGATGACGAAGGAGGTCGTCCCCAGCAGCGCGAGCTGCAAGTCCGTCAGCCTCAACTCCGCCTTGATGGGCGGGAAGAGGATGTAGACCAGCACGCGGTCGAGGAAGTTCAGGACGTAGACCACCGTCAGCACGCCCAGCGCGTACCACGAATGGGCCGGAATCCTCTAGGCGCCTCCGGCCTTCGCCGCCGCCGCTTCAGCCATCCTCTTTCACCCCCGGCGCGAGGACGACGGCCTCGCCCTCGACGACGCGCTCGCCGCGCTGGTTGGTGCAGAAGGTTTCAAGCGTGACGACCGGCTTGTCCTCCCTCACCGCACGGACGACGACGCGCGCCGTGACGGTGTCGCCGAGGAAGACGGGCGCGGTGAAGCGGAGCGTCTGCGAGAGGTAGACCGTGCCGCGGCCGGGCAGCTTACCTGCCAGCACGGCCGAGATGAGCGACGCGCCCAGCATCCCGTGCGCGATGCGGCGGCCGAAGCGCGTCCCCGCGGCGTACTCCTCGTCGAGGTGGACGGGGTTTCGGTCGCCCGTCACCTCCGCGAAGGCGCGCACGTCCTCGTCCGTCACTGTCTTCCGTATCTCGGCGGCGTCGCCGACGCTCAGGGTCATCCGTCTCCCCCCCGCCCGCGCCCTCAGGGCGCGAGGAACTTGAGCACCGCCGCGTTGAACTCCGCGGCCTTCTCGACCTGCGGGACGTGGCCGCAGTTGTCGAAGACGACGAACTGCGCCTGCGGCAGCTCCTTCCGGAACCGCTCGCCCTCGCGCGCCAGCGGCGTCAGCCCGTCCTCGCGCCCCCAGACGATGAACACCGGCTGCTTGATGGCGCCGAGCCTGCCGTCGAGCATGTCCTCGCCGCGGTGGATGGACTCGACGAGGCTCTGGATGGTGTAGCCGTCGCCGGCCGTCATGCGCTGCTCAAGGACGGCGTCCACGGCCGCGTCCGACTTGAACAGCGGGTTGAAGAAGACCATCCCGGCCAGCCTTCGGGCCTGCTCGCGCGTCGAGGGGTTGAGGCCCGCCAGCGCCGAGAGGTCGAACTCCTTCGGCGGCGCGAACCCGGCGGCGTCCACCAGCACCAGCCGCTCGACCTTCTGCGGGTACTTCAGCGCGTAGGCGGCGGCGATCCAGCCCCCGAGTGAGTTGCCGACGAGCGCGGCGCGCTCGACCTTCAAGCCTTCGAGGAACTTGTCGAGGAAGTCCACGTAGGTGCCGACGCGGTAGTTGATGAGCGGCTTGTCCGAGCGCCCGAAGCCGACCTGGTCGGGGACGATGACGCGGAACTTCTGCGCGAGCGCCGGCGTGTTGAAGGCCCAGTTCGCGGAGTTGCCGCCCAGCCCGTGCAGCAGCACGACGGCGGGGCCGCTGCCCGCGTCCGTGTACCGTATCTTCTGCCCGAAGACGACCGCCTCCTTCTGCGACGGCGCCGCCGCGGGCGCCTGCGCCGCCGCCGCCGGGGCGAAGAGGAGCGTGAGCAGGAAGGCGAACGGCGCGCGGCGCCGCGCGGCCCCGTAGTGTTGTCTCATGGCTGTCCCTCCAGGGAAGACTCGTCTAAGCGTAGAGGTTCTGCAAAACGTCCGCGAAGTTGCGCGCCACCACGTCGCGCCTGAGCTTGAGCGTGGGCGTCACCTCGTCAAGCTCCGCCCGGAAGTCGCGCCCGAGGACGGCGAGCGACAGAAGGAGTAGCCGTTTGGGGGAAGACATCATGAGAGACCTCCTGCGAAGGCTGTGTCCTGAATTCCGAGTCCCGCCGGGCGCCCCGGCCTGGTTAAAAACGAACGTACGTTTTTTGTCTTCCGGGCCCGCAGAGGCCGCCGCGCCCGGTCAGCCGGATTTCGGCCTGTCCCGCCTCGCGGCCGGCGGCGGCGTGCCCGTCAGCTCCGCGAGTTTCTCCGGGCGCAGCACGCCGCGGCAGAAGATGTCGGTCAGGTGCTCGACCACGCGGTCGTCCGAGAGCCCGAGGTGGCGCCTGCCGCCGAAGAGCTTCTCGACCAGGAAGTAGTTGAAGAACTGCATGTAGGCGGCCGTGAAGCCGACCGCCGGGTCCACCCCCTCGTAGAGCGCCCCCTCCTCCTTCAGCCGCCGGAAGTAGGGGGCGAAGCGGCGGCGGAGCGTCGCGGAGAGCCCCTCGAACATCTTGCGGAAGTGCGTGTTCTCGAACTCCAGCACGTCGATGTACATCAGCAGCCAGAAGTCCGAGTGGGCGCTGACGAGTTCCCTCACCATCCGGCCGAAGCGGCGCAGGCTCTCGGGGTGGAAGGGCTCCTCGACCTCGTCGAAGATGGCGCGCAGCCGCGCGTCGATCACCTTCTGGTAGCGGCCGATGATGGATTCGAGGATGTCTTCCTTCGTGGGGTAGTAGTTGTACAGGTTGCCGAGCGAGGTGGCGGCGTCGCGCGCGATGTCGCGCATCGAGGTGGCGTGGAAGCCGCGCCTGATGAACAGGGCGCGCGCCGCCTCCTCGATGCGGACGCGCCTGACCTCCAGCGCCTCCTGGCTCAGTTTCGGCATACCTTCTCAAAAAACGAACGTCCGTTATTTTATCCACCCGCGCCGCCCTGTCAACCTTTTTGTTCGCGCGGGCGGTCAGACGTCGCCGGGCGCGTCTTTTCGGGCGGGGAGGCGGAAGGCGGGGCGCACCTCGCCGACGCGGTCGCCGCGGTGGTTTTTGAGGTCCCGGCGGGCTAGTTCGGAGAGGGGCTTTGACGAGACCTGCTCGTCGGAGAGGACGCCGAGCTGGCGGAGGAGTTCGACGGCGGCGGGGGAGCGGGCGCGGTCGCCCTTGTCGCCGTCCTCGATTTTGAAGGCGAGGCCCAGGCCGTCGGGCCAGCGGTCGCACGGCAGGACGCCGGCCGCGTAGACGCCCTCGGCGCCGACTTTGGAGACGAGGCGCCCGCCGCCCGCGCGCATCAACTCCGTGTCCAGCTCGCCGTCGCCCTCGACCATCTCCGGGTGCCCGGCCATCGCCCCGACGATTCGCCGGGCGACGTTCGCGCCGCCCTCGCCCGGCGCCCCGGCGGGCGCGACGAGGCGGGCGAACATGCGCGCCATCGTCTCGACCGTCAGCGCGAAGGTCGGGACGCCGCAGCCGTCGGTGGCGTATTCGAGTTCGCCCTCGGGGACGCCCGAGAACTCGGAGACGGCGCGGAAGACGGCGCGCTGGACGGGGTTTTCGGGGCGGTCGTAGGTCGCGGCGTCTGCGCAGAGGTGGAGCGCGAGCGCGAGCATCCCGGCGTGCTTGCCCGAGCAGTTGTTGTGGAGCGCCGTGGGGCGCTCGCCGCTCTCGCGCAAGCCTTCGGCCGCCTCTTTCGAGTACGGCTCGTGCGCCCCGCACTTCAGGTCTGCGACCGAGAGGCCCGCCTTCCGCAGCACCGAGAGCACGGCCCGCGTGTGCGCGGGCGTCGCGTCGTGCGACCCGCAGGCGACGGCCAGCTCCTCGTCGGTCAGGCCGAAACGTTCGGCCGCGCCCGTCGAGACGAGCGGCATCGCCTGGAAGGGCTTCGTCGCCGAGCGCATGTAGGCGACCGCGCCGCCCGACCCGAGCCGCGCGACCACGCGCCCGCGCCCGTCCGCGGCGACGACGTGCCCGCGGTGAACCGACTCGACGAAAGAGCCGCGCGTGACCAGCACGAGCGGCTCAGCCGGCGGGAAAGTCTTCTCGGCTTCGGCCATCGTCTACGGGAAGGATGAGGGATGAGGGATGAAGGAAAGGCGAGACGGCATTCCCTTCACCCTTCGTCCCTCACCCCTCATCCCTCCCCTTCACCCCCAGTTGTAGTCCTGCCGTTCCCGCGTGGTTTTGGCGCGCTGGCGGCCGGCGCGCCTGACGTCGTGGGGCGGCGGCGGGCTCTCGGCGCCCGCCGCCCGCGCGAGGGGCGCGGGCGCTTCGGCCGGCGGCGCCAGCCCCTCGATGGTCTCGACGGGCACGGCGCCGAACTCCTCCAGTATGCGGCGCAGCGGCTCTATCTTGTCGTAGAACACGACGACGACGTCGCGCGGCCCGAGGCCGCGCAACTCGCGCCGGAGCGCCTCCTCCTCGCAGAGCATGACCTTGCAGTCGCGCCACGGCGCTTCGTCGCAGGCGGCGCGGCGGATGATTTCGGCGACCTCGCCGGGGCGGCGGCCGCGGAGGTCTTTGTCCTCCTTGATGACGAGGCGCTCGAAGCCGCGTGCGGCGATGCGCGCCGCCTGCTCGACGAGCGCGTCCGAGCGGTCGCCGGGGACGCCGACGACGCCGGTCACGCGCGCCCCGCGCCAGCGCGCGGCGGTCTGGCAGACGGCCGCGAACGCCTGCGGGTTGTGGCCGTAGTCGAGGACGACGTGACCGCCCGAGGGCGCGCGGAAGATGTTTGTCCGGCCCGGGTTGTCCGCCGCGCCGCGGAAGTTCCTGAGCGCCGCGGCGGCCTGCTCTCGCGCGACGCCCTGCGCCCGGCAGGCCGCGACGCAGGCCAGCACGTTCGCCGCCTGGTACTCGGCCGTCCCGCCCAGGCAGACGGGCACGTCCGCGAGCCCGAGCACGTCCCACTGCTCGGCGCCCGCCGCCTCTACGACGCGGCCTTCGCGGACGAAGAAGGCCGTGCCGCCCGCGTCGAGGTGCCTGCGGATGAGGACGTTGTCGGCGCGCAGCGAAAAGTAGACGACGCGCTTCAGCTCGGCGCGCACGCGCCGAACCTCCGTGAGCCGCGCCAGCTGCCCGTCGTCCGCGTTGAGGACGAGCGTGCCGCCGTCGCGCACGCGCTCGGCGACGAGCGACTTGATGTAGACGAGGTCTTCGAGGTCTTCGATGCCGTCCTGCCCGAAGTGGTCGGGCTGGATGTTCGTGAGCACGCCGACGTCCGACCAGTCGTACCCGAGGCCGCGCCGCGCGATGCCGCCGCGCGCCGTCTCCAGCACCGCGGCCTCGACCGTCGGGTCGGCGAGCACCGTGCGCGCGGAGTGCGGCCCCGTCGTGTCGCCCTCCGCCACCTGCCGGCCGCCGACCCGGATGCCGTCGGTCGTCGTCAGGCCGACGGTCAGCCCCGTCGAGGCGAGGACGTGCGCGGCCATGCGCGCGACGGTCGTCTTGCCGTTCGTGCCCGTGACCGAGATGACGGGGACGCGCCCGTCACCTCCGGGGAAGAGCATCCGGACGATCTTCGCGCCGACGTCGCGCGCGCGCCCCTCGCTCGGGAAGTGGTGCATGCGCAGGCCCGGCGAGGCGTTCAGCTCGATGACGCCGCCGCGGCCGGGCCCGAACGGCTGCGCGATGTCTTCGAGGACGAGGTCGACGCCGCAGATGTCGAGGCCGACGGCGCGCGCGGCGCGCTCGCAGAGCTCCCTGACCGTCGGGTGGACTTCGTCCGTCACGTCGCGCGCGACGCCGCCCGTCGAGAGGTTGATGCCGTCGCGCAGCGTGACCGTCTCGCCCGCGGCGGGCACGTCGGAGAGTCGGACGCCGTGCTTGCGCAGGTGCGCGAGGACGATTTCGTCCACGACGATTTTCGTCAGAGGCTTCTCGTGCCCCTCGCCGCGCAGGGGGTCCTGGTTCGCCAACTCAATCAGCTCGGCGAGGGTGTTCGTGCCGTCGCCGAGGACGTGGCAGGGCAGGCGCTCGCTGGCGGCGACCGTCTCGCCGCCGACGACCAGCACGCGGTAGTTGCGCCCGGCGAGCAGTTCCTCGACCAGCACGTCCGGGGAGTAGTTGCGCGCGACGCGGAAGGCGGCGCGCACCTCCTCGGGCGTCGAGAGGTCGAGCGAGACGCCGAGGCCCTGCCGCCCGTCGAGCGGCTTGACGACGACGGGCGCGCCCAGAGCCTCGAACGCCGCCACCGCCTCGTCCTCGGTCGAGACGACGCGGCCGGCCGGGACGGGGACGGCGGCCTGTTCGAGGACGAGCTTGGTCAGGTCCTTGTCGCCCGCCGTCTCGACGGCGACCGAGCTGGTCAGGTCGGAGGTGGCCGCCTGGATGAAGCGGCGGTGCCTGCCCCAGCCGAGCCGGACGACGCTGCCCGTGCCGACGCGCTCCCACGGAATCCCGCGGCGCGCGGCGGCCTCGACGATGGCGCGCGTCGAGGGGCCGAGCTCCTTGCGCGCGACGAGGCGGCGCGCCTCCGCGAGTCGCTCCCCGACGTTAAATTCTTCGCCGCGGGCGAGCGCCCCGACGAGCGCGACGGCCGACTCCAGCAGGTAGCGCGTGGCGTGCTCGGCCTTGTACTCGATGACGACGTTGTAGAGCCGCGGCTCGTCCTCGGCCCGGGTCTTGCCGTGCGTGACGCCGACGCCCGCGAGGTCGGTCAGCTCCAGCGCCGCGTGCTCGACGACGTGGCCGAAGTAGGTGCCCCCCGTCAGCCGCTCGACGAAGCCGCCGGGGCGGCCGAGCGAGCAGTGGTGCCCGGCGAGGCCCGGCAGGGCTTCGAGCAGTCGCTCGTTGAAGCCCTCGAACTCGCGGCTCTCGCGCCCGGCGAGGTCTTCGAGGTCGAGCCTCATCACGAGCGCCGGGCGGTGCGTGTAGATGTTCGGCCCGGCGAGTGTGCGTATGCCCTCGATCTTCATTACTTCCCCTTGCTCTTCTTCGCGGACCTCTGCGCCGGCGCCCTCCCGTCGCGCGCGCCGCCGTCCTCGTCCGCCTTGCCCCGCTTCGGCGCGCCGCCCTTCTCGGCGACCGGCTCGCGCTTCGAGAGGTCGAAGCGGGCGCCGGCCGCGAGGACGTGGAGGCGCACGCCGTAGAGCGAGAGCCCCTCGCCCTTCTCGTTGTAGGGGAGGCTCGTGTAGGTCATCGCGCCGCCGTCGATGACGACGACCGCGCCCTCGCCCGCGACCTCGAACTCCTTCCTGTTGACGATTATCGCCGTCTTCTCGTCGAGCCCGAGCCCCAAGTCCTGCGGGTAGTGCGCGACGGCGGTGAGCAGGCGGCCGTAGCGCCCGCGCTGCGAGAAGTGCGTGTCGATGCAGGCGCCGACGATTAAGTCCATGCCGGGGGCCATCTCGACGGCGCCGACCTTCGGGCTCTCGTCCGCGTCGCCGCCGAGAATCATCGAGTTCGACATCATGGCGGCGCCCGCGCTCGTCCCGCCGACGACGAGGCCGCGCTCGTAGCGGCGGTGGATGAGCGCCTGCATCTCGGTGCCGCCGAGGAGGCTGGTGATGTGGAGCTGGTCGCCGCCGGTGAAGAAGAGGCCGGTGGCGTGCCCGATGGCTTCGAGCGAATCGGGGCGCAGGGCGTCGGCGCGCGAGGAGACGTCCACGGCCTTCACGTCGTCCACGCCGAGGCGGCCGAAGGCGGCCTTGTACTCGGCCGCGGCCGCGGCCGGCTCGTCGGTCGCCACCGTCATCACGACGACGCGGGCGCGCGGCCCCTTCGCCAGCTTGACGAACTCCCTGAGGAGCGGCGCGTCGCCCCCGGTGATGTCGCCGCCGCCGATGGCGACGAGCTTGCCGCGTGCCTCGCTCAGTTCCATGACCGCCTGGCCTTCGACCCGCCGCGGGTAGAGGAATCCTTTAAAAGTGCTCCGGGGCGGGGGCGATATTACCCGGGAAGTGTTTGAGATACTGTGTCTAGATTCCTGATATTTATACCCGCGCGCGCACCCCGAGTCAGTTCCATGGCGGACAGAAAGGGGACGGGTGCCGGGGGAGGCATCTGCCCTCCACGGCCCCCGCCCC
The DNA here is from genome assembly GCA_036387455.1 of Pyrinomonadaceae bacterium. Lineage (GTDB taxonomy): Bacteria > Acidobacteriota > Blastocatellia > Pyrinomonadales > Pyrinomonadaceae > QHXN01. The sequence continues at coordinate 22,593 of DASVTS010000197.1, read as the reverse complement.
GCATCCCCTAATCCAGCAGCGGGGCGCGGTTCTGGAGGTCGAAGCGGTAGCCGGCGGGGAGGATGTGGATGCGGACGCCGCAGATGGCGAGCAGGTCGTGGCGCTCGGCCCGGCCGAGGTTGGTGTGGGTGACGCCGCCGGCGTCCACGACCGTGACCGAGCCGGCGCCGAAGACCTTGAAGGTGTGGCCGTCCACGACGAGGCCGGTGTCCTCGTCAACGCCGACGCCCAGCTCGTGCGGGTGCTGCGCGATGGCCGCGAGCAGACGGCGCAGCCGCCCCCGCTGCTCGAAGTGCTGATCCACGAGCACGCCCGGCAGGAAGCCGAGCCCCGAGCCCAGCTCGACCATCCCCGCGCGCAGCGTCATCGTCGGCGCGCTGCCGACGATCATCACGCTCGACATCATCGCCGCGCCCGCGCTCGTCCCGGCGACGACGAGCCCCTCGCCGCGCCGCCGGTGGAGCGCCGTGTCGAGGCGCGTGCCGCCGAGCAGGCGCGTGATGCGGAGCTGGTTCCCGCCCGTGAAGAAGACGCCGGTGGCCGAGGCGATGGCCGCGACCGCCTCGTCGTCGTTCGCCTCGGCGCGCGAGCGGACGTCGAGCGCGCTGGCCTGGCGCGCGCCGAGCCGGCGGAAGGTCTGCTCGTAAAGCGCCGAGACCTCCTGCGGCGCGTCCGACGCCGCCGAGATGATGACGAGTCGCGCCCGCGCGCCCCCCGCGAGGCGCACGAACTCGCTCAGCACCTCGCATCCCCCTTCCCTGTCCTCCGCGCCGCCGATGATGACCAGCGGCCCCGCGCGCCCCTCGACCTTTTTCCTCTTCGCCATTTTTCGGAAAGCATAGTGCGGCCCCCGCCCGAACGCAAAACGGCCGCGCTTCCGCCTTTGCCTTTTGCGGGTCGCCTTTGTATTCTTCGGCCAAGTGGACACGCAGACCACGGTGATGAAGTTCGGCGGCACCTCCGTCGAGGACGCGCCCGCCTTCGAGCGCGTGGCGGCGCTCGTCCGCGCCGAGCGCGCCGCGCACCCGGTCGTCGTCGTCTCGGCCATGAGCCGCTTCACGGACGCGCTGCTCGCCGCCTTCGAGGCCGCGTCGGGCGGGGCGCACGCCGAGGCCGCCGCCTCGCTCGAAGCCCACTTCGCGCGCCACGCCGAGGTCGCGCGCGCCCTGCTCTCAGACGAGGAGGCCGCGGGCGTCGCCGGGGCCGTCGAGGAGGCGCGGCGCGGGCTGGCCGCCGCGCTCGGCGAGGCGGCGGGGCACGCGCGGCCGTCGGCGCTGCTGCAAGACCTCGTCGTCTCCTACGGCGAACAGCTCTCGTCGAAGCTGCTCGCGGCCGTGCTGCGCGCGCGCGGGGTCGCGGCGCGGCAGGCGGACGCGCGCCGCTGCGTCATCACGGACGACGAGCACGGCCGCGCCGCGCCCCTCAAGGAGGAGACCGAGCGCCACACGCGCGAGCAGCTGGGGCCGCTGATTGAGGAGGGCGTCGTCCCCGTCCTCGGCGGCTTCATCGCCTCGTCGGCCGCCACGGGCGAGACGACGACGCTCGGGCGCGGCGGCTCGGACTACACGGCGGGACTGGTCGGCGCCGCCCTGCGCTCGCGCGAGATTCAAATCTGGACGGACGTCTCGGGCGTGCTCACCGCCGACCCGCGCGTCGTCCCCGAGGCGCGCACCATCCCGCGCCTCTCCTACGCGGAGGCGGCCGAGCTGGCCTACTTCGGCGCGAAGGTGCTGCACCCGAAGACCATCCTGCCGGCGGTCGTCCGAAACGTCCCCGTGCGCATCTGCAACTCGCGGCGGCCGAAGGAGCCGGGCACCGTCGTCTACTTCGACGCCGAGATGACGCCGCGCACCGTCAAGGCCATCGCGCACAAGGCGGGCGTCCACATCGTCCACGTCACTTCGGCGCGGATGCTCGGCGCCTACGGCTTCCTGCGCGCCATCTTCGAGGTCTTCGAGCGCCACCGCACGGCCGTGGACATCGTGACGACGTCCGAGGTCTCGGTCTCGCTCTCGCTCGAAGACGTGGGCGCCATCGACGCCATCACCGAGGAGCTCAAGCACATCGCCGCCGTCCGGGTCGAGAGCGGGCGCGCCATCGTCTGCATCGTCGGCGAGGGGTTGCGCTCGACGCCCGGCATCGCCGGCCGCGTCTTCTCGACCGTCCGCGACATCAACGTCCTGCTCATCTCGCAGGGCGCGTCGAGCATCAACCTGACCTTCGTCGTCGAGGAGCGGCACGCCGCCGACGCCGTCCGCCTCCTCCACGCGGCCTTCTTCGAGTGCGCCACCGCCGAGCTGCTGGCGGACATCGGGAAGGCGACGGACGGCAGTCAGTAGGGCCCCGCCCTTCTGACACCAGCGCCGGCGCGCGGGCGGTTCGCCGGCGACTGTTTTTCTACTGACTACCGTCTGCTTCTCCTATGAACCTGTTCGAGCTGACAAGGACGCTGATTGACATCCCTTCCGTCTCGGGCGAGGAGGCGGAGGTCGGGCGCTTTCTGGCGTCGCACCTGGGGGGGCTCGGGTGGCGCGTCGAGTCGCAGGAGGTCGAGCCGGGGCGGTCGAACGTTTTGGCGACCGCCGGCGCGCGGGCGCGCGTCTTCCTCTCGACGCACATGGACACGGTGCCGCCCTTCATCCCCTCGTCCGAGGACGCGACGCACATCCGCGGGCGCGGGTCGTGCGACGCGAAGGGCATCATCGCCGCGCAGGTCGCGGCCGCCGAAGCCCTGCGCGCCGAGGGCCGCGAGGAGGTCGGGCTGCTCTTCACGGTGGACGAGGAGCTGGGGAGCCTCGGCGCCCGCGCCGCCGACCGGCACCCGCTCGCCGGCGGGTGCGAGTACCTGATTAACGGCGAGCCGACCGAAAACAGGCTGGCCGCCGGCTCGAAGGGCTCCCTGCGGCTGCGGCTCTCGGCCGAGGGGCGCGCGGCGCACTCGGCCTACCCGGAGCGGGGCGAGTCGGCGATAGAGAAGCTGCTCGACGTGCTCTCGGACGTGCGCGCCTGCGAGTGGCCGCGCGACGAGTTCTTCGGCGAGACGACCTGCAACGTCGGGACGATTCGGGGCGGCACGCGCCCCAACGTCATCCCGGCCGAAGCCTCCGCCGAGCTGCAAATCCGCCTCGTCACGCCGTCCGAGACGGTGAAGAAAATTCTCGAAGCGACGGTCGCCGGCCGCGCGCGCGTCGAATACCTTTCGGCGGCCGAGCCCGTGCGGATGTATTCGGTCGAGGGCTTCGAGCGCGAGGTCGTCCGCTTCACGACCGACATCCCCTACCTCGCCGGCTGGGGCGCGCCGCTGCTCGTCGGCCCCGGCTCCATCCTCGACGCGCACACGGACGGCGAGCGCGTCCCGAAGCGCGAACTCGAAGAGGCCGTCGGAATCTACGTCCGCCTCGCGCGCACGCTGCTCGCGGGCGGCGGCGGGCGGGCGCGGGGGGCGGGCGGATGAGGCTGGCTCTACTCGGTCACGGCGCGATGGGCCAGCTCGTCGAGCGGCTGGCGCGCGAGGCGGGCGACGAGGTGGCGACCGTGCTCGGCTCGCGCGAGGCGGCGTTCGGCGCCGAGGAGCTGGCCGAGATACTCGCCGGCCACGACGCGGCCGTGGACTTCACGGTCGCGGAGGCCGTCCCGCGCCACGCGGAGGCGTGCGCGCTCGCGCGCGTCCCGCTCGTCGAGGGGACGACGGGCTGGCACGCCCGCCTGGACGACGTGCGGCGCGCGTTCGAGCGCGAGGGCGGCGCGCTCATCTACGGCGCGAACTTCTCGGTGGGCGTCAACCTCTTCTACCGCGTCGTGGCGCGCGCCGCCGGGCTGTTCGCGGGCTTCGACTACGCCCCGTTCGTCGAGGAGGCGCACCACTCGCGCAAGCGCGACGCACCCTCGGGCACGGCGCTGCGCCTGCGCGACCTCGTCGCCGAAGCCTACGGCGCCGAAGTCCCCGTGGCCTCGACCCGCGCCGGCCACATCCCGGGCACGCACCGCGTCGGCTTCGACGCGGCGGCCGACACGGTCACGCTCACGCACACGGCGCGCTCGCGCGAGGGCTTCGCCGCCGGCGCGCTCGTCGCCGCCCGCTGGATTCGGGGCAAGACCGGCGTCTACGAGTTCTCCGAGACGCTCGAAGAGATACTTAAAGACGGCGGGCAGAAGCCCGACCGTTAGGGAGGGCGTATATCTTACGTGGCGGCTGACAGCGGGAGACATACGCCCTCCCTGACGGTCGGGCTTCTGCCGCTCCGCGGAGGAATAAGATGAACGTCGAGTGGATGCGCGGGTGCGCGACGGCCCTGGTGACGCCGTTCGGGGCGGACGGGGGCGTGGACGTCGGGAGGATGCGGGCGCTCGTCGGCCGGCAGTTGTCGGGCGGCGTCTCGCTGCTCGTGCCGTGCGGGACGACCGGCGAGAGCGCGACGATGTCGCCGGAGGAGCGCGAGGCCGTCATCACGACGACGCTCGACGCGGCGGGCGGGCGCGGGCGAGTCATCGCGGGGACGGGGAGCAACGACACCGCGCACGCCGTCGAGCAGTCGCGCCGCGCGGCCGAGCTGGGCGCGGACGCCGTGCTCGTCGTCGCGCCCTACTACAACAAGCCGACGCAGGAGGGCCTGTACCAGCACTTCCGCGCCGTCGCCGGGGCCGTGCCCGAGACGCCCGTCGTGCTCTACAACGTGCCGGGGCGCACCTCCTCGAACATCTCGGCCGAGACGACGCTCCGGCTCGCGCGCGACTGCCGGAACGTCGTCGCGGTCAAGGAGGCTTCCGGCGACTTCGCGCAGGTGATGCAAATCCTGCGCGGCCGCCCCGAAGGCTTCCTCGTCCTCTCGGGCGACGACGCGCTGACGTTCCCGATGCTGGCGCTCGGGGCGGACGGCCTCGTCTCGGTCGCGTCGAACGAGGCGCCCGAGCTGATGTCGCGGATGGTGCGCGCGGCGCTCGACGGCCGCTGGGACGAGGCGCGCGAGCTGCACTACCGGCTGCTCCCGCTGATGGAGGTCAACTTCGTCGAGTCGAGCCCCGGCCCGGTCAAGGCCGCGCTGGCGCTGATGGGGCTGCTCGAAGAGAACCTGCGCCTGCCGCTCGTGCCTGTCACGGGGCAGACGCGCGCGCGCGTCGGCGAGGTGCTGTCGGAGCTGGGGCTGCCGGGGGGGACGTCGCATGTCGCTGCGTGAGCAGGTGGAGGCGCTGTACGCGAAGGGCGGCGACTTCGGCCCGGCCGACCGCGAGGTCTTCGAGGCTTTCAAGCAGGCGCTCAACCGCGGCGAGGTGCGCGCCGCCGAGCGCGACCGGGAAGGGCGCTGGCGCGTCAACTCGTGGGTCAAGAGCGGCATCCTCGTCGGCTTCCGGCTCGGCGCGCTCGCCGACATGAGCGCGCACGCCTCCCTGCGCTTCTTCGACAAGGACACCTACCCCGTCCGCCCGACGAGCATCGCGGAGGGCGTGCGCATCGTGCCCGGCGGGTCGTCGGTGAGGGACGGCGCCTACCTCGCCGCGGGCGTCGTCTGCATGCCGCCGATGTACGTCAACGCGGGCGCCTACGTGGACGAGGGGACGATGATTGACAGCCACGCGCTCGTCGGCTCGTGCGCGCAGGTGGGAAAGCGCGTCCACCTCTCGGCCGCGGCGCAGATCGGCGGCGTGCTCGAACCCGTGGGCGCCGTCCCCGTCTGTATCGAGGACGACGTGCTGGTGGGCGGCAACTGCGGCGTCTACGAGGGCACCGTCGTGCGCGCGGGCGCGGTGCTCGCGCCGGGGACGATTCTGACGGGCGCGACGCCCGTCTACGACCTCGTCCGCGGCGAGGTCTACCGCCGGACCGAGGACGCGCCGCTTGAGATTCCGGCGGGCGCGGTCGTCGTGCCCGGCTCGCGCGCCGTGACGACCGAGCGCGGGCGCGAGTGGGGCCTCTCGCTCTACGCCCCCGTCATCGTCAAGTACCGCGACGAGAAGACCGACCGCGCCGTCCGGCTGGAGGACTACCTGCGTTGAGCGAGTTCGAGCCCGCGCGCCGCCTGCGCGGCATCCAGAAGAGCGTCATCCGTCAGGTCTTCGACCGCGCGCGCCCCGGGAGCGTCAACCTCGGCCTCGGCGAGCCCGACCTGCCGACGCCCGACGTGATTCGGCGCGAGGCCGCGCGCGTCGTGACGGAGGAGCAGAACGGCTACACGACGCACGCGGGCCTTCTGCCCCTGCGCGAGCGCGTCGCCTCGGACTACGCGCACCTCAAACTCGCGCCCGAGCAGGTCGTCGTCACCGCCGGCTCGCAGGAGGCGCTCTACCTCGCGCTCCTCACCCTCGTCGACGAGGGCGACGAGGTGCTCATCCCCGACCCGGGCTTCGTCGCCTACCCGACCATCGTGCGGATGGCGGGCGGCGAGCCGAAGTTCTACAAGCTGCCCGCCGCGCGCGACTTCGCCTTCGACGCCGAGGACTTCCGCCGCCGCCTCACGCCGCGCACGAAGGTCGTCGTCTGCATCAGCCCCTCGAACCCGACGGGGCGCGTGCTCTCGCGCGCGGAGCTGGCCGGGATGGCGGCGGCGCTCGAAGGCTCGGGCGCCTACGTCGTGAGCGACGAGATTTACCGCGACCTCTATTTCGGCGGCGAGCGGCCGTCGTCAATCTCGGAGTTCAGGGCGGAGCGCGCCGTCGTCATCGGCGGGCTGTCGAAGTCCATGAGCATGACGGGGTGGCGGCTGGGCTGGCTCTGCGGCGACGCGGGGGTGGTGCGCGGCGCGCTCGTCCTGCACGGCTACACGACGACGTGCGCCTCGACCGTCTCGCAGAAGGCGGCGCTCGCCGCCTGGACGGACGAGGCCGCCGCCGCGCGCGAAGCGGCGCGCGAGACCTTCCGCGGGCGGCGCGACTACCTGCTCGGGCTCCTCTCCAGCGAATTGTCCCTGCGCGCCGTCGAGCCCGAGGGCGCCTTCTACACGATGTTGGACGTGTCCGGGCACGGCGACTCGATGGCGGTGGCCGAGCGCCTGCTCGAAGGCGGCGTCATCACCGTCCCCGGCTCGGCCTTCGGCCCCGAGGGCGAGGGCTTCCTCCGCGTCTCCTTCTGCGCCGACCTGCCGGTCATCGCGGAGGGCGTGCGCCGGATGAAGGAGACGCTGAAGCGCTAGCCGGCGGGTGGCGGGTGACAAGCGGCGGCGAGTGTTCTAACTTGTCACCTGTCATCCCTCACTCGTCACTTTTTTTTCGGAGGCGTTATGGGCAGAAAGTACCGGGTCGGGATTCTGGGCGCGACGGGGACGGTCGGGCAGCGCTTCATACAGTTGCTCGAAGGGCACCCGCAGTTCGAGGTGTCGGCGCTGGCCGCCTCCGACCGCTCGCGGGGCAAGTCCTACGGCGAGGCCTGCACGTGGCGCCTGCCGGGCGACATGCCGCCGGCCGTCCGCGGCCTGAAGGTCTCGGCGCCCGAGCCGCCGCTCGACTGCGAGCTGGTCTTCTCCAGCCTGCCGGGCGACGTCGCGCGCGAGACCGAGGAGTCGTTCGCGCGCGCCGGCTACGCCGTCATCAGCAACTCGTCGGCGCTCAGGATGGACGAGGACGTGCCGCTGCTCATCCCCGAGGTCAACCACGAGCACCTCGCGCAGCTCGACTCTCAGAAGCAGACGCGCTCGCTCGACCGCGGGATGATTGTGACCAACCCGAACTGCTCGACCATCATGCTCGTGCTCGCGCTCGCGCCCCTGCACGCGCGCTTCGGGGTCGAGGCCGTCGTGGCGACGACCTTGCAGGCGCTCTCGGGCGCGGGCTACCCGGGCGTCGCCTCGCTCGACGCCGCCGACAACGTCCTGCCCTACATCGGCGGCGAGGAGGAGAAGATCGAGACCGAGACGCTCAAGATTCTCGGCCGGCACGAGGGCGGGCGCATCACCGACGCGCCCTTCAAGGTGAGCGCGCAGGTGCACCGCGTCAACGTCAGCGACGGCCACATGGCCGCCGTCCGCGTCAAGCTCGCGCGCCCTGCCACGGCGGAGGAGCTGCGCGAGGCGTTCGCCTCCTACACGTCGCTCCCGCAGGAGCTGAAGCTGCACACGGCGCCCGAGCGGCCCATCATCGTCCGCGACGAGCCCGACCGCCCGCAGCCCAAGCTCGACCGCGACGCCGGCCGCGGCATGAGCGTCACCGTCGGCCGCATCCTCCCCGACAAGGTGCTCGATTACCGCTTCGTCGCCCTCAGCCACAACACCGTCCGCGGCGCCGCCGGCGCGGCCATCCTCAACGCCGAGCTCCTCGTCGCCACGGGGAGGCTCTGAGGTAGGCAGAACTTAGCCACAGAGGCACGGAGGCACAGAGATTAAGAAAGGTTTTGTAAGTCCTTTCTTAATCTCTGTGCCTCCGTGCCTCTGTGGCTAATCCTTCCTGAAGGGAAGTCGGAGCCTCACGCCGCCGCGCACGAAGGCGGGCGGGCCGAGCGTGAGGACGGGCGTGCGGCCGACCTCGTAGCGGCGGCCGGTCAGGTTCTCGGCGGCGGCGAAGGCTTCCACGCCGCGCGAGAGGCGGCGCGAGACGAAGGCGTCGAGCGTGAAGTAGCCGCCGAGCCGCAGGAGATTCTGGTCGTCGTCGAACTGCGCGCCGGAGGCCCGGCCTTGCAGGCCGAAGGTCAGCGGCCCGCGCCCGGCGCGGCGCAGTTGGAAGCTGAGCTGCTGGCGCGCGACCTGCGGGACGCGCCGGCCTTCGAGCGAAGGGTCCGCGGGGAAGCGGGCGACGCGCGCGTCCGCGAAGAGGTAGCCGGCCGAGGCCGTCCAGCCGCCGCCGATGCGCTTCTCGACCTCCGCCTCGAAGCCGCGCGTGCGCGTGCGCCCGAGGTTCCGCCTCTGGCGCGTGATGAGCGCGGGCGTGACCGAGAGCGTCACGTTCGCCACGGGCCGCGTCACGTCCGCGCGGAAGATGGCGGCGCGCGCCGTCAAGCCCCGGCGCGGAGAGCTGTAGAGTAACCCCGCCTCGCCGCTCGTCAGGCGCTCGGCGCGCAGGTTCTCGTCCGCGAGCGTGACGACGTTGCCGACGCGGAACGAGCGGTAAAGCTCGTTCAAGGTCGGCGCGCGGAACGCCCGCGCGACCGTCGCGTTGAGCGAGAGCGAGTCCGACACCTTGAAGACGGCCGAGAGCTGCGGGCTGAAGGCCGCCTCGGTGCGCTCGCCGAAGCGGGCGGTCGTGACGGCGCCCGCGCCTGTTAGTGCGCGCGTCGTCTGCTGCGCGCGGAAGTTGCGCCAGCGGTCGAAGCGCGCGCCCGGCGTGACGACGAGCCTGTCGTTCACGCGCAACGCGTCGCGCGCGTAGAAGCCGTACGTGCGCGCCCGCCCGCCCGCGCCGGCGAGCGACGTGGGCCGTCCCGCGACGTAGACCAGCTCGTCGCTCGCGCCGCGCGCCTCCGACATCTCGACCCCCGCCACGACGGCGTGCCGCTCGCCGGCCGCGCGCGACCACTGGAACGAGAGCCCCGACCCTTGAGCCGGCACGCGCTGGAGCCGCGTCAGAGTCTCGCCCGAGCGGTCGGCCGCCACCGCCGTGAAGCTCTGGTCGAAGACCTGCGCGGAGGCGTGCGCGCGCAGCTCGAAGGCGCCGGCGCGCGTCGCGTCCCACGACGCGCCCGCGGCGAGCTGGCGGATGTGCGTGCGGTTGAACTGCTGCGGCGTGCCGTTGCGCCGCGACTCGCCGTAGTAGGAAGGGCGCGCGAAGACGAGGAGGCCGCCGGCGAAGCTGCGCCTCACGTACAGCTCGCCGTAGGAGTTGCGCGAGGCGGCGGGCGTGTCCACGCGCCCGCGCTCGCGCGGGGCGACCGGCACGTAGCCGCCGGTGGCGAAGGTCTGCGCCGAGACGGAGAGCCCCCAGCGCCCGCGCGACGTGCCCGCGTAGAGCGAGGCGTCCGGCGTGCCCTGCGTGCCGTAGGAAGTCTCGAAGCGTAACTGCGTGTCGTCGGCTCGGCGCGGGACGAACTGCACGACGCCGCCCAGCGCGCCGCTGCCGTAGAGCGAGGACGAGGCGCCGCGCAGCACCTCCGCGCGGAGCAGCCCCTCGCGCGGGACGCGCCCCCAGTAGACCCAGCCGCCGAAGGGGTCGTTCAGCGGCACGCCGTCGTAGAGCACGACGGCGCGGCTGGCGCCGCTCGCGCCGACGCCGCGAAGGCTCACGCCCTGCGCCGTCGGGTTGGCCGCGCGGCCCGAGGTGCGGCGGAAGAGTTGAAAGCCGGGCACCTGCCGCAGCACGTCGTCGGCCGCGAGCGCGGCGGCCGTCTCAAGCTCCTCCGCGCCGAGGACGACGACGCTGGCGGCGGTCTCCGCCAGACGCGTCTCGGTGCGCGAGGCCGTCACCGTCACGCGCTCGGCGTAAGAGGGCGGCAGGAGCACGACGCGCAACTCCTCGCCCTTCCACTCGCCCTCCTCCCGGCGCAGCGCCGCGGGGCCGAAGCCCTCGGCCGTGACCGTCAGCGTGAAGGGGAACGGCGCCGGGCCGGGGAACTCGAATCGCCCCTCCGCGTCCGTTTGGGCGCCGGTGACGTCCACGGACCTCCGCACGACCAGCATGACCACCGCGCCCGCGACCGGCGCGCCTCTCTGGTCGACGACGACGCCGCGCAGCGCCGGCCGCGGCTCGCCCGGCGCCGGCGGCCCGCCCTGCGCGCGCGCCGCGCCGCGCGCCGCGCAGACGAGCGCGACGCAGAGGAGGCAGTTTGAGAGGAGCTTTACCGGCACGCCCAGATGATAAAGCATCTGTGAAGGCAAAAGGCAAAAGGCAAAAGTAAGGACGCGCTGACGCGCGAAGAATTTTTAACTTAACCTTCCTTTCTTCACTCCTGCCCTTTGCCTTTTGCCTTCGTCGTTGGTTAGTCTCGGGCGCGTGAACCTGTGGCAGTTGGCGGTCATCGCGGCGGCGTCGTTCGCGGCCGGTCTCATCAACTCGATTGCGGGCGGCGGGACGCTCGTCTCTTTCCCGGCGCTGCTGTGGATGGGGCGCGACCCCGTCTTGGCGAACGCGACGAGCACGGTGGCGCTCTGGCCGGCGTCGCTGGCGGGCGCCTACGGCTTCCGGCGCGAGCTGAAGGGCGGCGCGCGGACGTTCCTCGTCTTCGGCGCGCCGTCGCTCGCGGGCGGGGTGCTCGGCGCGGCGCTGCTGCTGCGGACGCCGTCGGAGACGTTCGGCCGCCTCGTGCCCTTCCTCATCCTCTTCGCCACCCTCCTGCTCGCGGCGCAGGAGCCCATCTCGCGCCGCCTGCGCGGCGACGCCGGCGAGGCGCACGAGCCGACGCGCGCGTGGTGGGCCGGCGCCGTGGTCTTCCAGTTCTTCGTCGGGGTCTACGGCGGTTACTTCGGGGCGGGAATCGGCATCCTGATGCTGGCGGCGCTGGGGCTCCTCGGCTTCACGGACATCCACCGGATGAACGCGCTGAAGAATTTGCTCGCCATCTGCATCAACGGCGTGGCCGCCGTCTACTTCATCGCCTCGGGCGCGGTCATCTGGTCGGACGTGCTCGTGATGACGTTCGCGGCCGTCGCGGGCGGCTACTCCGGCGCGCGCCTCGCTTACCGGCTCGGCCGCCGCTTCGTCCGCCGCGCCGTCATCGCCGTCGGCCTCGTGATGAGCGTCTCCCTGTTCATAAAGTACTGAGGACTGAGGACTGAGGACTGAGTGAAGAACTCGCCCTCTTCCACTCAGTCCTCAGTCCTCAGTCCTCAGTACTTCTTTTACAGCGAGCGGGTGCCGAAGGTGTCGCAGCGGCGGATGTCGCCGCCGTCGAAGCCCTGGCGGAACCAGCGCATGCGCTGCTCGGAGGAGCCGTGCGTGAAGGAGTCGGGGACGGCGTAGCCCTGCGTTTGGCGCTGGAGGCGGTCGTCGCCGATGGCCGCGGCCGCGCCCAGCGCCTCTTCGAGGTCGCCCGGGTCGAGGATGTTGCGCTGCTTGGCGTAGAAGCCCCAGACGCCCGCGTAGCAGTCGGCCTGTAGCTCAAGCCTCACGGAGAGCTGGTTCGACTGCGCCTCGCCCGCGCGCCGCTGCATGTTCGTCACCTTGTCGGAGGTGCCGAGGAGGTTCTGGACGTGGTGGCCGACCTCGTGCGCGATGACGTAAGCCTGCGCGAAGTCGCCCGGCGCGCGGAAGCGCGACTGTAGCTCGTCGTAGAACTGGAGGTCGATGTAGACCTTCTCGTCCGCCGGGCAGTAGAACGGCCCGACCGACGCGCCCGCCACGCCGCAGGCCGACTGCACCTGCTGCGTGAAGAGCACGAGCGTCGGCTCGCGGTAGTCGCTCCCGTTGCGTTTGAAGACGTCGTTCCAGACGTCCTCGGTCGTGCCGAGCACGCGCCGGATGAAGCGCGAGTCCTCGTCGTCCTGCGGCGGCTGGCCCGGCGCGCCGCCCGTGCGCTGCGCGGGCGCGGGCCCCTCGGCCGGCCCGCCGCCGCCGCTCAGGAACTGGCTCGGGTCCACCCCGAAGACGAGCGCGAGGATGACGACGATTAGCGTCCCGCACCCCCCGCCGACAGCCATGCCGCCGCGGCCGAAGCCCATCCCGCGCCGGTCTTCGACGTTTCCGCTCTCGCGCGAGCCACCTAGTCTCATCTCTTTAAGCTCTCCTCCGAGAATTGGTTCGTTGATTAGTCAGCGCCCATCGCGGCCGGGCGCGGGCGGCGGGGGCTGCTCGCCGCCCGCGCGCTCCTTCGACGCCGGGGCGCGCGCGCCCCTGTGCAGCTTGTAGGCGCGCACGAAGAGCGCGAGCGCGCACCACGTGCCGATGAAGGCGAGCGGGTAGGTCAGCCCGCGCGGCCACTTGACCGCGACCATCGAGAGCGCGAGCAGCAGCGTCGCCGACATCACCATCAGCCGCGCCTCGGCCGGCCCCAGCACGCGCCGGTTGGTGATGGCCGCGCCGACGGCGCTCCCCACCCCGATGAAGCCCGCGGCCGCGCGCGACGCGCTCCCCTTCCGGCTCGGGCGCCGCCGCCGCCGCTCGGCCCGCGCCTCGCCGCCCTTCGGGCGCACCTTCCGCCGCCCCTGCAAGACGATCTCGGTCGCGTTTTCGAGGTCGCGGCAGTAGGTCTCCTCCATCTGCCGCGCGAAGCCCTCGTCCTCGATTGTCACGTCCAGCTCCCAGTTCCCCATCCAGCTCGCCACGTTCAGGTTCGTCGAGCCGACGCGCGCCCACTGCCCGTCCACCACCGAGGTCTTGGCGTGAATCATCGGCCCGTTCCACTCGAAGACGCGCACGCCCGCTTCGAGGAGCGCCCGGTAGTTGGCGCGCGAGAGCGCGCTCACCACGGGGATGTCGCTCGCGCTCGGGACGAGGAGCCGCACGTCCACGCCGTCCTGCGCCGCCGCGCGCAGGGCCTGCACGTACATCGTCGTCCCGACGAAGTAGGCGTCCGTCAGCCACAGGTACTTGCGCGCGCCGGCGGCGACCAGCTGTTCGAGCCGGTAGAGCCCGACCGAGTTCGGCTCGGTGGCGATGACGCGCACCGAGACATCGCCGCCCTGCTCGATTGACTCGCGCTCGGGCAGTTCTTCGGGCGGAATCTGCTGGCCGCAGGAGGTCTCCCACACGCGCGCGAAGGCCGCCTCCATGTCGGCCACGGCCGGCCCCTTGATTTCGACGCCCGTGTCGCGCCACGGCTCGACGTTCTTCTCGGGCCGACCGACCCAGTCGCGCCCGACGCAGAGCCCCATCACGAAGCCCGTGCGGCCGTCGACGGAAATCATCTTGCGGTGGTCGCGGTTGAGCCAGCCGAAGGGCTCGTCGTAGCGCGGCGGGTTGAAGCCCCGCACCTCGACGCCCGCGTCGCGCAGGTTGCGCCAGAAGCGGCGCGAGGTCTTGCCGACCGCGCCCAGCCAGTCGTAGACGACGCGGACGCGCACGCCCTCGCGCGCCTTCTCGCAGAGCGCCGCGGCGAACTCCCGGCCCACGTCGTCCTCGTGGATGATGAAGCTCTCGAAGTTGATGGTGCGGCGCGCGGCGCCGATGGCTTCGAGCCAGGCGGGGTAGTTCTCTCTGGCGTCCACGAGCAGGCGGACGCCGTTGCCCGGGATGAGCTGCGCGCCCGCCGCGCGGGCGTAGGCCCGGTTGACGACGCGGCGGACGGGCGGGAACTCGGCCGTGTCGATGCCCGCGTCCGGCTCCGCGCGCTCCCCCTGCCTCGGCTGGTACAGCTCGGTCGTCATCAAACGTCCATCTTACCGGGCACGCCTTTGGGCAACTGTGTCCGCCAGTAAACAAATCTGTTGCGAGGTTCGAGAGAGGGCCACATAATAGCGCGTTTTCCGCCGCCGCGCGCGCCGGACTTAAGGCGCGGCCGAAAGTTTCCCCCGGAGCCCGATGAGACGACCCGAGACAGTCGAGCTGTTCCTCCCGCTCCAGCGCGAGTTGGTCGCGCTGCTGCGCGGCCTGTCGGACGAAGACTGGACGCGCCCGACCGTGGCGCGCGGCTGGACGGTGAAGGACGTGGCGGCCCACCTCCTCGACACGGACCTGCGCCGCCTCTGCGCGCAGCGCGACGCGTACGGGCTCGCGCCGCGGTCGCCGGCCGGCGAGCCGACCTACGAAGAACTCGTCGCGCTCATCAACCGTCTCAACGCCGCGTGGGTCGAAGTCTTCGCACGCGTCAGCCCGCGCGTGCTGACCGACCTGCTCGAATGGGCGGGGCCGCAGGTGGCGGAGGTCTTCGCCTCGCTCGCGCCCGAAGGCGACGCGCTCTACCCGGTGGCGTGGGCGGGCGAAGGCCGCTCGGCCAACTGGATGGACGCGGGGCGCGAGTACACCGAGAAATGGCACCACCAGGCGCAGATACGCGACGCCGTCGCCGCGCCCGCGCTCGACTCGCGCCGCTGGCTCGGCCCCGTGCTTGAGCTTTCGATGTACGCGCTCCCGCGCGCCTTCCGCGGCGCGCGGGCCGGCGATGGCACCGCGCTCTCCGTCCGCGTCGAGGGCGAGGCCGGCGGCGCCTGGCACGTCCTGCGCGGCCGCTCCGGCTGGGAGCTGCGCGAGGGCGAGGCGCCCTCGGCCGCGGCGCGCGTCCGGCTCGACGCCGACACCGCCTGGCGCCTCTTCTTCAACGCGCTCGACGCGGACGAGGCCGCCCGGCGGGTCGAGACCGAGGGGGACGAGCGTCTGTGCGCCGCCTTCCTCGACGTCAGGTCGGTAATGGTTTAGAGCCGTGAACCGTGAACCGTAAACCGTGACAAGAAAAACCCTGCCCTTTCTTGTCACCGTTTACGGTTCACGGTTCACGGTCTTTCACGGTTCACCGTTCACGGTTCACGCTCTTAAGGTATGACAAACACGCAGACGACGACAGACAAGGCGGACTTAACTCTCCTGACGCGCGCGGTCGGGCTCGCGCTCAAGGCGGAGGCGGCGGGGAACCTGCCGGTGGGTGCGGTCGTCAGGCTGGGCGGCGAAATCGTCGCCGAGGCGGGCAACGCCGTGCTCGTGCCCGCCTACCACCCCGGGCGCCACGCGGAGATTGAGGCGCTCCGGCTCGTCCCCGCCGAACTCTGGCCCCGCGCCCGCGACCTGACCGTCTACACGACGCTCGAACCGTGCGTGATGTGCGCGGGCGCGCTGCTGCTCCACGGCGTCGGCCGCGTCGTCTTCGGCGCGCGCGACACGCTCGGCGGCGCCGGCCCTCTGCTCGCGCACCTCCCGCCCTACTACTCGGGCGGCGCGGGCGTCCCCCAGTGGGTCGGCCCCGCGCTGCCCTCCCTCTGCGACCCGCTCTACGCCCGCGTCCTCGCGCGCTTCGACGCGCTGCCCTGCGGCAAGGAGAATTTCCGCCCCCCGCACTGAGCCGCGCCCGAACGCCCCCTCCGAGTTATTTTCGTTGACACGCGGCGGGGCGCGTCATTAACATCTGCCGGCTTTCGGAAGTCGCGCGCGCCGAAGCCGCCCGCTCCCTGCCCCTCGTCATGCGCCCTCCCGCGCACGGCGCGCGCGCGTTACCAGACCGCATCAGAACAGGAGAACACATGCGTCCCCCATCCCAGCCGCAGCGTCAGTCGTCTATCTTTAAGACCGCCGCCCTCCTCCTTCTCGTCCTCCTCGCGCCCCCGGCCGCGCCGGCCTTCGGCCAGACGCAGATCACGACCGGCACCGTGCAGGGCACCGTCGCGGACGAGCAGGGCGCGACCGTGCCCGGCGCCGCGGTCGAGGTCAGGAACGTCGAGACCGGCCTCGCCCGCACGCTCACGACCGACGAGGGCGGGCGCTTCGTCTTCCTGCAACTGCCGCCGGGGCGCTACACGCTGACGGCCGCGAAGCAGGGCTTCGCCACGCTCAGGCAGGAGGAGTTCGCGCTCACCGTCGGGCAGGCCGCCAACCTCGACCTGCGGATGAAGGTCTCGGGCGTCAACGAGACCATCACCGTCTCGGCCGTCCAGACCGTGGACACCGCCAGCACGCAGACCTCCACGACCATCAACGAGCGCGCCGTCGGCAACCTCCCCGTCCTCGGGCGCAAGTTCGAAGACCTCCTGACGCTCACGCCGAACGTCTCGGTCACGCAGGGGCCGGACGGCGACGAGATCAACTTCGCCGGCCAGCGCGGCGTCTTCAACAACATCAGCCTCGACGGCGGCGACTACATGAACGGCTTCTTCGGCGAGCAGGCCGGCGGCCAGCGGGCCGCCATCGACATCCCGCTCGACGCCGTCAAGGAGTTCCAGGTCATCGCCACCGGCGCCACCGCCGAGTTCGGCCGCACCGCGGGCGGCGTCGTCAACGTCGTCACCAAGTCGGGCACCAACGAGTTCCACGGCTCGCTCTTCCACTTCCAGCGGCTCGAAGCGCTCACCGCGAACACCTCCGACGGGAAGCCCCTGCGGGACTTCCACCGCGAGCAGTTCGGCGGCAACGTCGGCGGCCCCATCAAAAAGAACAAGGCTTTCTTCTTCGTCGCCTACGAGCAGATTTTCGAGAACCTGACGCGCGCCAACCTCTCCGAGCAGGTGGGCGACACGCCCTGCCCCGTCCAGTCGCCCACCATCACGGCCCACGAGGCGCTGATTAACGCGAACGCCGACTGCCAGCGGCTCGCACTCCTCGGCTTCTTCCGCGCGCGGCTCGGGCAGGAGGAGGGCCTGCCGGTCGAGCGCCCCGTCCGCAACTCCGCCGTCCTAGGCAAGATTGACTGGGAGCTGGGCGCGAAGAACCACCTCGCCGTCTCGCACAACTTCGACTACTCTCGTAACGAGAACCAGACCTTCGACGTGGCGACCTACGGCAACTCGGCCAACGGCGTCGAGGGGCCTTCGAAGATTCACGCCTTCAACGCCAACCTCTTCTCGACCGTCTCGCCGACGAAGGTCAACGAGTTCCACTTCACCTACGGGCGCGAGGTGCGGCCGCGCTCGGCCGTGGACTCGAACGTGCCGGCCGACACGGCGATAGGCTTCGCCCCGACCTTCCGCTTCGGCAACCCCTTCTTCCTCGCGCCGGGCGTGGACGAGACGTTCTGGCGCGCGCAGTTCAAGGACAACTTCTCGGTCGTCGCGGGCGACCACACCGCCAAGTTCGGCGGCGAGTGGATGCACAGCCGCAACACGCAGGTCTTCCGCGGCTTCTTCCAGGGGCGCTACATCTTCGACAGCGTCGCCGGCTTCCTGCGCTACGCCTCGCCCGCCGCGCCGGGTGGCTTCGGCCCGAACACGCGCGCCTGCTTCGGGCACGGCGTCCGCGCCTACGCCACCGCGCCGGACTTCTGCCCCGCCATCACGTCGGGGACCAGCGGCCCGCTCCTGCTCTACTTGCAGGGCGCCGGGCCGACCGGCCCCGCGACCGACGCCGCCGGCTTTTCCGACATCGCCAACGAAGACCTCGCCCTCTTCGCGCAGGACTCGTGGAAGCTCCGGCCCAACTTCACCGCCACGCTCGGCCTCCGGTGGGAGGCGCAAATCTTCCCCGGGCCGGTCGTCCCGCCCGCGCAGACCGCCTACGGCATCTTCCTCGACGACCCGCGCTTCCCCTCCGACGGCACGCTCCCGAGCCCGAAGAAGGAGTTCCAGCCGCGCGTCGGCTTCGCGTGGGACGTGGCCTCGAACGGCCGCTCGGTGCTGCGGGCCAACTACGGCGTCTACTTCGCGCGCCAGAACATGCTCAGCCAGGTCGGCTCCATCACGACCAACGGCGTGCAGCAGCAGACCATCTTCCTCGACTCGTCCATCGTCGCCTCGGGCGTCCCCGGCCCCGTCTGGCCCGGCACCGTCACGCCGCCCTCGACCGTCACGCCCTGCACGGCGGGCGGCGTCGCGAACCCCTTCCCCTGCTTCAGCGGCGTCCGCGTCTTCAGCCGCGACTACGCCAACCCGCGCGTCTACACGACGAACGTCGCCTTCGAGCAGGGCCTCGGCGGCGACTTCTCGCTCTACTTCGACTTCACGCACGCGAAGGGCGTCCACCTGACGCGCTTCCTCAACGTCAACCGCAACAACTTCTTCGGCCCCTTCCTCGGCGAGGTGATGGTGACGAGCGCCAACGGCAAGTCGCTCTACCGCGCCTTCACGACGGGGCTGCGCAAGCGCTTCAGCCGCCGCTACCAGTTCGAGGCCAACTACGTCTTCTCGAAGGACATGGACGACGACTCGAACGAGCGCGACCCGTTCGCCGACCGCGCCTTCGACATCAACAACCTCCAGCTCGACTACGCGCTCTCCGACCGCGACATCCGCCACCGCTTCAACTTCTACACGAACGTCGAGCTGCCCGCGGGCTTCGAGCTGAACGCGCGCGCGCAGGCGCGCTCCGCGCAGCCCATCTCGCCCGAGGTGCGCCTGGGCGCGGACCGCAACACGCTCCGGAAGAACAACGAGTTCTTCTCGCTCGACTGGCGGCTCCAGCGCCCCTTCCGCTTCGGCGAGTCGGCCGCCGTCATCCCCATCTTCGAGATGTTCAATACCTTCAACACCGAGAACAACATCAACCCGCTGGTCACGCCCGGCCTCTTCAACTTCGACGGCTTCCTGCGCCAGGGCGTCGGCGACCCGCGCATCGTCCAGCTCGCCGTCAAGGTCGTCTTCTAGGCGGCGGGTCGTTGAGCGCGGGGACGCGGAGGGCAACGGGATGGACGCGAAGCAGCGCGCGGGGTTCAAGGCGGCCGAGTTCGTCGAGGACGGGATGAGCGTGGGGCTCGGGACGGGCTCGACGGCCCGCTGGCTGGTCGAGCGCCTGGGCGCGCGCGTGCGCGAGGAGGGGTTGCGCGTGCGCTGCGTCCCCACGTCGCGGCGGACCGAGGAGCAGGCCCGGCACCTAGGCATCCCGCTCGTCCAGCTCGGCGAGGCCGGCCGGCTCGACCTCGCCATCGACGGCGCGGACGAGATAGGCCCCGACCTCGCGCTCATCAAGGGCGGCGGCGGCGCCCTCCTGCGCGAGAAGATGGTGGCCTCGGCCGCGCGCCGCTTCGTCGTCATCGCCGACGCGTCGAAGCGCGTGGACGTGCTCGGCCGCTTCCCGCTCCCCGTCGAGGTCGTGCAGTTCGGCTGGGAGCTGACGGCGCGCCGCGTCGCCGCGCTGACGAAGGCCGAGGCCGTGCTCCGCCGCGCCGGGGGCGGCGAGCCCTACCTGACCGACAACGGCAACTACGTCCTCGACTGCCTCTGCGGCGAGATTCCCGACCCTGCGCGAACCGAGCGCGGGCTGAAGGCGCTCACGGGCGTCGTCGAGTCCGGCCTCTTCGTCGGGATGGCCGACCTCGCCGTCGTCGCCACGGACGCCGACGTCGAGATAATGAGTCGCAGGGATTGACCTCGGGGGCGCGGCTTTCGGACGTGTGCCGGCCGTGTCCCCGCGGTTAATCCCTACCGCCTGGTTCCCCCTGCCTGTAACGCAAAGCGCACAAAGAATCCGCAAAGAGCGGAAAGAGTTCCGTTAGCATCGCGCGCGTGCCGACCACGCTGACACTCCTCCTCGCGGCCTCCTCCTGGGCGCGCTCGCTCATCAGGTTCTTCGTCACGCTCGGCCTCTTCGGGCCCTTCCTGCTCGAAGCCTTCGACTCGTCCTTCTTCTACGTGCCGCTGGCGAACGAGCTACTCCTCTTCATGCTCATCCACGGCGGGGGCGAGGCTTCGGGCTGGATGTGGGCGGCCTACGCGGTGTCGGGGGCGGCGGGGACGGTGGCGGGCGTCGCGCTCTTAGACCTTCTGATGAGGCGCGTCGGCGCGGGCGGCGTCGAGCGGCTGGTCGGGAAGAAGAAGTTCGAGGGCCTCAAGGGGAAGCTGGAGCGGAACACGGGCTGGGTCGTCTTCCTCGCCTCGGCGCTGCCGCCGCCCTTCCCCTTCCGCTTCACGATGATGACGGCCTCGGCGCTCCAGTGCGACCGCGCGCGGATGTTCCTCTCGGTCTTCCTCGGCCGCACGCTCCGCTTCGCCGCCGAGGCGCTGCTCATCCTCTACTTCGGCCGCCGCTTCCTCGACTTCATGAACTCCGACGCCTTCAACTACGTCGTCTACGGCCTCACCCTCGTCGCCCTCGCCGGCAGCGCCGTCACCATCTACCGCCTGTTAAGAGGGGCTAGGGGCTAGAGGCTAGGGGCTAGTTAAAAACATCATCGCCGAAGTGCGCCAGCTCCATCGGACGCGCCTAACTAGCCCCTAGCCTCTAGCCCCTAGCCCCTCTTTTCAGTGCAGCCCGTCGCCGGAGGTGTCGCCGCGGGACGAGTCGTGTTTGCCGATTTTGGGGACGTTGCCGCGGGGGGCGCCGCCGCCCTTGCGTGCGGGGCGCCGGTTCTTCTCGCCGCGGGACTGGCTCGGCGGGCCTTTCCGGCCGCGCACCTGCCGCTCGTCGTCCTTGCCCGCCGCGTCTTTACGTTCTGGCATGAGTTCTTCTCCCTTCCTCGCTTCAGCCGCGCCGGCCGCCGCCGGGCCTCTTCGCCGCCGCGTCGCCGACCGTGGGGCCGACGTCCTCCGCTTGGGCGCCGGCCTGCATCGCGCGCCGGTCGCTGCTGGCGACCCCGGCCTGCCCGCCCGCCGTCCGGCTCCTCTTCGCGCCGCGCACGCGCCGGCCCGAGGTGCTGAAGGTCTCGATGAGCCCCTGCTCTTCGAGGCGGCGGTAGGCGTTGCGGACGATGTTGCGGCTGACGCCGAGCTGCTCGGCCAGCGCCCGCTCGGACGTGATGGCGTCGCCGCGCGTGAACTTGCCGGCGAGGATGGCGCTGGCAATCTGGTTGAAAATCTGCTGCGTCTTCGTCTCGTCGCTCCCGGCGCGGATGCGTATGTTTAAGTCCGGCATGAATCCCCCTTGTTTGAGCGATGAAGGATGAAGTAAACGCCGGCGGCCGTCACGCCATCCTTCATCCTTCATCCTTTCTAAATTCCCGTCGGGTAGGTTTCGGGCGGCTCCTCGCCCGCCTCCCAGTGGGGCTCGCGTTCGAGCGGCTCGACCGCGCGCGTCTCGTCGAAGTGAAGCACGGCGTCGAACTGCTCGGCCAGCCGCGCGCGGAAGTAGTGGCTCTGCCGCTCGGTCTCCGGCCGGTAGATGACGCCGATGGCCCGCTCCAGCATCGGCCGCCGCAGGAGCTCGCGCGCCGCCCCCTCCCCGCGCAGGTCGAGCATGAAGCGCCCGAGCCCCGCCTCGTGGAAGAGCGCCTCGCAACTGCCTTCGAGCGCGGGGCGCACGCGCTGGCGGCGCCCGGGCTCGTCCCAGTCGGACGAGGCCGTGACGGTGCCGCGGTGCGTCGTGAAGCCCACGAGGCGGCAGTCGCGCGGGTAGCGCTCGCGCACCAGCTGGCCGACGTTCCACTCGCCGCCCTCGCCCATCTCGGTCGCGCGCGCGTCGCCGAGGTGCGAGTTGTGCTCCCACACGGCGACCCTCGCGTGCTGCCCCTCGGCGCTCAGGTGCGCGTAGAGCGCGTCCAGCGTCTCGGCCATGTGCCGGTCGCGCATGTTCCACGAGCTGGCGCGCCCGCGGAACATCGAGCGGTAATACTCCTCGGCGTTCTTGACGAGCCGCGCGTTCTGCTCGGCGTGGAAGAACTCGTCGCGCGCGACGCGGCCGTCGCGGTTCGCCAGCTCCGAGGCGCGGCGGCGCAGCTCGGTCAGTTGCTCGACGACGCCCGGCTCGCACGACTCGGCCGCGCCGTAGGCCGCCGCGTAGGCGTACGAGGTCGTGTCGCCGCCGAAGTGCTCGAAGCAGGAGTAGCGCCCGCGCGCGCGCCGCGCCGCCTCGGGGTCGACCTTGTCGAGGTAGCCGAGCACGGCCTCGATGGACGTGTAGAGGCTGTAGAGGTCGAGCCCGTAGAAGCCGACCCGCTCGGCCGGCGCCGGGAGCGCGTCGTTGTAGGCGCGCAGCCACTCGACGAACTCGACGACGACCGTGTTGCGCCACATCCAGGTCGGGAAGCGGTTGAAGCCGCCGAGCGCCTCGCGCGCGTCCCGGTCGTCGGACTCGCCGCGGACGTAGCGGTTGACGCGGTAGGCGTCCGGCCAGTCGGCCTCGACCGCGACGGCCGTAAAGCCCTTCTCCGTGATGAGCCGCCTGGTGACCTCCGCGCGCTCGGCGTAGAACTCGTGCGTGCCGTGCGACGCCTCGCCCAGCAGGACGAAGCGCGACTCGCCGATTGACGCGAGCAGTGGGTCGTAATCGGCGCCCGCGCCTTCGAGCACGTGCGCCGCCGCA
>DASVTS010000196.1:0-2783 GCA_036387455.1 Pyrinomonadaceae bacterium | reverse complement strand
GGCCTTGAGCGCCTGGAAGGTCGGCGGCCAGAGGCCGACGAAGATCGCCGCCGACTTCTTGCCCGCGAAGAAGAGCGCGAGCGAGCCGCCGATGGAGGCCAGCGTCAGGATGTGGAACAGGCTCACGCCCGCCGCGCCCTTGGTAGACTCGTCCATGGTGCGGAGCGTGGACTCGACCACGTCCTTGCCCGCGCCCGCCGTCAAGCTTTGATTCCCGGTCAACGTAGGATTATCTTGCGACAATTTCGAAGCTGCTGTTGCCATTTACACTTTCCCCCTAGTCCGTCGTTTGTAATTTTGTCAGTCGAGTTCCCCGCCGGAGTCGGCGTGCCCCTTGAGCACTGCTATCCCGATGAGGACGCCCAGCGAGACGCCGATGACGACCCAGCCGCCCCAGCCCCTCGTTCCGTTTCGGTTCGCGCTTTCCGACATGCCTGACTCCCCTGCTACTACCGTGCCGCGCCCTCGCACCACTCGCGCGTGACGCCGTGGCGGTACTCGAAGAGCCTGCGCAGGCGCGGCTCGACCAGGAGCGGCGCGGCCAGTCGCCCGAGCGGCCCGAGCGGCGTCTCGAAATCAACTTCGTCGCGCAGCACCGAACCCTTTTCGTGCGGCTCGACCGTGTGCCGGTGGCGCCAGCGCTTGAAAGGCCCTTCGACCTGTACGTCCTCGAACATGCGCGGCGGGTCGTAGGCGGTGTGGCGCGCGACCCAGCGCACGGGCACGAACCCGAACAGCCTCGTCTCGACGACGGCCACCGAGCCGACGCGCAAATCGGGCGCCGCCTGCAACACGCGCGTCGGCTCCCACGGCGGCGTCAGACGCGCGAGCGCGTCCGGCAACTCGTGGAAGGCGAAGACGCGCTCAGGCGACGCGCGTATCACGCTCTGTTTCACAAAGAGCATAAGCTGTCGAAGTCTGTGGCCGCCCGGCCGGGGCCGGTCGGGGCGGCGGCCACGCCCTTCAAACATGAGCGACTTAAGAACGTTTACACCATACACGAAGCGTTCAATTCGCTCATCACAATTTAGTAACAAAGGTGGGGCATTTTAATTGTCGGCGGATTTTTGTTATAAACGTAAAGGCGCAAACGGACGATGCATCCGGTAAGCGCTTGAAACGTTCATGACGCTCGCTCCCGCAAAATTTCTGACCACGCGACAACTGGCGCAGCTCTGGCTCGTCAGCGAGGCGACCATCAAGCGCTGGGCCGACACGGGGCAGCTCACTTCGAGCCGCACGGTCGGCGGCCACAGGCGCTTCCCCGTCTCGGAGGTAATGCGCTTCCAGACCGAGCGCAGGCTCGGCGCGTCGGCGGCGGCGGGCGCCGCGGTGGCACAGGGTCAGCCGGCCGAGGCCGGGCTGTTCGACGCGGCGCGGACGGCCGGCCAGTTCTTCGCGGCCGTCGCCGAGGGGCACGCGGCGGAGGCCGCGGCGCTTCTGCTCGAAGCTCACATGCTCGGGGCGCCGCTCGAACGCGTCTTCGACGAGGTGGTGGCGGCGTCGCTCAGGCGCGTGGGCGATTGCTGGGGGGCGTACGAGATGTCCGTGGCCGACGAGCACGTGGCGACGAGCGCGGCCACGCACGCGGTCGCGTCGCTGGCCGCCTCGGTCAGCCGCGCGGGCGCGCACGCCGGCCAGGCCGTCTGCTGCGCCGCGGAGGACGAGCTGCACACGCTCCCGGTGCTCTGCGCGCAGGCGCTCCTCGAAGCGGCGGGCTGGGGCGCGCGCAACCTCGGCGGGCACACGCCGTTCTTCGCGCTGGCCGAGTACGTCTCGAAGCACCGCCCGGCGCTCGTCTGCGTCTCCTCGACCATGCAGCGCGAGCTTGAGCACAACGCGCGCGACTACGCGCAGCTCCAGGCGGCCGCGCGCGGGTGCGGGGCGCGGGTCGTGCTCGGCGGCGAGGGCTTCCGCGGCGAGGCCGTCCGCCGCAAGTTCCCCGCCGACCTCCACGCGGAGAGCTTCACAGACCTCGCGGAGTTCCTGCGCCGGCTCGACTGAGCCGCGGCGGCGCCCGGGCGTTGACTTCGGCGGCGCGTTTGTCGTAAGAAGCCTCCCGGGGACTTCCCCTACGAAAACCTTCCGCAGCCCCCGAGGAGACGAGGAAGCATGTCAACCAGCACAGACACACACGCGGCCGGGCGCGCAGGGGCGACGGGCGCGGGCCTCCCGGCGGAGGGCTACGGCCTGGCGGCGCTCGTCGAGCGGCTGTCGCGCGTCGCCGCGCGCCCGACGTTCGAGGAGCTGAACGCGCTGCTCGCGGGGGCCGAGGTCGGCGACGACGAGCTGCGCCCCTACGTCTCGTTCAAGGAGGGCACGTACGCGCGCCACCGCGTACACCTCGGCGAGCACGCCGAGCTGCTCGTGCTGTGCTGGCGGCCGGGGCAGCGCACACCGATTCACGACCACGCCGGCTCGTTCGGCGCGGTGCGCGTGCTGCGCGGCGTGATGTGGGAGACGCTCTTCGGGATGGGCGACGCGGAGGGGCTCCGCTACCTTTCGGGGCGCGAGTGGACGCCGGGGCACGTCACCGGCGCCGACGTCCCCGACATCCACCAGCTCGGCAACCCCGACGTCAGCGGCCAGGACCTCGTCACCCTCCACCTCTACTCGCCCCCGCTCGCCAGCCTCAACGTCTACAAGGTCGGCCGCAGGGAGTCCACCACCACCCTCTGGATGAACTCCTGGAACCCAACGATATAGGCGTGAACCGTAAACCGTGAACCGTGACGAGAGAAGACAGGTTCTTCATCTCGTCACGGTTCACGGTTTACGGTTCA
>DASVTS010000195.1:0-9263 GCA_036387455.1 Pyrinomonadaceae bacterium | reverse complement strand
CGCGCGAAGTAGGTCGAGCCCGAGCCGCGCGACGTGATCTGCTCCTTGAGGTTGCGTATCTCCTCGCTCTCCTCTTCCAGCTCGCCGATGACGCGCTCGCGGTCCCAGTTGACCTTCAGCCCGAACTCGACCTTGCCCGCCATCTTCGCCAGCACGTCGCGGAGCGCGTCGTAGGTGCCGCGCATCAGCTCCATGATGTCGTCCTCGGTGCGGAAGAGGACGCCGAAGGCCATCGGCAGCACCGTGAACTCGCGCATCACGGTCTCGTTGACCTGCTCGTGGGCGAAGACGTTCTCGCGCGTCGGGTCGTAGACCTGGATGGGCGTGTTCGAGACGACGGCCGCCAGCCCGTCGTGGTGGACGGTGTAGACCTCGTCGCCGCGCCCGCCGATGCCGATGGGGCCGAAGCTGCGCGGCTCCTTCGTCTCGATGATGCAGTAGACGTATTTGCCCTCTGGCGCGGGCGCGGCGCTGGGAGTTTCCGTTTCGGCGCTCATAAGGTTTACCGGGTATTCCCTCCTCGAAAGACCGGCCCCGGGCGGCGGCGGCGGCGCCGCGGGGCGGGGCGAAGAACGTGAACTGCGGCGGGTGCGTGACCGACGGGTATAATAAGCGGCGGCGCAATTTCGGCGCAACTGATATCCACCGCGCCGCCCGCGGTGATAGAATCTGGCGGCCGAACCGGGGGGCGCCCCGGTTCGTATTAGGATTGATTCGTCGAACCATTTTGTCGTTGAGCTAACGAATCGATGGGAAAGTGGTTCGATTTTTTCCGGAGACCTTTATGAGCGACCAGCGAAACTGGCTTGAGCGGCTCGGCGACAAAATCCCAGGCTACGGCGGCTACGTGGCGAAGGAGCGGCGGCGCGACGTGGACAAGATGCACCGCGAGCACCTGGCCGAGCGCCTGCGCGCGGCGAAGCAGCCCCTGACGGACGTGATGCGCGAGCTGTCGTCCACGGGGCGGCTCTTCGAGGTCGGCCCCGTAGACCGCGTGCTGAAGAAGCTCGACCAGGTGGAGAACCGCATCCGCTTCGCCTCCTACGGCTACGCGGGCTTCTTCGACGCCGTCAAAATCGAGGAGCCGCAGCTCGACCTGCTGTACCGCTTCGACCTCTCGCTCGTCGAGAAGGTCGAGGAGTTCGAGCGGCTCGCGCGCGAGCTGTCGGGCAAGTCCGCGACGGCCGACGGCCTCAAGGCCGCCGCCGCCGAGGTCGAGCGCGCCGCCGACGACCTCAACCGCACCTTCGACGAGCGCTACCGCGCCATCGAAAACTTCCGCCCCGGCGACGCGCAGGGGCAGCCGATGTTTAGCTGAAGTGCGGAAGGCAGAGCGCAGAATGCGGAACTGAAGGCAGTCTCTTAATTCTGCATTCTGCGCTCTGCCTTCGTCATTGGTCTTATGCCTGAGCCTTGTCAAAACTGCGGCGCGGAGTTGTTCGCGGGGCAGCAGTTCTGCCGGCGTTGCGGGACGCCCGTGAGCGCGTCGGCTCCCGTGACGGAGGCGCCGACGCAGTTGTTCCCGCAGGAGGCGCGGAGGGCGGCGGCGCCCGCGGGGGTGCGCACCGAGACGGGGCCGGTCGGCGCGCAACAGCCGACCGCCTACTACCCGCCCGCGGCCTTCCAGCAGACGTCGCCGCTCGTGGGCGAGCCGTTCGGCTCGCGGCCGCTCGCCGTCCAGCCTTCCGCGCCGCCCGCGCCGCCCGCGCCGCGCCGCCGTGGCGGCGCGTGGCTGCTGGCGCTGCTGGCGGTCTTCGTCCTCGGCGCGGGGCTCGCCTCGGGCGCGGCCTACCTCTGGTGGCGCGCGACGCGCGGCCCCGTCATCATCAGGAAGATTAACGCCCCGGGCGTGCCCGCCGTGCCCCAGGCCCCGCCGGCGCCCGAAGTCCCCGGCGACCTCGGCGACCGCATCAAGGAGGCGCTGAAGACGGCGGGCGTGCCGCTGCCCCTGGACGAGACGGGCGCGGTCGTCTCGGGCGACACGACGACGCTGACGCGCAGCTACGCACTCGACGGCGACTCGTCCTTCGCCGTCCACGTCGTCAACGGCAGCGTCAGCGTGGCGGGCGCCGACGGCGACGAGGTGGTCGTCAAAATCATCAAGCGGGGCGGGAGCGCGGCCGAGCGCGGCGGGGCGCACGTCCTGGAGTCGAAGACGGACGAGGGGCTCACGCTCCTGACGGCGCCGGGCGGGCCGTCGGTCAGCGTCTCCTACGAGGTCAGCGTGCCGCGCCACCTGCGGAAGCTGGAGGTCGAGGCCGACCGGGGCGACGTGCGCGTGAGCGGGTTCGCCGGCTCGGTCAGCGCCGACGTGCGGGTGGGCGAGGTCGAGTTCCGCGACGTGTCGGGCGAGGTGCGGAGCCGCGTCGCCAAGGGTAACACCAGGGTCTTCAACGCGGGGGCCGAGCGCGGGGGCGCGCAGCAGTTCTCGGTCGTGAAGGGCAACATCGAGGCGACGCTCGGCGCCGACGCCGGTGCGGAACTGAAGGCCGAGACGCTCGACGGCGGCATAGAGGTGGACGAAAGCTTCGGCCTGCGCGTCGAGCGCGCCGGCGCCGTGCGCCGCGTCGCCGGCCGGCTCGGCGACGGCGGCGAGGGCCTCGTCTTCAAAGTCACCAACGGCGACATCAAGCTCAAGAAGTAGCGAACGATAAGGAGAAGCGGGTAGATGGCAATCGAAGTCATACAGTTTTTCGACCAGACGGGGCAGCAGGTCGTGGCGCGCGTGCCGCCGCAGGGCTCGGCCGACATCAAGATGGGCGCGCAGCTCATCGTGCAGGAGAACCAGTCGGCGGTCTTCTTCCGCGACGGCAAGGCGCTCGACACGTTCGGCCCCGGCCGCCACACGCTGACGACCCTGAACGTGCCGCTCTTAACGAGGCTGCTCTCGCTCCCCTTCGGCGGCACGTCGCCCTTCCAGGCCGGCGTCGTCTTCGTCGCCCGCCACACCTTTCAGGACATGAAGTGGGGGACGAAGGAGCCCATCCCGTTCCGCGACTCGGAGCTCTACATGGTGCGGCTGCGCGCCTTCGGCAAGTACTCGTTCCGCGTCGCCGACCCGCAGCTCTTCGTCTCCTCGGTCGTCGGCACGCGCGGCCTCGTCTCGACGCAGCAGCTCGGCGAGTACCTGCGCGACATCGTCGTCTCGCGCCTCAACGACCTCCTGGGCGAGAACCTGAAGACGGTCTTCGACCTGCCGGCCTACTACGACGAGCTGGCCGCGGGCATCAAGGCGCGCGTCGCCGAGGACTTCAGCAAGCGGGGGCTCGAACTCGTCGACATGCTCATCTCGGCCATCACGCCGCCCGAGGAGGTGCAGAAGAAGATTGACGAGCGCGCCTCGATGTCGGCGCTCGGCGACATGGACAAGTACATGCGCTACAAGGCGGCCGAGGCGATGCCCGACGCGGCGAAGCAGCCCGGCGGCGCCGCGGGGACGGGGATGGGGCTCGGCATGGGCTTCGGCTACGGCCAGATGATGGCGAACGCCATCGGCGGCGGCGGGCAGCAGCCGCAGGGCGGGCAGCAGCCGCAGGGCGGCGGCGGCGCGGCGGCGGCGCAGAACGTGCCGTGCCCGAAGTGCTCGTCGCCGAACCCCGCGGCCGCGAAGTTCTGCCACAACTGCGGCGCGAACACGCAGGCGCAGGCCGCCGCGGGCGTCGAGTGCCCGAACTGCCAGGCGCAGGTCTCGGCGGGCGCCAAGTTCTGCAACAACTGCGGCCAGTCGGTCGAGCCGAAGGCGTGCAAGAACTGCGACAACCCGCTCCCGCCCGGCGCCAAGTTCTGCGGCAACTGCGGCACGGCCGCCTGAAGGCCGCAAGGCGTGAGCCGTAAACCGTAAACCGTGACGAGAGAAAGCCGCTGCTTCTTCTCGTCACGGTTTACGGTTTACGGTTCACGCCTTATTTCAGCTCCCCTTCGAGTCTTTCAGGATTTCCAGCGCGCGCTCCAGCGCGGGGTCGCGGCGGCGGCGGAGGGCGTCGCGGGTGGGCTCGACCGTGACGTCGGGGCGGAGGCCGGCGCCTTCGAGGCGGGTGCCGGCCGCGGTGTGGTAGTCCATCTCGCTCACGTCGAGGACGCCGCCGTCGGGGAGGCGGTGGCGGCGCCTGATGCCGAGGACGCAGCCGCACGTCGCCTCGCCGATGACGGCGGCGCGGTTCGTCTCGCGCAGCACCGCGGCGAAGACCTCGGCCGCGCTCGCCGTCCGCGCGTTCGTGAGCAGCGCGACGGGGCGGCGGAAGCGCTCGAACGAGTCGGCCGTCGAAAGCAGCGCCGAGCGCGTGTGCGGTTCGAGCCGGACGGCGCCCGCGCGGTCGGTGAAGCGCCCGAGGCTGAGGCCCGCGGGCAGGAGCGTCGAGGCGAGGTCGGCCATCGACTCGGCCTCGCCGCCGCCGTTGTCCCGCAGGTCGATGACGAGCGCGCGCGCGTCCTTCAGGTCGCCGCGGAGCGCGCGCGCGAACTGCGCGGCCACCTCCGGCGTGAAGATGTTGAAGCGCACGAGCCGGACGCCCTTCTCAAGGCCGCGCACCTCGAACGTCGGCAGGCGCGTGCGCGGCTCGCGCCGGAGCAGCGCCTCGCGCGCGCGCCGCTCGCCGGGCCGCGCGTAGGTCACGCGGACGGAGGTGCCGCGCTCGCCCTCGAAGAGGTGGCCGGCGGCGAGCACGCGCGAAGCGCCGGAGGCGCCGCCCTGCTCCGCGATTCTGCGCGCGACTACGACGGCGGCCGGCTCGCCGTCTAACGCCAGCACGGCGTCGCCCGCGCGCAGCCCCGCCTCCTCCGCCCCCGAGTCGCGCTCGACGTCCGTGACGACGACCTGCCCCGCCAACTCTCTGACCGAGACGCCGACCGAGACGTAGCGCTGCACGCGCCAGTCGGGGCTCTCGCCGGGCGCGAAGACGCGCGTGTGCGGGTCGCGCAGCGAGGCGAGCATCAGGCGCAGCACGGCGTAGAGCCCCGCGCGGTCGCGCGCCTCTGCCGCGCGGGGCCGCAGACGCGCCCGCACCTCCTCCCAGTCAACGCCCTGAAACGTCGGGTCGAAGTAGCGCTCGCGCACCTGCTCCCAGACCTCGTCGAAGATGCGCAGGCGCGCCTCGGGCGTCGCGTACGACTCGACGCCCGAGGCGCCCTCGCCTCCCCCCGCGCCCGCCGCCGGCGAGAGCGCGAGCAGGAGGGCGAGCGCGCAGGCCGAGAGCGCGGCGCGCGCGCGTGCGGGCTTCGGGCTGTGAATCGGGCGAGACACGGACTCGTCTTGCGTCCTCTACTGCTGTGTCTTCACTGGCGCGTCTTTCGGCGGGCGCCGGAAATTGTAACGCAGGAGCACGCGGACGGCGACGCGCTCGCCGTCGCGCTCGGCCGGGCGGAAGTGCATCCGCCGCACGGTCGAGACGACCTCCTCGTCGAGGCCGAAGCCGGCCCAGCGCACGACGCGGACGTCTTTGACCTCGCCCCCGGCGTCTATCTCGACCGCGGCGTCCACGGTCGCCTCGGCCTCGGCGCGCGCGGCGGCGTCGGTGTAGGCGGGGCGCAGGCTCCTGTACGGCGCCGGCTCGCGCAGGTCTGTGCCGGAGTTCGCGCCGCCTTCCGCCGAGAGGTCCAGGACGGTGGCGGGCGCCGGCTCCGCCGGCCTGAAGCGCTCCTGCTCCTCCTGCGCGGCGGCTTTGGCGATGGCGAGGGAGTACGAGGCGACGTTCGGCGCGAGCGCCGCGAGCAGCGCGGCCTCCGCCTCCTCGGCCGTGTCGGCCGTGAAGGCGGGGCGATTCCAGAAGACGAGCCGCCCCGTCCGCGTGCTGACGACGAAGGCCGTGGCGTACGACTCGAAGTAGACGGGGCGCGCGGAGGAGGAGCGGCGGATGGTCTGCGCGTCGCCCGCGATGAAGAAGTCGCAGCCGACGGCCGCGCCGAGCGTGCGCGCCTCCCCGAGCGTCAGGTTGAGCGAGCCCGCGTAGCCGACGCCCCGCGCCGCCGCGCCGCTCATCCCGCGGTCGAGCACGGAGAGCCCGGTCGCGGAGTCGGCGGGCGCGAGCAGCTTCGCCACGCGCTCCGTCACGCGCGCCCCCGTCGGCGTCGACCCCATGTCGAGCACGGCCACGGTCACGCGCCTCGGCCCCCCTTGCGCCCGCGCGCCCGCGCACGGCACGGCGAGGAGCGCGACTAAGATTAAGCGGCGAATCATATAAGCCTCGCGTTAACTCTGTCCGGGCTCGCGTTCGCGCCGGAGCGGGTCGGCGTAGACGCCGGGCGTGCTGTCGGGGATGAGCCGCGCGCCGGCCGCGCGCTCGTAGAACTCCGCGGGGCCGACGCCGCCCACGACGGCGTAAGCATAACCCAGCTCGCGCAGGCCCCGCAGCGCCGCCAGCAGCAGCGCCCGCCCGAGCCCACGCCCGCGCTCCGACTCCGAGACGCCCGTCGGCCCGAAGAAGTTCTTCCGCGTGCACTCGTACGCGGCGAAGCCGACGAGCCTCCCGCCTTTGACCGCGACGAAGACCGTCACGGGCCGGCTCACGAGCCCGACCGCAATCTCGTCGGCCCAGGCCCGGCTGAAGTTCTCGCCGACGAACTCGCGCACCTGCGTCAGCTCCCACGGCCGCGCGCGCCGCACCACGACGCCCGCCGCGCGCAACTCCTCCAGCACGGGCTCGACCGGCGGCAGCCGCAAAAGGTTGACGAGCATGTCGGGCACGGCGCGCGTCCTCCCCGGTCACCCCGGCCCGCTCAGCCCGAGGTGCGTTCTCATAAAGTCGAGCGCGGCGCGGATGATTTCGCGCGAGCGCGCGTCGTCGGTCTGGTTGTCGAAGCCGTGGACGCCGCGTGGGTGGTTGAAGAAGGTGACGGCGGCGTTCTTCGAGACGGCCTCGCGGACGAAGCGGTCGATGGAGTCGTTCAGCGTGGGTATCTGGTCGAGCCCCGCGCGCGCGACGAAGACGGGCGGCATGCCCCCGGCGTCGCCGCCGAGGTGCGCGACCGGGGAGAAGCGCTCCAACGTCTCCGGCGCCTCGTGCGGCCTGTGCATCTCCGACTGCCGCACGTCGAGGAAGGCGTAGAACGAGACGAGGCAGCGGACGTACGGCGGCCGTTCGCGCAGCGCCGCGCTCAGGAGCGGGCCGCCGCCGGAGTAGGCCGCGAGGCAGACGCGCTCCCTGTCCACGCCCAGCGACTCGGCGTTGGCGCGGAGGTAGGCGAGGGCCGCGCCCACGTCGGCGCCCGCGTCGTTCAGGAAGGGCTTCGGGTAGCCGAGCCTGTGCGTGAAGGTGACGCCGACCATGCCGGAGGCGGCCACCAGGCGGCCCCACGTGACGTAGATGCCCCAGTCCTTCGCGCGCGCCTCCGCGCCGGCGCTCCCGTGTATGAAGAGGACGGCCGGGCGGCGCTCGCCCCTCGGCAGCCCCGGCGGAGTGTAGACGTCCATCAGGAGGTTCGGGTCGTCGGCTGCCGTGTACTTCAGGTTCGACTTGACCGAGACCTTCTCCATGCCCGGCACGCTGTAGACGACGGGCTTCATCACGAGGTCGCGCAGGCTCGGCCGCGGGGCCGGCGCGGGCGTCGGCGCCGCCCGTCCGGCCGGCGGCTTCGGCCGCTCGGACTGCCGCCGCGCGCCGGCGGCGGCGGGAAGGAGGGCCGGAAGGGAGAGACAGAAGGCGACGAGCGCGCGCCGGCTCATGTGTAAACCTCCTCGTGCTGGTTCGGCGCGAGGTCTCGACGCCCCCCGGTGCGCGCGGCCTCAGTCGGCGGTCGCGGCGCCGGCGTTCGGCCGGCGGTGGTAGAGCGCGTAGACCTCTTCCTTGGCCTCGGGCGGGAAGCAGACGCGGTCGAGGCGGTAGCCGCGCAGGCCGCGGACGGCGTCGCTCACCTCGCTGATCTCGCGCACGCGCGGGCGGGCGTAGCCGTCCTCGACGTAGATGAGCGACTTCGGCTCGGCGCCCTCGGCCGTGTAGTAGGAGTAGTAGGGGACGTCGCCCGCGTGGTCCTCGATGAAGTAGTAGGCCGGGTCGAAGCCGAGGCGCGCGACGGCCGCGCGCGCCGATTCGAGGAAGTCGGCGCGCTCCGCCTCGGGCATGTCGAGGTCTATGGCCTTGAAGAGGCGCCGGCCGACGAAGCGGCGGCTGAGGTCGCGCAGGACGGCGTCGTCGGCGCGCTGCCACTGCTTGACGTGGAAGGTCAGCTCGGCGTCGTCCAGCTCCAGGTGGTCGGCGAGCGTGAGCGGCGCCCGCTTCAGGACCTTCTCGAAGGCCGTGTCGGGCGCGCACCAGACGCGCTCGCCGGCCGCGATGAGTTCGAGCGCGCGCCGCAGCGCCGAGCGCAGCACGGCCTCGGCCGAGCGCAGCGTCCGGTGGAAGTAGACCTGCCGGAACATGTAGTAGCGCGCCTGCAAGTACTCCTCGACGGCGTAGAGGCCGCGCGCCGAGACGTAGATGCGGTCGGCCGCCTCGTCAACCTCGATGGCGTTGACGACCCATTCGAGGTCGTAGTTGCCGTACTTCGCGCCCGTCATCAGCGAGTCGCGCAGCAGGTAGTCCATGCGGTCAACGTCCAGCTGCGACGAGACGAGCTGCGCGAGGAAGGCGGGCTGGTACGTGCCCTCGACGATGGAGGCGACGGCGCGCGGCAGGTCGGGCGCGAAGTCGCGCAGGATTTGGCCCGCCTCGGTCTCCTCGCTCAGCACGGCGCGGCGCGTCCACTCCTCGTGGTGGAAGTGCAGGACCTTCTCCATCACGTGCGAGAAGGGGCCGTGCCCGATGTCGTGCAGCAGGGCCGCGGCGCGCGCCGCCGCCCGCGCCTCCTCGGGAATCCGGTAGCGCTCCGAGAGGCGGTCGAGCACGCGCGTCATCAGGTGGAGCGCGCCCAGCGAGTGCGCGAAGCGCGAGTGCTCCGCGCCCTGGTAGGTGAAGAGCGCGAGGCCGAGCTGCTTGATGCGCCGCAGGCGCTGGAACTCGAACGAGTCGATGAGGCGCACCATCAGGCGGCCCTCGTCCGTGTCCGTGCGGAGGCGGATAATGTTGTGCACAGGGTCGCGGTAGATGCGCTCGCTCACGCCGCGAAGTCTAGCACAGCGGCGCCACAAGGCACCTCCGCGAACTGCGCCGCCCGCGCGTCGGCGCCGCCGAGCCGCGCCGGTGCCTCAAGGGGGTACCTTAATCGCAGGCCGCGCTCAAATCCGCCGCAATCTAAGTTGATCCCGCCCGCGCCCCTTTTACGCGTTAACGTGTCGGGCAGTCGTCGCGCCGCGGCGCCCCTTAACCTCGCCGCCTTGAGATAAACTGTGAACA
>DASVTS010000194.1:0-63233 GCA_036387455.1 Pyrinomonadaceae bacterium | reverse complement strand
CGTCGAGCTCGTCCCGAAACTCCCTTGATTGCATTCCTGCGGAGGTTTCTTTTAGGATAGCGCGACTTCGGGACGGGTGATTCGCGGCATGCGTGTGGCACGGCACTATTTCATCAGCGGCGAGGTGCAGGGCGTCGGCTTCCGCTACTTCGCCCAGCGCGTCGCCGCGCGCCATCAGGTGGCGGGCTACGTCCGCAACCTCCCGGACGGCCGCGTCGAGGTCGTCGCCGAGGGCACGGCCGAGTCCGTCGAGGGCTTCAAGCACGACCTCGCCGCCGGCCCCCAACACGCCCGCGTCGCCCAGGTCGAAGAGGTCAGCGTCGAGCCCACGGGCCACTACCCGTCATTCCGAATCGAAAGGGGATAAGGAAGTAGACAGTAGGCCCCGCCCTGCTGACGTTGACACCCGACGGCGGAAGCCCGACCGTGAGGGAGGGCGTAGGTCTCTCATCAAAGCGTATGGCGGAGGGGCGACGCCCTCCCTGACGGTCGGGCTACTGGCTACTGACTTTTGTCTACTACTGAATCATGGATCATCTCAAACAGCTCATCCGCGAGGTGCCGGACTTCCCGAAGCCGGGCATCAACTTCTACGACATCACGACGCTGCTCAAGCAGCCCGAAGGCTTCCGGCAGGTGATAGACGCCCTGACGGCCGAGTTCAAGGGGCAGCAGGTGGACACCGTCATCGGCATCGAGGCGCGCGGCTTCATCTTCGCCCCGGCGATGGCCTACCAGCTCGGCGCGGGCTTCGTCCCCGCGCGCAAGCCCGGCAAGCTCCCCTCGGAGTGCGCCACCGTCTCTTACGATTTGGAGTACGGGCAGGACGCGCTCCAGATGCACAGCGACGCCGTCGGCGAAGGCCACCGCGTCGTCATCGCCGACGACCTGCTCGCCACCGGCGGCACGGCCTCGGCCGTCGTCCGCCTCGTCGAGCAGCTCGGCGGCCAGGTGGTCGGCCTCGCCTTCGTCGTCGAGCTGGAGTTCCTCCCCGGCCGCGAAAAGCTCAAGGGTTACGACGTGCGCTCGCTCCTCAAGTACCAGTCCTGAGGCGGCAACTGGACTGCGTCGGAGTCCATCTGCTAACTTCTCCGACAGTCCGCTCCCGTAGCTCAGTGGATAGAGCACTCGCCTCCTAAGCGAGGGGTCGCAAGTTCAAGTCTTGCCGGGAGCATCCCGAACGTCGGAAGTTAGAAGAGGGCCGCGCGGCCCTCTTTTTTGCTGCCGGGGCGGAAAAGATTGTTGACAGGCGCGGGCAGGCGGGCCGACAATCGTGCCAACGCATCCCGCGTAAAATCTGTCGACGGAGGGGCGATATGAGTGTCGGCCTGATTCTGCTCATCATCCTGATTCTCCTGCTCGTCGGGGCCGTCCCCTCGTGGCCTTACAGCCGCAACTGGGGCTACGGCCCGAGCGGCGGGCTCGGCCTGCTGCTGCTCATCATCATCATCCTGCTGCTGCTGGGGCGCATCTAGCGGCGGCGCGAAGAGGACAATAAAAATCTTGTCTCGCCCGGGGCTTCCGTGTATCATCCCGGCGGTTGGACATTCTTTCACGGGTGGGACAAATATGCTCTCTTACGATTACGATAACGTCGAGTCGGTGATGAGCCCCGACCGCACGACGCGCTGGGCGCGCCCTCTGTTCATGACTTCGGTGTCGGCGGGGTTCCCCAGCCCGGCCGAGAGCTACATCGAGGGGCGACTCGACCTCAACCGCTACCTCATCAAGCACCCGGTGGCGACCTTCTACGTGCGCGTCTCGGGCGACTCGATGATAGGCGCGGGCATCAACCCCGGCTCGATCCTCGTCGTGGACCGCGCCGTCGAGGCCGAGGACGGCGACATCGTCATCGCGCGCATCAACGACGAGCTGTGCGTCAAGCGCCTGCGCGTCCGCCACGGCCGCATCTGGCTCATGCCCGAGAACGACCGCTTCCAGCCCATCGAGGTCATCGAGACGATGGACTTCGAGGTCTGGGGCCGCGTCATGCACGCGATACGTTCCTACTGAGCCGGCGTCCGGCGTCGCAGCCGGACGACTTCGTCGAGGATGTGGTGGGCGGCGTCGAGCTTTGACATGAGGGGGAGCGGGGCGGGCTGCTCGCGGTCGCGCGTGAGCAGGGTGATGACGTTCGTCTCCTTGTCGAAGCCGGCGCCGTCCTGCGTGAGGTCGTTGGCGACGACGGCGTCGAGGTTCTTGCGGCGGAGTTTATCCAGCGCGTTCTCGACGACGCGCTCGGTCTCGGCCGCGAAGCCGACGACGAGCAGGCCGTCGTGCCGCGCGGCGGAGACTTCCGCGAGGACGTCGGGCGTCGGTTCGAGCGCGAGCGAGAGCGCGGAGTCCGACTTCTTTATCTTCTCGCCGGCACGCGCCGCCGGGCGGTAGTCGGCGACGGCCGCCGCCGCGATGAACACGGTCGCGCTGCCGACCTCGCGCATCACCGCGTCGCGCATGTCTGCGGCCGAGAGCGCGCGCACGACGCGCACCCCGGCGGGCGCCGGCGCGGTCGTCGCGCCGGCCACGACCGTCACCTCCGCCCCGCGCGTGCGCGCGGCCTCCGCCACGGCGAAGCCCATCCGCCCCGAGGAGTGGTTAGAGATGAAGCGCACCGGGTCAATCTCCTCCCGCGTGGCCCCGGTCGTGACGAGCACGCGCTCGCCCGCGAGGTCTTGCACGGCCCGCCGCCCCGCGCCCGCCCCTCTTAAAACTTCCAGCGCCGCGGCGACTATCAGCCCCGGGTCGGAGAGACGGCCAGGGCCGACCGTGCCGCAGGCCATCTCGCCGGCGTCGGGCTCGACGACGCGGACGCCGTCGGCGCGCAGCCGCGCGAGGTTCCGCTGCGTCGCCGGGTGCAGGAGCATCGTCGTGTTCATGGCCGGGGCGACGACGACCGGCGCGTTCGAGGCCAGGTAGGTCGAGGTCAGGAAGTCGTCGGCGACGCCGTTG
Source organism: Pyrinomonadaceae bacterium (assembly GCA_036387455.1). Lineage (GTDB taxonomy): Bacteria > Acidobacteriota > Blastocatellia > Pyrinomonadales > Pyrinomonadaceae > QHXN01. Next base: position 60,284 of record DASVTS010000194.1, on the reverse strand, counting down.
GCGAACTTGGCGAGGACGTTGGCCGTCGCGGGCGCGACGACGAACAGCTCGACCGACTGCGAGAAGGTGATGTGGGCGATGGGGTCGGGGTTTTCGGGCGCGTAGTCGTCCACGACGACGTGCGAGCCGGAGAGGGCGCGGAAGGTGAGTGGGGTGACGAACTCGCAGGCGCGCTTCGTCATGCCGACGCGCACCTCGCAGCCGGCGCGCTGCAAGCCGCGCAAGACCTCGACGGCCTTGTAGGCGGCGATGCCACCCGAGACGCCCAGCGCCACGCGGCGGCCCTTGAACTCAAGGCCCCCGGCCGCCCCCGCCCCGTTCGAATTTTCGTCGGGCATAAAGAACTCCCTCCGGTCGGCCGCGAATGTAGCACCGCGCGCGTGGGGCGCGCAATTTGTGATAAGATTCGCCACGCCCGAAATCCCCCAAACCCAGACGAGAAGCGGCCCGCGGGCGCGCGGCCCCCGCAGGCGCCGAAGGTTCGAGGGGCGTGAGTGTGATGAGAAGAGTGAGACGGCTGCACGGGCTCCTGGCCCTGACCTTTCTGCTGCTCGCGGCGGGGGCGGACGCGTCCGCGCAGAGGCGGCCGCGCGCCGGGGCGGCCGAGGCGGAGTTCGGCCCGAACGTCCGCGCCTACCTCGGCTACCTGCGCAACGAGCAGGAGGTCGTGGACGACCGCGTCAGCCGGCGCGAGATTGACCGGCGCTACTACCTGCACAACTCGAACCGCATCAACGCCCTGCGCCAGATGGCGCTCAACCTCGCGCGCACGAGCGGCAACGACTACCTGCCCGAGCTTGAGGCCGTCTCGGAGCCCGAGTTCGAACAACTCTTCGAGGAGCCGCTGCCGAAAGTCTCCGAGCTACAGCAGGGCACCGTCCTTGAGTACAAGCTGAGGTACCTCGGGACGGTGCTGTCGCGCGGCGAGAAGTTCTACCTGTTCGCGCGCCTCGACCCTTTCGAGCAGGCCGAGCTGAGAAAACAGGGCGAGGCGAAGTCCGGGCCGAACGGTCATGCCGCGACCGCCCCGCCGCACGCCGCCGACGCCCCCATGCGCCCGCGCCGCGTCAGCGCGCCGTGAGCCGACGCCGGGCTTAACCCGAACGATGCGCCAGACCACACTTTTTGACGAGGGGCGGAAGGCCGGGGCCGCGGGCGCCGAGCGCCTGCTGCTCTACGCGCTCGGGGAGTTTCAGGCGCGCGGGCTGGTTCTGGCCGGGCGCGACCTGCCCTTCGACCGCCTGCGCGGGGCCTTCCGGCGCGCGGCCGAAGCCTTCGGCGTCGAAGAACTCGGCGACGAGGAGGCCGCCGCCGCGCTCGGCGCGCTCGGCGCGCAGGTCAGGCGCGTCCCGAGCTTCGTCGCCAAGCACCCCTTCCGCGTCGTCGTCCCCGCCCCCCTGGCCGAAAAAGCCCGCGCTTTCTTCGTCGAAACGAAAAAGACAGACTAAAGCCGTGCCCCCGGGAGGAAAGCGGTTTACGCCCCGCCGTGCCGTCTGTTAACATGACGGTGGTTCTTCTCCATTCACAAACTTTTCAATCCGAAAATTCAGTTCGGGCGGGATGGCAGGGCGCCTTATGGTCGCGGGCAGGGGTCGCCGTAAATTTCTGGGCAGTGTGGGCGCGGCGGCACTCGCCGCCTGTTTGAAGGGCGGCCCGCGGGCCGGCGCCCGCACCTCCGGGAAGGGCGGGCAGAAGTCCGGGGCGCTGCAACCCTTCGGCTTCGTCATCCACGGCGGCGCCGGGACGATTGAGCGCGGCCGCATGACGCCCGAGCGGGAGAAGGCTTACCGCGACAAACTTTCGGAGGCGCTCCTCGCCGGCTTCGGCGTGCTGCAAAAGGGCGGCGGAAGCCTCGACGCCGTCGTCGCCGCCATCACGCTCATGGAGGACTCGCCGCTTTTTAACGCCGGCAAGGGCGCGGTCTTCACGAGCGCCGGCACGAACGAGCTGGACTCCTCCATCATGGACGGCCGGACGCTCAAGGCCGGCGCCGTGGCTGGCCTCAAACGCGTCAAGAACCCGATTTTGCTGGCGCGGCTCGTGATGGAGCAGTCGCCGCACGTCATGATGACCGGCGAGGGCGCCGAGACCTTCGCCACGCAGAAGGGCGTCGAGCTGGTAGACCCCAGGTATTTCCACACGGAGGAGCGCTGGCAGCAGCTCCAACGGATAAAAGAGGCGGAAAAGAACCCGCCGCCGAAAAAATCCGGCCTCGAACGGGGGACCAAGCCCTTCGACGGGCACAAGTTCGGGACGGTCGGCGCCGTCGCCCTCGACCGCGCCGGGAACCTCGGCGCGGGGACTTCGACCGGCGGGATGACCAACAAGCGTTTCGGGAGGGTCGGCGACTCGCCCATCATCGGGGCCGGAACTTACGCGGACAATGAGACTTGCGCCGTCTCCTGCACCGGCGACGGCGAATATTTCATCCGCACGGTCGTCGCGCACGAGGTCTCGGCCATGATGCGTTACGGCGGGAAGTCGGTCGAGCAGGCCGCGGCGGCCGCCATCGAAAAAGTCGGCAAAATCGGGGGCACCGGCGGCCTGATCGCCCTCGACCGGCGCGGCAATTTCACGACGCCTTTCAACACTTCCGGCATGTACCGGGGCTGGATCGGCGCGGACGGGCAACCGCACGTGGCCATCTACAAAGACTAGCCCGCGGCGCGGGCGTCCGGAAGCGGGCGGAGGACGCGGCCGAGGGGCTTTAGAATAAGGGTTGACAAAAGCGCCCTGATACCGCAAATTGTTGAAAAATCGTTGAATTCGCAGAAATGTTTGTTGACACGCGAGCCGGTTTCGTGTAAAAAAACCAGGTCTTTTAAGGCCCACAGTGGCGCTCATGCCTGCTTTTATGAGACACCGCGCGGGCTGTTCCTGAGACGGGTTGGCGAGAAAAAGCAAACAACATATCGTCTCAAGCGAGTCTTTCGAGTCTTTGCACCAGAGACTTGCAGCGCGCTCTCTCAAAAAATTGACAGTTTCACCTACGGGAGGAAGAAGTAATGACTAGCAGAACTTGGAGCCGTACGCCCATCTCGCTCGCCCTGGCGCTCGCCATCGTGTGCACCTACACGATGGTCGGTCTCGCGGCGCCGCAGCAGGGGCAGTCTGGCCCGACTGGAGACCTTTCGGTCGTCGGCGAGGTCTCCGTAAACGGCACCAGCGCCATCTCGGGCGCGACCGTTTTCTCCGACAGCACGGTTACGACCGCACAGAACTCCAGCGCCGTCGTCAGCCTCGGCAAGCTCGGCCGCGTCGAGGTGCTGCCGAATTCGAGCCTCAAGCTCAGCTTCACCGAGACCGGCGTCTCCGGCATGCTCGATTCGGGCCGCGTCCGCGTCTCGTCCTCGTCGGGCATCGCCGCCACCATCACCACGAAGGACGGCGCCGCCGTCGCCGACAACAACCAGGCGAACGTCTTCATGGTTGACGTCGAGTGCGGCAACACGGTCGTCTCCACCCAGTCGGGTCGCGTCGAGCTTCGCGCGGGCAACTCCGTGAAGCAGATCGCGGCGGGCGCTCAGGACACGGCCGGCACGGCCACCCCCGGCACGCGCTGCACCCGCTTCCAGCAGCCCGAGATGCGCGGCCTTTCGAGCGGCGCGCTGGCGGCGCTCCTTCTCGCCGCGGGCGGCGCGGTGGCGGCGGCCATCATCGCGGCCTCGCAGGACAACGACTTCAACTTCGGCGGCACGCCCATCGTCATCAGCCCCGCCCGCTAAACCCCCGGGTTTCGCGCTCGCGGCTCACGGCTCCGGTTGTGCTGTCTTAACGTTCGAATCAATTTCGACCCCTACAGGCTTTGCGGGTCACGCGCGTCTCGCGCCGCGTGACCCGCAACCTTTTGTCTGAGATAATCCCCGCTGAAGAATCCCACCGCAGGAAAGGTCGTTTCACGGAAGATGCACATAGCGGTCATCGGGACGGGCTACGTCGGGCTTGTGACGGGCGCCTGTTTCGCAGAGTTCGGGACGTCCGTGACGTGCGTGGACGTTGACGCCGAGAAGATTCGGCGGCTGAAGATGGGCGAAATCCCCATCTACGAGCCGGGGCTCGACCAGATAGTCGCCAAGAACGCGCAGGCCGGCCGCCTGCAATTCACCACCGACATCAAAGCGGCCGTCGAGCAGTCGCTCGTCATCTTCCTCGCCGTGGGCACCCCGCCGCGCGAGGACGGCTCGGCCGACCTCTCCTACATCGAGGGCGCGGCGCGCGACGTCGCCCGCCACATGAACGGCTACAAGGTAATCGTGACGAAGTCCACGGTGCCCGTCGGCACGGGCGAGCGCCTGCGCCGGCTCATCCGCGAGCACCAGACCGAGTTCGACTTCGGCGTCGTCTCCAACCCCGAGTTCCTGCGCGAGGGCGCGGCCATCGACGACTTCATGCGCCCGAACCGCGTCGTCATCGGCTCGCGCGACGAGGCCGCCGTCGCCATCATGCGCGACCTCTACCGGCCGCTCTACCTCATCGAGACGCCGGTCGTCATCACCTCGCTCGAAGCGGCCGAGCTGACCAAGTACGCCGCGAACGCCTTCCTCGCCACGAAAATCTCCTTCATCAACGAGGTCGCCAACCTCTGCGACCGCATCGGGTGCGACGTCCACGACGTGGCGCGCGCGATGGGGATGGACAACCGCATCGGGCGCTACTTCCTGCACCCCGGCCCGGGCTACGGCGGGTCCTGCTTCCCGAAGGACACGACGGCGCTCCTCTCGGTGGCGAAGGAGTACGGCGGCGAGAGCCTGATCGTGGAGGCGGTCGTCGAGGTCAACCGGCGCCAGCGCGAGCGGATGGTCGAGAAGATAGAGCGGCTCGTCGGCGACGTGAGGGGCAAGCAGATAGCGGTGCTCGGCCTCTCCTTCAAGCCCGAGACCGACGACATGCGCGAGGCGCCGTCCGTGGACATCATCGAGGCGCTGCTGGAGAAGGGCGCGCGCGTGCGGGCCTACGACCCGGTCGCCGTGGAGCAGGCGCGGAAAGTCCTGAACGGCGTCGAGTACGCCGAGGACGAGTTCGCGGCGGTCGAGGGCGCCGACGCGCTCGTCTTCATGACCGAGTGGAACCAGTTCCGCGCGCTCGACATGCAGCGGGTCAAGGAGCTGATGCGCGCGCCGAAGGTCGCCGACCTCCGCAACATCTACGACCCGGAGCAGATGCGCCGGCTCGGCTTCGACTACGCCGGCGTCGGACGTTAAAAACTGATGAGTCTCTCAGGCACATACCTGGTCACGGGCGGGGCCGGCTTCATCGGCTCGCACATCGCCCAGGCCCTGTCGGGCGCCGGCGCGCGCGTGCGCGTGCTCGACGACCTCTCGACGGGTTACGTCGAGAACGTCGAGGCCGTCGGCGGCGACGTCGAGTTCATCAAGGGGGGCTTGACCGAGCCGGAGGCGCTCGCCCGCGCGCTCGAAGGCGTCGAGGTCGTCTTCCACGAGGCCGCCATCCCGTCGGTGCCGCGCTCGGTGGCGAGCCCCGAGGAGACGCACCGCGCCTGCGTGGACGGGACCTTCGCGCTGCTCGTCGCGGCGAAGCGCGCGGGCGTCCGCCGGGTCGTCTACGCCGCCTCCAGCTCGGCCTACGGCGACCAGCCGACGCTGCCGAAGACCGAGGAGATGCGCCCCGAGCCGCTCTCGCCCTACGCCGCCGCCAAGCTCGTCGGCGAGTACTACTGTCAGGTCTGGACGCGCGTCTACGGCTTCGAGACGGTCTGCCTGCGTTACTTCAACGTCTTCGGCCCGCGGCAGGACCCCAGCTCGCAGTACTCGGGCGTCATCTCGCGCTTCATCTCGGCGCTCGCCTCGGGGGAGCGCCCCGTCATCTACGGCGACGGCGAGCAGTCGCGCGACTTCACCTACGTCTCGAACGTCGTGGAGGGGAACCTCCGCGCGGCGGAGAGCGGGGCGGCCGTCGGCCGGGTGATAAATCTCGCCACGGGGCGGCGGACGACTTTGAACGAGCTGCTCGACACCCTTAAGAAGATAACCGGCAGGACGGAGGTCGAGGCCGAGTACCGCGAGCCGCGCGTCGGCGACGTGCGCCACAGCCTCGCCGACATCACCGGCGCCCGCGACCTCCTCGGCTTCGAGCCGCAGGTCGGGCTCGAAGAGGGCCTGCGCAAGACCCTCGACTGGTGGAAGCAGAGCCGCTTCGCCGACGCTTAGGCGGAAGCCCGACCGTGAGGGAGGGCGTTATAGAAACACGGAAGGCGGGAGGACGAGAGGCAGCGTGCCTCTCGTCCTCCCGCCTTGCTTTGTCTGAAAGACGCCCTCCCTTACGGCCGGGCTTCCGCCTCGAAGAGCCTCCGGAGAGTCTCCGTGTAGGGCGGGCGTGCGACGCCGCGGTCGGTGATGATGGCGGCGACGAGGCCGCCGGGGGTGACGTCGAAGGCGGGGTTGTGGACGGCGACGCCCTCGGGGGCGAGGCGCTGCTCGCGCAGGTGCGTCACCTCGCGCGCGTCGCGCTCCTCGATGGGTATCTCGTCGCCGGTGGCGAGCGAGAGGTCGATGGTCGAGACGGGCGCGGCGACGTAGAAGGGGATGTCGTGCTGCCGGGCGAGCACGGCGACCATGTAGGTGCCGATCTTGTTGGCCGTGTCGCCGTTGGCGGCGATGCGGTCGGCGCCGACCACGACGCAGTCAATCTCGCCCCGCTTCATCACGTGCCCGGCCATGTTGTCGGTGATGACGGTGACGGGAATCTCGTCCTTCTGAAGCTCCCAGGCGGTGAGGCGCGCGCCCTGGAGGAAGGGGCGCGTCTCGTCGGCGATGACGGCGACGCGCTTGCCCGCGTCGCGCGCGCCGCGCACCACGCCGAGCGCCGTGCCGTAGTCGCCCGCGGTGGCGAGCGCGCCCGCGTTGCAGTGCGTGAGCACGGTCGCGCCGTCGGGGATTAACTCGCCGCCGAAGCGGCCGAGCGCGCGGTTCGACTCGATGTCCTCGGCGAAAATCCGCCGGGCCTCCTCGATCAAATCCTTCTTGACGCGCTCGGCGTCGGCGCCCGCGGCCTTCGAGCGGCGGAAGCGCTCGCGCATCCGCTCGATGGCCCAGAAGAGGTTGACGGCCGTGGGCCGCGTCTTCGACATCAGGTCGCAGAAGTAGTCGAAGTCCTGTTCGAGGTCTTCGACCGAGGTGCCGACGGCCTGCATCGTCCCCAGCGCGAGCCCCATCGCGGCCGAGACGCCGATGGCGGGCGCGCCGCGCACGACCATCGCCTTGATGGCCTCGGCCACCTCCTCGCACGAGCGGAGGGTGAGGTACTTCTCTTCGGTGGGCAGGAGGCGCTGGTCTATCATGCGGACGCCCTCGTCCGACCACTCGACGGTCTTAATCATTGGCGGAAAATTCTCCTCGCAGTTTCTACAAAGACGTCGGCCGGGCGGTTTCGGACCCGCGCCGGCCGCGGAATAAAAGAGGCCATCTTAAGGGAGCGTCACGGCGCGGGCAACCGCGCGGGGCCTCGACGCCGGGAGGGCGAGACGGAGCGGCGGCGGGGGCGCATCTCGGCCCCCGCCGCCGCTCCGTTCCGAACGTGCGCGGGGTTTAGTCCACGGCGCGGTCGACGTCGGCCTTCGTCAGGAAGCCGCCGATGAGGAAGAGGAGGGCGAGCAGGATGTGGACGACGTGATCCATCGAGGCGAGTTCGAGCGAGCCGGGGAGCGCCGCGAACAGCCTCGAATCCGCGCCGTGCGCGGGCACGTCGACCGTGTGCGCGCCGTCGTGGCCGAGGAGGAAGCCCGCGATGCCGAGCAGCCCGTAGACGACCCCGAAGATGATGCAGAAGAGGCGCGCCGCCGAGAGCGTCCCCGCGAACCCGAAGTAGAGCGCGAGCGCGCCCGAGATGATGTGCACGAGGTTGTGCGCAAGGCTCAGGTGCATCCCCAGCAGGCCGGGGGCCAGGAAGCCGCAAATCCCGACCAGGATGAACACGACGCCCAAAATTTTCGAAATGGTCTTAGCCATAACTCAATAGTTCCTCCTTGGGAAGAAAAGGTGGAGGGGTTGCCGCCCCCTTTAATCTTCTGCGATGTGCCGCGGGCGGGGGGCCGCGGCGTTGACGTGGGAACGAGTGTGCGCATTGTACAACAGTACGCGGCAAACGGGCGTACGGATTTATACGGAGCCTTGGGGCCGCGGGGCGCCCCTGTTGAGCGCGCCGTTTCGCGTTTGTTATACTCGCCGCCGAAGCTGAAGCATGAATCGGGACGACGCGGCGGCCGGACGGGTTTGATTTTCTGTTACTGCCCACTGCCATCTGCCTACTGCCCACTAACGATTATGAAAGAAGGATGGGAGGCCGTCATCGGCCTTGAGATTCACGCGCAGTTGAGCACGGAGTCGAAGATTTTCTGCGGCTGCTCGACGCGCTTCGGCGACGAGCCGAACTCGAACACGTGCCCGGTCTGCCTGGGGCTGCCGGGCGCGCTGCCCGTCCTCAACCGGCGGGCGGTCGAGTTGGGCGCGCGGGCGGCGCTGGCTTTGGGCTTGCGCGTCAACGAGGTCTCCATCTTCGCGCGCAAGAATTACTTCTACCCCGACCTGCCGAAGGGCTACCAGATTTCGCAGTACGACCGGCCGTTCTCGGAGGCCGGCCGGCTGGAGATCGTGACGGCCGAGCGCGACGAGGGCGGGCACGCGCGCGAGTGGCGGCCGATGGAGGTGCGCATCACACGCCTCCACCTCGAAGAGGACGCGGGCAAGAACGTCCACGAGGGCCTGCCCGAGACGAACCGCTACTCCTACATCGACCTCAACCGCGCCGGCACCCCGCTCGCCGAAATCGTCACCGAGCCGGACTTCCGCACCTCCTGGGAGGCATACGACTACGTCAACCACGTCCGCCGGGCGTTGCAGTGGGTGGGCGCGTCGGAGGCGGACATGGAGAAGGGCAACCTGCGGTGCGAGGCCAACGTCTCGGTGCGCAGGGCCGGGGAGGAGAAGTTCGGGACGAAGGTCGAGCTGAAGAACCTGAACTCCGTGCGCTTCATGCAGCGCGCCATCGAGTTCGAGATTGAAAGGCAGATAGCGCTCATCGAGTCGGGCGGGAAGGTGACGCAGGAGACGCGGCTGTGGGACGAGCGTGCGGGCGAGACGCGCGTGATGCGCTCGAAGGAGGAGGCGCACGACTACCGCTACTTCCCCGAGCCGGACTTGCAGCCTTTGACGGTGGCGGCCGACTGGGTCGAGGGGGTGCGCGCCGCGATGCCGGAGCTGCCCGACGCGCGCCGCAACCGCTTCATGGGGCAGTACGAGCTGTCGTTCAACGACGCCTCTCTGCTCGTGCGCGACCGGGCGCTGGCGGACTTCTACGAGCGCGCCGCGGCCGCCTCGAACCCGCGCGGCGCGGCCAACTGGCTGAAGGGCGAGCTGCTGCGCGAGCTGGACGCCGCGGGCCACGCGGCCGACGAGTCGCCCGTCTCGCCCGAGGAGCTGGGCGCGCTCGTCCGCGCGGTCGAGGGTGGGCGCGTCAGCGGCAAGCAGGGCAAGGACGTGTTGGCCGAGATGTTCAGGACGGGGAAGGGCGCCGACGCGGTCATCGAGGAGCAGGGGCTCGCGCAGGTGTCGGACGCCGGCGAGATTGAGAAGATTGTGACGGACGTGCTGGCCTCGAACCCGCAGCAGCTCGCGGCCTACCGCGGCGGCAAGGAGGCGCTCTTCGGCTTCTTCGTCGGGCAGGTGATGAAGGTCTCGAAGGGCAAGGCCAACCCGAAGGTCGTCAACGAGCTTTTAAAAGAGAGGCTGAAGGCGGGGTAAGGACGAGTGGACTACAAGGGGAAGACGGCGGTCGTCACGGGCGGCACGAAGGGCATCGGGCGCGCCATCGCGGAGGCGCTGGCCGCCGAGGGGCTGAACGTCTGCGTCGGCGCGCGCAGCCTCGACGAGGTGAAGCAGACCGTCCGCGAGCTTGAGGGGCTGGGCGAGGCCGGGGCGACCGGCGCGGCGTGCGACGTGCGCGTCTACGAGGAGGTCGAGGCGCTGGTGGCGCACGCGGCCGAGGAGTTCGGCGGCGTGGACGTTTTGGTCAACAACGCGGGCGTCGGCCTCTTCAAGCCGGTCGAGGAGACTTCGCCCGAGGAGTTCCGGGCGGTGCTGGAGACGAACCTCTTCGGCGTCTTCCACGGCTGCCGCGCCGCCATCCCCGAGATGAAGAAGCGGGGCGGCGGCTACATCGTCAACATCTCCTCGCTCGCGGGCGCCAACCCGCACCCGCGGATGGCGGCCTACAACGCCTCGAAGTTCGCGCTCAACGGCTTCAGCGAGGCGCTGATGCAGGAGGTGCGGCACGACGGCATCAAGGTCAGCTACGTCATGCCCGGCTCGGTCAACACGGAGTTCGGCGGCGGCACGGTGAGCGAGGAGAACGCGTGGCAGCTCCAGCCCGAAGACATCGCCCGCGTCGTCGTGGACCTCCTGCGGCACGACGGGCGCAGCCTCCCGAGCCGCGTCGAAATCAGGCCGTCGAGGCCGCCGAAGAAGTAAGGCCGGGCGGAAGAGACAAGGAAAGAACGACGAGAGACAGATGGAAGCAGCCGAGCAGATAGCCGAAGCGCGTGAGGCCGCCGACGAGAGCTTCAAGAACCGGGCCGCGCTGACCATCGCCTTCATGGCGATGCTCCTCGCCATCACGAGCCTGGGCGGCGGGAACGCGGCCGAGGACGTCGCCAACCACAACATCCACGCCAGCGACACGTGGGCCTTCTACCAGGCCAAGAGCATCCGGCAGACCTCGCTGCGCGTCGCCGCCGACGGGCTGGAGGCCGACCTGCGCGCCAACCCGAACATGCCGCCCGAGGCGCGCGACTTCGTCCAGAAGAAGCTCGACGAGTACCGCGCCACGGCCGCCCGCTACGAGGACGAGCCGGACAAGGACGACCCCTCCAACCCCCTGAAGGGCGAGGGGCGCAAGCAGCTCACGGCGCGCGCGAGGGACTTCGAGGCGCAGCGCGAGCGCGCGCAGAAGCAGGACCCGAACTTCGACTTCTCCGAGGCGCTCTTCCAGATCGCCATCGTCCTCGCCTCGGTCGCCATCCTCGCCGGCTCGCGCCACATCCTGCGCCTCTCGCTCGTCGTCGGCGTGGTCGCCGCGCTCCTGATGCTCAACGGCTATTTCCTCTTCCTCCCCGACCTCCTCTGAATGGGAGCAAGGCCGATGAAGTCAATACTGTCCGCCGTCCTCGTGGCCCTCTCCTTCTGCGCCGCGCACGCGCAGGAGCCCGCGGCGCAGGGTTCGCCGGGGCTCGCCGAGGCCGCGCGCCTCAACGCGGAGGCCGTCCGGCTCTACACCGCGGGGAAGTACGCCGAGGCCCTGCCCGCCGCCGCCCGCGCCCTCGAACTCCGCGAGAAGGAACTCGGCCCCGCGCACCCTTCGGTCGGCAGCGCGCTCATCAACCTCGGGGCGATTGAGGGCGGACTGGGCAAGACCTCAGAGGCGAGGTCGCACTACAAGCGCGCGGTTGCGCTGCTTGAGAAGGCGGGCGACGAGGCGGCGCGCGCGCTCGTCAACGCCGTCGAGGGGCTCGCGCGGCTGGAGGACGACATCGGCGGCGCGGTCGAGCTGCACCGGCGCAGCCTCGCGCTCAAGGAGAAGGCTTACGGGCCGGAGAGCTATCAGGCCGCCCTCTCGCACTTCCAGCTCGCGCACTACGCCGAAATCCGCGGCGACAACGACGCGGCCGAGCGTCACTTCCGCCGTTACGTCGAGATAGCCGAGAAGGCGAAGGGCGGCTCGGAAGACGACCTCGCCGTGGCCTACCTGCGGCTCGGGTGCCTCCGGCGGCGGAGGGGCAAGCGGGAAGAGGCGGAGGCCGCCGAGGCGCGCGCCGACGAAATCTTCACACAGGTGCGCGAGAAGCGCCTCCCCGTCGAGGGCGGCATCATCAACGGCAAGGCCGTCTCCAAGCCGCAGCCGAGCTACCCGGCCGAGGCCAAGCGCGCACGCGCGCAGGGGACGGTCGCGGTCGAGATGCTCGTCGGCGAGACGGGCACGGTGCTCTCGGCCTGCGCGCAGAAGAGCGACCGCGACCCCTCGCTCAAGCGCTCGTCGGAGCTGGCCGCCTACAGCGCGCGCTTCACGCCGACTTACGTCAACGGCAGGCCCGTCAAGGTGCGGGGCGTCATCACCTACAACTTCGTGCTGCGTTGAGCGGGCGGGCGGGCGACGCTTCGGGATGAGAGCCGTACTGCAAAGGGTGACGCGCGCGGCCGTGCGGGTCAGGGGCGAGACGGTCGGCGAGATCGGGCCGGGGCTCCTCGTGCTGCTCGGCGTCGCCCGCGACGACGCGGAGGACGACGCGCGCTACCTCGCGGAGAAGGTCCTGAACCTGCGCGTCTTCGACGACGCGGGGGGGCGCATGAACCTCTCGCTGGGCGAGGCGGGCGGCTCGCTCCTCGTCGTCTCGCAGTTCACGCTCTACGGCGACGTGCGGCGCGGGCGCCGCCCCTCGTGGTTCGAGGCCGCGCCGCCCGAGGCGGCGGAACGGCTCTACGAGTTCTTCGTCGCGGAGGCGAGGCGCGGGGGGGCGCGCGCCGAGACCGGGAGCTTCCGCGCCGCGATGGAGGTCGAGCTAATCAACGACGGCCCCGTCACCATCCTCGTGGACAGCAGAAAGCTCTTCTGAAGATTAGACGGCGGCGGCCGTTTGGGAGACTCGATGAGAATGAATATGTCTGTGCCGAAGCCCGGCGCGCGCACCCCGTTGGTGCTGTGCGCGTGCCTTGCGGCGTGGGTTTGCCTCGCGTCGTGCGGCGGCGGCGCGCAGCAGTCGAAGGTCTACGACGAGGCCGAGGGGGCGGGCGGCGCGGAGGTTAAGCGCGGCGTGAAGCCGGAGCCGGACGCGGAGGCGGCCGTGCTCGAAGTGGAGTCGGGCGGCGTCTCGTTCGGCCGCATCGTGATTGAGCTTTACCCGAACGTCGCGCCGAAGACGGTCGAGCGCTTCAAGCGGCTCGTGCGCGAGGGCTTCTACGACGGGACGGCGTTCCACCGCATCAGCCAGCGGACGGGGGTGGTGCAGGGCGGCGACCCCAACTCGAAGGACGACGACCCCTCGAACGACGGGCTCGGCGGCTCGCCCTACGAAGACCTGCCGGCGGAGTTCAGCGACATCCCCTTCGACACGGGCACCGTGGGGGCCGCGCGCTCGCAGGACGTCAACTCGGCCAACAGCCAGTTCTACATCACGCTCCACCGCGTTCGGATGTGGGACGCGCAGTACACCGTCTTCGGCAAGGTCGTCGAGGGCATGGGCAACGCCCAAATCATCGCCGGCGCCCCCACCCGCCCCGCGCCCTTCAACGAGAACCCCGCCGAAAAGATAGTCATCAAGCGCGCCACCCTCCAGCCGCGCGCGGGCTTCAAAGGGCCGTGAACCGTAAACCGTGAACCGTGACAAGAAGAAGAATCTGTCTTCTCTCGTCACGGTTCACGGTTTACGGTTCACGGCTCTTCAGATGGTGTCGTCTTCGGTCTTCGAGCGCGGGTCGAGCTCGAAGCGGTCGCGGTCGCGGCGTTCGAGCTGGTCGTGGAGGTCGAGTTCCTGGTTGTCCTCGAAGTTGACGCCGACGGCGTGGGCGTTCTCCTCGACGTCGGACTGGTCCGGGGTGGGGTTGTCGCCGGCGACCGACTCGGTGCCGCTGTCGTTGACGTCCTCCCACGAGGCGTCGAGGTCGCCGCCGGCGTCCTGCGGCGAGGCGGCCGTGTTGTTGCGCAGGCGTTGCGCGAGCTGGCCGGGGTCTTTGGGCGCGCGCGCTATCTCCTCCTCCATGAACTGCTCGATGTCGGGGTCGGGCACCACGTCCGGGTTGTTGCTCAGGTACTCGAAATCCTCCGGCCTCTTTTTCGGCATCCTCTGTCCTCCACCTCTCCGAAACTGAATACGGACTCGAAATCTCGACCCCGAGCTTACCCCGACACTCTTGTCGCCTGCTTCGCTAAAGTGCGCCAAATATATCAAACCGCCGGCGGGGCCCGCAAACACCTCCCCCCGCGGGCGGCGCCGCCTTCAGTGCGGCGCGGGGACTTTGGCGTAGGAGGTCACGGGGTGGATTTCCCAGGGCGTCGCGCGCCAGTTGCAGTTGTCGTGTATCTTGCCGTCGTTGGGGCAGGGCTTGAGGTTCGGCTGGGTGGACTTCGACTCGTTCGCGTGTATGTAGTCGTAGAGCAGCCAGCCCTCGAACTTCACCCACCTGTGCTCGATGTCGGCGCGCACCGCCTTGAGCATCTTCTGGTAGTTCTTGGGGTTGAGGCCGAACTTCTCCTGCCAGCGCGGGGTGAACTCCACGACGACGTGCTTGCTCAGGTCGTTGACCTCGCTCGGGCTCGCCACGATGTCTATGTGTATGTCGCGCAGGTCGTCCCGCCCGCAGTTGCAGCTCTCCTGGTCGCCGCCGGAGCCGACCTTGGCGACGTAGGCCGTCACCCAGACCCGCTCGTCGGGGGAGAACTTCTTGTTGTTACCCGGGGCGCGCAGCTCCTCGACGGTTATCTGGCGGGGGTTCGCCGCCGCCTCGTCGCGGTTCTTCTCGACGTTGAGCTGCTGGCCCTTCTTCCCCTTCGCCGTCCCGCAGGCCCGGCAGCCTTTATACTCGGTGCCGAGGGAGCAGGGCGTCTGCGGGACGGCGGGGGCTGCGCCGAGGGCGAGAAGGGCGAGCGAGAAGCCCAGGCAGCGGATTGACTTCATGTAGGTTGTCTCCTTAAGGGCGAAGGTGAGAAATCGCCGCGGCTTATATCACCGCGCCTGCGGCGGGCGCAAGAATTCGGTGTACCCCGAAGTTACTAAAATTTGCCCTTGAGTTACTACGGGCCACGCCGCAGCTACTAAAATCCACCTCTCAGCTACTTGAGTCGGCCTCTCGGCTAGTAAAATCCGCCCCGAAGTAGTTGCGGCCGGGATTTTAGTAACTAAACTCCGAGGTAAAACTACTTTACTCGCGACTTTGGTAGCTAGACCTGTGAGTCCAGCTACCGAAGTCGCGACTTTAGTAGCTGGACTCCGGGGTCTAGCTGCTGCGGTCGCTACTTCGGTAGTTAAACCTCGGGCTCCAGCTACCAAAGTCGCGACTTTGGTAGTTAGACTTCGGAGTCCAGCTACTAAAGTCGCGACCTAAGTAGCTGGAATGCGGGGTTTAGCGGGTGCGGGCCGCGGCGGGCTCGGAAAACCTTAGAATTTGTTAAGTGGGGCGGGGGCGTCAGCTTGCGGCGTCTTGAAATGGGACTGTTCGCCGGGATTCCTCAGGGGCGCTCTGCACGGGCGGGCAGTTCGGAGGGCAGGTCGAGGGCGTCATCTATCAGCACGTCCGTGCTGACGTTCGCTAACTTCGCGTAAGCCAGCAAGACCGGCAGCGGCGGCTCGCCCGTCCCTAGCTCGTAATTCGAGATTCTGTGATACGCGATTCTTCCCTCGTACCCCAGACGTTTTAACATCTCGGTCTGAGACAGGCCGAGAGCCATCCGAATCTGCCGCAGCTTTTCGGGCAGACGTTCCGGCCTGATGCGCGCCGCCCCTCCCATCAGGCACAACCTCCCGATGGGACGGACGGCACATTTAGCTTGCTCCTATGCGCGATTGCGCATAAAATGTCTTTGCGTAACTGATTCGACGTGAGTGGAGACCTCTCCTGCTCAACGGCGACGCCCATCATTTAGCTTTCTGAGGCTGATGGTGAGCTACGCATCCGACCCGTTGCCTTATTTTCAAAGACTGAACGCGAAGGAGAATAGCACATGAGCATTTTGGTGTGTGATTAATGCTGGCACGTCTACGGGCAGGGACGGTGCCGCGGCCCCGGCGACCACGCCGGGGCAGGGAGGGCCGCACGCGGGGGGTACGCGTGCGGCCCTCCCGCGTTTTCCGGCTCGTCTGTGCCCCGGCGGCGGGCTTGCTTGACGTCGGCGTGGGGCGAACTTAAGATGAAAGCTAACCTCTTGCTGTAGCAATCCACCCGTCCGAAGGCGGCCCGGCGTCGGCGGCAAAGTGCGGGTGGAGTCCGTCGGGCCGGGCTTCTTTTGGGAAACGATATGTCACACAATCTCTTCAATACCCTGCAAAAATTCACCACGGAAGCGGGCAAGTCGGGGCAGTTCTACTCGCTGCCGCAGCTTGAGCGGGAGGGCGTCGGGCCCGTGTCGCGCCTGCCCGTCTCCATCCGCATCGTGCTCGAATCGGTGCTGCGCAACTGCGACGGGCTCGTCGTCGAGGAGGACGACGTGCGCGCGCTCGCCAACTGGCAGGCCGTCGCGGAGAGGACGGAGGAGGTCCCCTTCAACGTGGCGCGCGTGCTGTTGCAGGATTTCACCGGCGTCCCGCTGCTGGTGGACCTCGCCGCGATGCGCTCGGCCGTGCAGCGCATGGGGCGCGACCCGAAAATCATCGAGCCGCTCGTCCCCGTCGACCTCGTCATCGACCACTCCGTGCAGGTGGACTTCTGGTCTACGCCGGACGCCCTGCGGCTCAACATGGAGACCGAGTTCCGGCGCAACCGCTCGCGCTACCAGTTCCTCAAGTGGGGCATGCAGGCGTTCGAGAGCTTCAACGTCGTCCCGCCCGGCATCGGCATCGTCCACCAGGTCAACCTCGAATACCTCGCGCGCGGTGTGATGGAGAAGGACGGCGTCTACTACCCCGACACGCTCGTCGGCACCGACTCGCACACGACGATGATTAACGGGCTCGGCATCGTCGGCTGGGGCGTCGGCGGCATCGAGGCCGAGGCGGCGATGCTCGGCCAGCCCGTCTACATCCTGACGCCCGACGTCGTCGGCGTGAACCTGACGGGGGCGCTGCGCGAAGGCGTGATGGCGACCGACCTCGTGCTGCGCGTGACCGAGATGCTCAGGAAGGCGAAGGTCGTCGGCAAGTTCGTCGAGTTCCACGGCGAGGGCGCGGCCTCCATCCCCGTCGCCGACCGCGCCACCATCGGCAACATGGCGCCCGAGTACGGCGCGACGATGGGCTACTTCCCCATCGACGAGAAGTGCTGCGAGTACCTGCTGGCTACGGGGCGCGACGCGGAGCGCGTCGAAATCTTCCGCGCCTACTACCAGGCCCAGGGGCTCTTCGGCATCCCGCGCGCCGGCGAGATCGACTACAGCACCACGCTCGACCTCGACCTCTCGACCATCGAGCCGAGCGTCGCCGGGCCGAAGCGCCCGCAGGACCGCATCGAGCTTTCCGGCCTCAAGGAGAAGTTCGAAGACCTCCTGCGCAAGCCCGCCGGCGAGAACGGCTACAACCGCCCGGAGGGGCAGCTGGGCGAGCGCTTCCACGTCGACTTGAGCCGCGAGGTGCACGAGGTGGCGCGCGCCCTGCCCGTGCTGCCCGGCGCGATGCACGCGGGCGGGGGCGCGCAGGAGCAGGAGTCGGCGCCGAACGTCGTCGCCACCGAGACGGTCGGCAGCCTCGGCTCGCGCAGCGACAAGAACACGAGCGCGGCGACCGAGTTCGAGATGATGAACAACCGCCCGACGCCCGACCGCGTGAACTACGAGGAGACGACGGCCGAGTTCCGCCCCGCCGTCCACGAGAACGGCGGGGCCGAGCTGGGGCACGGCGACGTCGTCATCGCCGCCATCACCTCCTGCACCAACACGTCGAACCCGGGCGTGATGCTCGCCGCCGGGCTGCTGGCGAAGAAGGCGGTCGAGCGCGGCCTGTCGGTCCCGCCGACGGTCAAGCCCTCGCTCGCGCCCGGCTCGCGCGTGGTGACCGAGTACTACAAGAAGACGGGGCTGCAACCCTACCTCGACCAGCTCGGCTTCAACGTCGTCGGCTACGGCTGCACGACCTGCATCGGCAACTCCGGCCCGCTCGACCCGCGCATCGAGTCGGTCATCAACGAGCACGACCTCGTCACCGCCTCGGTGCTCTCGGGGAACCGCAACTTCGAGGCGCGCGTCCACCAGGCGGTGCGCGCCAACTTCCTGATGTCGCCGCCGCTCGTCGTCGCCTTCGCCCTCGCCGGGCGCGTCAACATCGACATGGCGAACGAGCCTCTGGGCCAGGACGAGAAGGGCGAGGACGTCTTCCTCCGCGACATCTGGCCGACGCTCGACGAGGTCGGCGAGGCGCTGGGCGCGGCGACCGACCCCGAGACCTACCGCGCGCTCTACACCGACTTCCAGGAGGCGAACCCGCTCTGGAACGACATCCCCTCGGTGACGGGCGAGGTCTACGAGTGGGACCCGACCTCGACCTACATTCAGGAGCCGCCCTACTTCGAGAAGTTCAGCATGGACGCGGGCAGCTTCTGCGACATCCGCGGCGCGCGCCCGCTCGCCGTCTTCGGCGACTCGGTGACGACCGACCACATCAGCCCCGCGGGCGCCATCAAGGCGAAGACGCCGGGCGGGCGCTACCTGCTCCTGCGCGGCGTCGAGCAGCAGGACTTCAACTCGTACGGCGCGCGCCGCGGCAACCATCAGGTGATGGTGCGCGGCACGTTCGCCAACGTCCGCATCAAGAACCTGATGGCGCCGGGCACCGAGGGCGGCGTCACCGTCCTCCAGCCGACGGGCGAGCAGATGCCCATCTACGACGCCAGCGTCCACTACCAGGCGGCGGGCGTGCCGCTCGTCGTCTTCGCCGGCGAGGAGTACGGCACCGGCTCCTCGCGCGACTGGGCGGCGAAGGGGACGCTCTTGCTCGGCGTTAAGGCGGTCGTCGCCGAGAGCTTCGAGCGCATCCACCGCTCGAACCTCGTCGGGATGGGCGTGCTCCCGCTCCAGTTCAAGAACCACGTCAACGCCGAGACGCTCGCGCTCGACGGCACCGAGACCATAGACATCACGGGCCTCCAGGGCGTGGACATCGCCCCGCGCCAGGACGTCACGCTCCGCATCCGCCGCGCCGACGGCTCGGAGAAGGAGGTGCCCCTGACTCTGCGCATCGACACGCCCATCGAGATCGAATACTACCGCCACGGCGGCATCCTCCCCTTCGTGCTCCGGCAACTCATCTCGCAGTCGTCGTGAGGGCGACGGCAGACAGTAGGCGGTAGAAAAGAGGCGGCGCGCCCTCAGCCTACGGGCCGGGCGCGCCGCCTCTTAATCCGCCGTCTGCTGTCCGCCGTCCACTGCTTTGTACCTTGGCAGGCGGCGGCGGCGCGTTATATAAAGCAAGTGTGGGGACATTCATCTACACGGCGGCGGGCGCCGTCCTGCTGGCGCTCGTCATCTTCGACATCTACGCGACGGTGCTCCACTCCAGCGCGCGCTACGGCCCCGTCGGCGAGTCGCTCAACCGCTCGGTCTGGAGGGCGGTGCGCGGCGCCTCCTTCCGGCTCTCGCGCGCCAAGCGCCACCGGCTGCTGAACATGGTCGGGCCGCTGCTGCTGCCCCTGCTCATCGTCGTCTACATCGTCCTGCTCGTCCTCGCCTTCGCGCTCGTCTACTTCCCGCACATCCCCGCCAACTTCGCCTTCAGCGAGGCGCACCGCGAGCCGGGCTGGGCGGAGGCCGTCTACTTCAGCGGCGTCACGCTGACGACCGTCGGCTACGGCGACGTGGTGCCGCGGCTGACCGCGCTCCGCTTCGTGGCGCTCTTCGAGTCGGCCTCGGGCCTCGTCGTCATCTCGCTGGCCATCACCTACATGCTGACGGTCTACGCGGCGCTGGAGCGCAAGCGCGCCGTCGCCGTCTCGCTCTACCACCAGGCGGGGCAGGGCGCGGACGTGGCCGGGCTCATCGCGCACCACTTCGTCGAGGGGCGCTTCTACGGGCTGCGCGACGCGCTGCGCACCGTCACGCGCGACCTCCAGGGGCTTCTGGAGTCGCACATCGACCACCCCGTCATCCACTACTTCCACCCCGTCGAGGTCTACAAGAGCACGCCCCGCGTCCTCTTCCTCCTGCTCGAAACCTGCACGGTCATCCGCGCCGTGCTCGACCGCGAGCAGAACCAGGACTTGCGCAACTACCCCGAGGTGCGGACGCTCGAAGCGGGCGTCCGCCACGTCCTCGGGCAGCTCGTGGACTCGCTCGACCTCGAACGGCGCGGGCGCCGCCGCCGCCCGACCGAGCACGAGGCCGAGGAGGACAGCCGCCGCTGGCGCCGCCGCTACGAGCAGACGGTCGCGCGGCTGCGGGAGTCGGGCATCAGCACGCGCGACGGCGTCGAGCAGGGCTGGGAGGAGTACCGCGCGCAGCGCGAGGAGTGGGAGTCGAAGCTGCGCCGCCTCGCCATCCACCTCGGCTACGACTGGGAGGAGGTGACCGGCGACCGCGACCTCGAATACGCCGCCGACGAGGGCAAGGAGACCCCGAGCAGTAGACAGTAGACGGTGGAAAAACCCTGGCGGCCGGGCGGCCGGTCTGAAAGCGGCGGCGCGGGCAGCGCGGAAGCCCTGCCGACCGCCGACTACCGAATGCCGCTTTTTGCCTCCCGCCCGCGGCGGGTGTAAAGTAGCCGCACGAGCAAGCCGGAAACATTCCAGGTGACGCCAAACACGCCACGACTTTCATTCTGAAGTGGGGAGAAAAGCCATGTCATCAGCCAAGTCGGCATCCGAGACGCCGCGCAGTTACAAACTCTTCATCGACGGCAAGTGGGTTGACGCCGAGTCCGGCAAGACCTTCACCACGCCCAACCCCGCGACCGGCGCCACGCTCGCCGAGGTCGCCGAGGGCGACAAGGCCGACATCGACAAGGCCGTCGCCGCCGCCCGCAAGGCGTTCGAGGGCAAGTGGTCCAAGGTCTCGGCCCGCGACCGCGGCCGCATGCTCTACAAGCTCTCGCAGCTCATCGAGGCGAAGATTCCCGAGCTGGCGGCGCTGGAGACGGCCGACAACGGCAAGCCCATCAAGGAGACCTCCTACGTGGACCTGCCCCAGGTCGTCGAGAACTTCGAGTACTTCGCCGGCTGGGCCACCAAGATCGAGGGCGAGACCATCCCCGTGCCGGGGCAGATGTTCAACTACACGCTGCGCGAGCCCGTCGGCGTCTGCGGCCAGATCATCCCCTGGAACTTCCCGCTGCTGATGGCCGCGTGGAAGCTCGCGCCCGCGCTCGCCGCCGGCAACACCATCGTCCTGAAGCCAGCCGAGCAGACGCCCGTCGGCGCGATGGAGCTGGCCGCGCTCATCCAGGAGGCGGGCTTCCCCGACGGCGTCGTCAACGTCGTCCCCGGCTACGGCGAGACGGCCGGCGCCGCGCTCGCCTCGCACCCCGACATCGACAAGGTCGCCTTCACCGGCTCGACCGAGGTCGGCAAGATCATCGCCAAGGCCGCGGCCGACAACCTGACGAAGGTCTCTCTGGAGCTGGGCGGCAAGGCCCCCAACATCGTCTTCGCCGACGCCGACATCGAGCAGGCCGTGAGCGGCGCGATGATGGGCATCTTCTTCAACCAGGGGCAGGTCTGCTGCGCCGGCTCGCGCCTCTTCCTCGACGCGCGCGTCAAGGACGAGTTCCTCGACCGCTTCAAGGAGAGGGCGGGCCGCATCAAGGTCGGCGACCCGATGGACAAGAGCACGCAGATGGGGCCGCAGGTGTCCGCGGAGCAGCTCGACCGCATCAAGGGCTACGTGGACATCGCCAAGGGCGAGGGCGCGCAGGTGCTCTCGGGCGGCTGCCCGCCGCAGCTCGAAGGCGACTTCCAGAAGGGCTTCTTCTTCCAGCCGACCATCTTCGGCGAGGTGCAGAACACGATGCGCGTCGCGCAGGAGGAGATTTTCGGCCCCGTCGTCTCCATCATCACCTTCGAGGGCGAGGACGACCTCGTCCGCCAGGCCAACGAGGTGGTCTACGGCCTCTCGGCCGGCATCTGGACGAAGGACATCACCCGCGCCCACCGCTTCGCCAAGGCCATCAAGGCCGGCACGATTTGGATTAACACCTTCAACATGTTCAATGCCGCCTCGCCCTTCGGCGGCTACAAGCAGTCCGGCTACGGCCGCGAGATGGGCAAGCACGCGCTCGAGATGTACACCCACGTCAAGAGCGTCTGGGTCGACCTCTCCGGCAAGCCCATCGGCTGGTACGGGAGCTAGACGGACTCGCTTTTAAAAGCGGGAGCGGCGGCGAGACTTACATCTCGCCGCCGCTCCGTCTTTTTAAGAAAAGGCCGCGCGCTCGTCCGTGCGCCCGTGTGTTATTTGCCCGCGCCGGCCCCCTGCGAGTTCTGCCCGCGGCCGGTCTGCTCCTGCAACTCGTCTATGCGCTTCGAAGCCTCGGCCTTCGTCAGGTTCTCGTCGAACTCGACCTTCGCCTCCTCCGAGAGCGTCTTCAGGTACGAGCGCTGCGCGCCCGTCATCTGCTCGTCGCCCGTCGTCCAGTCGTCCGGGTTCTTGATGGTGTTGCTCTCCTCGGCCGTCTCCTGCGTCTTCTTATCAGTCATCGCTGCAATCTCCTGTATGTTTAATGTGCGGTTTCCCGTTTCATTCAGGAAACGTTGGGGATTACAGCACCGGCCGTGCCACGTTACTCCTTGGGTTTCGGCAGCAGCGGCTCGCAGTTGAGCGTCTGGGGGCCGGCGTCGGTGCAGACGGCGTACTTGGCGCCCTCGTACATGGTGACGCCGGCGTGCTCGCCGCGGGCGTTGAGGACGTAGAAGTTGATGCCGAAGTTCGGGTTGCCCTCCTTGTTGAGCAGGCGGCGCTCGACCGTGTTGGCCTTGATGCGGCGGAGCGCCTCCATGCCGGCGTCCTTCGGGCCCTTGCCGCGGCGCATCTCCTCGACGATGAGGAACGAGCAGAGGTTGTAGAGGTTCGCCTCGCCGCGCCCCGTCGAGCCGGCGGCGCCGACCGCGCCGTCCACGTAGAGGCCGGCGCCGAGGATGGGCGAGTCGCCCACGCGCCCGGGAATCTTCCACGCCAGCCCCGAGGTCGTCGTCACGCCGCAGACCTCGCCCTTCGAGTTGACCGCGTCGCAGTTGATGGTGCCGTAGAAGTGCTCCTCGCGGATGAGCCCCTCCCGCACCATCTTCAGCCCCTCGCGCCGCCAGACCTCGGCGCGCTTCTCGGGGTCGAGGTAGTGCGAGGGGTCCGTCCGCCGCTTCCACTCCAGCCAGAGCTTGCGCGAGTGCTCGGTGTTGAGGTCGTCCTCCACGCGAAAGCCCATGTTGCGCGCGAAGTCTCGGGCGCCGTGGCCGACGAGGAGGTGGTGGTCGGTCGTCTCAAGGACGGCCTTGGCGACGAGCGAGGGCGTGCGGACGCCTTCGAGCGCGGCGACCGCCCCGGCGCGCTTCTTCGGCCCGTGCATGCAGGAGGAGTCGAGCTGGACGACGCCGTCGGCGTTCGGCAGGCCGCCGTAGCCGACGCTGTCGTCGAGCGGGTCGAGCTCGACGATGTTGACGCCGGCGATGCAGGCGTCGAGCACGTCGGCGCCCGAGGTCATCAGGCGGAAGGCGCGCTGGACGCACGTCTCGTCGCCGCCGTTCTTGAAGCGGTTGCCGTTGGCCGAGGCGACGACCGCGGGCCTGGCGGCCCGGACGTGGACGGCGGGCGCGCCCGCGCTCAAAGTTTTAGCGGAGGCCGCGGCCAGCCCCGCCGCCGCGCCCGTGCGTAGAAAATCGCGCCTTCTCATCTTTCTGCTCATCGTTTTCTCCGGGTCCGTTTACCTGTTCTCGTTCTTGACGACCGCGCCGCTCTTCATGACGAAGGTGACGCGCTTGAGCGTGTTGACGTCGTCGAGCGGGTTGGCGGCGGTGGCGATGATGTCGGCGCTCATGCCGGGGCGGACGGCGCCGTGCGTCGCCTCGACGCCGAGCAGGCGGGCGGGCGTCGTCGTCATCGCCTTGAGAATGGCGGCCGGCGTGAGCCCCGCCGCGACGTAGCTGTCGAGCCACGTCATGGCCTGCGTGCCGCGCGTGTACTGCGGCAGGTCGTCTATGGCGTCGGTGCCGAAGGCGATGGGGACGCCGAGCTTGTAGGCCGCGCGGAGCCGGTCGATCTCGTCCCTGTACTCGGCGGCCGCTTCTTCGGGGTTGGAGCGGAACTGCTTGAGCACCCACTCGGGGAAGGGCGTGAAGACCATGACGACGCCGTTGCGGTTGGCGAGTTGGAGGTCTTCGTCCGAGATGTGGTTGCCGTGCTCGATGGAGGCGACGCCGGCCTCGGCCGCGTTGTGCGCGCCCTCGCGCGTCCAGCAGTGGGCGGCGACGCGCAGGCCCGCGCGCTTCGCCTCCTCGATGACGAAGCGGATGTCGTCGGCCGAGTAGATGTAGCGCTGGTCGTCCACGACTATCTTGATGACGGTCGCGCCGAAGTGCGCGTTCTCGCGGACGGCCTTGCGCAGCTCGTCGCGCGTGTCGGCGAAGTAGTACTCGGGCTCGGCGAGGGAGGGCTTGTCGGGCTGTAGGTGGAACTGCCCGCCGAAGGGGGCGATGATGCGGCCGGCGGTCTGCATCGTGGGGCCGGGAATCATGCCGCGCTCGATGGCGTTGCGGACGCTGACGCAGGCGTAGCGCCCCTCGTTGCCCACGTCGCGGACGGTCGTGAAGCCGGACTCCAGCATCGCGCGGGCGTTGGCGACGCCCTGCACGGCGCGGAAGGAGTCGGGGTCCCGGAGCGTGGTGTAGTAGTAGTTGCCGGCGTCGCGCTGCATGTTGACAGACATGCAGAGGTGCGTGTGCGCGTCGAAGAGGCCGGGCATGACGGTCGAGCGCGAGAGGTCGATGACGGCCGCGCCCGCCGGCGCCTCGACGTCGGGGCCGACCGCCTTAATCTTGCCGCCCTCGACGAGAATCTTCTGGTTCGGGCTCGCGCGGCCGGTCTCGGGGTCTACGAGTCGCCCGGCGCGGATGAGCGTCGTCCGCGCGGGGCTCGGCGCGGGGGTCTGCGCCGCCGCGTGGGACGCGAAGAGGGCGAGCAGGGCGAGCGCGCGGAGGTGTCGTTTCATAGGTCGGGCTCCCTTCGGGGCGGGCTATTTTTCTTCCCGCAGCGTCAGCGTCTTCAAGACCCACTCGTCGGGATCGACGCCGACCGCCTGCGGCCTGCTTTCGAGTTTGAAGTCGAAGGTCTGTTCGCGCCCGCCCACCTCGATTGTCTCGCGCCGCGCCGAGTCGCCCGTCCTGAATTCCACGTCGAGCGGCATGCGGAAGGGCGCGCCCGCCTGCGTCTGGCGCAGGCGCAGGCGCAGGCGCTTGGCCGCCTCGTCCCAACTCCAGGCGGCGTCGTAGGCGGGGAAGCCGGGCTCGTAAATCCACTGGCGGAAGAACCAGTCGAGCGGGCGGCCCGCGCGCAGCTCCATCACGCGGCGGAAGTCTTCGGTCAAAGCGTTCGAGTCGCGGTAGGTGCGGTAGTAGTCCGAGACGCCCGCGAAGAACTTCTCGTCGCCCACGACGCGGCGGAGCATGTGCAGGACCCAGCCGCCCTTCTGGTAGTTGTTCCGGTTGAGCAGCTTGAAGAGGTCTTTGACCTCCGGGTCGTAGACGGGGCGCGCGACCGCCCCGGCGTCCTTCAGGTAGCGCTCCTTGTCGGCCAGCATCATCCGCACGAACTTGTCGCGCCCGTCGGCGCGCTCGAAGAAGAGCGCGCCGAAGTAGGTGGCGAAGCCCTCGCTCAGCCAGAGGTGGTGCCAGTCCGCCTCGGTCACGGAGTCGCCGAACCACTGGTGCGCTATCTCGTGCGCGACCGTGCCTTCGAGCCTGCCGGAGCCGTCGTAGGCGTTCTCGTCGAAGAAGATGTTCGAGGAGTTCTCCATCCCGCCGAAGCGCGTCGAGGACTGGACGAGCGCCAGCTTCTCGTAAGGGTAGGGGCCGATTAGCTCGCTGTAGAACTCGAGCATGCGGAGCGCGCGGCCGTGGTCGGCCAGGCCCCGCTCGCGGTCCTTCGGGTAGAGGTAGTGGAGGAGTCGCGCGCCGCCCCACCCGCCCGCGTCCACGACGGAAAACTCGGTCGCGCCGAAGACCATGCAGTAGACGGGGACGGGCACGTCCTCGCGCCAGTGGGTGAGGCGCGTGCCGTCCTGCCGGCTCGTCATCTCGACGAGGCGCCCGTTGGCGATCACGTCGTAGCGCGCGGGGGCCGTGACGAAGAACTCGACCGCGGCCTTGTCGTAAGGGTGGTCGAGGGAGGGGAACCAGTGGCGCGCGCGGTCGGGCCAGTTGTCGGCGAAGACGGTGCGGTCGCCGAACTTGTTCCGCTTGAAGTAGAGGCCGTCGGTCGGCGCGCCGTGGTACCTGACGGCGAGCGTGAGGAGGTCGCCCGCGCGGTAGGTGTTGGCGAGCGCGACGCGGAGGCGGCCGTCCGCGCGCGAGAACCGGGCGGGGCGCCCCTGCTCCGTCACGCCGTCCACGGTCAGGCCCGCGAGGTCGAGCGCGATTTCGCGGACGCCCGCGGCCTTGAGGGCGAAGACGATTTCGGCCTCGGCCGTCACCTCTTCGCCCGCCTCGGCGAGCGCGAGCCGGATGCGGTAGCGGAGCGCGTCAAGCTCGGCCCGGCGCGGGTAGTCGTCCCGCGCCCGCGCGCGCGCGCAGAGGCAGAGCAGCAGCGGCAGCGCGCAGAGGAGCCGTGCCGCCGTCTTTACCCGTGGTCGCATGTCTGAACGTCGAAAGCTCTGGTGACGAGAACGGTCATCCTACTGCCGCCCTCCCGTGTCGCCGTCCCGCACGGGAAGCTCGACGCCGTAGGCGAGCGAGAGCCGCCAGCGGCCGCGCTCCTTGACGAAGACGTCGGTGAAGGCGACGGTGCTCGCGTGCTCGGCGCCGTCGTCGGTCTTCAGGCGCGAGCGCTGGACGCCGGTGAGGACGGCCGCCCCGCCGTAGACGCTCACGCGCAGCCCGGAGCCTTCGACGGAGAGGATTCGGCCGGGGAGCGCGGCGACGCCCTGTAGGAACTCGGCGCGGCTCAGCTCGGCGCCGCCGGGCGTGCGGTAGACGAAGTCGGCCGTCAGAATGCGCCCGAGCGCGTCGGCGTCCTTCGCGCGGATGGCGGCCATCGTCTCGCCCTCAAGCCGAAGGATGCTCCCGATTGTCCTGCCGGGCCGGCGCGGGGCTGACATCTCTCGCTCCTCCCCCGCGCGCCGGGGCGTCGAAAAGCGAGCAACCGCCGGGGCCGCGCGGGCAATCAAAGGTGGCGTCAAAACTCTCTCCGTCATCCCCGCCCGGGACGAAGTGAACAGGCGAAGCCGCGTTGCGTTTCGGGGTTGGGAAGAAAGCCGACCCGAGGTTTATACACCAAGCCGGCCTTCGAGGACACCCCCACCGCGGGGTTCGGCCGCGCGCGGTTAACGGCGGCGCCGCGGGCGGCGTCACTTTCCGGGGGCGCATTTCGCCGTGCTATGATTCGGGTCGCTCTCCCGGGCGATAAGCAAAGACACTGAGGAGACGCACATGCTTTCACGTCGCAAACTGATTCTGCTGCCCGCGCTGCTGGCGGCGGTGCTGGGCCTGGCGGCCTGCCCGAGCCGGACGAACATCGGGAAGATTTCCGCCGACCCCGACCGCTACATGAACAAGGAGGTCGGCATCGTCGGCCGCGTCACCGACAGCTACGGCGTGCCCTTCGTCGGCGGCGCCTACGAGCTGGACGACGGCACGGGCAAGCTTTGGGTCGTCACCGAGCGCGGCGGCACGCCCTCGAAGGGCGCGCGCGTCGCCGTCAAGGGGCGCATCTACTCCGGGCCGACGATTCGCGGGCGGAACGTGGGCATGGCGTTGAGGGAGGAAGACCGCCGCGTCCAGGACAAATGACACGACGGCTGAGCGCGCGGGCGGCCCGCCCGAAGGGCTGAGGCTCGTCCGCGGCCTCGGCGAGCAGTTCGCGGCCCTGCACGGGCGCTCGCTGGCGCTCGCGCGGGCGCTCCCCGCCGGGCGCCTCTACTGGCAGCCCGCGCGCGAGCAGGGGGCGCGCGCCTTCCCCGTCTACTCCTGCGGCGAGCACCTCCTGCGCTCGGCCGCCGCCGTCGAGCAGACCTTCGGCGGCATCACCGTCAACCTCTGGGACGACCCCTTCGAGTGGACTCTGCCGGAGTCCCTGCCCGAGCCGGCCGACGTCGCCCGCTACCTCGAAGAGGCGGAGGCGACGCGCCTGCGCGCCTTCGAGTTTTTGCGCGCGGACGAAGACCTCTCGAAGGATATCGCCGCGCCCACGGGCGAGATGCGCACGCTCTTCTCGCTCGCCGTCGAGGCGCTCGGGCGCGCGGCTCACCACCAGGGGCGGGCCTTCGCCACCTTCCGCCTCTTCTCCGACTCACGCCTGCCGCGCGTCTGAGGCTTGTCGTGAAACAGGCGCGGGCGGACGGCGGTTGCGTGCGAACTTCGCGCGTGGGATAGTCGTAGAAAGAGCCGGGGAAAGACCTCATCCCGCTTGGAGGACTGTCGAAGAATGTTCTGCCCACAATGCGGACAGCAGCAGACGTCGGACGCCGTGCGCTTCTGCTCGCGCTGCGGCTTTCAGCTCGCGGCCGTGTCGAACCTGCTCGCCACGGGCGGCGCCGCGCCCGAGCAGGCGTTCGAGGCCGTGCCCGCGCCCGTGACGCCGCGGAGGAAGGGCGCGCGCCTCGGCGGCAAACTGATGCTCTCGGGGATATTCCTCGCGGCCGCGCTGGGCCTGCTCGTGGAATTTACCAACGGGCCGGAGGAGCCGCCGGCCATCGGCGCGCTCGTCTTCCTGGCGGGACTGTTTCGCCTCATCTACGCCTTCATCTTCGAGGACGGCCCTTTCCGCAGGCAGCTCCTGCGGCAGCCGACCCACGTCCCGCAACACCAGTTCGCGCCGCCGCGCGAGGCTCCGGCGCTGCCGCCGCCGCAAGGCGTCCCCGCGCGCGCCTACGTCCCGCCGCGGGCCGAGACCTCCGACCTCGCCTACAGGCCGAGCGTGACCGAGGGCACCACGCGCTTCCTCGACAGGGAGCGCGACGAGTCTCCGCGCTGACGGGCGCGGGCGACGAGGGGACGTAGAAAGATGTTCTGCCCACGGTGCGGCCAGAGACAGCCCTCGAACGACGCGCGCTTCTGCTCGTCCTGCGGCTTCCCGCTGGGCGTCGTGTCCGAGCTTCTGGTCAGCGGCGGCGGCCTCCCCCACTGGCGCCCGCCCGAGCCGAGCGCGCCGAGCGCGCCGGCCCCGCTCACGCCGCGGCAGAAGGGCGTCAGGCAGGGGACGATGCTCATGCTCAGCACGCTCCTCGTCGTGCCCCTCGTCGCCATCTTCGGCGTGGCGATTCTGAACCTTCCCGGCGAACTGGTCGCGGTCGCGGCCATCATCTGCATGCTCGGCGGGCTCCTGCGTCTTCTCTACGCGCTCATGCTGGAGAGCAACGCGCCCCCCTTCACGGAGGCCGCGCAGCCCGCCTACGTGCCCCCGCCGACCATCCCGAACTACCTCGGCACCCCCGCGCGCGGGACGGCGCTGCCGCCGCAGCAGAGCACGCCCGTCCACGCGCCGACCCGGCCGCGGCGCTACAACACGGGCGAGCTGGTCGAGCCGCCCCGCTCCAGCGTCACCGACCACACCACGCGCCTGCTCGACAAACAGCCCGATGAGCCGCCGCGGCAGTAGCGACCCGGAAGCGCCCGCCCCGACGCTCGCCGCGCGGCTGCGCGAACGCATTCTCCGCGGCGGGCCTCTGACCTTCCGCGACTGGATGGAGGCGGCGCTCTACGACGAGCGCGGCGGCTACTACCAGACGCGCGCCGAACGCTGGGGCCGCGCGGGCGACTACCGCACGGCGCCCGAGCGCGGCCCCCTCTTCGCCGCGACCTTCGCGCGCCACTTCTCGAAACTCCACGAAGAACTCGGGCGGCCCGACCCCTTCTACATCGTCGAAGCGGGCGGCGGCGCGGGCCGCTTCGCGCACGGCGTCCTCGGCGTCCTGCGGCGCGACGCGCCCGAAGTCTTCGGCTCGCTCCGCTACGTCTTCGACGAGGCCGGCGCCGACTCGCGCGAGCGCGCCGCCGCGCTCCTCGCGCCCTTCGCCGGCCGCGTGGAGTTCCGCCGCGCCTCCGAAATCACGCGCCCGCCAGACGCCGCAATCGTCTTCTCGAACGAGCTGCTCGACGCCCTCCCCGTCCACCGCGTGACGGCGCGCGGCGGGCTCCTGCGCGAATCTTACGTCGGGGTTGACGACGGCGGCGCCTTCGTCTTCCTCGAAGGCGAGCCCTCGACGCCTCGCCTCGCCGGGCACTTCCGGCGGCTGGGCGTGACGCTGGCCGAAGGGCAGACGGCCGAGGTCAATCTCGACGCGGGCGATTGGTTGAGGCGCGCGGCCGGGCTGGTCGGGCGCGGGTTCGTCCTGACGGTGGATTACGGCGACGAGGCCGCCGGACTCTACGGCGCGCCGCACCGGTTCGCGGGGACGTTGCGGGCCTTCCGCCGTCACGAGTTCGTCGAAGACGTCTTACGCGACCCGGGCGAGCAGGATTTGACCACGACCGTCAACTGGACGCAGCTCGCCGCCGAGGGCGAGGCCGCGGGGCTCAAGACGCTCTCGCTCGAACGCCTCGACGCCTTCCTGCTCCGAGCCGGGCTGGTCGAACAGTTGGAGCTTGAGAGCGCGCTGGCCGCGGGCGAGTCCGAGCTGGCCGCGCTCCGCCTCGGCGCCCGCGAGATGATTCTGCCGGGCGGCATGGCCTCGCACTTTCAGGTCCTGGTGCAGGAGAAGTCTTAAGGCCCGCGCCGCCCGCGGCACTGTTCTGTCGCCGCCCGTTTCCTGATAAAATCGCGGCGCTCTGCCCTTCATCCCGTACCGACGAACACGCCGCAGGAGATTTCGATGAAAAGGACTCTCGCGCTCTCCGTCTTGCTGGTCGCCGGCCTTCTGCTCCCGCCGGCCGCGCGCGTCTGCCGCGCGCAGACGACGCCCTTCCTCTCGGACGAGGAGATTCGCACGCTCTCGAACGAAATCTCCGGCGACCGCGCCTTCGAGCACATCCGCTGGCTCACGCACTGGCACCGCGACTCCGGCATGGAGGGCTTCTTCAAGGCGCGCGACTACGTGGTGCAGGCCGCGCGCGACGCCGGGCTCGAAGAGGTGCGCTTCATAGACCAGCCGCTCCCCGGCCCGAACTACACCGCGCGCGCGGCCGAGCTGTGGATGGTCGAGCCCGTCGAGCTGAAGCTGGCCGACATCGGCGAGCACGCCGTCTACCTCGCCGACATGAGCCGCGACGCGGACGTCACGGCCGAACTCGTCGACATCGGCGACGGCACCGAGGAGGCGCTCAAGGGTCTCGACGTGAAGGGGAAGATGGTTCTCACGAGCGGGCCGCCGCAGCGCGCCGTGGACAACGCGGTCGCCAGGCGCGGCGCCGTCGGCGTCGTCACCTACCAGACCTCCGAGGGGAGGAACCCTCTGGACTTCCCCGACCAGATCGCGTGGCAGCGCATTGACGCCGAGCCGCCCGCCGGGACGAAAGGCACCTTCGCCTTCGTCCTCCCGCCGCGCACGGGCGACACGCTGCACCGCATCCTCCAGACGAAGGGGCCGCAGGACCTCTTCGCCACGGGCAAGCCCGCGCCCGGCGGCCGCGTCGTCCTCAAGGCGAAGGTGGACACCGACATCGGCGCGGCCCCGGGGAAGACCGGCTTCGTCGAGGCCGTCATCCGCGGCACGCGCCCCGGCCGCCAGCAGATAGTTCTGACCGCGCACCTGCAGGAGGAGCAGGGCTCGGCCAACGACGACGGCAGCGGGTGCGCCAACCTTCTGGAGCTGGCGCGCGCCTTCAACAAGCTCATCCGGGAGGGGAAGATCAAGCGGCCGCAGCGCGACCTGCGCTTCTGGTGGACGGACGAGATTTATTCCGAGTACCACCACTTCGGCCAGCACCCCGAGGAGGTGAGGCAGATTCTGGCGAACGTCCACCAGGACATGACGGGCGCCAACCTCGCGATGGGGAGCCGCGTCCAGCACCTCATCTTCGCGCCGCACTCGCGCACCTCCTACCTCGACGCCGTCTTCGAGAGCATCGGCACCTACCTCATCCAGACCAATAACGGCTTCCTCGCCGCGAACCGGCAGGGCGGGCTGCCGCGCCCCTTCACGCGCCCGCTCTACGCGACGCGCGGGACGCGGCAGGGCTACAACGCGCGCTTCGTGCCGCACTTCGGCTCGTCCGACCACCTCGTCTTCCTCGAAGGCGCCGTCGGCATCCCGGCCGTCGCGCTCATCAACTGGGACGACCCCTACATCCACTCCTCGGACGACGACCTCCACCTGATTGACCAGACGCAGCTCCGCCGCAACAACTTCCTCATCGGCGCCCTCGCCTACTTCCTCGCCAACGCCGACGACGCGCGCGTCCCCCTGCTCGTCTCCGAGACCTACGCGCAGGGGCGCCGGCGCCTGGCGAACGACCTACAGGTCGCCCTCCAAATCCTGCGCGACTCGGCCGCCGAGCCCGACCACGGCTGGAAGCGCGCGCAGATAATCGTCGAGCAGGGCGCCGAGCGCGAGGCGCGCGCGCTGGCCTCCGTCCGCGCTTTCGTCGGCGAGAACCGCGAGGCCGCGCGGCTGGTGGACGAGATGTCGCGCCCGGCCTCGGCCGACGGCGGGACGGGGGCGCAACTGGCGGCCTTCTACCGGCAGTTGTATCGTGTTGACCCGCCGGAAGTTAAGCTGACGCCGGCCGAGCTGGCCGCGGGCAAAAAAGTCCCCTCGAACGCCGCCTCGCTCAAAGAATATTTCGACAACCGCAATAAGGTGTCGCGCACGGCCGGCGGGCGGCTCCACGGCCTGATGCGGACGGAAGCCTTCAACTTCGTGGACGGTAAACGTTCTTACTACGACATTTACAAGGCCGTCACCGCCGAGGCCGCCGCCGGCGGGAGCTGGTATTACGGGACGGTCTCGCTCGAAGACGTCGTCGGGCTGCTCGACGCGGCGGTCGAGGCGAAGGCGCTGACGCTCAGGTGAGAGGCGCGCTTCCGGTACGCAGAGAAATTCAGGCAGAGGGCGGCGGGCCGGGGGATTGAAACCGTACATCAAGGGCCGGCCGGCGGGGACGGCTTGCGTAGGTTAAAGCTTGCAGTTACAATACTTTCAGCGGATAATCCCCCGAGTTACAGACTGAAGGAACAGGGCTTGCAGTAACCTCGCCAGATTTCCATCTCCCCCGACGTGTGCTCTCCCGCCGCGCGGGCGAAGTCTTGTAAAGGGCACGGCGTCGTCGGGGACGAGAGGCTTTGCGGCACGCCGCCGGCTAACGCGGGCGCTTCCGCGGGCATCTCACCGAAAGCTTTAGCAGGAATCGAACGGAGTTGAGCGGGCGCGGGGACGAACGGAAGACCCGCGCGCGTCGAGACGAATGACAAGGTTCACGAACACAAAACCCTCCGGTGGCGAGCCGGATAACGTGCCCGAGACGCGCGAGCTACAGGCTCGCCCCGAGTCGGTGCCGCTCTTCAACCGCGAGTTCAGCCAGATAGAGTTCTACCGGCGCGTGCTCGAAGAGGCGCTCGACCCGGCGCAGCCGCTCCTCGAACGCCTCAAGTTCCTCTCCATCTTCTCCGAGAATTTGGACGAGTTCTTCATGATTCGCGTCTCGGGCTTGCAGGAGACGACGGCCGGCAACGTCGAGCAGCTCTCGCCCGACGGCATGGGGCAGTCCGACCAGCTGGCGGAGATACGCGAGCGCCTGCTGCCGCTCGTCGTGGAGCACTCGCGCTGCCTGCTCGAAGATGTCCTGCCGGCGCTCGCCGAGGCGGGCATCCGCGTCGTGCAGTACAGCACGCTCTCGCTCCCCGAGCGCCAGCAGCTCCGCGAGTTCTACAAGAAGCAGGTGCACCCCGTCCTGACGCCGCAGGCCGTCGACCAGGGCCACCCGTTCCCGTACGTCTCGAACCTCAGCCTGAACCTCGCGCTGGTCGTCGAGCCGCTGCCCGAGCACGGCATCACGCGCTCGCTGACGGGGAAGGTTGACCCGCGTTTCGCGCGCATCAAGGTGCCGCCGCTCGTCCCGCGCCTCGTCGCGGTGGACGGCGCGGGCGGCGGGCAGAAGTTCGTCCTGTTAGAAGATTTGATTACGGCCAACCTCGAATCGCTCTTCCCGCGCATGCGCGTCAGCCAGTGTCACGCCTTCCGCCTGACGCGCGACGCCGACGTGGACGTGCGCGAGGAGGAGGCCAACGACCTCCTGCGGATGATGGAGAAGACGCTCCGCAAGCGGCGCTTCGGCTCGCCCGTCCGCCTCGAAGTGGCCGCGGAGATGCCGCGCGAGATGCGCGAACACCTCGCGCGCGAGCTGGAGCTGGGGCCGGAGGACGTCTACCCGGTCGAAGGGCCGCTCGCCGCGCGCGGGCTGATGCAGCTCTACAAGCTCGACCGCCCCGAACTGAAGGACCCGCCCTTTAAGCCCAAAATGCCCGCCGCCTTCCGCGGCGCGGACGACTACTTCAAGGTGATCGGCGAGCGCGACGTGCTCGTCCACCACCCCTACGAGTCCTTCGACGTCGTCACCGAGTTCATCGACCGCGCGGCGAAAGACCCGGACGTGGCCTCGATTAAAATCTGCCTCTACCGCACGGGGCAGGACTCGCCCATCCCCGCCTCGCTCATCGAGGCCGTGGCGCGCGGCAAGCAGGCGACGGCGCTCGTCGAGCTACAGGCGCGCTTCGACGAGGAGAACAACATCGAGTGGGCGAAGCGGCTTGAGGAGTCGGGCGTCCACGTCGTCTACGGCATCGTGGGCCTGAAGACCCACTGCAAGGTCGCGCTCGTCGTCCGCCGCGAGGGCGACAACCTGCGCCGCTACGTCCACGTCGCCACGGGCAACTACAACCCCGTCACGTCGAACTTCTACACCGACCTCGCCCTCTTCACGGCCGACGACGAGGTGGGCGCCGACGCCACCGACCTCTTCAACTTCCTGACCGGCTTCTCGCGCCACAAGGACTACCGCCGGATGCTCGTCTCGCCGACGGTGCTGCGCGAGAGGACGCTGGCGCTCATCCGGCGCGAGGCCGAGCACGCGCGCGCGGGCCGGCCCGCCCGCATCGTCGTCAAGATTAACCGCCTCGCCGACACGCGCGTCATCGGCGCGCTCTACGAGGCGTCGCAGGCCGGCGTCCCCATAGATTTGATCGTCCGCGGCATCTGCATGCTCCGCCCGGGCGTGCCCGGACTCTCCGAGACCATCCGCGTCCGCAGCGTCGTCGGCCGCTTCCTCGAACACAGCCGCGCCTACTACTTCCAGAACGGCGGCGACGAGGAACTCTACACGGGCAGCGCCGACTGGATGCCGCGCAACTTCGACCGCCGCGTCGAGACCGTGGCGCCCGTCCGCGACCCCCGCCTGAAGAGTTACCTGAAGGACGTGCTGCTCGAAGCCTACCTGCGCGACAACGTCAAGGCGCGGCTGCTCGGCCCCGACGGCGTCTACGGCCCCGTCCCCGCGGAGCCCGGCGCCGAGCGTTTCAACAGCCAGCTCTTTTTCATGGACGCCCCCGCGCCCGAATGAAGACGAGCCATCGGACCCACGAGGAGCCTCGAAGATGCTGAACGTCGTATTTCGCAAATCCATCCCGGCGCTGCTGCTGGCGCTGAGCCTCTCGGCCTGCGCGTTCGCCGCGGGCCGCGGCGGCGGCCAGGACGCCGGCCAGAAGGCCGACGCCAAGAAGGAAGAGAAGGCGGAGAAGAAGGACGAGAAGAAGGACGAGAAGAAGGAGGCCGCGCCGCAGGGCACGCCCGTCTTCTGGCGCGAGCAGGACGTCGCTTCGCTCAACCTGCTGCACGGGCCGGGCGGCGAGGGGATGAAGCCCGACCTCAAGCAGATCGTCTGGGAGGAGACGCTGCCCGAGGGCTACTCCGTCAAGTGGCGCGTGCGCGACGCCTCCGGCAAGAAGTGGGTCGTCAAGGTCGGCAACGAGGCGCAGCCCGAGACCGTGGCGACCCGCCTGGTCTGGGCCGCGGGCTACCCGACCGAAATTAACTACCTCTTCCCGTGCGTGCAGATCGTCAACGCGCCCAAGCCGCGGAAGGACGTCAAGCGGTGCGGCGACGGCGACAAGGGCTACGCCAACGTCCGCTTCGAGGCGCGCCCCGACGACGCGAAGCGGCTCGAAGAGTGGAGCTGGGACAAGAACCCCTTCTCGGGGACGAAGGAGTTCGCGGGGTTCGTGGTGATGATGGGGCTGCTCAACAACTGGGACTTGAAGGACTCGAACAACAAAATCGTCTACGTCCCGGGCGAGGGCGGCGCGGGCGAGCTGCGCTACGTCGTGAGCGACCTCGGCGCGACCTTCGGCAAGACCGGCAACTTCATCACGCACAGCCGCAACGAGCCGGAGAAGTACGTCAAGACGGAGTTCGTGGACAAGGTCGAGGGCGACCGCGTCAAGTTCAACTACAACGGCAAGAAGGGCGGCCTCTTCGACGCCGTCACGGTCGAGCAGGCGAGGTGGATCGGCGACATCCTCCACCGCCTCAGCGAGGAGCAGGTCAAGGACGCCTTCCGCGCCGCCAACTACACGCCCGAGGAGGTGGAGGCGCTGTCGCAGGAGGTGCTCGGCCGCATCAACGCGCTGCACAGCCTGCCCGCGCCCGCCGCCCCGGCCAACACGCCGGCCCCCTGACAGGAGCGCGTTGCGGAGAAGAGTTGACCGGGGGCGAAGGGGGCGCGGCGAACTCGAAACCTCAAAATTGAGGTTTCGAGTTCTTAAGGGCGTGCCTCCGCGTCCCCGCAGTCGAAAACCCCCGCCGCGGCCCTTAACTTCCGAGAGTGTCCCGTGCCCGACAGACTCCGCGCCGCGCGCCGAAGTATCGTCCCGACACTCTTCCTCCTCGCCGGGGCCGCCGCCCTGTGCGCGGCGCAGCAGACGGCGCCGCCCGCGCGCGAGGAGCAGGAGCCGGTGAAGGTCTACACCGAGGAGGTGCGGCTCCCCGTCGTCGCCTACGACGCGCGCGGGCGCTTCGACCCGACGCTTTCGGCCGACGACGTGTTGGTGCTCGAAGACGGCGTGCCGCAGCGCGTCCGGAGCGTGAGGCGCGTCCCGGCCAACGTCCTGCTCGTCTTCGACATGGGCGGGCAGGTGACGGCGACGGGCGCGTTCAACGCGACGCGCGAGGCGGCGCTCCGGTTCCTCGGGCGGTTGGGCGAGGGCGACCGCGTGGCCTTCGTCCAGAACGGCGGACGCCGCGCCGAGCTGCTGCTGGACTGGACGGCGGCCGCGGCGGCCGCGGCGCATGTCGTCAAGACGAAGCTCTTCTCGGCGAACCGCTCGCGCCTGTCGGAGTGCCTGGCGCTGGCGGCGGCCAAGCTGGGCGAGCGCCCCGTCGGGGACACGCACGTCGTCGTCTTCACGGACGGCCTCGAAGCGCAGTCGCGCGACGAGATTCGTTCGGACGAGGTGGCGAAGACGACCGTGGAGAGCCTCGTCGCGTCGCAGGCGAGCGTGCACGTCTTCGGCTTCTCCTCGCTCGTCGCCGAGGAGGTGAAGTACAAGAAGAGCATCTTCGGCGGGGGCGTCATCAACCTGGACTTCCAGATGCGCCGCTGGTTCAGGAACTACGGGCTGGCGACGAAGAGGCGCGAGGGGCAGCTCATGGCGCTGGCGGGCGAGGCGGGCGGGCGCGTGCTCCTGCCGTCCACGCCGGGGGAGGTCTTGGAGTTGGCCGACGGGGTCGTGCGCGACATCGGCGCACAGTACGTCGTCACGTACACGCCGCTGCGGCCCTTCGGCGAGGGCGGGGGCGAGCGCAGGCGTTCCGACGTCAGCGCGCGGCGTCTGGGGCTGCGACTCTTCACGCTGCGGAGCGTCGTCGTCGCGCCGCGGAGGTGAGCCGCGGGCGGAAAGAGAGACGGGGCGGAATCGGGAACTACATGACGAACGGTAAGACGAGGGGCAAGGGTTTCACGGTGGCGGTGGCGGTCGGGGCGCTGGCCGTCGGGTTCCTGCTGGTGGCGGCGCTGATGCGCGGCTACGGCTCGGGCTCGCCTGGCGCGGGCGTGGGCGGCGCGGCCGACCCCGCGCGCGCGGGCGCCGAGGAGCAGGCCGGGCGGGAGGGCCAGCAGCAGGCCGCGCAGCAGGCCGCGCAGCCGGGGCGCACGGCGGAGCCGACGCCGCGCGCGACGCGCACGCCGGACGACGACGGCTCGCGGTTCTCACAGGTGTTCGGCGGCGGGCCGGAGCCGTCGCAGCCGACGCAGCCGGCGCCCGGCCAGAAGGGCGACTGGCTGATGACCTTCGCCACGGTGACGGTGAGGCTGACGCTGGCGGCGCTGCTCTCCGCGATGCTCGCCTTCCGCCCGCGGCGCCTCTCGCGCTCGGTCAAGCGCAACCCGTTCGTCGCGCAGACGCAGATACTCCTCGCCGTCGTCGCCTCGGCCCTGATGATGATCGTCGGCGACTCGACGGCGCGCGCCTTCGGCATCTTCGCCACGGTCTCGCTCGTCCGCTTCCGCACGAACATCAAAGACCCGAAGGAGATCACGGTGCTGCTGCTGGCGCTCGCCATCGGGCTGGCGACGGGCGTCGGGCGCTGGGAGCTGGGCCTCATCCTGACGCTCTTCGTGCTGGTGCTGCTGTGGGGGTTGGAGTACCGCGAGCAGGAGCAGATCACGCGCGCGATGGAGCTGACCGTCAAGACGTCCAACATCGGGACGACGCAGGACGCGCTCCTCCGGCTCTTCAAGAAGTACGACTTCTCAGCCGAGATGCGCACCATCGACCGCCCCGACGGCGAGGGCGAGACGGGCTGCATCGTCTACTACGTGGACGTCGGGCAGCAGGCGAGCACCGACCGCCTCAGCGAGGAGTTGCTCGCCGCCGACCCGAAGAACATCGACAGCGTCGAGTGGGACCAGCAGAAGAACACGTCCTACTTCTACCAGTGAGGTAGAACGCGGAAGGCCGGACGCCGAACGCGGGACTGAAAGAAAGAGGCCGGGCTCCCTCGCGGGGAGCCCGGCCTCATGTTTTCGTCCGGCGTTGCCGTCGTCAGCGCTTGCCGGTGAAGACGGCCTCGGCCGTGCCCGCGACGACCGGCGCGGCCTGGTGCGCCTGCTTCTGCCTCGCATAGTCCTCGACGAAAGTCTTGAAGCCGCCGTGCCCCCAGGAGGTGTAGAAGTCGTACTGCTTCATCTCGGCGTAGACCTGGTCGAAGTCCCAGCCGTACTTCTCCATCCGGTAGACCGCGCCCATCGAGCCCGTGCGGTGACGCCCGCCCGCGCAGTGGACGAAGAACTTGCCCGTCGCCGGGTCGTCCACCGTCTTCATGAAGGCCGAAACCCACTCGGGGCGCGGGTACTTCTTCTCGACCATCGGGATGTTGACGTAGCGCATCCCCAGAGACTCGACCCAGCCGCGCTCCTCGGGCTCGGGCTCGGCCTGGAGGTCGATGACCGTGCTGATGCCGAGCTCCTTGAGCGAGCGGAAATCTTCGAGCTTCTTCGGCTCGGCGCCGCGGTAGAAGCGCTCGTCCATCCGGCCGAAGTTCTTGATGTGGACGTTGGAGAAACCGCCGTGGTCGGTGCCCTGGGCGGCGGCGGCGGCGGAGAGCAGAAGGACGGCGAACAGGGAGGCGGCGACGTTGCGCAGGGGATTACGGCTATTATTCATCAACAACCCTCCGAAGGTCTTCGAGCGAAAACGGCCTGTGGGATGTGTCAAGAAAAGGGGGTTTGCCGGCGACGCCTGCCAAAACCGTCCGGCCGAGGCGGCGCCTTCTCCAGCCGGAAATTATGATTCCCGGCGACGTCACGCCGTTGTATCGCGGCGGCCCGGGCGCGGCGCGGCGGCGTGGCAAAATGGTTGTACGAATCCTGTCCACGGGGGTAGTCCCGGCGCACGCGTCAAATTGGGCGTTCGGGCTGCCCGCGCCCCTGTGGTAGCTTTCAGTTTAATGGTTGAGGGCGGAACAGACAAACGCGAATCGGGGATGACGAGGCGGCGGGTGCTCGGCCTCGGGCTGGGCGTGCTGGGCGCGGGCGTCGCCTTCGGGTTCGGGAGTTCGGCGGGCACGGGTTTAACGGGGGGTGGGGCGATGGCAATTCTGTTCGGGGACGCGGGCTCGAAGGGGCGGCTGACGGCACGCCCCGGCGGCGCGAAGGGCGGGGGGGCGACGGGGCTGCGACAGTTGGGACTGGAGGCGAGGCGCGACGGGCTGCTCTACGTGCCCGCGGCGCTGGCGGCCGGGCGGCCCGCGCCGCTGCTCCTGATGCTGCACGGCGCGGGCGGGAGCGCGGAGCACACGGCGCCGGTGCTGCAAAAGCTCGCCGACGAGTTCGGCGTCATCCTCCTCGTCCCCGACTCGCGCGGGGCGACGTGGGACGTCATCGGGGGCGGGTACGGCCCCGACGTCAGGTACATAGACGGCGCGCTGGCGCAGACCTTCGGCCGCCACGCGGTGGACGCCGCGCGCGTCGCCGTCGGCGGCTTCTCGGACGGCGCCTCCTACGCGCTCTCCCTCGGCATCACGAACGGCGACCTCTTCACGCACGTGCTCGCCTTCTCGCCGGGCTTCGTGGCGGCGGCGTCGAAGCACGGCTCGCCCGCGCTCTTCGTCTCGCACGGCACGCGCGACCGCGTGCTGCCGATTGACGTGTGCAGCCGCCGCATCGTCCCGCAGGCGAGGCGCGAAGGCTACCGCGTCGAGTACAGGGAGTTCGAGGGCGGGCACACCGTCCCGCCCGAGATAGCGCGCGGCGCTCTGGAATGGTTCCTCAAGGCGTGAGGCTAAGCGGGTGAATCTTCACGGCCCGACGCGGGCGGCACGCTCGCGCGCAGCACCTTAGCCGCGCCCGCCTCGGCGCGCAGCTCGTAGGCGCCCGCGGCGCCCGCCACGAGCGCCGTCTCGAATTTTTCGAGCCGCAGACTTTCGCCCTCGCGGGTGAGCTCGGCCGCGCCTTCGGCCGCCGTGAGGAGGTGGAACGAGCGCCCCGCCGTATCGCCGCCGAAGGGCTCGTCGCCCACGCGTATCATGTCCAGGCGGAAGTAGTCGCAGGCCAGCGCGGCGTTCGCGGCCGTGCCGGCGAGCGCGGCGGCGGGGCGGACGTCCGCGCCCTTGCGCGGGTCGGTGACTTCGATTGACTCCTCGACGTGCAGCTTCCTCCCGGCCGACGCCGGCCGCCCCCAGTCGTAGACGCGGAAGGTGGTGTCGCTCGACTGCTGCAACTCGTAGAGGAGCATCCCCGGCCCGAGGGCGTGCAGCGTCCCGGCGGGGATGAAGACGGTCTGGCCGGCGCCGACCTCAAGCCGCTCGGCCACTTCCAACACGCGCCCCTCGCGGATGGCGCTCTCAAGCTCCGCCTTGCTCGTCCCGGCGCGGACGCCCGCGTAGATGGTCGCGCCCGGCTCGACTTCGAGGAAGTGCCACGCCTCGCACTTGCCGCACTCGCCGCCCCCGACGAGGCGCGCGGCCTGCTCGTCGTCCGGGTGAACCTGCACCGAGAGCCAGTCGGCGCAGTCGAGCAGCTTGACGAGGACGGGGAAGCGCGTGCCGTCCCGCCCGGCGACATCGCGGCCGAGGACGTCCGCGCCGTAGCGCGCGGCGAGTTCGTCCACCGTCAGCCCGGCGTGCTCCCCGCCGCGCACGCGGCTCTCGCCGTAAGCCACCCACGCCTCGCCCACGGGCGGGTCGGCGGCCTTCAGCCTCCGGCCGCCCCACACGCGC
Source organism: Pyrinomonadaceae bacterium (assembly GCA_036387455.1). Classification (GTDB taxonomy): domain Bacteria; phylum Acidobacteriota; class Blastocatellia; order Pyrinomonadales; family Pyrinomonadaceae; genus QHXN01. The sequence continues at coordinate 18,808 of DASVTS010000194.1, read as the reverse complement.
TCCTTGTACTGCGGCTCAAGCGAGAAAAGTCTCTGCGTCAAGCTCATGCGCCCCGCCCGTCTACCTTCCCAGCCAGCCGCCGTCCACGACGAGGACGTGGCCGTTGACGTAGTCGCTGGCGGGCGAGGAGAGGAAGACGGCGGCGCCCGCCAGGTCGTGCGCCTCGCCCCAGCGCCCGGCGGGGATGCGTTCGAGTATCTGCCGGTTGCGCGTCTCGTCGGCCTGCAAGGCGGCCGTGTTGTCCGTCCGCATGTAGCCCGGAGCGATGGCGTTGACGTTGACGCCCTTCGACGCCCACTCGTTGGAGAGCGCCTTCGTGAGCTGCGCCACGCCGCCCTTCGACGCCGCGTAGGCCGGCACGGTGACGCCGCCCTGGAAAGAGAGCAGGGAGGCCACGTTGACTATCTTGCCCGAGCCGCGCTCGACCATGTGACGCCCGGCGAGCTGAGAAAGGCGGAAGACGGCGCTCAGGTTGACCTCGATGACGACCGCCCAGTCCTCCTCCGAGTATTCGACCGACGGCGCGCGGCGGATGGTGCCCGCGTTGTTGACGAGGATGTCGAGGCGGCCCGCCTCCTCAAGCACGCGCGAGACGAGGCGGGCGGGCGTCTCCTTCTGCGAGAGGTCGCCGACCACGGCGAGCGAGCGCCGGCCCGAGCCGACGACGCGCTCGCAGGTGGCGTCGGGCGCGCGCGTGTTCCCGTGGCAGGCCACGTCCGCCCCGGCCTCGGCCAGCGCGACCGCGACGGCCGCGCCCAAGCCGGCCGACGCCCCCGTCACGAGCGCGACCTTTCCGTCCAGCCTGAAGGCGTCAAGTATCATTTCCGTCTCCGCTCCTCGAAAGTGTTGCCGACGAGTATAAACGCTTCCGGCCCGCGCGCGTGAGGGCGCCCGCGCCCGGCGGCCCGGGACGCGCCGGCTTGAAAGCGGGCGCGGTTACGTTTACAGTTCGGCCCGCTTGCCCCGTTAGCGCCAGCCAGTCTCACCGGCCCGAGGAGCGCGCGGCCGCCCGCGCCCGAACCCGCATCTCATGTGCGCGCCCTGCCCGGCGCCCGGCCCTCCACGTCCGAACACACCGTTAGGAGAATTCTTCGATGAGAGCTTTCCGCAAGACGGCCGCGCTCGCCTGCGCGCTCGCCATCCTCGCCGCACTCTGCATCCCTTCGCGCCGCGCCGCCGCGCAGGTCTCGGCCGAAGGCTTCGAGAGCGGCACGAAGACCTCTTACGCCGCCGCCGACGTCTTCCTCACCACCGGCTGGTGGTACTTCGACGACGCGCTCGTCGGCAACCTCTCGACCGACCGCAAGACCGGCGCCGCCTCCGCCCGCATCCGCAACGTCGGCTCCCTGAGCACGGACTTCGACTACGCCTCGGCCGGCACCGTCACCGTCCAGCACGCCGTCTTCGGCACCGACGGCGCCTCCTCGTGGGAGCTCTGGGCCTCGACCGACGGCGGCTCAAGCTACGCGAAGGTCGGCTCGACCGTGAGCACCTCTTCGACCTCGCTCCAGACGGCGAGCTTCGCGGTGAACTCGGCCGCGGCCGTGCGCCTCTCCATCCGCAAGGTGGGCGGCGGCGCGAACCGCGTCAACATCGACAACGTCACGGTCAACCCCTACGCGCCGCCGCCGACCGTGAGCGTCCACCTGACGATGGGCAACCCCTCGAACGCCACGGCGGACGTGAACCAGCCGGCCAACTACCTGCTCGACAAGCCGCAGTACGCCGTCTCGTACCACCGCGACAAGGGGCGGCCGAACTGGGTGAGCTGGCACCTCGCCTCGACGTGGCTGGGGAGCGCGGCGCGGCAGGACGACTTCCGCAACGACACGACCCTGCCCGCCGGCTGGTATCAGGTGCAGGCGACCGACTACTCCGGCTCCGGCTTCGACCGCGGCCACCACTGCCCCTCGGCCGACCGCACCGCCACCGTCGCGGACAACTCCTCGACCTTCCTGATGACGAACATGATGCCGCAGTCGCCCGACAACAATCAGGGGCCGTGGGCCAACCTTGAGAACTACTGCCGCACGCTGGTCAGCTCCGGCAACGAGCTGTACGTCGTCATGGGCGGCTCGGGCTCGGGTGGGACAGGCTCGAACGGCGGGACGACCTACACGGTCGCCTCGGGCCACGTCGCCGTGCCGTCGCAGGTGTGGAAGGTCATCATCGTGCTGCCGGCGGGGACGAATGACGTCGCGCGCGTGACGACCTCGACGCGGACGATAGCGGTGCTGATGCCGAACACGCAGGGCATCCGCACCGCCGACTGGAAGACCTACCGCGTGAGCGTTGACCAGGTCGAGTCGCTCACCGGCTACGACTTCTTCTCCGCCGTCCCCGCCGCGACGCAGGGCGTCATCGAGTCGCGCGTAGACAACCAGTAAGCGCGCCCCCGCCCCGCCGCTCATCCCTGACGGGCCGCCCACCCGGCCCGTCGTCAACACCCTGAGACAGGGCCGAAGCGCCCGGGCCGCGTAACGCCGCGCTCAAGTGTGGGCCGAAAAGGACGGGCGGGGCGCGGAAGGCGGCTCGCGCTCTGCTTTTCTCTTGACTTTTTTTCGGGGCGGTTATATCGTCCGAAACCGAACACGTAGGGCGGAAATTTTCCAAGGGGTCTGCTCCTCTCTGACTCGCCGAAACCCACCGGCCGAGTCAAAGGCAGCCTGAGGAGCGGACTTTCTAATGCCTTAACAAGCCCTTGTGGGTGGCGACACACAACGCCGGGCCGGAAGTCGGTCGATCACGCTGCCCGCGCCGACTTGACCTCTCGACCGCCGAACGACTATGACAGGCCGACTGGTTCGCCCCTTCCAGCACGGCACCCTGCGACGACTAACCGCTAAGCCGTTGATCACTCAGTAGACGGCGAAATGACCGCACAACCTCGACGACGTTAGAAACACTCCGCCGACCCCTTTTTTCCGCGGGCGGCGCCAATCCGGAGAGCACAGGGAGTTCGCTAAGACCAGCGCGGGGTGAGCGCGGCGTATCGGCGCCGGCGTCCGCGGCGAACAGTCGGCGAACAGAACGACGGGTTCAGGCCGCGGCATTCCGTAAAGGAGTTCGGGCCCGCTCTCGCGTCCGTCCCGGAAACCCCCCTCAATTCCCGCGGGGTGGGCGGCGCGATTCTATTACACCGCAGGCATCGGGTTCGCGTCGGGCGTCTCGGGCCGGGAGGAGGTCGATTTTGCTGATCGATTCGCTTCCGTTTTACCCCCGTCTCTGCGCCACCTGAGCCGCCCGCTGCCGGAGCCTTCAGAACGCGGGGGACAACAAGCAAGGAGTCAGCCGGTATGTCAAACCCAGGCACCAACGAACACTTCGACGTGGTGATAGTCGGCGCGCGCTGCGCCGGGTCGCCGCTCGCCATCCTCCTCAAGCGGGCGGGGCTCTCCGTGTGCGTCGTGGACCAGGCGGGCTTCCCGAGCGACGCGCTCTCGACGCACATGTTCCAGATCAGCGGCATCGAGGTGATGCAGAAGCTCGGCATCTTCGACGACGTGCTGGCGACGAACGCCCCGCCGGTCACCACCTGCCACATGCGTTTCGAGGACGTGGACTTCTCCGGCCCGCCGCGCGTGCGCGAGGGCGACCCGCCCGTCCCCATGCTCTGCGTGCGGCGCATCTCGCTCGACGTGATTCTGGTCGAGAAGGCGCGCGCCGAGGGAGTGGACGTCCGGCTGCACACGCGCGTCACGGGCCTCGTGGAGAAGGACGGGCGCGTCGCCGGCATCCGCGTCGCCGCGCGCGACGGCCACGCCTCGACCATCAGCGCGGGCCTCGTGGTCGGCGCCGACGGGCGCCTCTCGACCATCGCGCGGCTCGTCGGCGCGCGCCGCTACCACGTCCTGCCGAGCGAGCGCCTAAGCACCTGGGCCTACTTCAGCGGCGTGCCGCGCGAGCCCGAGGCGAGACTCTTCTACTTCCGCCAGGGCGACGAGTTCATCGTCGCCTCCCCGACCGACAACGACCTCTTCCTCGCCATCTCGTGCCCCTCGGTCGAGCAGAGCCCGGCCTACCGCGCCGACGGCGAGGGCGCCTTCAACCGCGCGGTGGCGACCTGCGAGCCGCTGGCCGACCTCCTCTCGGGCGCGAAGCGCGAGACCAAGTTCCGCGGCCTGACGCGCTTCGAGGGCTACTTCCGCGAGGCTGCGGGGCCGGGCTGGGTGCTGGTCGGCGACTCGGGCCACTTCAAGGAGCCGACGCCGGGGCAGGGCATCTCGGACGCGCTGCGGCAGGTGGACAAGCTCTCGGCGGCCATCGTGCGCGGGTTCGCCGCGCGCGGGCGGCTCGACGCCGAGCTGCGCGGCTGGTGGCGGTGGCGCGACCGCGACTCGATACAGCACTACTGGTTCTGCTTCGACGTCGGGAGGCGCGGCCCCATCTCCCCGGTGCGGCTCGAAATCCTGCGCGCCGTGGCGGCCAACGACGAGTGGCGCATGGACTTTCTCGACATCTTCATGCACCGCAAGTACCCGCGGCAGGTGCTCAGGCCGACGACGCTCGCCGCGGCCACGGCGCGGGCGCTGGCGAACCCGGCCAAGCGGCCCGGCGCGCTCCGCGACGCCTACGCCCTCGCGCGCGAAGACGTCAGCCGCCGCTTCCAGGCGTGGTTCCCGCGCCTCAACGAGAAGGCGGCCGTGGACGAGCCGCACCTCGATCACCAGCCGTCGGCGGCGTGAAGGGGCGGCGGGCGGGCAGAGACCATCACGGACGGGTAGCGACAAACAGGGTGCCGCAAGGAACGCGTATGTCAGTCTCCTCATTCGTACAAGTGCTGCGTGAACGTGCCGAAGCGACGCCGGAGGCGCGCGCTTACACCTTCCTGACGGGGGGCGAAGAGACGGCCGGTCTCTCGTTCGCCCGGCTCGAACGCCGCGCGCGCGCCGTCGCGTCGAGGCTCCAGCGACTGAACGCCAAAGGCGAGCGCGCGCTGCTGCTCTACCCGCCGGGGCTCGAATACGTGGCGGCCTTCTACGGCTGCCTGATGGCGGGCGCCGTGGCCGTGCCCGCCTACCCGCCGCGGATGAACCGCAACATGGAGCGGCTCGAATCCATCCTCGAAGACGCCGCCCCGCGCGCCGTGCTCACGACCGAGGCGGTCTACAGGCAGCTCCAGCGCCGCTTCGACGAGTCGCCGCACCTCAGGCGCCTCGGCTGGGTCGTCACCGACGAGGTGGCGGACGAGGAGGCGGAGGGCTGGGCCGACCCGAACGTCGGCCCCGACACGCTCGCCTTCCTCCAGTACACCTCGGCCTCGACCTCGAAGCCGAAGGGCGTGATGGTCAGCCACGGCAACATCCTGCACAACCAACTGCTGATGGGCGAGGCCGTGCAGCACGGCCCCGACGTGGTCGCCGTCTCGTGGCTCCCGCTCTTCCACGACATGGGGCTCATCAGCGTCGTGCTGGCCTCGCTCTACAACGGCTTCCCGTGCCACCTGATGTCGCCCGTGGACTTCCTCAAGCGGCCGCGCGTCTGGCTCGAAGCCATCACGCGCTACAAGGCCACCTTCAGCGGCTCGCCCGACTTCGGCTTCCAGCTCTGCGTGGACCGCATCGGCCCCGAGGAGCGCGAGGGGCTCGACCTCTCGCACTGGCGCGTCGCCTACAACGGCTCCGAGCCCATCCGCGCCGGGACGCTGGAGAACTTCTCGAAGGCTTTCGGCCCCGTCGGCTTCCGGCGCGAGGCGATGTTCTCCTGCTACGGGCTGGCCGAGTACACGCTCTTCGCCTCGGGGCGCTTCTTCCGCGGGGCGCAGACCTTCTCGCGCGCGAGCCTCGAAGAGCACCGCCCGCGCGCGGCCGAGGCCGGCCAGCTCGCGCACCTCGTGAGCTGCGGCGCGCCGCTGCTCGACTCGCGCGCCGTCATCGCCGACCCGCGCACGCGCCGCCGTTGCCCCGAAGGTGAGATAGGCGAAATCTGGCTCGCCAGCCCGAGCGTCGCCGGGGGCTACTGGAACAAGCCGGAGCAGTCCGAGAGCGTCTTCCGGGCGCGGCTCGCGGACGGCGACGGCCCTTTCATGCGCACGGGCGACCTCGGCTTCCGGCACGGCGAGGAGCTGTTCGTCACAGGCCGCCTGAAGGACCTCATCATCATCCGCGGCCGCAACATCATCCCGCAGGACGTCGAGCAGACGGTCGAGCGCTGCGACCCGGCCGTCCGCCCCGCCTTCGTCGCCGCCGTCTCGGTCGACGCCGAAGGCGCCGAGCGCCTGGTGGTGGCCGCCGAGGTGCGCCGCGAGGTGCGCAACAGCACCGACAACGAGGCGCTGATGGAGCGGATACGCGCCTCGGTCGCGCGCGAGTACACCGTGGACGTCTCGGCCGTGGTGCTGCTGAAGCCGAACACGCTGCCGAAGACTTCGAGCGGCAAGACGCAGCGCGCGAAGCTGCGCCAGGACTTCCTCGACGGCGCGCTCGAAGTGCAGGCCGAGTGGCGCGACGAGGCGGTCTTCGGCGGGCGGGCGAAGGCCGCGGCGTCGGCGGGGCAGGGCTGGGGGCCCGAGCGCGTGGAGAACTGGCTCGCCGGGCGCATCGCGGCCCACGCGAAGCTCGCGCCGGAGCGCGTCGACCGCGACCGCGCGCTGCACTTCTACGGGGTGGACTCCGTGATTGCGGCGGCGCTCGTCTGCGAGATAGAGGACACCTTCGGCCTCTCGGTTGACCTCGACCACCTCTTCGAGGACGAGCCGACGGTGCGCCAGTTCGCACGCCGCATCCTCCGCGAGACGAAGGCCGCCGGGCGTCCGAAGGTGACGCCGGGCGAGGCCGCCGCGCGGGCTCGCGCCGAGACGGCGGTGGCGCCGCCGCCGCAAAAGGCGAACGGCAACGGCGCCTCGAACGGTCACGGCGCGTCGAACGGTAAGGCCGCGCCGAACGGCAACGGGGCCAAGGTCGTGAGCGCCCCGGGCGGCGGGAACGGCCATTCCGCGCAAGGCAGGACGCTGACGCTGAAGGTGCCGAAGCCCCCGTCGAACGGCGCCGCCAAGTCGAACGGCTCCGCCCCCAACGGTTCAGCCTCAAACGGGAAGAACGGGAAGAACGGCCACGCGGCAGCCGTGCCGGCCGTCGCGGAGGGCCCGGCCGCAATCACGCCCGCGGTCGTGTTTAAGGCTCCCGCCGTCATCGAGGTTCCTGTCGTCGCCGAGACGCCGGCCGCGACGGAGCCCGCGCCGCAGGCCACGTGGGTCGGCGTCGCACGCCACGACCCCGACCACCCGTTCCGCACCAGCGTCAACCCGGAACTCGGGCGGGCGCTGGCGCAGATGGCGATGGACAAGACGTTCGTCCGCGGCGAGGGCAGTTGGCTCTGGGACGCGGAGGGGCGGCGCTACCTCGACTTCCTCGCGCAGTACGGCGCGCTGCCTCTGGGCTTCAACCCCAAGCGCATCTGGGACGCGCTCTACGCCGTGCGCGAGAGCGGGGAGCCGAGCTTCGTCCAGCCCTCGTTCCTCGACGCGGCGGGCGAGCTGGCGCGGCGCCTGCTCGCGGCCGCGCCGCCGGGCATGAAGTACGTGACCTTCGGCAACAGCGGCGCCGAGGCCGTCGAGGCGGCCATCAAGCTCTGCCGCTCGACCACGGGGCGCCACAACGTGCTCGCCGGCTCGAACAGCTTCCACGGCAAGACGCTCGGCGCGCTCTCGGCCACCGACAAGAAGAAGTACCAGGCGCCCTTCGGCGCGCCCGTCCCCGGCTTCGACTTCGTGCCCTACGGCGACGCGGACGCGCTGCGCCGCGCGCTCTCCACGCGCCGCTACGCCGCCTTCATCGTCGAGCCCGTCCAGGGCGAGGGCGGCATCGTCGAGCCGCCCACCGGCTACCTCCGCTTCGCGCGCAAGGCGTGCCGCGAGACGGGCACGCTCTTCGTCGCCGACGAGATACAGACGGGACTGGGCCGCACGGGCGCGATGTTCGTCTGCGGCGCGCTCGGCATCACGCCCGACGTGTTGACGGTGGCGAAGGCGCTCGGCGGCGGGCTCGTCCCCATCGGCGCGTGCCTCTCGACGGCCGCCGCCTACAACGAGGAGTTTGCGCTGCGCCACACCTCGACGTTCGCGGGCAACACGCTCGCCTGCCGCGCCGGCATCGCCCTGCTCGACGCGCTCGAAGAGAACGACCACGCGCTGGTCAACCGCGTGGCCGAGAACGGCGCGCGGCTCAAGGAGGGGCTGCTCGACCTCCAGCGCCGCTTCCCGCGCCTCGTCGGCGACGTGCGCGGGCGCGGCTACCTGCTCGGCCTGCGCTTCCACATCAACCGCAACACGGTGCCGGGCGGCCTGCTCGGCTACTTCGGCGAGCAGGAGATGTTCACGCTCCTCGTCGCCAGCCACCTCCTGCACTTCGAGGGCGTGCGGGTGGGATGCACGCTCAACCAGGGCGGCGTCCTGCGCATCGAGCCGCCGCTCACGGCGACGTGGGATGAGTGCCTGTTCCTGCTGCGGGCGTTGGAGCGGGTGCTGCTCAGGCTTGAGCGCGGCGACCTCTCCCTGCTCACGGCGCACGTCACGGGGCTCGAACTCCCCGCGGCCGCGTTCGAGGAGCCGGCCGTCGAGGTCACCCCGGCGGAAGTCACCGAGCCGCGGCCCCGTGTCGAGCAGCGCAGCGACGACGGCCGCTTCGCCTTCCTCGTCCACCCGCTCGCGTGGAAGGACTACTCGAACCTCGACAGGACGCTGTCGCCCCTCTCGGAGGAGCAGCTGGCGACGCTCTCCACGGCCATCGCCGACAACTTCGACCCCGTCGTCATCGGCGAGACGCGCGTCGTGGCCGCGAACGGCAAGGCCGCTTACGGCGAGTTCATCCTCGTCCCCCGCCGCGCCGAGGAGTTGAAGGCGCTGCCGCGCGAGGTGGCCGTCGAGGAGATTCGGCGCGCGGTGACGCTCGGCCGCGAGCGCGGCGCGAAGGTCATCGGCCTCGGGGCCTACACCTCGGTCGTCACCAACGGCGGGCTGTCGCTCAAGGGCGCGGGCGTGCCGGCGCTCACGACGGGGAACTCGTACACGGCGGTCGCCTCGCGCCAGACCGTAAGGATGGCCGCCGCCGAGCGCGGCTGGCAGCTCCCCCGGCGCACGGTCGCCGTCGTCGGCGCGGCCGGCGCCATCGGGCAGGCGCTCTCCATCCTCCTGGCGTGCGACGTCGGGCGGCTGATTCTCCTCGGCAACCCGGAGCACGCGGAGGAGAGCCGCCAGCGTCTCCTGAAGGTGGCCGGGCGCATCGTCTGGTCGGTGGACAAGCTGCGCCGCGCCGGGGCCTTCAGCCACGGCTCGGTGGCGAGCTGGATTACGGAGCTGAACCTCGGCGTGCCGGCCAGGCTCGACAGCAACACGCTGACGAAGCTGGGCGAGGAGCTCATCGCCCGCACCGGCTCGGTCGTGGTCTCGGTAGACCACGCGGCGCTCCTGCCGCTGGCCGACGTCGTCGTCTGCTGCACGAGCACGACCGAGCGGCTCGTGCGCGGCGAGCTGCTGCGGCCCGGGGCGGTGGTCTGCGACACGTCGCGCCCGTCGAACGTAGACCCCGCGGTGAGGGAGAGCCGGCCCGACGTGATGGTGCTCGACGGCGGCGTCATCAGCCTCCCCGGCGACTCCGTGCTGGGCTTCAACGCCTCGCTGCCCGAGGGCCACGCCTACGCCTGCATGGCCGAGACGATGATGCTCGCCATAGACCAGCGCTACCGCGACATGAGCCTCGGCTTCGAGCTGCCGCTCGAACAGGTGTTGGAGATGGAGCTGCTGGCCGACGAGCTCGGCTTCCGGCCCGTCCTCGAAAGGAAGGGCGGGGCGGAGCGCGTTGAAGGGTTCGCGCCCGTCGGCCTCCGGCCGGCCGCCGGCGCGGAAGGCGCCCGCGCTTAGCCTTCAGACGTGACCCTTTCGCCCCCGAAGCATTGATAGTGATGCGACTCCCTTGTATGGAGGAGAACAAGGCGCAAGTCCTTGAGGGGGCTTTCCTCTGACGCCCACGCCCTTATGAAGGAGACGGCCCTACGCAAGCTCGCCCGCTGGGCCTCCGGCCTGAGGCCGGAGGACTGTCCGCCGCGGGTGCGCGCGCAGGCGGTGAATCAAGTCCTCTCGACCCTGGCCGCGCTCTACAGCGGTTGGGACAGCGATTTGGGACGCCCGGTCGAGGGCGCCTTCCCGGCGCAGGGTTCGGGGCGCGCGCGCGTCGTCCCGACCGGCGCCGCGGCCCCGCCCGCGCAGGCGGCGGCGTTAATGGCGTCGTGGTCGATGGTGCTCGACTACGACGATGTCATGCTCGGTGGTCACACGGGCCACTCCTCGGTGCTGGTGCCGTTCGCGATGGGCAGCGCGGGCGGGCACTCGGGCGCCGAGTTGATGTCGGCCCAAATCGTGGCCAACGAGACGGCGGCGCGGATCAACATGGTCTGCGCCGTCGACTCCACCCGCGGCCAGATGGCGACGCACCTCCACCTGCTCGCCGCCGCCGCCGCGCGGGCGAAGCTCGAAGGGCTCGGCGAGGAGGGGTTCGCCGAAGCCCTCGCCTTCGCCGTCTGCTACCCGGCGCAGGCGCTCTACCCGGCCTTCCTCGGCTCCGACGCCAAGGCGCTCTGCGCGGGCCTGCCCGTCCGCGCCGGCATGGAGGCGGTGGACGCCGTGTGCGCGGGGCTTCGGGCGCCGGCCGACCCGCTCGACGACCCGCGCGGCTTCTTCGCCACGAAGGCGAAGGTGCCCGTCCGCGAATTCCTCGGGGGCCTCGGCGAGCGCTGGCACACCGAGACGAACAGCTACAAGATTTATCCGGTCTGCGGCTACCTCTGCTCGGCGCTCGACGCCGCGCTCGACCTCGTCCGCACCCACGACTTCTCGGCCGGCGACGTGGAGGCGGTGGACGTCCGGGCCTCGCTCTTCACGGTCGGGATGGACGCGCACTCTGCGCCCTACCTCGACGGCCCGCGCTCGCGCGTCTCGACGCTGACCTTCTCGACGCCCTTCGTCATCGCCTCGGCCATCCTCGCGCGCCGGTTCACGCCCGAGGAGCTGCGGCGCGCGTGGGTCGAAGACCCGAGGGTCTGGGAGCTGGCCGCGCGCGTGAGGAGCCGCCACGACGTCGGGCTGACGCTCGAAGCCCTGACCGCCGACATCCCCATCGGGGCGGCGCTCCGGCGCACGAAGCGCTGGCAGGCGGCCGCCTTCGGGTGGGGCATCTCCAAGATGGTCTTCGGGAGTTTCGGCCGCCTGCGCCGCCCCGAGACGGCGCGGCTCGTGGCTGGGCTGGCGGCGGCCGCCGGCGACACGCGCCCGCTCGACTTCACGCGCTCGACCAAGCCGATGGGCGCGCGCGTTCGGATTCGACTCCGCGACGGCCGCGTCCTCGAACGCGCCGTCTCCATCCCGCGCGGCTTCGCGGGCGCGCCGACGGCGCCGGACGGGCGCGGCGTCCGCGAGCTGATGCGCGAAAAGTTCGTCTCGGCCGCGACGCCCGCTCTCGGCCCGGAGCGCGCCGCGCGCGCCGCCGCGATGATCGAAGACCTTGAGGCGCTGTCGCCGGCCGACGTCGCGCGCCTCTTCGACCTCGCGTGCGTCGCCCCGGCCGGGGCCGACGGGAACGGCGCCCGGCGCGCCGCGGCCACGCCGCTCGCGGTCGAAAGAGTTTGACGTGCAACACGACGCGGGGCCTCCCCCGCGCCCCCTCGCCGCGCCGCCGGCGTCCCCTACTTTTCATAACTCTGCCCGTTGTGAGGAGACTCATGAACTTTCTGAAGCGAGAACGGACGACCCTCGAACAGTTCCTGCCCACGCTCGACGCGAGGCTCTCGGAAATCTCTTTGACGGAGATTGAGAAGCCGGGGAACCCCGGCCTGGAGATTCTGCGCGAGCTCGAAGGCACGGCCCTTCTGATTCCGACCGAGCACGGCGGCAAGGGGGCCTCGCCCGTCGAGGCGATACAGATTCACCGCGCCGTCGCCACGCGCTCGCCCTCGCTGGCGATTGCGATGACGATGCACAACTTCTCCGTCGCCACGCTCGTCGAATACCTCTTCTACGGCGACTACACGGTCGAGCTGCTCCAGCAGGTGAGCGGCGGCCAGCTCCTCGTGGCCTCCGGCTTCGCCGAGGGGCGGACGGGCACGAGCATCCTCGACCCCCTGATGAAGGCGACGCCGCGCGAGGGCGGCGGCTACCTCATCAACGGCAGCAAGAAGCCTTGCAGCCTCTCGAACTCGATGCACATCCTGACGGCGAGCGTCGCCGTGCCCGCGCCCGGCAACGGCCACTTCCGCCGCGCCGTCGCCGTCGTCCCGGCCGACGCCGAGGGCATCACGCGCAAGCCCTTCTGGAAGGGGACCGTCCTCGCCGGCGCCGAGAGCGACGAGGTCGCGCTCGATGACGTGCAGATCGCCGACGAGCAGATTTTCTTCCCCGAGGTCGAGGAGGGCCTGGACGCCGTCGAGGCGGGCGGCTTCCTCTGGTTCGAGCTCATAGTCTCGGCCTCCTACCTCGGCGTCGCCTCGGCGCTCGTCGAGCGCGTCATCCAGGCCGGCCGCGGCACTCCCGAGGAGCGGACGCAGCTGGCGATTGAGGCCGAGGGCGCGATGTCGGCGCTCGAAGGCGTGGCGCGCTCGATGCTGACGGGCGACCGCGGCGAGGGGATTCTGACGCAGGCGCTCTTCGTCCGCTTCGCCGTCCAGCAGGCCATCCAGCGCGTCAGCGGGCACGCGGCCGAGCTGCTCGGCGGCATGTCCTTCATCGCGTCACCCGACGTGGCCTACCTCCTGGCCGCGAGCCGCGCGCTCGCCTTCCACCCGCCCTCTCGCCTGAGCGTCGCGCCCGCGCTCGACGCCTACCTGAGGGGCGAGCCGATGCAGGTCGCCTGAGCAAACCGCCGAAGGGGGCGGGGCGGGGGCGGGGGGGCCGCCGCCGCCCCGCCGGCGGGTAGTCGTCCGGCGCGCGCCGACCACGCACCGGCCGCGCGCCGCTTACCAAGCCAATGGACAAATACAACACCTTCCACACTCGCACGACCTACGCGCTCGTCCGCCTCGACTGGGCCGTCCTCATGCTCGTCGCCTTCGCGCTGCTCGTCCTGAACTACCGCGGGGTCAACTGGTGGCGCTTCGCCGTCGCCTTCGCGCTGCCCGACCTCATCGCCACGCTGCCCGGGCTCTACTTCTACTACGGGCGGCGCTCCGGCCCGCACCGCTCCATCCCGGGCGTCATCCACAAGCTCTACAACTTCGGCCACAGCTTCGCCGGGGTGGCGCTCTTCTGCGGGCTCTGGTATCTGGCGGCCGGCGGCCTGGAGTGGGCGATGCTCGCCTTCCCGATTCACCTGGCGGGCGACCGCTCCGTCTTCGGCAACATCTACAAGCCGCTCGGCACCGCCTTCGAGCCGGTCAAGCACGAGGCCTTCGCGCGCTTCGAGGAAGAGTACCAGGCCGCGGGCAACTGGTGAGCGCCGCGGCGCCCGGCCCGGGCCGCGCCGAAACCCCCACATCCAACAAGGAGAGACTGTGAGCACACACACTTTGACGGCGACGCCGCCGGAGGCCGACTGGAACCGGGCGCCGAGCCTGATAGAGGGCGCGACGAGCCTGAACCTCACGGCGGGCGAATGCCACCTCGACTACTGGCTCAAGGCCGCGCCGCAGGGGACGCTGGCGGGGCTCGTCAACGGCCACTCGCCTGGGGCCAAAGTCCCCGAGTACATGCTCATGCCGGACAACCCGCTGCGGCAGGCCATCATGAACGAGTTCGCCTTCCGCTCCATCGCGGAGGAGAAGGCGACGCGCGCCATCAGCTACATGGTCGCCAGCGCCCCGGACGTGGACACGATGGAGTTCTTCGGCACGCAGCTCATCGACGAGGCGCGACACTCGCGCGTCTTCCGCGCGCACCTGCTGGAGCTCGGCGTCCCCGAGGAAGACCTCTTCTCCACCATCGAGGAGACGAGCGGCGAGGACGCGCGCCGCATCCTCGCCCCGCTCGAAGAGTTCGCGCTCCCGCTCGTGCGCGACCAGCAGGACTTCATCGCGGGCGTCGTCATCCTGACCATCCTGGTCGAGGGCGTGCTCGCCCCCGCCGCCGAGCTTTCGCACCGCAAGTGGCTCGTGCTCGACCCCGCGGCGGCCGAGATAGAGCGCGGCGCCAACATCGACGAGATACGCCACCTCTCGGTCGGCAGCTCCGTCGTGCGCCGGCACCTCGCCGACCACCCCGAAGACAGGGGCCGCATCCGCGACATCATCACCCGCGGGCGCGAGCTGTGGGCGCGGCTGCCGACCACGGACGTCATCTTCAAGCGCGAGCTCCTCTTCCAGCAGGGCTTGGAGGAGCAGGCCGGGCTGGTCGGCGACTACGAGATTTGGCCGGGCCGGCGCCTGATAGACACGACGCCCGAGGAGCGTCTGGTGGCCGCCAACACGTGGTCGGCCGAGATGCAGAACAGCCGCCTCGACTACATGGGGCTGTCGGAGGAGGCCGTATGACGCGCGGGCCGGCGGACGACCCGAACGACGCGGGCGCCCCCTCGCCGGAGCGGCTGGCCGCGGCCGTGCGCCGCGGCCTCGGGCTCGGCGAAGGCGACCCCGTCGAGCTGCGCGAGGTCGGCGAGTTCTCGAACATCAACTACGTCTACCGCGTCGAGGCGGCCGGGCGCAGTCTCTACCTGAAGGCCGTGCCCGAGCGGCCCAAGCGCTTCCCGGCGCGCATGCCGCCCGAGCGCGTCTTCTCGGAGGCCGAGGGCCTGCGCCGCTTCCGCCGTCTCGCCGCGGGCGCCGTCGTCGTCCCCGAAGTCCTTTTCGTGGACGACGAGGAGAAGGCGCTCGGGATGAGCGACGTGGGCGAGGGAAGGCAGGTTCTCTTCAGCCTCCTCCCCGAAGAGTTCGACCTGCTCGCGGAGCAGGCGGCGCCGCTCGGGCGCGCGCTCGGCCTCGTCCACGGCGGGACGCGCGGCGGGGGCACGCCGCGGCCGGCGACGGAAGAGGCCATGATTCGCGGCATCGTCTTCCAGGGCCTGCTCGCGCCGGGCGCGCGGGCTGTCTTCCCCGAGCTTTGGGACGAGGTGAGCGCGGAGATGCAGGCGCACAACCAGTGCCTCATCCACGCGGACCTCTGGAGCAAGAACCTGCTGGTGCGACGCGGCGAGCCGGTCGCGGTCGTGGACTTCGAGGGCGTCTGCTACGGCGACCCCGCCTTCGATTTGGGTACGCTGCTCGCCGTCTCGCTCGTCCCCGCGCTCGACGCGCCCGCGCTCGTCCCCGACGCGCTCGGCTTCGCGTCGCGCCTGTTCGACGAGTGGGCGGCCGTATGCGGCTCCGACGAGTGGCCGGCCGAGGTGCGGCCCCGCGCCTTCCGCGCGACCGCGACCTTCCTGGCGTCGCGCGGCTTCGGCCCCTTCGCCTACAACCTGAGCGACGGGGGGCGGGCGCGCGTCGCCGCGCTGGCGAGCACGCTGGCGGCCGAGCCTCCTTCCGAGATGGACGACTTCAAGGAGGCGGTGGCGCGGCACGCCGCGGGCGGTGGGAGTCGTGAAGCGGGCGCGCGGGCGGGCGTCACGACCGCGGAGGGTTGAGGTGAGGGCAAAGGTCTACGAGTCGATTGACGACGTCGGCGCGGCGAGGCTCAAGCCCCTGCGCGCCGGGCTCGACTTCTCCTTCGGGCTGCTGCGCGCGATGGAGCGCTCGCTCTGGGGCGAGCTGCTCGTGCGCTACGTCACCGTCGAAGAGGACGAAGACGACGGCCCCGTGCTGGCCTTCACGCCCGTCTACGTCGGCAGCAACCTCAACTTCAACGCGCTGCTGCCGAAGGCCATCCAGAGGGGCTACGACCTGCTCGTCGGCGGGCTGGGCAGCGCCGTCGCCACGCGCGTCGCGCTCGCCGGCTCGCTCATCTCCGACCGGGGCTGGATTCCGATGCACCCCGCGCTCGCCGACCGCGCCGGCGCGCTGTGGCTCCTGCTCGCCGAGTTCGACCGCGTGGCGAAACGGCACCACGCGCAGCTCGGGATGCTCAAGGACATCCACGGCGACTTCCCGGCGGCCGACCGCGCGGTGATGCACGCGGCGGGCTTCGCCGAGGGCTTCTCGCTCCCGACCATCCGCATCAACACCGGCTACGCCTCGTTCGAGGACTACCTCTCGAAGCAGCTCTCGAAGAACGGGCGGCGGCACGCGCGCAAACAGTTCCACAAGGCCGAGGGCGTCTACACGCTGCGCGTCGTCGAGGACTTCGAAGACGTCATCCCGCGCGTCTTCCACCTCCACCGCGCCGTCTTCCTCAAGGCGAAGTACCAGTTCGAGGAGCTGCCGCCGCGCTTCTTCGTCGAGTGCGCGCGCTCGACCGACCCGAAGTCGGAACTCGTGCTCTGCGAGAGGGCGGACGGGCGCGTCGTCGGCTCGCTCGTCATCTTCTACGACGGGCAGGAGCAGCAGAACAAGCGCATCGGCATCGACTACGACATCGCCGACAGCGGGCTCATCTACAACCTGCTCAACTACACGGGCATCCGCCGCGCTATCGAGCGCCGGATCAAGACGCTCTGGCTCGGGCAGAGCTCCTACCTCCCGAAGACGCGGCTCGGCGGCGAGCTGGAAGACCAGTACCTTTTCATCAAGGCTTACGACATCACGCTGAGGCCCACGCTGCCGCTCCAGCGCTGGTGGATGTCGCGCTACTCGGCGGCGAGCGTCCGCGCCGGGCTGGAGAAGGGGGTCTCGATATGAGGCCGCCCGCGGAGCGATTCCCCTCATGAAGACAAGGCTGCTGATGACGGGCGCGGCCACGCTGCACGGCGCGGAAATTCTCCGCCGCCTGCTGGCGCTGACCTGCGACAGGCACATAACCCTGCTCGTGCCCGCCGGCGAAGAGGCGCGGCGCGGCGAGCTTGAGCGGCTTGAGTCATACCTCGGGCCGCTTCCCGCCTTCGTCACCCCGCTCCCCTGCGACCTGCGCCTCCCGCGCTTCGGACTGTCGCTCGCCGCGTTCGCCGAACTCGCCGACTCCTTCGACGCGGGGTTCCACTGCGCGCGGCGCGAGACGAGAGACCAGGATTTGGCGCGCGCGCGGGCGGCCAACGTGCGCCCGGTCGAGAACTGGATTCAACTGCTCGAACGCAACCCCTCGGCGCGGCTCCACCACCTCTCGACGGCGTTCGTCGGCGGCACGCGCCGGGGGCTTCTGACCGAGTTCGACCTCGACTGCGGCCAGGGCTTCAACGACGCCTTCGAGCGCAGCATGTTCGAGGCCGAGTCGCGCCTGCGCGAGTCGCGCGTGAGCGAGCGCGTCACCGTCTACAGGCCGAGCCACCTGCTCGGCCGCTCCGACACCGGCGAGGCTTTCTGCCACGGCGGCGCCTACCCGCTGCTGGCGACGCTCGCCGCGGCGCGGCTCCTGCCCGGCGACGCCCGCGCGCGACTGGACTTCGTCCCCGCCGACTACGTGGCCGCCGCGGTCGTGGCCCTCGCCTGCTCGGGCGCGAGCGGCACCTTCCACCTCGCCTGCGGCTGGGAGACTTCGCCCACGACGGTCGAGGCGGCGGCGCTCGCGGCCTCGTCCGTAGCGGGGCGCGGGCGGACGCGGGGCGCGCGCCTGCTGCCGCGCGGCGTCGCGTGGCCGATGCGCGCCGCGGGGGCCCCGGCGCGCGGCGACCTCTCCTCGCGCGGCGCGGCTTACGCCAACGCGCGCAACCTGCTCCACCCGGGGCCGGTCTTCGACACCTACCTCGCCGACATGGCGCTGGGGCGGCAAGGGGTCGCGCGCCCGGCGCCGGCCGACTGGCTCGAAAAGGTTGTGAGGCTCGCGGAGGATCGCGGCTGGGAGCGCCCGCCCGCCGACGAGTCGGAGCGCCCCGCCGCGGAGGCTTCGCTCCCGAGCGCGGCGGCGGAGCTGGCGCTCGCGCGCAGGGAGCCCGCCTTCCGCGAGAAGCGCTTCCACCAGGTCGGCGACGTCAACGTCGCGTACCGCGACATCGGCGAAGGCGGCGGCGAGCCGGTCGTGCTCCTGCACGGGTTTTCGGGCGCGCACTCGTGGGACGGCGTGGCGCAGCGCCTCGCGTCGCGCCGCCGCGTGCTGGTCGTGGAGACTCTGGGGCTTGGCGACACGGAAGGCCCGCGCTCGGCCGACTACGGGCTGGCGGCGCAGGCGGCGCGGGTGCGCGGGCTGCTCTCGGCGCTCGGCGTCGCCTCCGCCCACGTCGTCGGCAACGACGCGGGCGGCGTCATGGCGCAAATCTTCGCCACGCGCTGGCCGCACATCGTCAGGAGCCTCGTGCTGTCGGACTGCGGGGTGCACGGCGCGTGGCCGCCGGCGCGGGCCGCGTGGGCGGCGGCGGCGGCGTTGCCGGGCGGGGCGGGGGCGACGGCCGCGCTGTTGAAGGTGCCGGCGCTGGCGCGCTCGGGCGCTGGCTTCGGGCGGATGGTTCACGACCGGCGGCTGTTGACGGACGAGCGCCTCGCGCAGTACCTCGACGCGGTCGCCGGGAGCCGACAGCGCCGCGCCCACCTGCGCCGTTTCCTGCGCTCGCTCGAAGCGACCGACCTCGCCGCCACGAGCCAACTGCTCGCGCAGCTCGAAGTGCCGACGATGATCGTCTGGGGCGCGGACGACGCGAACCTCTCGCCGTCGTGGGCCAAGTCGCTCTACGACACCATACCGGGCGCGCGGCGGCTGGAGCTCATCCCCTTCGCCGGCGCCTCCTGCCACGAGGAGCGGCCCGACATCTTCGCGCGCCTGCTCGACGAGTTCTTCGACGGGCCCGGCGCCGAGCCGGGGCGCGCCTGACCTAAGGGGACTGCGGCGTCCCGCCCGTCAGAAACTCCAAAGACGGCCTCAGAGTCTCTTCCACGAACT
>DASVTS010000193.1:0-42694 GCA_036387455.1 Pyrinomonadaceae bacterium | reverse complement strand
GATGGACTCGACGATGGACTCGTTGAACTCCTTGAGGAGCGCCAGCTCCTCGGCCCGCTCCTTCTGCTCCTGGTAGAGCAGGCTGTTCTCGATGGCGACGGCGACGTAGCCCGAGACGGTGCGCAGGATTTCGAGGTCTTCGGACGAGAGCAGCGCGCCGCCCGTCGAGCGCCCCAGGCCGATGACCGCCACCATCCGCCCGCGCACGACGCACGGCACGTAGTAGTGGAGCGTGCGGCGGACGAAGCCGTTCGTCTCGGGCGGGAGGTCCAGCCCGTCGGCGCGCACCACGCCGTCCTCGGCCGAGCGCGTGCGAATCATCTCGCGGAAGTCGGGCGGCACGAGGACTTCGCCCGAGAGGCCGGCGGTGCGCACCACGGCGTAGCCGCCCGCGGCGCGCGCGTCCTCGACGAAGATGGCGACGCGCTCGACGCCTAAGACCTCCTGGAGCCGCTCGACGAGCGAGTCGAGCAGCGGGTCGAGCGAGGTGGTGGCCGAGAGCGTCCGCCCGAAGTCGAGGAGGCCGGCGCGCATGTCGTAGCGCTCGCCGTAGAAGAAGCGGTCGGTGCGCTCCTGCAAAAAGTTCTTCAGCGGCGCCGCCGTCATCACGATGACGGCCATCGCCGCGACCGAGATGATGACGCGCATCGTGACGACGCCCGGCGCGATGACCTCGCCGCCGAAGGCGTAGAGCCCCGCGACGTAGACGACCGACCCGATGAGGAGCGCGATGGTCAGCGTCGTCAGCGCGTAGACGGCCGTCCGCCGCACGACCATGTCCACGTCCATCAGGCGGTAGCGCACGACCGAGTTGCCGAACGTGAGCGGGATGAGCACGAGCGGCAGCACCGCCGCGTCCGTCATCCACTTCCGCGTCGCCTCGCTCAAAAACCCCTCGCCGACGCCGAACAGGTACCCGGCCGCGTAGAGCAGCGCGAACGGCGTCACCGCCAGCGCCGAGCCCCACACCACCCACTTCAACTGCTGGCGGACGATGGCCGACTCGTTACGGACGAACCGGCGCACGAGGACGAACGAGCCGGCGACGAGCGACGCCGTGACGAAGGCCGTCCCCGCCACGGAGAGCCGCGCCGGGAAGTCTTCGGGCAGACTCAGGTAGGCCGAGAAGAGGAGCGTGCACGGCCCCGACGCGGGCCAGCGGTTGTGCAGCGCCGGCGTGAACTCGAAGAAGGCCGTCAGCCCGACGAGGAGCGCCGCCGGCGCGTAGAGCAGGTAGACGAGCCACGGCCGGCGCTCGGAGAGGCGGTAGCGGACGGGGTAGATGGCGCAGAAGTGCAGCAGCACCGGCGCGAAGAGCGCGAGCGCCGCGCTGTCGAGGAAGTCTACGGCGAGGTCCAAGTCCTCGAAGGCGCCGTAGGGCTTGTAGAAGTGGAAGACGAAGGCGACGAGGCAGAGCGTGGCGAAGTGGAGCGCGAAGGGCGCGCGGCCCCCCTGCTTGAAGAAGACGAAGAGGCCGACGAGCAGGTAGACGACGCCGATGAGGTTGACGTAGAGGTCGCGCGGCGTGAGCGTCCGCTGCGGCGTCAGGCCGTCGAGGTAGACCCAGTAGAAGCGCGTGTCCTCGGGGTTCGAAGGGCGCTCGACGAGGTAGCCGATGCGCCCGCCGACGCCGGCCAGCTCCAGGTAGTCCTGGACGTCGTAGGTGGTCGTGACCTCCTCGCGCCGCTCGCTGTCGCCGACGACGACGCCGATGAGCCGGTCGCCCGGCATGACGCCGAAGACCCCTTTGCGGCCCGCGGGCGAGTCAGCCTTGACCGAGTCGGCGACGATGCCCCGGGGCGTCTTCACCCAGTCAATGCCGTCGGTGGGCGGGGCGGTGTGCGTGAGGCGCTGCGCGAAGTTGATGGTGCCGGCCGCGACGAGCACCGCCGCCACGATCAGCAGCGCCCAGCCCTTCGTCGTCAGCACGGAATCCTTCATCTTCTCACACGCGAAACTTTTTCTCGGGACTTGAGGAACGCGCCCGGCCGGGCCTCGCCGGCCCCCGCGGGTTTCGGGCCCTGGTAAATCAAAAGTTTTGAAGCAAGCTGTATTCCAGCTTAACCGGCCGCGGCGGCGCCGCCGGCACGCCCCCGGCCCGCGCCGAGGGGCGACTCGAATCCCCGTCCCTGCGCGCCTTATTCGCGCGGGGCGCGGGGGCGTTCGTTTTCCGCGCGGCCTTAAAGGCCGTTCCCGCCGATTCAGATTTTCGTATCGGCTCCGAAAATTCGGATAAACCGTTGATACACAAAAGCCCCGCGCCTCTGACGCGTTTCGCGCGGGCGCGGGACTTTGCTGCGGGAATGTGCGGCGTCCGTGGCCGCCGGGGCGTCGCTAGAACCTGAGCGAAATCCCCCCGCGCAGGGAGCGGCGCAGCGCGCCGAACGTGAGCTGCGTCTCGCCGTCGTCGACGCCGCTCGTCACGTCGAGGAGGTTGCGCGCGTCCACGGTCGCCTCCGCGCGGACGGGCAGGCCGAAGTTCGGCAGCTCCTTCGTGACGAGGATGCTCAGAGACGGGTCGTAGACGGCGAGCCGGCCCGCGAACGGGTCTACGGCGAAGACGGCCGCGCGCGGCGAGAAGCGCAGGACGGTGCGGACGTTCATCCCGTCGAGCAGGCTCGCGTCGAGCTGCGCGGCGGCGGTCTGGAAGAAGGAGTTCTGGAAGAGCTGGTCGGGGCTCGTCACGCCTTCGGGCGAGAGCTGCTGGCCGCGGCCGAAGGCGTAGCCGGCCGAGGCGCGCAGGTGTCGGCTGACCCTCCGCGTGTAGACGACGCGCAGGCCGCGCGCCCCGCCCTGCTGGTTGGCGATGTCCAGGAGCGCCGCGCCGCCCTCGCCCGAGAGCCCTTCGAGCGGCGTGCTCAGGAGCCCGACGCCGCGCCCGCTGAAGGTGTCGAAGAAGGCCGTGGCCTCGACCGAAGAGTTCTCGTCGAGGATGCGCTCGACGCCGAACTCCAGCCGGTGGCTGCGCTCGAGGACGGCCTGCCCGTCGATGACGGCGACGGCCTGCCCCGGATTCTCCCTGAAGACGACCTGCCCGTCCTCGAACTCGACGCCGTCGGCGCGCGCGCCCGCGTCGGCGCCCGGCGAGAAGGAGGCGTGAAGGCGCGTCCGCGCGTCGGCGTCGAAGGCGACGCCGAGCCGCGGCGTCAGCGACGAATCGCCGCCCGCGCCCATGAAGCGCGAGTAGTCGAGCCCGACGACCACGACGACGCCGTCACGCACGACCCACTCGTCGATGGCGCGCACCGACACCTGTTCGAGCTTGTTGTCGCCGCGGGGCGAGACGAAGCCGAGCCGGGCGGCGGGCGTCTCTTCGGCGGGCCGGGCGAACGTCGGGAGGCGCGCGCCGCCGAGCGTGGCGCTCAGGCGGTGGCGCGCGCCGGCGCGGATGCGCGCGGTCGCCTCCAGGCGCTCGAACTCGCCGGCCTGCCCGGCGAAAATCATCTGAACCTGCCGGTTGACCGGCGTCGCCACGGCGAAGTTGACGCCCGCGTAGCCGCCGCGGCCGGGGACGCCCGAGGTGGCGAAGAAGGTCTCGACGTACCCTTGCGTCCGCGTGCGGTTCGTCCGCTCCCCCTCGGGCGCGTCGCCGGAGGCCAGCGCCTCGTCGGCCAGGGCGTCCTCCGCCTGCTCCTCGTCCTCAAGCTCGGCGAGCACCTGCCGGACGGTCTCGTCCTCGGAGTCGCCCGCGTTGAAGATGGAGCGGCGGGCGTGCGCGGCGCGGATGCGGAACTTGGGGTCCTGTCGGTCGGCGCGGCGCTCGGGCGCGGTGTTGCCGGAGCCGGCGGGCTGGAGGTTGAAGCGGTAGACGAGTTCGGTGGAGGGCGAGACCTCGACGGATGAGAAGGTGGCCGGCGTGAAGCCGTCGGCCAGCGCGCGAATCAGGTAGCGGCCCGGCGTGACGCGGGCGGCGAAGGAGCCGTCCGGGGCGCTCTTCGTCTCCTTGACGACCTCGTTGAAGCCGTCGCGCAGGATTTTCACGAGCGCGCCCGAGACCGGGTTGCCGCGCGCGTCGAGGACGGCGCCGCTGATGGTGCCCAGACCGCTGGCGCGTCGGGCCCCGCCCGACGTGCCGGCGCCTTCGGCGGCGGACGCGGCGAGCGCGAGCGCCGCGAGCAGGGCCGGGAAGATGCGCCAGTTGAATTTTCTCATCGCAGCAAAACCTCCGGGCCAAACCCCGGCCGCCAACGAACCTCGGACGCTACCGAACGGCCACCGGAGCGTACCCTTAACTTTTACTGTGTCCAGGGCGGCGTCCGGGCGAGGGTCGGAGCTGTCTGGGCGTGCGGCTCCAATCCCGGCGTCACGACGAGCGACACTTTTTCAGGCGTAACCCTTCTGTCGTGTCCTACCCGCTTCAGGCGGAGCATGCATTTTCCGCCAACTTCGAGGGGGGTGTCAAGCAGGACGGCCCGTAAACTTGAGTCCTTCGGGCGCTAGGATGCGCCGGCGCGGGCGGTTGGTTTGCCCCCCTCCGGCCCGCGTGCTACGATGCGCGTTCAACAGTTCAGGGCTCAGACACACAAGTCCCGGCCGAGGGTTTTCCACAAAGCTTCCCGAAGTAATGACCGAACAAGTTCAGTTGACCAGACTTCCCAACGGGCTGACCGTCCTCACGGAGCTGATGCCCGGCCTGCGTTCCGCCACCGTCGGCATCTGGGTCAGGCGCGGCTCGCGCCACGAGCCGGCCGACTGGAACGGCGTCTGCCACTTCATCGAGCACGCCGTCTTCAAGGGGACGCGCCGCCGCACGGCGCTCGACATCGCCGTGGAATCCGACCGCCTCGGCGGCCACTTCGACGCCTACACGACGCACGAGATGACCGGGTTCGCCCTGAAGGTCGTGGACACGGCGCTGCCCGCGGCCTTCGACATGCTCGCCGACATGCTCGCCTCGCCCCGCTTCGACGAGGAGGAGCTGCGGCGCGAGCAGCGCGTCATCATCGAGGAGATGAAGATGGTCGAGGACACGCCCGACGAGTTCCTCGCCGAAATCTTCAACGCCGCCTACTTCCCCGGCCACCCGCTCGGCCGCCCCATCGAGGGCACGGCCGAGACGGTCTCGACCTTCGGACACTCCCGCACCGCCGAGTTCCACGCGCACGCCTACGCGCCGCGCAACCTCGTCGTCGCCGCCGCCGGCAACGTCGGCCACGAGCAACTCGTCGAGCTGGCCGCCCGCGCCTTCGAGGGCGGCGGGGCGGGCCCGGCCGCGGGCCCGGACGAGAACCCCGACGGCGACGCGCCGACCCCGGCCGCGCCCATCCTCGTCCAGCGCAAGAAGGAGCTCGAGCAGGCGCACCTCATCGTCGCCGCGCCCTTCCCCTCGGCCCGCCACGAAGACCGCTACGCCGCGAGCCTCCTGAGCTCGGTCGTCGGCGGCGGCACCAGCTCGCGCCTCTGGCAGAGGGTGCGCGAGGAGCGCGGCCTCGCCTACTCGGTCGGCGCGGTGGGGAGCCACTACACGGACGCGGGCGTCTTCCAGATTTACGCCGGCACCTCGCCCGAGCAGCTGGACGAAGTGCTCGACATCTCGCTCGAAGAGATGCGGCGCACCCTGCGCGAGACGGTGGGCGAGGACGAGCTGCGGCTCGTCAAAGACCAGGCCGTCTCGTCCATCCTGCTCGGGCTCGAATCCACGAGCGCGCGCGCCGGCACGCTCGCGCGCCAGGAGATAGTCCACGGCCGCCGCATCGCGCCCGAGCAGGTCATCGCGCGCATCGAGGCCGTCACGCCCGAAGACCTGCTCCGCGTCGCCTCCGAGCACTTCAAGACCGACGCGCTGGCCCTCGCCGCCCTCGGCGACCTCAACGGCTTCAAGGTTGACCGCGCCCGGCTCGAAGTCTGAACCCAAGTCCCGAATGCCGACAGCCCTCAAAGCCACGCTCCTGCTCTGCGCGCTGGCGGCCGCGGCCGCGGCGCAGGGCGACGCGGCGCCGGGGCTCGCCGTGTCGGGCTTCGAGTGGAGGTACGAGGGCTACGCGCCGTTCGAGGTGGTGCGCAGCGAGAAGACGGCCGAGTCCGTCAGGACGGCACGCGGCACCGACTACGTCTTCAAGTACGCCTCGCGCCTCACGGTCAAAAACTCCGGCCCGAAAGCCTTCAAGTCAATCGAGTGGGCGCACGTCTTCTCCGACCCGGAGACGGGGAAGGAGCTGAAGCGCTACCGCCTCCAGGCGAAGGGGCGCGTCGCGGCGGGCGAGGCGATGACCGTCTCGAAGGCGGTCTTCGTCAAGCCGGGCGAGAGCACGAGCCACCTGCGCGCGGGCAGGCAGAGAGTCGAGGTCACGCGCGTCGAGTACGAGGACGGCACGGCCTGGCGCGCGGCCGGGCCGGAGGGGCGCAAGCCCTAGAGCGGGGGTCCCGGCCTTTGAAAGCCTTCAACTGCCCACAGTGCGGCGCGTCGCTCGAATACGAGCGGATAGACGCCCCGCTGGTCAAGTGCCACTACTGCAACTCGCTGGTCGTCGTGCCCGCCGAGCTGCGCCCGCCCGCGCCGCCCGCGCGCGAGGCGGCGCCGCCGCCCACCTACGCCGAGACCGAGGCGACGCCGAAGAAGGTCGCGCTGGCCGCGGTCGTCCTCCTGCTGGTCGCGGGCGGCGTCGGCCTGCTCATCGCCACGAACCGCACTTCGAACGCGAACGCGCGCGCCGGCGCCAACGTCGCCAACATGCGGCGGCTCCTCCCCACGCCGACGCCGACGCCGAGGCCGGAGGGCTACGAGGTCGTCTACACCTTCGGCGGCGAGGGCACGGGGCCGGGGCTCTTCCAGGACTCGATGTCTCTGGCCGTGGACGGCGCGGGCCGCGTCTACGTCTCGGACGAGACGCGGCGCGTGCAGAGGTTCGACCCCGCGGGCCAGTTCCTCAACACGTGGAACGTCCCGCCCGAGACGAAGTGGTACCGGAAGGTGCGCGGCGGGCCGGGGAAGATCATCGTCAACGAGCGCGACGAAGTCTACGCGGTGCTGGCGGGCGTCATCCTCAAGCTCGCGGGCGAGACGGGCGAGGTGCTCGGCGCGGCCCACGGCTCCGACTACATCCACGACGCCGCGCTCTCGCCCGGCCACGGGCTGCTCGTCGTCTCGCAGAAGGGCGAGGACGACGAGCTCGTCCTCATCGGCGGCGACGGCCGCGCCGCGCGCCGCACGCACCGCTTCGTCAGCTCCCTGCTCGACAAGCGGCTCGAAGTCGAGGCGCTGCGCGTCGCGGCGGGCGCGGGCGGCGAGACCTACGCGCTCTACGCCATCGGCGGCGTCGCGGGCGAGCACTGGTACGACGACGAGGACATCGCCGTCTTCAAATACGCGCCCGACGGCAAGTACCTCGCGCGCTTCGGCGGGCAGGGGGGCGGGCCGGGGCAGTACGGCCCGCCCTCGGCGCTCGCGGCCGACCGCGCCGGGCGCGTCTACGTCTGCGAGTCGTTCGACAAGATTCACGTCTTCGAGGCGGACGGCCGCTTCGTGCGCACGCTCAAGGCCCCGCACGCGGTCGAGGCGCTGACCTTCGACGCGCGGGACGGCCTCTACGTCGCGGGCGGCCACAGGGTCTCGAAGCTCGCGCTCGACCGGCGGTGACTTTTGCACTTTTGGTTTAAAGCAACTACGATTCAAGGCCGATGCGACTGACCGTCTTAGGGAGCGGCTCGACGGGCAACGCCGTGCTCATCTGCGCGGGGCGGACGAGCGTGCTCGTGGACGCGGGCCTCTCGGCGAAGGAGACGGCGCGGCGCCTCGCGGTCGTCGGCGTGGACGCCGCGCGCCTCGACGGCGTCGTCATCACGCACGAGCACTCCGACCACGCGGGGGGCCTGCGCGTGCTCTTGAAGTCGCTCTCCTGCCCGGTCTACATCTCGGGCGCGACGCGCGACGCCTACATCCGCGAGAAGGCGCGCACGGACGACGAGCCGAAGAGGAGGGCCGAGGCGCTGCGCGACCGCACCGTGGAAATCTCTTCGAGCCACGACTTCCGCATCGGCGAGATAGACTTCCACCCCTTCACCGTCCCGCACGACGCCGCCGACAACTTCGGCTTCGTCGCCAGGCACGACGGCGTGCGCGCCGCGACGCTGATGGACTTCGGCTGCGTGACGACGCTCGTCTCCGAGCACCTGCGGGGCTGCGCCGCCATCGTCATCGAGTCGAACCACAGCCGCGACATGCTCAAGGCGTGCGAGGTCTACCCGTGGGAGCTGAAGCAGCGGATACTGTCGCGCACCGGCCACCTCTCGAACGAGGACGTGGCCGTGTGGCTGCGCGACGGCTTCGACGGCTGCGCCGAGCACGTCGTCCTCGCACACCTCTCGCAGCGCGCCAACAACCCCGACCTCGCCAAGTTCACCGCCGAGTCGGCGCTGCGCGAGCGCGGCGGCCTCTTCCGGCCCGCCACCCGCATCACGCTCTCGCACCACAAGGAGCCGACGCCCTGGATAGAGCTGTGAAGGCAGAAGTGAAAAGGCGAAAGGCGAAAGGCAAAGGTGGTGACGCGCCGCGCGCGAAGAACTCTTACCCGACTTCCCGCCCCCTCCTTACCTTCGCCCTTTGCCTTTTCACTTCCGCCCTCCACGGCTGCGCCGTGGACGAGCTGCGGGGCGTGCCCGCCGGGGCGCAGGCGGCGGTCGAGCGCGTGACCGAGGACGTCGCCGCCGGGCGCGACGAGAAGGTCTACCGGGAGGCGGCCGAGGAGTGGCGCGCGACCGTCTCGGCCGAGGACAGCGCGCGGACGCTGGCGCGGGTGCGCGACCGCCTCGGCCGGGTCGAGAGCCGCGCGCTCCACACCGGGCGCGAGCAGCGGAGCGCCGCCCCGCCGCTCTCCGGCCACACGCTCGAACTCGTCTACCAGACGCGCTTCGAGCGCGGCAGCGCCATGGAGCGCTTCACGCTGTTGGAGCGCGGCGGCGAGTGGCTGCTCGCCGGCTACACCGTCACTTCCGATTTACTGAGATGATTGAACGATACACGCTGCCCGAGATGGGCGCGCTCTGGTCGGAGCAAAACAAGTTCCAGAAGTGGCTCGACGTCGAGGTCGCCGTCTGCGAGGTGCACGCCGAGATGGGCACCGTCCCGGCCGAGGCGGTCGCCGAGATTAAGGCGCGCGCCGCCTTCACCGTCGAGCGCATCCGCGAGATAGAGAAGACGACCGACCACGACGTCATCGCCTTCACCACCGCGCTCGCCGAGAACATCGGCGAGCCCGCGCGTTTCATCCACTACGGCCTGACCTCATCGGACGTCGTGGACACCGCCAACGCGCTCCTCCTGCGCGACTCCTGCGACCTGCTCCTCCAAAAGACCGACGCGCTGCTGGAAGTCCTCAGGCGGCGCGCCTACGAGTTCAAGGGGACGCCGCAGGTCGGCCGCACCCACGGCGTCCACGCCGAGCCGACCGCGTTCGGCCTCACCTTCGCCCTCTGGTACGACGAGACGCGGCGCAACCGCGTCAGGCTTGAGCGCGCGCGCGAGGCCGTGGCGGTCGGCAAAATCAGCGGCGCGGTCGGCGCCTTCGCGCACCTCGACCCGGAGGTGGAGGAGAGGGTCTGCGCGCGTCTGGGCCTGAAGGCGGCGCCCGTCTCGACGCAGGTCATCCAGCGCGACGTCTACGCGGAGTATCTGACGACGCTCGCCGTCGTCGCCGCGTCCATCGAGAAGTTCGCCTTGCAGGTGCGCCACTGGCAGCGCACCGAGGTGCGCGAGGCGGAGGAGCGTTTCAAGCGGGGGCAGAAGGGCTCGTCGGCGATGCCGCACAAGCGCAACCCGATTCTGTCGGAGCGCCTGTGCGGGATGGCGCGCCTGCTGCGCGGCTACGCGGTCGTCGGCCTGGAGAACGTCGCGCTGTGGCACGAGCGCGACATCTCCCACTCCTCGGCCGAGCGCGTCGTCCTGCCCGACGCCTCGCAGGCGCTCGACTACATGCTGGCGAAGGCCGCCTCGCTCCTCGACACGCTCGTCGTCTACCCCGACCGCATGCTCCAGAACCTCGACGCGACGCGCGGGCTCGTCTACAGCGGCCAGCTTTTACTCGCGCTGACGCGCGCGGGCGTCTCGCGCGAGCAGGCTTACGAGTGGGCGCAGCGCAACGCGATGAAGACCTGGGACGAGGGCGGCGAGTTCCGCGAGCACCTGCTGGCCGACCCCGAAGTCTCGTCGCGCCTCACGCGCGAGGAGGTCGAGCGCGTCTTCTCGCCCGCCGCCTACATGCGCAACGTGGACGCCGTCTTCGCGCGCGTCTTCGGCGCGACGGGGGGTTAGCGCTTGCCGCCCGACGCGCTGAGAATCGTCTCCGCCGCCTCCGTCTCGCTCGAAGCGTACGCCGCGGCCTTCACCGCCTCCTTCCGCGGCTACTACCACCCCGTCTCGCACGACGCCGGGACGCTCGCGCGCCGCGTCAGGTTCGAGCAGTACGACCTCGAAAACTCTCTGCTCGCGTACGACGAAGGCGGCGAGGTCGCGGGCGTCGCGGCGCTCGGGGTGCGGGGCGGGCGGGGCTGGGTGGCGGGGCTGGCGGTCGTGCCCGGGCGGCGCGGGCGGGGCCGCGGGCGCGAGCTGATGTCGGCGCTGCTCGCGCGGGCGCGCGCCGCGGGGCTGCGGCAACTCTCGCTCGAAGTGATGGCGGTCAACACGGCGGCGCGGCGGCTCTACGAAAGGGCCGGGATGCGCGTCACGCGCGACCTGCTCGTCCTCGAGCGCGCCGCCGGCTACGCCGGGGGCGCGGGGGACGACGCGCGCCGCGCGCGCGCGCCGAAGGAGGCGCCGGCCGCCGGGCTGCTCGCGCACTACTGGCGCCTGCACCCGGAGCCGCCCGCGTGGCAGCGCGAGCTGGCGAGCCTCCTGGCGGCCGACCTGCGCGGCCTCTACGTCGGCGGCGCCCGGCGCCCGCGCGCCTACGCGCTCACGGGTCAGGCGCGCGACGGCAACACCTACGTCTCCGACCTCGCGGCCGCCGACGCCGCCGGGGCCGAGGCGATGTGCGCCGCGCTCGGGCGCGTGCCCGGCGCCCTGCGAGTCGTCAACGAGCCGGAGCGCGGCCCTTTCGCCGCGCCGCTCCTCCGCCGCGGCTTCGCCGAGGTCATCCGCCAGCACGAGATGACGATGGAGTTGTAAAGCTCGAAGCTCGAAGTCACCGCCCGTCACGGCCCGGCCGCGCGCCCGCTTGAAGTGGGCCGCGTCTTCCATTAACTTTGAACCCTGAACTTGCGACTCTGAACCATCCTGGAGAGAACTTGAAAGCAAAAGTCTACGTCACACTCAAGCCGGGCGTGCTCGACCCGCAGGGCAAGGCCATCCAGCACTCGGTCTCGCTGCTCGGCTACGACGGCGTCGCCGACGTGCGCCAGGGCAAGTATTTCGAAATCGCGCTCGACGCGGGGCTCGGCGAGGCGGGCGCCCGCGAGACGGCCGAGCGCATGGCGCGCGACGTCCTCTCGAACCCGGTCATCGAGGACTACCGCGTGGAGGTCGAGTAGATGAAATTCGGCGTCATCGTCTTCCCCGGCTCGAACTGCGACCACGACGCCTACCACGTCATCTCGAAGCACGTCGGGCAGCCCGTGGACTTCATCTGGCACCGCGAGACCGACCTCTCCACCTACGACGCGGTCATCATCCCCGGCGGCTTCTCCTACGGCGACTACCTGCGCGTCGGCGCGCTCGCCTCCTTCTCGCCCGTGATGGCCTCGGTCAAGGAGTTCGCCGCGCGCGGCCGCGTCGTCCTCGGCATCTGCAACGGCTTCCAGATTCTCTGCGAGTCGGGGCTCCTGCCCGGCGCGCTCATCCGCAACCGCGAGCTGCACTTCATCTGCCGGCACGTCAACGTCCGGGTCGAGACCACGAGTTCGCCCTTCACGCACGAGCTGCGCGGCGGGCAGGTCCTGAGCCTCCCGGTCGCGCACGCCGAGGGCAACTACGTCTGCGACGACGAGACGTACAGCGAGCTGGTGCGCGAGGACCGCATCGTCTTCCGCTACTGCGACCCGGCCGGCGGGCTGGGCGAGTCGTCGAACCTCAACGGCTCGCGCGACCACATCGCGGGCATCTGCTCGCGCGGGCGCAACGTGCTGGGCCTGATGCCCCACCCTGAGCGCGCCTGCGAAGACCTGCTCGGCTCGTCGGACGGCAGCGGCGTCTTCCGCTCGCTCGCCGCCACGCTCGCCGCCCGTTGAAATCGAAAGTCACAAGGCGAAGGCCGGACGTTAAAGCGCGGCCGCACGAACCCGCGGGCGAAGACGGCGGCGCCCCCGTCATCACCTGGGAGGAGGTCAGCCGCACGCACCGCGTCCGCAACGGCGTCCACCACCGCGGCGGCCGCCTCGTCTCGCTGCTCACGGACTTCGGCCGCCTCAACCCGTGCTACCCGGACGTGGCCTCGGAGGACGGCGCGACCATCGCCTACGTGGGCGAGGGGCGCCACGGCGACCAGCACCTCTCGCCCGGCAACCGCGCGCTGCTCTCGGCGGTCGAGAGCGGCCACGCCGTCCCCCTCTTCAACAAGCTCGGCACGGGGCGCTGGCAGCTCACCGGATTCTGGCGCGTCACGGCGGCCGAGCACCGCTTCGACGAGTCGGGGCGGCGCATGCTCTGGCGCTTCACGCTGAAAAGAGTCCGCGGGCACGAGTCCGCGGAATAAATTTTCTTGACGCGGTCGGTCAATGCGAGTAGATTTCCGCCGACTCCCGAAGCAACTGACTTTGAACGGCGGAAGGCGCGCCCCGGAATCTCACTTCCCTTGAATTCCAACGCCTGAGAACGACAGGGCCTAGCGACGGTCTCCCCTGCCCGCTTACACGACACGTCCGCCCCGCCGCCGGCCGCCCCGCCGCGCTGGCGGGCTTCCAGAAACTATTCCGCTACGCCGACGGCCGCCCCTCGCGCACCCGCCGGGATTCTTATTCCGCCTCGCCCGTCTAAGGAGTTCGACCAGAGCCCTTAAAATCCCGCACGCCCCGCGCCCACACCTCGCAGACAATCACCCTCCCACTTCCGCCGGAAGTGGATTCGAGCCGAGGAGAAGACAATGAAAGCTCTCAAGCTGTTCGTCATCGCGCTCTTCGCGGCGGCGCTGGCCGGCGCGCTCGCGCAGACCCGCACCGCCCGCAGCCAGTCGGGGCCGACCGAGGCCCCCGCCGCCTTCGACAACCAGACCAACGGGTTCGAGCCGCAGGGCACGCCCGTCCCGCCCAACACCGACCCCGTGCCCGGGAACTTCGAGGCCGACAAGTTCATCTTCGAAATTACGGACGTCATCGCCGACGGCCTCGGCCCCGTCTACAACGCGCAGTCGTGCCGCGAGTGCCACCAGAACCCCGTCACCGGCGGCGTCAGCCAGATATCCGAGCTGCGCGCGGGCCACAGCGCGCCCGACGGGACTTTCGTGGACGCCCCCGGCGGCTCGCTCATCCACACGCGCGCCGTCAACGCCGAGATACAGGAGCGCGTCCCCGAGGGCTCCCGCATCCTCTGCGGCAAGGACGGCCAGCAGCTCTTCGTCCTCGGCTTCGACGGCGGGCAGTACGGCCAGGTCGCGCGCGTGCCCTCGGGCGTCAACTTCGGCACCTTCTCGCCCGACGCGAGGAAAATCCTCTACTCCCGGCCCGTCAGCAACGTCAAGCAGATTTTCGTGGCGGACGTGGACGGGCAGAACGAGACGCAGCTGACCAACGACCCGGCCGGCGCGCTCCACGCCGTCTGGTCGCCCGACGGCTCGACCATCGCCTTCATGAGTAACCGCCAGGACGGCTTCCAAATCTGGGCGATGGACGCCAACGGCACCAACCAGCGCAACCTGACCAACGACGGCATCGGCGGCAACGACTTCCCCGCCTGGTCGCCCGACGGCACGAAGATCGCCTTCCAGCGCCTGCGCAACAGCGCGCAGACCGACGTCTGGGTGATGAACGCCGACGGCACGAACCAGACCAACCTGACCAACACCACCGGCTTCAACTTCAACGGCAACCCGTCGTGGTCGCCCGACGGCACGATGATCGCCTTCGGGAGCAGCCGCGACGGCAACAACGAGATTTACAAGATGACCTCGACGGGCGCGTCGCAGACCCGCCTCACCACCCACTCGGCCAACGACGGGGCGCCCGCGTGGTCGCCCGACGGCCAGCTCATCGCCTTCCACAGCACGCGCACCGGCGGCTCCTTCAGAATCTTCGTCATGGCGCCCAACGGCTCGGGCCCGGTCATGCTCGTCAAGCAGGGCTTCTCCTCCTACTCCAACCCGCAGTGGTCGCCCGACACCTCGGGCGAGACGGTGCGCACCTTCCGCTCGTCCCTGAACGTCCTGGGCGACGGCTTCGTCGAGGCGACCGACGACTCGACGCTCCTCGCCATCCAGGCGGCCCAGCCCGTCGGGATGCGCGGCACGGCCATCCTCGTCCCCTCCTTCGAGGCGCCGAACGAGACGCGCGTCGGCCGCTTCGGCCACAAGGATCAGCTCGCCAGCCTGCTCTCGTTCTCGTCGGACGCCTACCTGAACGAGATGGGCATCACCAACCGCTTCAACCTCGCGGAGAACTCGTCGCTCGGCCGCTCGGTCGCGGCCTTCGACCCCGTGCCCGACGACACGGCCTGCGACGACAACCCCAACGAGGTCTGCGGCGAAGACCCCGAGGACGACATCAGCGCCTTCACGCGCTTCATGCGCTCGACGAAGGCGCCGCCGCGCGACCGCAACCTCGTGCCCAACGACGCGACCGACCCCGGCTCCGCGCTCTTCGACACGCTCAGCTGCTCGGTCTGCCACACGCGCAACATCACGACCACGGCCAACCCGGCCACCACCTTCAACGGCGGCACGTTCGTCGTCGGGGCGCTGGCGAACAAGACCTTCCACCCCTTCGGCGACTTCCTGCTGCACGACATCGGCACGGGCGACGGCATCGCGCAGGCGGGCGGCGAGGCCACGCGCAACATGATTCGGACGGCGCCGCTCTGGGGCGTCCGCACGCGCGACCGCCTCATGCACGACGGCGGCTCCTCGTCCGCGCCCACCAACAGCGGCGCGCAGTCCTTCACCCTCAACGAGGCCATCCTGCGCCACGCCGGGCAGGCCACTTCGAGCCGCAACGCCTACCAGGCTCTGACGGCGGTGCAGAAGACGCAGCTCATACACTTCCTCAAGTCCCTGTGAGGCCACAGGCCGGCGCGGGTTGACCGCGAAAGAAAGCGCCGGGGACGCACACAAGCGTTCCCGGCGCTTTGAACTTTCCGGCGGCTTTGGCTAAGCTGGCGGCACTCCCCGGCCATTTAACTTCAAAGGAGTTGAGGCAAGGTTATGAAGAAGCTCTTTGCGGTCGCGCTCCTCGCGCTCTCGTCCCTGTCCGCCGCGGCGGCGCTCTCCGCCCCGGCCGCGGGCGCGCCGGACGCGAAGGCGTCCGTGGCGCTCGGCGCCGTCGCCCCCGACTTCACGCTGCCCGACGCCGACGGGAAGGCGCACACGCTCGCCTCGCTCAAGGGCAAGTCGGGCACCGTCATCATCTTCGTCGCCACGCGCTGCCCGGTCTCGAACGCCTACAACGCGCGGATGCAGAAGCTCTCCGAGGACTTCCGCGCGCGCGGCGTCAACGTCGTCGGCATCAACTCGAACTCGACCGAGCCGGCCGCCGAGGTCAAGTCTCACGCCGCCGAGAAGGGGCTCACCTTCACCATGCTGAAGGACGCCGGCAACGCCGTCGCCGACCGCTTCGACGCGCAGGTCACGCCGGAGGCTTACCTCCTCGACGCCGCGGGCAGGCTCGTCTACCACGGCCGCATCGACAACTCGCGTAGCGGCGACTCAATCACCTCCTCGGAGCTGCGCGACGCCGTCGAGGCGATGCTCGCCGGCAAGCCCGTCGAGAAGGCCGAGGTCAAAGCCTTCGGCTGCTCCATCAAGCGCGGCTAGAGGGGGGCCCGGCATTAGATGTTAAAAGCGTTACTGCTGGCGGGGGCGCTGCTCGCGCCCCTCGCCGTCTCCGGCCCCGGCGGCGCGCAGCGGAAGCAGGCGCCGCGCGGCGGCTCCGCCAGGTCGCCGCGCGGCGCGGCGGCGACCCCGACGCCCGCCGCCCGGCCGAAGGTCTCCGAGATAAACGAGGAGCAGTTGAAGTCGCTCCTCGGCGCCGGAGCCGGGCGCGCGCGCCCGCTGCTCGTCAACTTCTGGGCGACGTGGTGCGGGCCCTGCCGCGAGGAGTTCCCCGACCTCGTCCGTGTCCACGGGCAGTACGGCGCCGAACGCCTCGACTTCGTCCTCGTCTCGCTCGACGACCCCTCGGACATCGAGACCGCGGTGCCGCAGTTCCTCTCGGAGGTGCGCGCCCACGGCTTCCCCTCCTACCTCCTGCACGCCGCGGACGACGGCGTCGCCATCAACCTCGTGGACCCGACGTGGAGCGGCGAGCTGCCCGCCACCTTCCTCTACGACCGCTCGGGCGCGCTCGTCTTCAAACACAAGGGGCGCGTCAAACCGGCGGAGCTGCGCGCCGCGCTCGACGAGGCGCTGAAGGACAGGCCGCGGGAGGCGGGCGCGCGGAAGTAGTTCGGCCGGTTTGGAGAAAACGGCGCGAGCCTTTATCCTGTGCTGTCCTTCTGACAGCCAGACAGGTCGAACAGGGGCGCCGCCGTTTTCTCGCCATGAACTCTGAAACAATCACCCCGGAAGTAGTCGCCGCACACAACCTCACCCCTGAAGAATTCACGCGCATCAAAGAGCTGCTCGGGCGCGAGCCGACCTTCGTCGAGCTGGGCGTCTTCTCCGTGATGTGGTCGGAGCACTGCTCCTACAAGTCTTCGCGCACGCACCTCGGAAGGCTCCCGACTAAGGGCGACCGCGTCATCGTCCCGCCCGGCGAGAACGCGGGCGTCGTGGACGTCGGCGACGGCTGGTGCGCCGCCTTCAAGGTCGAGTCGCACAACCACCCCTCCTTCATCGAGCCCTTCCAGGGCGCGGCCACCGGCGTCGGCGGCATCCTGCGCGACATCTTCACGATGGGCGCGCGCCCCGTCGCCGCGATGAACTCCCTGCGCTTCGGCACGCTCTCGCACCCGCAGCACGGGCGGCGCAACCGCGCGCTCCTCGCGGGCGTCGTCGCCGGCATCGCGCATTACGGCAACGCCTTCGGCGTCCCCACGGTCGGCGGCGAGGTCGTCTTCGACGACGCCTACGGCCCGAACCCGCTCGTCAACGCCTTCGCCCTGGGCCTCGTCCGCCACGACCAGATTTTCTTCGGCAAGGCCGCGGGCGTCGGGAACCCCGTGCTCTACGTCGGCGCGAAGACGGGCCGCGACGGCATCCACGGCGCGACGATGGCCTCGGCCGAGTTCGACGAGGAGGCTCTGGAGAAGCGCCCGACCGTGCAGGTCGGCGACCCGTTTCTGGAGAAGCTGCTGCTGGAAGCCTGCCTCGAAGCGATGCGGGCGGGCGCGGTGGCGGGGATTCAGGACATGGGCGCGGCGGGCCTGACCTCCTCCTCGTGCGAGATGGCGGCGCGCGCCGGCAACGGCATCGAGCTCGACCTCTCGCTCGTCCCGCAGCGCGAGGAGGGCATGACGGCCTACGAAATCATGCTCTCCGAGTCGCAGGAGCGGATGCTCATCGTCGCGCACAGCGGGCGCGAGCGGCAGGTGATAGACGTCTTCCGCAAGTGGGACCTCGACGCCGTCGTCATCGGCCGCGTCACCGACACGGGCAGCGTCGTCGTCGTCCACGGGGGCGAGAGGCTCGCCGACATCCCCTCGAAGTACCTGACCGACGAGGCGCCGCGCTACGAGCGCCCGATGCGCGCGCCCGCGCGCGGCGCGGGCGGCGGCAGCCAGGTGCCGAGCGCGGAGGACGCGGGCGGCGGCGCCCCGGCCAACGCCTCGGTCGTCAACGCCGACGAGCTGGACGAGGTGCTCGAAGCGCCGAGCGACGTCGTCTCCGGCCCCGGCGGTTCGGGCGCCGACCACGACGACGCCCTGCGCCGGCTGCTCGCCTCGCCGAACCTCTCGTCGAAGGAGTGGGTCTACCGTCAGTACGACCACATGGTGCGGACGAACACGGCGGTGCTGCCGGGCGCGGACGCGGCCGTCGTGCGCATCAAGGAGACGCGGCGCGCGCTCGCCATGTCGCTCGACGGCAACGGCCGCTACTGCGCCATCGACCCGCGCGCGGGCGCGCGCCTCGTCGTGGCCGAGTCGGCGCGCAACGTCGCCTGCGTCGGCGCCCGCCCCATCGCCATCACGAACTGTCTCAACTTCGCCAGCCCCGAGCGCCCCGAGGTGATGTGGTCTTTCTCCGAGGTCATCGACGGCATGGCCGAGGCGTGCGAGGCGCTGGGGACGCCGGTCGTCTCGGGCAACGTCTCGTTCTACAACGAGACCGAGGGGCGCGGCATCCACCCCACGCCCGTCATCGGCATGGTCGGCCTCGTCGAGGACGTGCGCCGCGTCGTCACGCAGGGGTTCAAGCGCGAGGGGCACCTCGTCGCGCTCGTCGGCACGACCGCGGGCGGCGACCTCGCGGCCGGCGAGTACGCCGCGACCGTGCTGGGCCAAAGCGTCGGGCAGATGATTGAGGCGGGCGCGCGCGCGCCCGCGCTCGACCTCGCGCGCGAGGTGGCCGTGCAGCGCGCCGTGCTCCTCGCCGCCGAGGAGGGGCTGCTCCAGTCGGCGCACGACTGCTCGGACGGCGGGCTGGCCGTGGCGCTCGCCGAGAGCTGCTTCTCGACGCTGGGGCGCGCGGCCCTCGGCGCGTCGGTCGAGCTGGGCGGCGGGCTCCCGGCCGCCGAGGAGCTTTTCGGCGAGACGCCCTCGCGCGTCGTCGTCAGCTTCGAGGAGGCGCAGCGCACGCGCCTCGAACGCATCGCCGCGCAGGCCGGCGCCCCGCTCAAGGTCATCGGCCGCGTCGGCGGCCAGAGCCTCCGCATCAAGGCCGAGGGCCGCGAACACGTCTCCCAGCCGGTCACGGAACTCGAAGCCCTCTGGCGCGGCTCGCTCGGCGTGCGCCTACAGGCGGAGGTGATAGCGACCGCCGCCGAATAGGGCGGAAGCCCGACCGCGAGGGAGGGCTCTGATAAGTAAGAAGGCAGAGTGCAGAAGGCAGAACTGAAGACGAGGGGCCTGCTCCCTTTCTTCACTTCTGCCTTCTGCACTCTGCCTTCTGCCTTCCCTCAGCCTTCCCGAAGGGTCGGGCTTCCGCCCGGCCGTCAGTCCCGCCGGGCGACGATGTCGAAGGAGATTTTGAGGCGGTCGCGGACGCGGACGGTGCCGTGGAAGGCGGAGGTGGCGGGGACTTTGAAGTCGCTCCGCTTGAGGTCGAACTCGCCGCGCGCGCGCAGGGTGTCGCCGTCGAGCGTGACCTCGGCGGGGATCGAGACGCGGCGGGTGACGCCGCGCAGCGTGAGGTCGCCGCCGAGCGTGACCTTGAAGGCGGGGCCGCGCGCCTCCGCCGTGACGTCGGTGCTGCGGAAGGTGATTTCGGGGTACTTGTCGGGTTCGAGCACGATGTCGCGCAGCTCGCCGTTGATGATTTTTTTCTGCTGCTCCGTGAAGACGTCGCGCGTCTCGGCGAGCGAGGCGGCGCGCACCGTGAGCGTGAGCGAGGCGGGGCTCACGGCGCCCGGCGTCAGGCGCGCCTCGCCCTCGAAGTCGCGCGCCGCGACGAAGTGGTCGTGCCCCTTGAACCACAGCACGCCGCCCGCGAACGCCCGCACGACGAACTTGCTCTGCGCCGCGTCGAGCCGGTAGACGACCGGCGTTGATGACGTCTGCCGCGCACGCGCGCACGGGACGGAGAGCGCGAGCGCAGCCGCCGCCGCCAGAGTCGAAAGCTGCAAAAATCTCATCGCGGTAAACCTCCTTCCGCGGTCTTAACGAAGTCAGGGGAGGCGCTCGCACATCTTCCGCGCGAGCAGCTCGCCCGCGACGCGGTGCCCCTCCTCGTTCCAGTGTCCGTTGCCGATGTCGCCGGGCCAGCCGTGGAGGAAGACCTTGCGGCCGTCGGCGTAAGCCTGTAGCTCGGGCGCGAGGCTGAAGACGACGAGCCCGCGGCGGCGGGCCATCTCCTCGAAGCGGCGCTCCGGGTAGAAGAGGTCGGCGCCCGGGCCGAGGCGGGCGAGGAAGGCGGCGCGCGCGCCCGCGTCGGGGAAGACCTGGATGGGGTTGCTGCCCGTGGCGACGAGGAAGCGTGCGCCGCGCGCCTCGACCTCGCCGCGCATCTCCACCAGCAGCCGCTCCATCAGGCGCCACGCGTCGCGCCACGCCTCGTCCTGCGGCTCGACGTAGACCATGTTGGCGAGGTCGGAGCGGGCGATGGGCGGCTGCCCGCCCGGCGGCGGCGCGGGCGCCTCGGGCGCCGGCGCGGGCTGCGCCCTGACCGGGAGCGGGTGCGCCGACGCCTCGCGCCGCGCGCGCGCCTCCTCCGCGAGCCGGCGGTCGCGGCGCTGCGCCAGCCGCGCCTTGAGCGCGTGCCGGGCCTGCTGGAC
Source organism: Pyrinomonadaceae bacterium (assembly GCA_036387455.1). Taxonomy (GTDB): domain Bacteria; phylum Acidobacteriota; class Blastocatellia; order Pyrinomonadales; family Pyrinomonadaceae; genus QHXN01. The sequence continues at coordinate 22,255 of DASVTS010000193.1, read as the reverse complement.
GGCGTGGACGAAGCGCAGGTTCGAATAGAGCCAGCGCCCCGCGCGCGCGAGCACCGAGGTGCGGAAGCGGAACTTGAGGCTCTGGCGGAACGAGTCGTCGAGCGCCAGTTCGTCGCCGCGCATGACGAAGTAGGGGATGTCCTCGGCGTCCTTGAAGGCGCGCACGTTGTCGGTCACGTCGTTGTTGGTCGTCACCAGCAGCAACACCACGTCGGGCTCGTAGGCCCAGACCCGCTCGCGCAGCGTGAGTAACTCCTGCGCCGTGCTGTAGCCCGAGACGCCGAAGTTGACGACCTCGACCGCGCGCCCCGCCGCCCGCGGGCACGCGCCGAGCTGCCGCTCAAGCACCGAGGCGATGCCGTCCTCCTGCGCCACCTGCAAAGCCTCGGCGTACGAGTCGCCGACGAGCGCCACGCGCAGCGTGCCCGCGGGCTTCGGCTTCGCGCGCTCGCGGTCGCGCAGGCCGTCCGAGTTGACGCGGACGTAGGAGCGCCCCTCCTTCGTGTGCCAGCCCTCGGCGCCGGGCTCCAGCGCGTAGCCGCGCACCGCGTCGGGCGCGTAGAAGGTCTGGTACGAGTACCCGGCCGCGCGCAGGAACAGCTCGAAGACGAGCAGCGCGAAGAGGACGCTCAACAGCACGACCGCGACGCGGACGCGCAGGGGGGGCTTCGGATTTTTGGCGGCGGCGGCTTCGGGCTTCTTCATGGCTCGCGCGGCGAGGATACAACAGCCGCGGGGCGCGCAGAAAGTTGGCCAAAGCTCCGGGCCTTCGTGTATGCTGCCGCCGCCCGCGCCGCCTCGCAGTCGGCGCCCCGGGCTTTAAACCCCCGAGATGCACCAGCACGTCATACTCAACCGGAGGCTCGTGGAGGCCCCGAGGGCGCGTCTGCACGCCGTCACGGCGGCCGCGCTCTACGGCCGCGGCGTCTTCACGACGGTCGCCGTCCACGCCGGGCGCCCCTTCCTCTGGGACGCGCACTGGTCGCGGCTGCTCGCGCACGCCGAGCGCGCGGGCGTCGAGTGCGACTTCGGCGACAACGAGGCGGCGCTCCTGCTCGCGCGCCTCGTCGAGGCCAACGGCGTCGAGGAGGGCCGGGCGCGCGTCCACCTGCTGGCGCGCGCCGTGCGCGGGCGCTGGAAGGCGGGCGACGGCGGGCGCGCCTCCGACCTGCTGATGATGACGGCCGACGCGTGGCCCGCGCCCGAGGCGCTGGCGCTCACCGTCTCGCCCTTCCGCGTCAACACCTGCTCGCCGCTCGTCGGCGTCAAGACCGTCAACCGGCTCGAACAGGTCATGGCGTGGGAGGAGGCGCGCGCGCGCGACTTCGACGAGGCGGTCGTGTGCAACGAGCGCGGCGAGGTGGCGTGCGCGACGACGGCCAACCTCTTCTGGGTCAAGCACGGCACGGTGCACACGCCCGCGCTCGCCACCGGCGCGGTGGCCGGCGCGACGCGCGCGCGCGTCATCGAGCTGGCCGGGGAGATGGCCGTCCCGCTCTCCGAGGGCGCGCACACGCTCCACGACATGGCGGACGCCGAGGAGGTCTTCCTCACCTCGTCCGCGCTCGGCGTCGCGCTCGTCACCGCCTTCGACTACCGCCGCTACACCGTCCCCGTCGGCAGCCCGGCGCTGCGGCTGCGCGAAGCCTACCGCCAGCTCACACTCAACCCCGAGGCGCCCGCGCCCGCGCCCGGGCAGAGCCGCGTGCCCGAGTGAGTCAAGAATGTTGCGCCGGGCGGGGCGGTTTTGTGCTAATCTCGCGCCCGCAATCCGAAAAGCATCCGGAGAAAAAACGGAGGAGTGAGATGTTCGACTTAAGCCTGCATCTTCCCGTGAGCCTCGCGATGTTCCAGGACATCTTCCACGCGCCGAGCGGGTCGGAGCTGGTCCGCATCATCATGCGCTGGGCGCACTTCGTCGGCGGCATCACGTGGATCGGGATGCTCTACTTCTTCAACCTCGTCAACGTCAACTTCATGAAGGCGCTCGACGCGCCGACCAAGAAGGTCGTCGTCCCCAACCTGATGCCGAAGGCGCTCTGGTACTTCCGCTGGGGCGCGGTCGTCACCGTTCTGGCGGGCCTCGGCTACTACGCGATGTACATCCTGCGCCCGGACGTGGTCAACGCCAACAGCCGCGACGCCGGCGCGAACACGTGGGTCATCCTCCTCGTCTGGCTCGTCATCGGCGCGGCGGCGTGGGCCGTCTACAACTACGTGCTGCTGCCGAACCTGAACAAGGACGGGAAGATTCTGGCGGCGGCGACCGCCGGCCTCGTCATCGCGATGGCGGTGGCCATCATCTGGTGGCTCGACTCGCAGTTGACGGGCGGCCGCGAGCACTTCGCCAGCAACAAGACGCACTCCATCGGCATCGGCGGCGCCCTGGGCCTCATCATGCTGCTCAACGTGTGGGGCATCATCTGGCCGGCGCAGAAGCGCATCATCGCGGCCACGGCCGCCGGCACGCCGCCCGACGCCGCGCTCGCGCGCCGCGCCTTCCTGGCCTCGCGCACCAACGCCTGGCTCTCGCTCCCGATGCTCTTCTTCATGGGCACCTCGCACGGCGACTACATCATCCTCGGCAAGTAGGCCGGGACGCCGAACGCCGAACGCCGAACCGAAGGCAGCAGGCTTTCGGTTCGGCGTTCGGCGTTTCCGGTTCCCGCGCCCGCTCGCTCCCGCTCGCCGGACTGTTCTATAATCCTCCTAAGTTTCAGCCGAGCGACAGACGAAAGTGGAAGACCCGGGGCGGGCGCGTCGCCCGGCCGGGCTTTCGCCTCGCCGCGGGATTTGCCGCAATGATAACCAGGAGGAAGTAATGGCCGACATCAAGACTTACGCGCCGAAGCAGTTCGACCTTTCGGGGCTGAACGGGATTTCCGACCAGACGCTGGAGATGCACTTCAAGCTCTACGAGGGCTACGTCACCAACACCAACACGCTGACGCGCAAGATCACCGAAATCCTCGCGGACGGCAAGGTGGACCAGGAGGAGATGCCCGCCTACTCGGAGCTGACGCGCCGCCTCGGCTTCGAGTACAACGGCATGGTGCTGCACGAGTGGTACTTCGGCAACATGAAGAAGGGCTCGACGACGACCGACCCCGAGGTGAACTCGGACTTCTACCGGCTGGCCGAGGAGTCGTTCGGCTCCTACGACATCTGGAAGGCGGACTTCGTCTCGGTCGGCAAGATGCGCGGCGTGGGCTGGGCGGTCTGCAACCAGGACCCTTCCAACGGGCGGCTCTCGAACCACTGGGTCACGCTCCACGAGGTCGGCAACGTCGCCGGCTTCGTCCCCGTCCTCGTGATGGACGTCTGGGAGCACGCCTACCTGCTCGACTACAAGCCGGCCGACCGGCCGAAGTACATCGAGGCGTTCTTCTCGAACATCGACTGGGCGGCCTGCGAGCAGCGGCTGCGACAGGGCGCCGGCTCGCGCCCGGCCGCCGCCGCCGCCAAGAGCGAGTAGCCGCCCCCGCCCGCTAAAACTGATTAACCGGAGGCCCTTGATGAAACTCTCTCGACTCTTGCTGGTCGCCTGCGTGCTCGCGCTCCCGTGCGCGTGGCTCGCGGGCTGCTCTTCCGACATGAACGCGAACACGGGGGCGGGCGCCAACTCGAACGCGGGCGCCGCGGCCTCGCCGACGCCGGCCGCGCAGCAGGCGCTCGGCGTCGTCGAGCGCCCGCAGAAGATTAAAGACCAGACGGCCCAGCGCGGCGAGCAGGACGCGGCCGCGCCCGCGCTCAAGATAGTGGAGCCGAAGGAGGGCGCGACCGTGCAGGGCTCGACCGTCAGGCTCAGGCTCGACCTCTCGGGCGACCTCAAGGGCTATCAGCCGCACAAGGACCCCTCGACGGGGATGGGCAACCACATCCACGTCATCCTCGACAACGAGCCCTACGAGGCTTACTACGAACTCGGCCAGCCCTTCGAGCTGCGGAACGTCACCGAAGGCCCGCACACCGTCCGCGTCTTCGCCTCGCGCCCCTGGCACGAGAGCTACAAGAACGACGGCTCGTTCCAGATGGTCTCGTTCACGGTGAAGGGCGGCGGCGACGCCTCGAAGCCGACGACCACGGCCGGCGGCCAGACGATGGCCGGCAACGCCAACGCGGCGGCGAACAGGAACGCCGCCAACGCCAACGCCCCGGCGGCGAACGCGAACGCCAACGCCGCGCCCGCGCCCGAGGGCAAGGACTACGCCGCCAAGCCGGCCGGCACGCTCGCGGTGGACAGGGCGAAGCCGCTCCTGACCTACAGCCGGCCGAAGGGCGAGTACAAGGGCGCGGACGCCGACGCCATCATGATCGACTTCTGGCTCTCGAACGCGAAGCTGCAAGGCGACGGCGGCGAGTACCGCGTGCGCTACTCGGTGGACGGCGGCGAGGCGAAGTTCCTCGACAAGTGGGAGCCCGTCTGGCTCTCGGGCTGGGCGGCCGGCAAACACACCGTCAAGCTCGACCTCGTGGACAGGTCGGGCAACGTCGTCGAGAACGGCGGCTACAACTCCACCTCGCGCGACATCACCGTGACGAAATAAGGGCGGTAGAAAGCAGGGAAAGAGAGGCGGCGCGTTACGGTCATCAGCCGAACGCGCCGCCTCTGGTTTTTCTACCGTCCGCTTCCTTTTATTGCGCCCCGAGTTTCTTCTTCTCGGCGAGGGCCTCCTGGTGGAAGCGTTCGGCGGGCGGGCTGGCGGCGATGACGGCGTCGAACTCGCGCAGCGCCTCCTCGCGCCGTTCGAGGTGCGCGAGGATGCGGCCGCTGGAGAGGCGCGCGCGCAGGACGACGGCGCGGTCGGTCTCGGGCGTGGCGAAGAGCAGGGCCTGGCGGAAGTGGCCGAGCGCGGCGTTGAGGCGCTGGGCCTGGAGCGCCTCGTCAATGGCCTCCTGCGCCGACAGGCTCGCCGCCTGCCCGAGCGTGAAGTAGACCAGCGGCTCGTCGCGGTACTCGCCCTTGAGCGCGGCGAGGCGCGACTCGGCCTCCTCGTAGTTGCGCACGCGCAGCAGCTCGTTGACGTCGTTCAGGCCCTTGAGGAGCGCCGCGCGGCGCGGGTCGGCGGGCGCGGCGGGCGTGGCGGCGCGCGCCTCCGACGCCCTGCGGCGCGACTCGCGCACGCGCGCGACCGCGTCGGCGTACTCGGCCGGCCGCTTCAGCTCGCGCGCCGGGTCGAAGGCCGCGACCATGTCGGGGATGAAGTTCGACACGTCGAAGCCGCCGCCCTCCACGCCGCGCAGCTGCTCGGCGAAGTGGAACGAGAGGACGGCGCCGCGCTCGTACGCCTCGGCCAGCTCGGCCGCCGCGATGTCGGCGACGGCCGACTGGCGCTCCTGCGAGTCCTTCAGCGCGGCGTCCTTGGCCGCCTGGTCGGCGCCCGCGGCCCGCAGCCGCCGGCTCGTCTCAAGTTGCAGCGCGCGCAGCCGCGCCTGCACGTCCATGCGCACGTCGGCGGCCGCGACCAGCGAGCGCGCGACGGCGAGGAAGACGTCCGGCCCGAAGTCGCGGCCTTTGCGCGCCTGCTCGGCGTCGAGGAGCTGCTTGATTTCGGGGCGGCGCGCGGCGACCTCGCGGCTGAAGCGCGCGACCAGGGGGTCGACGATGAACTGCACGTAGGCCCGCCGCATCTCGGAGAGGCGCGGGTCGGTCTCGGCCGGCACGACGGCGTAATAGTCGTCGCCGACGGCGCGGAAGTTGATGGCGCCGGGCGCGGCCAGCAGGTCGGGCACGACGCGGAAGTGGCGCTCGCGCTCGCGCACGACCGTCACCTTCCGCTGCTCCTCCTTCTTCTTGCCGACTTTCTGCGCCGGGTCGGGGACGTTGACGCGCTCGTTGATGACCGTCTCGGGGCGCGTGTTGAGGTAGGCGAGGACGCCGCGCGCCATCTCGACGGTCGGGGCGCGCAGCTTGTCGCCCGCCGCGCGGTGCATCGAGACGTAGTCGGCCAGCCGCGCGTCGAGCCCCGACTGCCGGTAGAACTCGCGCAGCAGCGGGACGAAGTCGAGCACTTCGAGGACGCCGCCGGGCAGGTCGTCCGAGCGCGCGGGGGCGTCGAAGCCGGGCGGCGGCCCGAGCGTGTAGGCGAGCGAGACGTAGCGCGCCGCCTGCTCGGCGGCCGTCACGCCGTCGCCCTTCAAGGCGTTGCGCGCGTAGAAGTCCTGCAACCGGCGGCGCAGCGAGGGGTCGAGCCCGGCGAGGTCTTTCCGCACCGTCTCGCGGAAGACCGAGGGTCGCGCGCCCGCGGGCGTCGGGTCCCAGCCGGCGGCGTCGAGCGCCGCCATCAGCGCGACGAGCCGCGGCTCGGGGGCGATTTCGATGCCGAAGTCGTCGAGGCCGAGCGTCGCGGGCGGCGGCGCGGGGCGCTGCTGCTGCGGCGCCGGCGTCGGCGTCGCCTGCACTTGCGCCGGCTTCTGGCCCGACGGCGGGGGTGACTTCTGCTGGCGCGCCGCGGCCGCCTGCGCGCACAGGAGCGCGGCGAGGGACAGGGTGAAAAACTTCTTCATCACGAACCTTCTCAAAAGAGTCTAAAGTCTGGAGTCTAAAGTCCGGAGTCCGAATCGGGCATGAGAGTCGCGCCGTCCTGCTTCAGACTCCGGACTTTAGACTCCAGACTTTCTGCTTTGGTTGGCGCGCAGAAGTTTCAGGGTAACAGGGTAGGCGGCCGCCGAACAAACGACGGAAAGCACCGTCCCGCCGATGGTGAAAGGCAGGAGCACGGCCCAGAACTGGTCGAAGAGTGCGCGCCAGTAGGGGCCGGTCAGCAGGTGCGGGTCGCGCAGGAGTTCGAGCCCCGCCTGGGGGAGCGCGAGCGGCTTGCCGAGGAGGAACGCGCCGACGGCGTACGAGGCCAGGATGATGGGGACGAGCGTCAGGAAGGGGTTGTTGACGAACGTGCCGGTGTAGATGGCGACCTTGTTGAACCGGAACAGGAAGGCGAGCACCGTCGCCATGATGGTGTGCAGGCCGAGGAAGGGCGAGAAGGCGATGAAGACGCCGACCGAGAAGGCGAGCGCCGTCCGCTCCGGCGGGTCGTCGAGCGCGAGCAGGCGGCGTAAGGCGGCTCGGAGCATAGAGAGCCGTGAACCGTGAACCGTAAACCGTGACGAGAGGCGAGCTGCCCTTCTCTCGTCACGGATTACGGTTCACGGTTTACGCTACTTAAAGCTGTTGAGCGCCTCGGACTCCGTGGAGTAGGTGTCGAAGACGGTCAGGAGCTTGGTGATGACGAGCAGCTCCTTGATCTTCTCGCCGAGGCCGAGCATCTTGAGCTGGCCCTGCTCGCGGCTGATGGTCGTGTGGCTGGAGACCAGCTCGCCGATGCCGCTCGAATCCATGTAGCTGACGCCCGACAGGTTGAGGAGGACCTTCTTCTTCCCCTCGCTGACGAGCTTGCGGACGGCGGTGCGCAGAGCGACGTTGCCCTCGCCGATGGTGATCTTACCTTCGAGGTCGAGGATCGTCACGTCCCCTGCCTGACGCTCGCGGATGTTCAGTTCAGCCATTGCGGGAAATCTCCTGTGTGAATTTAGATTCCAGATTTTTGATTTGCGATTTTGTCGGCAGGCGCCGCCGCCCTTAAATCAAAAATCTAAAATCAAAAAGCAAAAATTATCTATTGCTTCTTCTTCGTCATCCTGACCAGGGTGCCGCCGCCGGGCGGGTGCTCCCAGCCGACCTCGTCCATGAAGGTGCGCATGAAGAGGATACCACGCCCCGAAGCCTTGAGGATGTTCTCCTCGGCGGTCGGGTCGGGGAGGTGCGACGGGTCGAAGCCCGGGCCGCGGTCGCGCACGGTGATGGTCAGGCCGACGTCGGTGCCGTTGACGCCCACCTCCACGGGGACCGACTCGTCCTGCCGGTTGCCGTGGAGGACGGCGTTGGTGACCGCCTCGCGCACGGCGAGGTCGATGCCGAACAGCGCGTCCTCGGCGAAGCCCAGCCGGCGCGCGGCGTCGGCCACGGCGTCCGCCGCCTCGCCGATGGCCTCGATGCGGCTCGGCAGCTTGAGTTCGACGGTCTCTTCGGTCACGGCTTCTTCAAAAAAGGTCGGGCGCCAAGCCGGACACCACGGCAACCCCAGGCCCGGCGGGCGCGGCCAAAACCACACGCTGGAAAGCTCGACGGGAAGCCTGCACGGTTTAACACGCCCGCCGCACGCCTGTCAAGAAAGGCAGTAGACCGTAGTCGGTAGTCGGTAGTCGGTAGAAAAATCCGCCGCCGCCGCGACCTCCGCAGGCGGGCGTCAACTTCCGACGGGCGGGGCCTACCGTCTACTGACTACCGTCCACCGCTTTGGTAACATTGCCCCATGCTGATTAAACCTGCGAGGCGGCTGCGCGGCCGCCTGCGTGTCCCGGGCGACAAGTCCGTCTCGCACCGCGCGGCGATGCTGGCGGCGCTCGCCAACGGGCGCACGCGCATCGAGAACTTCTCTTCGAGCGCCGACTGCGCCTCGACGCTCGAAGCGCTGCGCGGGCTCGGCGTGGGCGTCGAGCGCGAGGGCAACGTCGTCGTCGTCGAGGGCGCGACCGGGCGGGAGGGCGCGCCGCGCTTCCGCCCGCCCGCGGCGCCGCTCGACTGCGGCAACTCGGGGACGACGATGCGGCTGCTCGCGGGCGTCCTCGCCTCGCAGCCGTTCGCCTCGGTGCTCACCGGCGACGAGTCGCTCTCGGGCCGGCCGATGCGGCGCGTCATCGAGCCGCTGGCCCTGATGGGCGCGCGCGTCGAGGCGTCGGGCGGCCACGCGCCGCTGCGCATCGAGGGGCGGCGCCCCCTGCGCGCCGTCCGCTACGTGATGCCCGTGGCGAGCGCGCAGGTCAAGTCGTGCGTGCTGCTCGCGGGGCTCGGCGCCGTGGGGCGCACCGGGGTGGTCGAGCCGGGCGCGCAGACGCGCGACCACACCGAGCGCATGCTCCGCTGGTTCGGCGTCGAGGTCGAGACGCGCGAGCTGCCCGGGGAGCCGGGGCGGGTCATCGTGACGCTCGAAGGCGGGTCGCGCCTGACCGCGCGCGACCTGACGGTGCCGGGCGACATCTCCTCGGCGGCCTTCCCCCTCGCCGCCGCCGCGCTCCTCCCCGGCTCGGGGCTTGAGCTTGAGGGCGTCGGCCTGAACCCGACGCGCGCGGCCGTCCTCGACACGTTCCGCTCGCTCGGCGTCGCGCTCGAAGTCTCCGGCGCGCGCGAGCTGTCGAACGAGCCGACGGGGGACGTCAGCGTCCGCAGCGCCGGGGGGCTCGCGCCCGCGGCCCCCGGCGCCAACGTCATCCGCGGCGGCCTGGTCGCGCAGCTCATAGACGAGCTGCCCGTGCTGGCCGTCGCCGGGACGGGCGTCGAGGGCGGCCTGGAGATTCGGGACGCGCGCGAGCTGCGCGTGAAGGAGTCCGACCGCATCAGCGCGACGGTCGCCAACCTGCGCGCGATGGGCGCGCGGGTCGAGGAGTTCGAGGACGGCCTGCGCGTCGAAGGCCCCGTCCGCCTGCGCGGCGCGCGCCTGCGCTCCTACGGCGACCACCGCATCGCCATGGCCTTCGCCGTCGCCGCGCTCGCGGCCGAGGGCGAGACCGAAATCGAAGGCGCCGGGGAGTGCGTCGCGGTCTCCTTCCCGGAGTTCTTCGCGCTGCTCGAATCGGTGACCGAGAGATGAGCCGCGGCCGGCGCGTCGTCCTCACGGGCTTCATGGGCGCGGGCAAGACGACCGTCGGCCGCGCGCTCGCGGGCCTTCTCCGGGTCCCCTTCCTCGACCTCGACGACGCCGTGGCGGAAGCCGAAGGGCGCGGCCCGCGCGAGCTGATAGACGCGGAGGGCGAAGACTACTTCCGCGAGGCCGAGACGCGCGCCCTGCGGCGCGAGCTTGAGCGGGGCGCGGCGCGTGTCATCGCCACGGGCGGCGGCGCCTGGACGCTTGCGCGCAACCGCGCGCTCGTCGCCTCGCACGGCTGCCTCGCCGTCTGGCTCGACGCGCCCTACGAACTCTGCCGGCGCCGCATCGAGGAGGGCGGCGGCCCGTCCGACCGCCCCTTCGCCCGCGACCCGGCGCGCGCGCGCGAGCTGTACGAAGCGAGGCTCGCGGCCTACCGCCTCGCGGACCTCCGCGTGCGCGTCGCGCCCGAGACCGGCGCCGGCGAGCTGGCGGCCGAGATCGCCGCCGCCCTCGGCCCTGAATTTGATTGACTCATTTCGTGAGGGTTAATTACCGCTACTGTATAATCCTGCCATGAACAAGAAAGCGAAAAAACGATTGAAGGAATCCGTGCAGAAGGAGATCGCGGAGCGGACGACCGGCGGCAAGGAGCAGGGCTCGTCCAGCCCGCCCAAGAAACTGCCGGAGAGCCGGGGCTATACGCCGAGGCCGGACAAGAAGAGGGGCTGACGCCCCGGCGTATGTTCGTCCGTCTGCCGTTCCGGGATTCCACGCAGCGATTCAGTTCCGCGCAGTCAAGGTGGCGGCTTCTCGCGGTCGGTTTTGGTTTCCGTCGAGCGAACCGGGGAGATTTGAATGTCCAACCAGAACGGTGACGCAAAAGCACTGAGGCCGGCAGAAAAATTAGTCAACGCTTCCAACTGGAAGCACCTCGCGCGCTGGAACGGCGAGGGCTTCTACGAGCTGAAGACCGAGGACACGGCCGACGTCCGCGTCCGCCTCTTCTTCACGCCGCAGCTCTTGGAGGCGGCCGAGGAGATTCTCTACCGCCAGATAGTCAACGCCACGCGCTTCCCCGGCGTGCGCATGGTCGTCATCACCCCCGACGCCCACTACGGCTACGGCGTCCCCGTCGGCTGCGTCCTCATCACCGACGCCGCCGCGGGCGCCGTCGCCATGGGCCCGGTCGGCTACGACATCGGCTGCTTCACCGCCGACACGCCTGTCCCCGTCGCGGACGGCACCTCCCGCCCCATCGGCGAACTCGCCGACGGGGGCGGCGAAATTCTCGTCTACTCCCTCTCCGCCGAGCACAAGGTCGTCGTCGCGAGGGCGACGGCGAAGAAGACGCGCGCCGACGCCCCGCTCGTCAAAGTCACGCTCGACAACGGGCGCGAAATCACATGCACGCCCGACCACGAGTTCATGCTGCGCGACGGCAGCTACCGCCAGGCTTGCGAGCTTAAGCCCGAGACATCCTTGATGCCGTTTCACCTCCACGCGGACAGGGATGGCTACAGGTTCGTACAGCACCCCGCCACGGGGACGAGTCAACGCGTCCACTGGCTCATGGCGCGTTGCGGGTTGCTCGGCGCTGTTCCGCGGTTCGAGGGTCAGAAGACGGTCATACATCACCTGAACTTCAACCCCGCCGACAACCGCCCGGAGAACCTGCAGTTCATGGGCGACCGTGACCACATGCGCTACCACCGCTCGCACGCGGAGAAGTTTACGCATTTCCGCTCGGATGAATTTGAGGAGCGTAGGGTGCGGGCGCTCGCGGCAAAAGCGCAGACGGCCGAAGGCCACGCCTACTTCGCGCGGCGGGGGACGAAAAATATCCTCTCGTACATGGCGGCAAGGCCGGAACACTTCCGCGCGTCGGTCGCCGGCAATGGTGAGCGCGGCAAGAGGCACCTCGTCGCCTACAACACGAGTGCCGAAGGGCGTCGTAAATCGTCCGAGGTCGCGCACCGCCGGCACGTCTGCGAGACGTGCGGCGAGACGTTGACGGGCGGCTTCGGGATTCACAACCACCGCCGCTGGCGCCACGGTTACAACCACAAAGTCGTCTCGGTCGAGCCGCTGGCGGGGCGGGCGGACGTTTACTGCCTGACCGTGCCGGGGTACGGGAACTTCGCGCTTGACGCCGGGGTGTTCGTGCACAACTGCGGGATGATGTCGGCGCGGTCGAAGGTGGAGGCGGAGGCGGCGACGCCGGAGCGGAGGCTGGAGTTCAACCGGGCGGTGATGGGCCGGGTGAACATGGGTTTCGGCGGGAAGAGCATGAAGCTCGGCCGCCTCTCCGACTCGGAGTTCCAGAACCTCGTGCGCGGCGGGGCGGAGTATTACGTCGAGCAGTACGGGGCGACGTTCGACCGCAGCCACGCCGAGCGCCACCGCATCCCGGTGGACGACGACTGGCGGATTCCGTACGGCGGCAAGGGCCGGCCCGAGCGCGGGCGCGACCAGTTGGGCAGCCTCGGCGGCGGCAACCACTTCATCGAGCTTCAGCGCAGCAGCCAGACGGGGACGCTCTTCGTGCAGGTGCACACCGGCTCGCGCGGCTTCGGCCACGGGCTGGCGACGAACTACTTCGAGCTGGCGCGCGAGGAGAATCCGGGGCTGCTGAAAGACATCGACCTCGGCTACTTCACGCCCGAGTCGAAGCACTACCGCGACTACCTGAACGCCGTGGCGGCGGGCGGCAACTACGCCATCCTCAACCGGCTCGTCATCTTCGAGCAGGTGTCGGCGGCGTTCCGCGAGGTCTTCGGCGAGGAGCTGGAGCTGGTCTACGAGATCAGCCACAACCTCGTGCAGAAGGAGTGGCACCCGGAGTTCGGCGACGTGTGGGTGCACCGCAAGGGCGCGACGCGCGCCTTCCCCGCCGGCCACCCGTTCCTCAAGGGCACCGTCTGGGAGGAGAAGGGCCACCCCGTGCTCATCCCCGGCAGCAACAAGGACTGGAGCTACATCCTGCGCCCGCTCGCGGGCGCCGAGCGGAGCGGCTTCTCCGTCAACCACGGCGCGGGCCGCCGCATCTCGCGCGGCGAGGCCAACCGCACGCTCTCGCAGCGCCGGATGGACGACGAGTACCGCGAGGCCGGCGTCGTCGTCAACGCCGACGGCCGCGTGCCGCTCGACGAGGCCGCGCCCTGCTACAAGCCCTCGGAGGACGTCGTCGCCGCGGTCGTCGGCGCCGGGCTCGCGGAGATAGAGCACAGCCTCTGGCCGCTCGCCTCGCTCAAGGGCGTGGACGAGCTGAAGCGGCGCGGCAAGGGCAAAGGCAAGCCCGAGCGCGGCGGCCGCTCCGCGGGCAAGAAGACGAGCGAGCACTACTGACGGAAGGTGAGGCGGCAGCGGCCGGTCGGTGAGCCGGCCTCGACACCCCGGGGCGGAGGAAGGGCCGGCTGGTTTCGCACCCGCCGGCCCTTCCTCCGCCCGCGGAGATTTTCAATCAGGCGCCGCCGTTCTTCTGCGCGCGGAGGAGTTTTAGGAGCGCCAGCTCCTCGACGCTGTACTCGGGCTGGCGGCCCGGGATGCGGCGGCGGGCGCGGCGCGGGCGGAACTCCTCGATGGACTGGCCGCGCTCGTAGGCTTCGAGCACGGCCGGGTGGATGTAGCACGAGCGGCAGACGGTCGGCGTGTTGCCCAGACGCTCGGCCACGCGCTTGACGGCCGCGGCCAGATTCTTCTTCGCCGCCCGCCCGTCCTCGCAGCAGCCCAGCTCGGCCAGCTCGGTCGAGGCCAGCAGCGTCCCGCCCCACGTGCGGAAGTCCTTCGCCGAGAACTCCGGCCCGGCCGCCGCCTTGATGTACTCGTTGACGTCGCGCGGGCTGACGGGGCGCCTCCGCCCGTCCTCGCCGACGTACTGGAAGAGCTTCGAGCCGCCGAGCGCCTTGATGTCGCGGACGAGCGCGGCCAGCTCCTCGTCCACCAGGATGCGGCGGTGCCTGACGTGGTGCTTGCCCGTGAACTTGAAGACGAGGCGGCCGCCGGGCAGGATTTCGAGGTGCCGGTTCCTGAGCGTCGTCACGCCGTAGGTGCGGTAGCGCCGGACGCTCTCCTCCGAGCCGACGCGGAAGTAGAGGTCGTTGATGAGCCGGACGACGACCGCCAGCACGCGCTCCTTCCCCAGCCCCTCGCGCGAGATGTCCTCGTTCGTACGGCGGCGCAGAGCGGGCAGCGCCTCGCCGAAGCGCTCAATCTTCTCGTACTTGCGCCGGGCGCGGCGGGCGACGAAGGAGGGGTGGTAGATGCGCTGGACGCGGCCGGCGCCGTCCACGCCGATGGCCTGCAACGGGCTCCGCGCCGAGGGCGAGATTCTGACCTCGCGCCAGGCCGGCGGGATGGCCAGGGACTTGATGCGTTCGAGCGCGGCCTCGTCCGCGACGCGCCGCCCGTCGGCCGTCTCGTAGCGGAAGCCGCGCGGCTTCGTGCCGAGCCGCCGCCACCACCTCGCGCGCCGGTCGCGTGTAACGCTTCCGGCCAAAAGCCCTGCCGGGATGTTCTGTTGGATTGCAGACTCGACGCTCGCCATCGCCCCGTACCCCCTTGCGCGCCCGCGCCCCCGCGGGACTTAACTCCTTCCGCCTTAAGGCCGCCCGCCTTCGCCGCGCCCCTCCGTCCTGTTATCCGAGAGGCGGGGCGGGCCGGACTCGGGCTTCCCCTTTACAAACTTGGGGCCGCGCCTTTGCGGGCGGTGCTTTAAAAGGAAAAGGACGCGCCGGGCGCGTCCTCCTTTTGTTCCAGTTCTTCCCCGGCGCCGGCGTCAGCCGGCCGAGACGGAGGTGCCCTGCGTCTGCTGCGCGGGCGTCGGGTAGTAGAGAATTCGGTTGCAGTTGTCGCAGATGATGATCTCGTCGCCGCGGCGAATCTGGGACATCAACTGGGGCCTGAGCGCCATGAAGCAGGCGGAGCACGAGCCGTTGCGCGCCTCGGCCATCGCCACGCCGTCGCGTATGCGCGCGACGATGCGCTGGTAGGTGGCCTTGATGCCCGGCGGGAGCGAGGCGAACATCTGCTCGCGCTCGCGGCGGCGCGCCTCCAGCTCCTCCGACCAGGAGCGCGTCTGCTCCTCGAAGGCGCGCAGCCGCTCCTCGTGCTCGGCGCGCAGGCGCGCGAACTCGGGCTCGCGCTCGGCCAAGGTCTTCTCGGCCGTCTCGGCCGCCTCCATCTGTTCGAGGACTTTGGTCTCCAGCTCCGAGATGTGCTTCTTGGCGGCGTCGCGCTCGCGGATGGCCGCCTCGTAGACCTTCGAGTTATTCGAGGCCATCAGGTCGCGCTCGGCCTTCTCCATGCGCGTGCGCTGCTCGGCCAGCTCGCGGTCGAGGCCGGCGCGCGTCTCGCGCGCGGTCTCGCCGGTCTGTTGGAGGGCCTTAAATTCGAAGGCGCGCTGATCGAACTCACTCTCGATCTCGGCGCGCCTTCTGGGGATTGAATCCAGCTCGGACTGTAATTTGCGGATGCCCATGTCTACGTGTTGCAGGGCAATTAACTGCTCCAATTCCGCTTTCACTCTGCTCTCCTCTTGAAAACAACGCTTGGGGGCGGTGGCGTACATTTACGCCGCGTTTATGAAAAAGTCATTTTCTCAGATGCACCCGCCGGAGACAAGTTGAGGCGTGAACCGTAAACCGTGAACCGTGACAAGAAAAACTGTCTTTCACTCGTCACGGTTCACGGTTTACGGTTCACGCCTTTTAACGGCTCACGCGGAGGACGACCTTGCCGAACGTCTCGTTCGATTCGAGGCGGGCGTAGGCCGCGGAGACTTCTTCCAGCCCGAACGTGCCGTCGAGGACGGGGCGCACGCGCCCGAGGGCGAGCAGCGGCACGACCTCCGCGGCGAAGCGCCGGACGGCCGCCGCCTTCTCCTCCGTCGAGCGGGCGCGCAGGACCGTGCCGATGATGCGCAGCCGCTTCCCCATCACGCGGCGGAAGTCGAGCGGCGCACCTGCCCCGCCGAGCGTGCCGACGAGCAGCAGGCGGCCGCGCGGGGCCAGCGCGTCGAGGTTCGCGTCGAGGTAGGACGCGCCGACCAGGTCGAGCACGACGTTCACGCCCGCGCCCCCCGTCCAGCCGCGCACCGCCACGGCGAACGCGCCCGGCTCGCCGCCGACGACCGCCCCCTCGTCCAGACCGAATTCGCGCGCCCTCTCTATCTTCCCGGGCGTCCGCGCCGTGCCGTAGACGGCGCCCGCGCCGGCCGCGCGCGCGAGCTGCACCGCCGCCGTGCCGACGCCCGACCCGACGGCGTGAATCAGCACGCGCTCGCCCGTCCGCAAGCCCGCCTGCGTGAACAGCGCGTCGTGCGCCGTGATGAAGACCTCGGGGACGGCCGCGGCCTCCTCGAACGAGAGCCCGTCGGGTATCGCGGCGAGGTGACTTTCGGGCACGACCACGTACTCGGCCTGCGCCCCGCCGGCCGTGATGCCGAACACGCGCCGGCCGGGGCGCCACGCGCGCGCCTCCTCGCCCGGCTGCTCCACCTCGCCCGCGAACTCTAAGCCGGGGATGTCGGCGGGCGCGCCCGGCGGCGCGGGGTAGCGGCCGCGCTTCTGCAAAAGGTCCGCGCGGTTGAGCCCCGCCGCGCGCACCCGCACGCGCACGCGGTCCGCGCTCGCACGCGGCCTCTCGACCTCGCACACCTCAAGCCGCCCCCCGCCCTCGTTCGAGACTATCTTCACCGCGAGCATCTTCTCTGCGCTCATCACACTCCTCCCCCCGCGGCGGGGAGCTTAGCACCGCGCGGCGCGCGGCGCGTGTTAAAGTTGCTGCCCGCATGAGTCGAGCCGGCCTGTTCGTCGTCGTCAACCACACGGCCGCGCGCGCGCGCGCGGCATGGCCGCAGGCGCGCGAGGCGCTTGAGCGCGCGGGCGTGCCCTTCGAGTCGCACGAGTCCGCGCGGCCGGGCGAGACCGAGGAGCGGACGCGCGACGCGCTCGGCCGGGGGTTCGAGACCGTCGCCGTCGTGGGCGGCGACGGCACCCTGAGCGCGGCGGCTGCGGGCTACTTCGAGCCCCTGGGCGGGGACGACGACGCGGGCGTCCCGCGGGCCGTCAACCCCGCGGCGGCGCTCGCGGTGCTGCCCGCCGGGACGGGCGACGATTTCGCGCGCGGGCTCACGGGCGGCCGCCGCGAGGCGCTCGAAGCCTGGCTCGCACGGCTCGTCGCACACTGTCGTCAACCGGCGACGACGCGGCGCGTGGACGTTCTTCTGGGGAGTGTGGACGGCGGGGCGCGGCGTTTCGTCTGCCTGAACGCGGCGACGCTCGGCGTGGGCGCGGAGGTGGCGGGGCGTGTGGCGGCGCAGGGGGCGTCGGTGCGGCGCCTGCCGGGCGAGGCGCGTTTCGCGCTGGCCGCCGTGCGCTCGCTCGCCGCGTGGCGCGACCGGCCGGTGCGCGTCACGGTGGACGGCCGCGTGTGGCAGGAGTGCCCGACGAACCTGCTCGCCGTCGTCAACGGCACCTACGCCGGCGGCGGCATGAACTTCTCGCCCGGCGCCAGCCTCGACGACGGCCTGCTCGACGCGCTCGTCGTCTGCCGAATCTCGCGCCCCGCGCTCCTGCGCGAACTCTCCCGCGTCCACCGCGGCGGCCACGTCGCCAACCCCAAAGTGAAACTCGCGCGCGGCACGCGCGTCCGCGTCGAAACGCCCGACCCCGCCGACGCGCTCGGCGTCGAGGCCGACGGCGACCCGCGCGGCCGCACCCCCGCCGACTTCCGCGTCCTCCCCGCGGCGCTCCGCGTCGTCCGCTGAGGAGGCGGGCCGTCTACCTGATGCAAGGGACGGGGACTTCCCTGGAGCGGGCGAAGACCCACAGGGTCGGGCGGGCGGCGGGCGGGGGCAGCGAATCCTCGACGACCAGGAAGACCTCTTCGAGGTAGTACGTGTGGTGACGAGCCCTCACCAGCACGGGCGTGACCTCGCTGACGGAGAGGACGCGGAGGCTCCTTAACTTTTCGTCGGCGGCAGAGAGCGGCCCCCGCAGCTCCGGCAGGTTCCTCGCTATGACCTCAGCCTGCTCCGGCGTGGCCAGCAGCTTGTAACTGGGCTTCAACTGGTCGCGAAACGTTGACACCTCGCTCTGCTTCTTCCTGCCGAACCGGGAGGCGTCGGCCCCCAGCAACTCGACCTGCGTCGTGCCGTTCGCGAAAATCACGACGCTCCCCTCCGGGTCGGGGGCGAGCCGGTTGACGACGGCGCCCGACGGCTCTATCTCCGCGAAGAGCCCCGGGCGCGACTCCCTCAGACGCGCCTCGACTTCGTCATCCTGAAAGCGCGCGCGGGACAGGCTCTTGACGCCCGCGAACAGTTCGACCGCGCCCTCGCGCACGCCCTGCGGGAGCCCCGTCAAGTCCGCGCCGATGAGGTAGGCGCCCCGCAGCGTCGCCTCGCGGAGGTCGGCCCCGTGCAGTACGGCGCAGTTGAGGTTGGCGCCCGACAGGTCGGCGCCGCTCAGAATCGCCTCCGTGAGGTCGGCTTCGGCGAGGGACGCGCCCCGCAGGCGCGCGTCGGAGACGTCGGCGTTCGCGAGGTCGGCGCGCTGGAGGTTCGCCGCCTGCAAGTGCGCGCCGCTGAGGTTGGCGCGCCGCAGGAAGGCGCCGGAGACGTTGGCCCTTTCGAGGTGCATCTCGTGCAGGTCAACCCAGTCGCCGGCGTACTTCTTCTCCTCGGCCAGCGCCTCGTTACTCAGGTCCACGTTGAACCAGCCCGTCCTGATTTTATTCTCGTCGCGAATCATGAGCAGGAGGAAGACGTTGAAGGCAATCAACGCGACGCCCGCGACGCTCCTCTGCCAGTGGTTGACGAACCGGGTGAAACCCCTCCCGGTGTCGGGGGCGGCGGCCGCCGCCTGCTCGTCGGGCACGGCCATCCTGTCGTAGCGGCGCCACAGCCAGAGGGCGAGCACGGTGCCGGCGAACGACGCCGCGCACTCGTAGAGCCCCATCCAGAGGTCGTGCCTCCTGAGGGTGAACCGGACGAAAAGAATCAGCGTGACGGGCAGCAGCAGCCACAGGGAGAACCTGACTATCAGCCGCTCCATCAGCCCCAGGAGGCCCGGCTCGGGCTCCTCGGCGAGGTTAACCATCCAGGGGTGGATGCGCCCGGGCTCGACCGGCGCGAACTCGACCCGCAACTCACGGATGGTGCGGCGCAGCGCCTGGAGGTAGAGCTGGAAGTAGAGGAAGACGAAGATGGCGACCAGCGGCGCGACCTCGACGAAGACCGTGAGCGGGACGTCCAGGTTGATGATGGGGAGGTGGGCCTCCTTGTTGAGGACGACCTTCCGGTCGGTGGTGGTCAGCGTGGTGAGGACGCAGTAGAGGAGGAAGCCGACGTAAATGATGTGGAGGGTCCGCGTGCTGCGCGAAAGCTCGGCGATGTTGTCGAGCAGCCACGCGGGCGCCTCCGGCCTGGGGGGCGGTTCCTCCCAGGGCGGGTAGATGAGTCTCCTGCGAATGGGCATGGCCGTGCGGAAATCCCGGACGTGAGTCTCAGACAGTCCCGCCCGCCGCCTTTAAGTCAAGCCAGCGCCCTTAGCCCGCCAGCAGCGCGCGCGCGCGTGCGAGGACGTTCTCGACGTTGAAGCCGAGTTCCTTGAGGGCGGTGGCGCCGGGGGCGGAGGCGCCGAAGCGGTCGAGGCAGAGCGTGTCGCCGGAGTCTCCGACCCAGCGGTGCCAGCCGAGGCTCGCGCCGGCCTCGACGCCGAGCCGCGCCTTGACCGCGGGCGGGATGACGCTCTCGCGGTAGTCGCGCTCCTGCTCCGCGAACAGCTCCCAGCAGGGCATCGAGACGACGCGCGTCGGCACACCCTCCTTCTGCAACGCCTCGCGCGCTTCGAGGCACAGCCCGACCTCGGAGCCCGTGGAGAGCAGGACGAGTTTCGGCGTCACGGGCCTGCCCTCGGCGTCCAGCCCGTCGGCGAGGACGTACGCGCCGCGGCGCGTGCCCTCGGCCGGGGCGTAGACGCCGTCGCGGTTGATGAGCGCCACCTTCTGGCGCGTCAGGATGAGCGCCGTCGGCGCGTGGCGGCGGAGGATGGCGAGCCGCCACGCCTCGCGCACCTCGTGGACGTCGGCCGGGCGGATGCAGTAGAGGTTCGGGATGGCGCGCAGCCCCGCCAGTTGCTCGACGGGCTGGTGCGTCGGGCCGTCTTCGCCGAGGCCCACCGAGTCGTGCGTGAAGACGTAGACGACCTGCACGTGCGAGAGCGCCGCGAGGCGGACGGCGGGCTTCATGTAGTCGGAGAAGCACATGAAGGTGCCGCCGTACGGGATGAGGCCGCCGTTGAGGCTCATCCCCGTCAGCGCCGCCCCCATCGCGTGCTCGCGGACGCCGAAGTGGACGATGCGGCCTTCGTAAGAGTCGTGCTGGAAGCTGCCGCCACCCTTGATGTCGGTGTTGTTAGACGGGGAGAGGTCGGCGGAGCCGCCGACGAGCGTCGGCAGGTGCGGCGCGATGGCGTTGATGACTTCGCCCGAGGCGGCGCGCGTTGCGACCGCCTTGGCGTCGGCGAACGTGGGCAGGTGCGACTCCCAGTCGGCGGGCAGCTCGCCCCCCATCGTCACGCGCCACGCTTCGCCCTGCTCGGGGTGCTGGGACGCGTACTTCTCGACCAGCGCGTTCCACTCGCGCTCCTGCTGCTCGCCGCGCCCGATTGATTTGCGGAACTCGGCCAGCGCCTCCTCGGGGACGAAGAAGTCCTGATCCTCGGGCCAGCCCAGGGCGCGCTTCGTCTCCCTGACGGCGTCGGCGCCGGGCGCGTCCGAGTGCGCCTTGCGCGTGCCGGCGGTCGGCATCCCGAAGCCGATGACGGTCTTGACCGAGATGAGCGACGGGCGCTCGTCGGCCTGCGCCTCGCGGATGGCGCGCTCCAGCGCGCCGAGGTCGTTGCCGTCCTCGACCGTCGAGGTGTGCCAGCCGTAAGAGTCGAAGCGCTTGGGCACGTCCTCCGAGAAGGCGAGCGAGGTGAAGCCCTCGATGGTGACGCGGTTGTCGTCGTAGAGGTAGATGAGCTTGCCGAGTTTGAGGTGCCCCGCGAGCGAGGCGGCCTCCGACGCCACGCCCTCCATCAGGTCGCCGTCCGAGACGATGGCGTAGACGTAGTTGTCCACGAGGGGGAAGCCCTCGCGGTTGAACCGGGCGGCGAGGTGCGCGGCGCCCATCGCCATCCCGACGCCGTTGGCGAAGCCCTGGCCGAGCGGCCCCGTCGTGATCTCGACGCCCGGCGTCAGGATGTTCTCGGGGTGCCCCGGCGTCTTCGAGTCCCACTGGCGGAAGTTCTTCAGCTCTTCGAGCGGGAGGTCGTAGCCCGTCAGGTGGAGCAGCGAGTAGAGCAGCATCGAGCCGTGGCCGGCCGAGAGCAGGAAACGGTCGCGCCCGGCCCAGCGCGGGTTCGCGGGGTTGTGGCGCAGGAAGCGCGTCCAGACGACGTAGGCCATCGGCGCGGCCCCGAGCGGGAGGCCGGCGTGCCCCGACTCGGCGCGCTGCACGGCGTCGAGCGAGAGCGTCCGGATGGTGTTGATGCAGAGCTGGTCGAGTTCAGGCGTGGTGTCCCGTGTCGGCGTTGACGCGCTCATGTCTCTGTGTCTCCCCTTTGCTGCGGAAGCTGCTGGCCGTTGACCAAGAGTTCGTAAAAGTGCTGCTGGCGTTCGAGGCCGCGGCGGTAGGCGGCGTGGCGCGAGGCGTCGGGGGCGACGCCGGGGCCGGCCGGGGGCTCGTGTTCGGAGACACTTTGTATCGCGCCGGCCGCTTCGAGCGCAAGCAGAACCGCGCCGCGGCTCGAAGCCTCGCGGACGCCGGAGCGTCGGACGGGGCGGCCGAGCACGTCGGCGAGGATTTGCGTCCAGGCCGGCGAGGCGGCGAGCGCCCCGCCCGAGGCTCGCACCTCGGCCGCGGGCGCGTGGGCTTCGAGGGCGCGGGCGATGAGGGCGAAGCGGTAAGCGACGGCTTCGAGGGCCGCGCGGACGATCTCCTCGGGGCGCGTGTGGGCGCGCAGGCCGAGGATGGCGCCGGCGGCCGAAGGGTTCCAGCCCGTGCTGCGCTCGCCCGACCAGAAGGGCAGCACCGTCAGCCCGTGCGCGTCGGGCGCGAGCGAGGCCACGGCGCGTTCCAGGGCTTCGTCGGGAAACCCCGGCCCTTCGTCCGCAGCTCCGACTCCCGCGGCCGCCTCTTCCCGCCCGGCCGGGAGCGCGAGCGTCCCTCTGAGCCACGCGTAGAGGCCGCCGCCGTCGGAGAGGGCGCCGCCGACGAGCGCGCGCCGCTCGTCGACGCGGTAGCACCAGAGCGCCGGGTCGAGCGCGGGGGGCGGCCCGCCCTCGTAGGCGACGCGCATCGCGCCGGAGGTGCCGACCATCAGCGCCACGCGCGCCGCCGAGGTGCAGCCCTCGCCGACGTTGCTGGCCGCGCCGTCGGCGACCGCCGGGAAGACTCGCGCCGAGGCGAGCGCCGGCCAGCGCGCGGCCGCTTCGGCCGAGAGGGCGAAGGTCTCGCCGCGGCGCGCGAGCGGGGGCAGAGTTTCGGGGTTGATGTCGAGCGCGGACAAGAGCGCCTCGTCCCAGCGGAAGGCGTGCTGGTCGAAAAGCCCCGTCCCGGAGGCCAT
>DASVTS010000192.1:0-14797 GCA_036387455.1 Pyrinomonadaceae bacterium | reverse complement strand
GGAGAGCCGCGGCCGCGAGCGCTGCCCGCTCGCGGCTTGAGAACGCGCGCGGCGCGTGCGCCCGGCCCCCGCGGGGGCCGGGCGCACGCGCCGCGCGCGTTCTCAAGCCGCGAGCGGGCAGCGCTCGCGGCCGCGGCTCTCCCCGCTCGCGCGGGGCCGGGCCTCCAGTCAGCCGCGAGCGAATGAGACCATCCACCGCAGCCAGTCGCGCCGCGCGGCAGCGCCGCTCCTTCGAGGGGCGGCTCGCCGCGAAGCGCGCCGAGGCCGTCGCGGACGCCAAGTTCCGCGCGCGCCAGGCGCACGGCAAGCTGCGCCGCTTCGTCCGCATCCGCTTCAAGCGCGAAGAGGTCATCGAGGCGCTCTCCCTGCGGCGCGGCGACTGCAACCGCTGCGGCGACTGCTGCAAAATCCTCTTCAAGTGCCCCTTCCTCAAGAAGCACGGCGACGGCACGACGACCTGCGGCATCTACGAAGACCGCCCCTCGCAGTGCCGCCTCTTCCCCATCGACCGCCGCGACCTCAACGAGGTGCGCGGCACTTGCAGCTTCTACTTCATCGAGAAGCCCATCAAGCTGGAACGGGCGAGTTGAAACGCAGTAGTCGGTAGACGGCGGCCGGAAGCCGGCATGGCTCGGCCCCGCCGGCGTCGGCGCTGACGGCCCGGCCGCCCGCCTTAAAAGGTTTTTCTACCGGCCACCGGCCACCGCCTACTTGAGTATGTCTAAAGTCATCGTAGTCATCGGCGCGCAGTGGGGCGACGAGGGCAAGGGCAAGATAGTTGACCTGCTGGCCGAGCGCTTCGACGTGGTGGCGCGCTACCAGGGCGGCCACAACGCCGGGCACTCGGTGAAGGTCGGCGACAAGTCCTACGCGCTGCACCTCATCCCCTCGGGCATCATCCACCCGGGCAAGACCTGCGTGCTCGGCAACGGGATGGTCATCGACCCCATCGCCTTCTTCGCCGAGGCCGACCGCCTCTCGGCGCAGGGGCTCTCGGTCACGCCCGAGCGCGTCAAGGTCAGCTCGCGCGCGCACCTCATCCTCCCCTACCACCGCGCCCTCGACCACACCTCCGAGGAGCGCCTCGGCAACGAGAAGGTCGGCACCACCCTGCGCGGCATCGGCCCCGCCTACGAGGACAAGGCGGGGCGGCGCGGCATCCGCGTCGCCGACGCGATGAACGCCGACGTCCTGCGCTCGCGCATCGAGCGCAACATCGCCGACGCCAACCTCATCATCCGCGAGTACCGCGGCACCGAGCTCAAGCCCGACGAGGTCTTCAGGGAGATCGCCCCGCTCGCCGAGCGGATGCAGGCGTTCGTCACCGACACCACCCACTTCATCAACCGCGCCGTCCGCGAGGGCCAGAGCGTCCTCGTCGAGGGCGCGCAGGCCACGCTCCTGGACGTCGACCACGGCACCTACCCGTTCGTCACCTCTTCGAGCACGACCTCGGGCGGCGTCTGCGCGGGGCTCGGGCTCGCGCCGCAGAAGATAGACGGCGTGCTCGGCATCGTCCGCACCTACTCGACGCGCGTCGGCGAAGGCCCCTTCCCGACCGAGATGCTCGAAGGCGAGGACGAGATCGGCCAGCTCATCCGCGAGCGCGGCCACGAGTACGGCGTCTCCACGGGGCGGCCGCGCCGCTGCGGCTGGTTCGACGCCTTCGCCACGCGCTACGCCGCCGAGATTAACGGCTTCGACGCCGTGGCGCTCACGAAGCTCGACATCCTCGACGCGCTCGACGAGATCAAGGTCTGCGTCGGCTACCGGCGCCGCGGCGAGGCGTGCGAGTCGTTCCCCGCCGTCTCGCAGGAGCTGCGCGAGGTCGAGCCCGTCTACGAGACCCTGCCCGGCTGGCGCTCCTCGACCGAGGGCGTCACCGAGCTGGGCGGGCTGCCGCCCGCCGCGCGCGACTACGTCGAGTTCATCTCCGCGCAGATAGGCGTGCCCGTCGGCCTCGTCTCCACGGGGCCGGAGCGCAGCCAGACCATCCTCGTCCGCGACTCCGCGCTGGCCCGCTGGCTCGAACCCTGAAGGGGCCGCGGCGTGTGCTGATTCTCTGAGGTGAAAAGAGGGCGCAGAAAGGTCGTACGCGTGACGGCCTCACTCCCGGTCGAGTGGGGGCTGACGCCCAAGTGCGAGCACCACGGCAAGATCACGAGCCTCAGCAGCGGCGGCTGCCTGCTCCAGACCGACGCCGTCCAGCCGCTCTTCGGCAAGACCATCTACATCCGCGTCCCGCTCCCCGAGCGCGACTGGTGGGAGGTGCGCGGGCACGTCCTCTACTACCTCCGCGAGACCGGCTTCGGCGTCGAGTTCTCGCCCTTCGGCGACGAAGACGCCTCCACCCTCCGCCGCCTCATGCAACACCACCGCGAGCACCCGCCCGACGACGACGCCGCGGAATGAGTTTGTATAAACAGACGCCGCTCTCTATAATCACCCACGCGCGGGCCGATAGCTCAGTTGGTAGAGCAGCTGGCTTTTAACCAGCGGGTCGCAGGTTCGAGTCCTGCTCGGCTCATTCATTCTTCCTTCGAATCCTGCTAACGAACCCTCGCATTAGTTAGTCTCAGGTTAACCTGCCGACCTTACAGGAGAGACTACGTTCATGAAACGTCCTCAAGGGGCTCAAGCCCCGCACGCTCATTATCCCTTAAAATTAAAAGTGCGCGTCGCCCTCTTGCTGCTCTTGGCCTGCCCCGGCGGGGCGGCATACGCGCAAAGGGCCGCCGGTAAGCCCGCGCCGCCCACGCAAGGGCGCAAGAGCGAGACTCCCCGCGAGCGCAGGGAGAAGCCGAGAGAGCCGGGCGCAGAACTCTCGCCCGAAGAAGAGGCGGCGCTCGGGCGGCTGGAGTCGGTCGGTGAGCGCGCCAGAGGTTTGGGCGACGACATCCTGAAGGTCAAAATCCTGACCAGAGTCGCTGACGCGCTGTGGGAGCGCGATGAGAAGCGGGCGCGCCAGCTCTTCATCTCAGCCTTTCAAGCCGTCGGCGCGGTCAAGCTCGACGTCAAACAAGACCAGCGGGCCGAGATAGCCGCGAGGGGCGGCTCCGACCCCATGTCCCAACTCCGCTCATCCGTCCTACAGTCCGTGGCGCGGCGCGACTTCAAGCTGGCGGAGGAACTGCGGGACTCGTACGAGCAGGAGGCGGCCGGCGAGGACGCCTCCCGCCGGCGGAGGCAACTTAAACGCGCGGAGCAGGCCCGGCTCTACCTCGACGTTGCGGTGGCGCTGGCCAAGACGCATCCGGAGCGGTCGGGGCAGTTAGTCAGGGCTTATATGCAAAGCCGAGTTGACGGCAGGCTGGCGACCGCACTGCTCATGATGAGGGCGGAGAACTCGTCGCTGTCCGACCAGCTTTTCGGCGAGGCACTGGCGTCGGCTCGCGCCCACCCGGCTCTACCCGACGACATCGAGAACTTGTCGCTATACGTTCTGCCGACCGAGGAAGACGAGTTCTTCGGCCGCGACACCGTGGGCGACCCCGCGCGTGCCGCCGTCACGCGGCAATTCCTCAACTACGTTTACGCCGCGCTGCCTTCGGGGGCGGGTGCGGCCGGCGGCCCCGACGGGGCTGACGGCCGGCAGTCGAGGCGCCAGTTCTACGCGCTGAAGGGGCTGCTGCCTTTGTTCGAGCGCCTGCAACCCGAGCGAGTCGCCTTCGTCCGCGAAAGGATGGCCGCCTTGCCCGACGCCACGGCCCCGCGGCCAGACGATGTGATGGAAGAGGCGCGCCCGAGCGTAGACGATTTAATCAGCAAGGCCGAGTCCACGGTCGGGACGCGGCAGCGGACTATAGCGTTGATGCGTGCCTCGGAGACCGCGCTGGCGCAGGGCGACGTCGAAAAGGCTCTGGCCGCCGCGCAGAAGATAGACAATGCGCACGAAAGGAAGATACAAACCTCGTTAGTACTGTATCAGGCCGCAATGAAAGAACTGCGGGCCGGCGACCTCGAGCGGGCGCACCGGTACGCCGGGGGAATCGAGTTCCTGCCGCAGCGGGCGGCGACTTTCCGACGCGCGGCCCAGAAGTCCTGGGAAGCTAAGGAGCCCGAGCAGGCGCGCTCACTTCTGGAAGAGATATGGGATTGGCTAGGCAAGGCCGACCATAGCCCCCAGAAGGTCGATGCCATGCTGGAGGTCACCACGGCGATGGCGCAATACGACAAGGCGCGCGGCTTCGACTTTCTCCAGGGCGCCGTCCGGGCGCTCAACGAGACGGACTTCTCCTACAAGCCGCCCGACCGCGAATGGCTTTCGGTCGAACTCCACGTCGCGCTCGACATGCTCGACCTTGAGTCGGCGTTCACGACCCTGGCGCGCGCCGATTCCGAGCGCGCGTTCATGACGGCACAGTCAATCACCAGGGCGGAAGCATCCCTGCTGGCCCAGGCCGTAGTCTGCCAGCAAGTTTTGCAATCCCGCCGCGCCCCGAGGCGGGGCGCACAAAGGGCGGAGGGCAGGACCCTCCCTTAATCTCAAAGTCAGGAGGAACCCGTCATCCTAAAGGGAGCAGGCCGGTTCCTCGCTATGACGGCGATTATTATCTGCGGCACGGCGGCGGCCGCGCACGCCCACACAGACAATTCCGCCCCACACGAAGCACCCGTCGCGCACGGGTCTCCGGCCGCCGGCGGGCAAGCACGCACATGGGCGGACGCCACGCGTGAAAACTTGATTGCCGTAGCGGGCGGACTCGCAGTCACGGCGTCGGCGCCGAGGGGCGCGAAGGCAGGTTCTCGGATGACTCTGAAAAGAGCCGCGAGTGCCCGGGCCTTGCAAGAGGAGATAGACCTCGATTAAAGCGCAGACGCGTGCGCCAGGGCGCGGTGTAGCTGCACCGAGTCGACGCACGGTCATCCTAATTGCTATACGAACGGCAGGGGGGATTGCCCTAATCACCAGGGCATTCTTTGCGTGTGGGTAAACTAGAGCGGCGGCGGGGCCTGCCTTCCCACAGACGCAACTTGCACGAATGGGGGCGGCACGGGGCCGCCCCCTTCGTTCCGGCGCGCCACCTGCCTCGCCGCGCCGCTCAGGCGGCGACGCTGGCGGAGAGGTCGGAGAGGACTGAGCGCTGGCCGACGTGCTTGAGCAGGATTTCGAGGTAGCAGGTGAAGCGGTGGAGGTAGAGGCGCATCGCGCGCCGGTCGCGCACCGCGACGAGCCCGTCCACGAACCCCTGGCAGGTCTCGCGGTCCTTCTGCATTAGGTGGCGCATGCTCTCGGAGCGGAAGATTTCGAGCCGCTCCGAAAAGTTGACGAGCGCCTCCGCCCCGTCGTGCCACTCCGCGTGCCGTGCGCTGCGCAGGAGCGCGTCGAGGTTTTCGTAGAGGCGCAGCGACGTGTCGCGCTTGGCGCGGATGTCCTCGAAGATGTCGGCCGCGTCCACCTCTGGGCGGAAGACGCGGGCCAGCGAGACCGTGGACTGCTCGAAGCAGTTGCGCATGAGGTCGTGCGCTTCCGCGAGTCGCGCCCGCGCCTCGCCCGCGTCGGCGGCCTCGCGCGCCGCCGGCAGCAGCCGCCCGAAGACGGCGCGCAGCTCGTGCCGGACGGCGAAGCTCGTCCGCTCAAGCTCCTCGGAGAGTTCGGAGGGCTCGTCCAGGCAGGCGCAGAAGTAGTCGAGCGCGCCGGCGGCGGCGAGCGCCTCGCAGTGCACCACCTCGAAGATGAAGTGTGCGTCGTCGGCCGCGCCTCCGGCGGCGACGAGCGACTTCACGCCGTCGAGGTAGCCGAGGAGGCGGCCGAGGTCTTCGAAGACGCCGCGGACGAACTCGCGCGTCTGCGCGGGGCGCACGTCCTCGACGATGTCGCTTAGCTGGGGCTGCATAGCGGCAACTTCCTTTCGGATTGGGGTAGACGGATTCCCTTCCCGCTTGCCCTGAGGTAAAGACTCTTGCCTGGTCGGGGCCGTTCGGCGTGGAGCGCCTTTCGGAAGGGGGCCTTGCGGCCGTCGGTCTGCGCGAAGGCAGGCGGTCGTGCGGACTGCCCGGTGAGGTTACATCGAACTTAACAAATGCGCGGCGGGGCGCACAAGCATTTTTTTAAGGGGCGGCGGCCGCCCGCCGGCCGCCGCCTGAGAGGGCGGCCGGCGGGACGGCGTTAAACGAAGCCCCTTTTTCTACTTTCAGGAGCCGTGGCCGACGGGCATCATCATCGGCAGGCGCGGCGGGAGCCCCCCGTTCTTCGCGCGTAGGGGGGCGCGGCGGCGCGGCGGCTGCACGTTCTCGAAGTAGTCCACGGCGGCGACCCTCAGGCCGACGTCGCGCCCGAGGCGCTCGCCCAGATACCACTTGTGTTCGAGCACCTGCGGCCACACGTCCGACGCCTCGGAGGCGGACAGCTTCACCCCGGCCCACTCCTTCAGCGAACGCCTCAGCCGCCGCGCTTCCCGCGCGAGCGCAACGGCCCGCGCCCCCTCGGCCCCGCCCGACTCCAACGCCAGAGGCCCGAACAGGCCCTCGTGCGCCTTCCAACTCTGGTGCTCCAGATAGCCTTTTATCAACTCGCCTGCTACGCGACGAAACTCATTTTTGGCTGACATCTAAATCCCCCTTCAACCATCCCTTTATTAATGCAAAGCCGGGGCACCACGCCCCGCCTGCAATATCCTACGAACCGGATGTGTCGAAGTTGTTATAGACGGCCGTAATTATTTCAATCACACGCATGAGCACAGCTAATACCGGACGCGGCCCCAAAGCCTTAGAGGTCGACCGCAAAGAGCCTGACCTCGGGCTCGTCCGGGGAGAGCCTGACCATCCCCTCGAACCGCATGCCGAGTTTTTCAAGCACGCGCGCCGAGACGGCGTTGTCGGGGTTGGTGATGGCGAGGAGGCGTTTGAGGCTGACGACGTCGCGCGCGTAGGCGAGCACGGCCGCGGCCGCCTCGTGGGCGTAGCCCTTCGAGCGGAACGGCGGCAGGAAGGCGTAGCCGATGTCTACGCCCGGCAGCGTGTCGCGCCTGACCAGCCCGCAGATGCCGGCGGCGGCGCCCGAGCCTTTCGGCTCGACGAGCCAGAAGCCGAACCCGTCGCGGCGGTAGCCGGCCGTGAACTTCTCCGCGACGTAGCGGCGCGCGTCTTCGAGCGTCCGCACGCCCCTGTCGGCGACGAAGCGCACGAAGTCCGGGTCGTTCAACAACTCAAGGACGAAGGCCGCGTCCGCCTCCGTCACCTCGCGCAGGTTGAGCCGTTCCGTCTCGATGACGTTCAAGGAGAGGCACCGCCTTTGTCAGGAGTAGTCTGTTTGCAAGCTCGGGGAAATCATAACCCGTCCCGGCCGCAACCGAAAGATAATCTCTTCGCAACGATGCCCGCCCGCGCGCGACATATGATTGCTCTGCTCTTCCCGAGTGTTCTTGCCTCAGTTTGAAGCTCTCTTAATCAGTCAGAATCCGCCGCCGAAAGGCACGCCGGGCCGCGCCCCGCGGCTTCGAGCGTCCCCGTGTGTCCGCCGCCGCCTGCGCCCCGGCGCGCGCGAACCGACCCTTTGTGATGGAGGTATTTTTAGATGTTGAGAATGGGACGTTCCCCTAAACCCGAAGCCAACGAGCCCAAACCGCAGGCGCCCGAGCCGCCGCCGAGCGCCGCACAGCCGCGCCCGCCCGCCGCCTACGCGCCGCAGACTCAGAACACTTCGGCGGCGCAAGCCTACGAGCAGCCGGCGCGCACGGCCCCGCCCGCGGCAACCGCGGCGCCGTCCACGCCGCGCGCCGTGACGGAGTCCGAGGCGCTGGCGCGCGACCTGCGCGACGGCGTCGTCAGCGGCTTCATCGGCGGCGGCACGGTCGTCTCCGGCGACGCCGAGTTCAAAGGCATGCTGAGGATTGACGGCCACTTCACGGGGCGCGTCCGCTCGGAGAAGGGCTCGCTCATCGTGAGCGCGGGCGGCGTCGTCGATGCGGACGTCGCGGTCGCCACCGCGAAGATTAACGGCACGGTCAACGGCGACATCGTCGCCACCGAGCGCATCGAGTTCGGCCGCTCGGCGCGCGTGCGCGGCGACATCCAGACGCCCGCGCTCGTCATCGAAGAGGGCGCCGTCTTCGAAGGCGCCTGCCGCATGCAGCCCAAACCCGAAGCCGCCAGGACGCCGAAGGCCGAGGCGCCCCGCGCGTCCCCCGCCCCGCCCCAGGCGAGGCAGCCCGCCGCGCCCGCCGCGCCGCCGGTCGCCGCGAATGCCGCCGCCGCCGCCAGTTCCCCCGAGCCGACCGCCTGACCCGCGGACTGTGGTTTAACCACAGAGACACGGAGACGCGGCTTGAAGCCCTGAAGCTTTGAGCCGCGTCTCCGTGTCTCTGTGGTTAAATTCTTCCGGCACCCACGCCTAAGCGACCAGAGCGCGCAGGTCAGAGAGCATGCGGCCGACGGCCGCGGCGTCGACCGCCTTCGAGAAGAGGTAGCCCTGCCCGTAGTCGCACGAGAGCGCGCGGAGCTGCGTCAACTGGGCCTCGGTCTCGACGCCCTCGGCGACGACCCGCATCCCGAGGTTGCGCGCGAGCAGGAGGATGGTGCCCACGATCTCGCTCTTCTCCTCGGCCGTGCCCATCCGGCCGATGAAGGAGCGGTCGATCTTGAGCGTCGAGGACGGGAAGTGGTGCAGGTAGGAGAGCGAGGAGTAGCCCGTGCCGAAGTCGTCGATGCTCGACTCGACGCCGAGCGCGCGGAGCTGCCTGAGCATCTCGATGGTCTTCTCGATGTCGCCCATCACGACCGACTCCGTCATCTCCAGCTTGAGGCTTTGCGGCGGCAGCCCCGTCGAGCCGAGCGCACACTTGATCTGCTCGATCAGCTCGGGGTTGGCGAACTGCCGCCCCGAGAGGTTGACGCTGACGTACATCCCGGCCGCCTGCGGGAACTGCCCCTGCCACTCGCGCATCTGCCGGCAGGCCTCTTCGAGCGCCCAGCGGCCGATGGGGAGGATGAGGCCCGTCTCCTCCGCCACGGGGATGAACTCGTCGGGCGCGATGAAGCCGTGCGCCGGGTGGCGCCACCGCAGCAGCGCCTCGAAGCCCTGCACCTCGCCCGAGCCCAGGCTGACGATGGGCTGGTAGTAGACCGAGAACTCGCGCCGTTCGAGCGCCCGCCGCAGGTCCGTCTCCAGGTGCAGGAGGTTGACCGCGTGCGTGTGCATCTCCTTGTCGAAGACCTCGTAGCGCGACCGGCCGAGGGACTTGGCGCGGTACATCGCCGTGTCGGCGTCGCGCAGGATGTCGTCCGGCCGCTCGTAGCCGGTGGTCGAGGGCGCGATGCCGATGGAGGCGGTGGTGAAGACCTCGTGCCCGCCGAGGTTGAACGGGAGCGACAGCTCCGTCTCGATGCGCTCGGCCACGGCGACGACCTCGCGCGTGTCCGCGACGTCTTCCAGCAGCACGGTGAACTCGTCGCCGCCGAGGCGGGCGACGGTGTCGCCCGGCCGCAGGCACGTCTCAAGGCGGCGCGCGATGCCGACGAGGAGCTGGTCGCCGATGGCGTGGCCGAGCGAGTCGTTGATGACCTTGAAGCGGTCGAGGTCGAGGAAGAGGACGCAGAACTGCGCGGCGCCCAGCCGCCTGTGGCGGGCGAGCGCGAGCTTGAGGCGGTCGGTGAAGAGCGCGCGGTTCGGCAGCCCCGTCAGCACGTCGTGGAAGGCGTCGTGGAGCAACCGCTGCTCGGCCAGCTTGCGGTCGGTGATGTCCTGCATCTGGAAGATGAGTCGCGCCCGGGCCTCCTCACCGCCGCCGACGCGCGAGATGCTCAGGTAAATCCAGACGACGTGGCCGTCCTTGTGGAAGTAGCGCTTCTCGGTCTGGCAGGTCGGCACGCGCCCGTCGAGCATCCCGCGGACGTGCGCGCTCACCGACGCCAGCTCGTCCGGGTGCGTGATCTCCTGAAAGCTCATCCCCAGCAGCTCCCCCTCGCTGTAGCCGAGGATGGCGCACAAACTGCGGTTGACCTGGAGCCACCGCCCCTCGGCCGAGACGAGCGCCATGCCGATGGCGGCGTAGTCGAAGGCCGAGCGGAAGCGCTCCTCGCTCTCCTGGAGCGCGGCGACGTGGCGCTCGACCGTCTCGATGTTCTTGAGGTAAGTCCGGTAGGTCAGGTAGACGACGGCTATCATCGGCGTCGCCACGGCGAAGGCGGCGAAGCCCACCACCCCGACCAGCTTGACGACGGCGCCCGCGGCGACCGCGCCGACGAAGTAGGTGATGGAAGTCCAGAGGTAGAACTTGCGCCACGTCGGCCAGAGCCCCTGCCCGGTCTTGAGGGCTATGCCGGCGGCGACGAGGCCGGAGTTGACCACGTACTGCACGGCGGCCATCACGCAGATTCCCGTGACGAAGAGCGGCGCGTCGCCCGCGGCGATGCGTTCGGGCGGGCCGAAGGCGAGCCGCATCGCCCAGACCGTGGCCGAGGTCGAGAGCACGGTGACGGCGACGTTCGCCATGAAGGTCTGCGGGCGGCGCGAGAGGCGGAGCGAGGAGCCGAGCCCGTCGAGCGCCGCGAGCAGGACGGCGGCCTCGCCGCCGCAGAGCAGGATGCCGAGCAGGAGGAACGTGTCGGAGACCGAGACGTGCGAGCTGAGCCGGGGGATTTTGACGGTGATGCGCGAGCCGACGGTGAGCGTGATGACGGCGAGGAGCAGGAAGTGGGAGTCCAGCTGCGAGGCCGGCAGGCGCGCGAGCGCGAACAAAAGCGAGGCGCCGCCCGCGGCTATCAGCAGGCGGAAATAGGTCTGCGTGTGGCGGTGCGGCTTGGGCGAGTCCATGCGGGGCGTTCCCTCTAGTCCTGACCGTCGTCAACGGGCGACGGGGTGAGGCGGGGTGACCGACGACCGCGCGTGCGTTTTTGCGAGGACGAGTCGCCGCGCGCGGCCCCTATCCGGCGCTACCTTGGCAACGCTTGTGCCGGGCGGCGGCCCGCATCCGGGCTCTGTTTTTAAAGGGAATTTCTACTGCCGCCGCCTCACGCGCGCCCCGCCCGGTCAGCCCGCCGGTCAGGCCGTGACCGGCGGCCCGTCAACTTGAAAGGATTCCCGTCTCGGAAGGACGCGGTCGGGCGTGGGCGGGCGGTTCGTCCCGCGTCGGGCTGTCCGCGGCCCGCGGGACGGTATAAGATGGCGGCATGGATTCCGCCCTCCCCCTCCTGGCGCTCGGCTTCGCGCTGGGGCTGAAGCACGCGACCGAGGCCGACCACCTCGTCGCCGTCACCACGGTCGTCAGCGAGCACCGTTCGGTGTGGCGGGCGGTGGCGGTCGGCGGCCTCTGGGGGCTGGGGCACACGGCCGCGCTCTTCGCGGCGGGCGGCCTGCTCGTCCTGCTGCGCGTCACCATCCCCGAGGGCGTCCGCGTCGGGCTCGAACTGGCGGTCGCGCTGATGATAGTCCTGCTCGGCACGCGCATCCTCTACCTCGTCCTGCGCCGCCGCCGTGACGTGCACGTCCACGCGCACGCGCACGACGGCGGGCGGACGCACACGCACCTCCACTTCCACACCCCTTCGGACGCGCACCCGACCGAAGCCCCGCACGCGGCCCTGCACGCGCGCCACAGGGGGCTCTGGGGCTGGCGCCCCTTCGCGGTCGGCGTCGTCCACGGGCTCGCCGGGTCGGCCGCGCTGACGCTGGTCGTGCTGGCGGACGTGATGCGCGGCGGGTCGAGGCTGCTCGGCGTCGCCTACCTGCTCATCTTCGGCCTCGGCTCAATCGGCGGGATGCTGCTGATGAGCGCCTTCATCGGGCTCCCCTTCGCGCTCGCCGCCGGGCGCTTCCGCCGCGTGGACGCGCCCGTCCGCCTTCTGGCCGGCGCCCTCAGCGTCGCCTTCGGCCTCTACTACGCCTGGCGGACGGCCTACGGGCTGTAAAAAAAACCGCTACTCAACCCCCGAAGCCGTGTGCTAGGATGAAATCGGGGTGCCTGTTCGCCGCCGGCGCCCCGTCGGAAGCATCTTCGCGGCGACACGCGCGGGAGTTCCCCGTGCGACTTGCCAGAGACTCACTCCCCGTAAGCAGACCGACCAGAGCCCGGCGTAGAAGTCACGCCGTCAGATTGCTCGACACGTGTCCGTCATCCTGACCTAACCCGCGCGCCCGCAGGGACGCGACCCGTCCTAAACCTCCTTTCTCCGGCCGTTTGAGCGCCGAAGCCGTCGCACCCGTTCTGGCACTCGAATTGACATAGCAGGCCGGAAGCCGAGCCGCCCGCCCCCGGCGGCGCCCCGTAAATTTGGCAAAAGGCCCTCTCCGGAACAGACGGGACCAATCCACGTAAGAACATGACCATAGAGATTCACGAAGGGCAGCGTTTCCCACAGCAGTTCGTCAACGCGGTCTGTGCCGCGGGCGCGGTGGCCGTGCTTCTGGCCTTCTACGGCCTGCCGCTGCGCCAGCTCGGCTACCCCGTGCTCCTGCTCGCCGTGCTCGCCGTGCAGGTCTCGGCGCGCTTCGACGAGCGCCCGGCCGCGCGCTGGCACTTCCCCTTCGCCGAGGGCTTCGTCTTCCTCTCGATGCTGCTCTTCGACGGTGAGGTGGGCGTGCTCCTGGCCGCGCTGGTCGCCCTCTGCGCCTCGCTGGGCGAGCCGCGCGGGGCGCTGGCCATCGCCTTCCGCGTGGCCGTGCCGACAGCCGCCGCCACGCTCGCCGCCTGGACGCTCAGGCTGACCGCCGGCCCGCTGACCGAGCTGACCGCGGGCTGGCCGACGGCCTCCACGCTCAACGCCGTCTGCGCCGCGGTGCTGACCGTCTCGCTGGTCAACGCCGGCGTCGCGGCCTTCGGCGGCTCGTACCGCGTCAACCTCTCGGCGTGGCGCGACGGCGCGCGCCACTTCTTCTGGCAGATGGTCGGGAACGCCGCGGCCGTCGCCGCCGCGTTCGCCGCCGCGCTCGGCGTGCGCTTCGCGGGCGTCGGCGTCTCGGTCTCCTTGGCGGCCGTGGCGTGCATCGCCGCGACGGCCCTGCGCGCGAAGTTCGGTATCGGCGCGGCAGGCGGCGGCGCCGCCGCCGAGGCCGAGCCGCGCTCGACGCTGAGCGAGGGCGACCGCTTCCGCTCGGCCTTCGACTACGCGGCCATCGGCATGGCCTTAGTCTCGACCGAGGGGCGGTGGCTTCAGGTCAACCGCAGCCTGTGCCAGATTCTCGGCTACACCGAGCCGGAGCTTCTGCTGACGGACTTCCTCTCGGTCACGCACCCGGACGATTTGCCGACGGCGCTCTCGAACATCGGCCAGCTCCTGAAGGGCAAGGTGCAGGCGTCGCAGATGGAGAAGCGCTACATCCACAAGTCGGGCCACGAGGTCTGGGTGCACTGGAGCGTCTCGCTCGTGCGCGACCAGTACTCGAAGTCGGTCCACCTCATCTTCCAGATTCAGGACATCACCGACCGCAAGCTGGCCGAGCAGCAGCTCCACCACGACGCCTTCCACGACGCGCTGACGGGGCTGCCGAACCGCGCCCTCTTCATGGACCACCTCAAGCTCGCCATCGCGCGCTCGCGCCGCAACAACACGACGAAGTTCGCCGTGCTCTACCTCGACCTCGACCGCTTCAAGGTCATCAACGACTCTCTGGGCCACACCATCGGCGACCAGCTCCTCGTCGGCATCGCCGACCGGCTGAAGAACAACCTCCGCCCCGGCGACACCGTCGCCCGCCTCGGCGGCGACGAGTTCACCGTCCTCATCGAGGACATCGCCGACGAGACCGAGTCCGTGCAGGTCGCCGAGCGCATCCAGAAGGAGCTGTCCGTCCCCTTCACCCTGAGCGGGCGCGAGGTCTTCACCACGGTCAGCATGGGGATAGCGCCCTCGGCCACCGGCTACGAGCGCGCCGAGGACATCCTGCGCGACGCCGACACCGCCATGTACCGCGCCAAGTCGCTCGGCAAGGCGCGCTACGAAATCTTCGACAAGGCGATGCACGCGCGCGCCATCAACCTCCTCCAGATGGAGACCGACATGCGCCGCGCTTTGGAGCGCGACGAGTTCATCCTCCACTACCAGCCCATCGTCGCGCTCGACAACTTCCAGTTGCGCGGGTTCGAGGCTTTGGTGCGGTGGCAGCACCCGGAGCGCGGCTTCATCTCGCCGATGGACTTCATCCCCGTGGCCGAGGAGACGGGGATGATCGTCCCGCTCGGCGAGTGGGTCATGCGCGAGGCGTGCCGGCAGATGAACGGCTGGCAGAAGATGTTCCCGCTCAACCACCCGCTCTTCATCACCGTCAACCTGTCGAGCAAGCAGTTCAGCCAGAGCCAGCTCATCAGCACCTTCGCCATGATTCTCCAGGAGACGGGCGTCAAGCCGCAGTCGGTGAAGCTCGAAATCACCGAGTCGGTCGTCATGGAGAACGTGGACACGGCGACCGACATGCTCCGCCAGCTCCGCAGCCTCGGCGTCAAGCTCGCCATCGACGACTTCGGCACCGGCTACTCGTCGCTCTCTTACCTGCACCGCTTCCCCATCGACACGCTGAAGATCGACCGCTCGTTCGTCACGCGGATGTCGGAGAACAACGAGAACACGGAGATCGTCCGCACCATCGTCGTGCTCGCGCAGAACCTCGGCATGGACGTCGTGGCCGAGGGCGTCGAGACCAACGAGCAGCTGGTGCTTCTCCAGAAGCTCGGGTGCGAGAACGGGCAGGGCTACTTCTTCTCGAAGCCGGTCAACTCCGACGGCGCCGAGAAGATCATCGCCGAGACCTACAGCGCGCTCACCACGCCCGCCCGCGCCGTCAACCAGCAGCCCAACGGCAAGCGCGTCTTCGTCGCCTGAGCGGCCGTTTCGTAAACCCACAGCCGAAGCGGCGAGGGGC
>DASVTS010000191.1:0-8554 GCA_036387455.1 Pyrinomonadaceae bacterium | reverse complement strand
GGGGTCAGCGTCGGCGAAGACGAGCTGCGCCCGCACGTCTCCTTCAAGGAGGGCACGTACGCGCGCCATCGCGTGCACCTCGGCGCGCACGCCGAGCTGCTCGTCCTCTGCTGGCGGCCGGGGCAGCGCACGCCCATACACGACCACGCCGGCTCGTTCGGCGCGGTGAAGGTGCTGCGCGGCGTGATGTGGGAGACGCTCTTCGAGATGGGCGGCACGGAAGGGCTGCGCTACAAGTTCGCGCGCGAGTGGACGCCCGGCCACGTCACCGGCGCCGACGTGCCCGACATACACCAGCTCGGCAACCCCGAAGTCAGCGGCCTGGACCTCGTCACCCTGCACCTCTACGCCCCCCCGCTCGCCAGCCTCAACGTCTACAAGGTCGGCCGCGCGGATTCGACCAGCACGCTCTGGATGAACTCCTGGAACCCGACGATCTGAAGGGGCGGCGGGTGGCGAGACGAAGGCGGCTTGCGTTCAACTCGCCGCCCGCCGCCGCCTTTCAGTCTTCGTCATGCTCCTCGCCGTTGGAGTGGAGGCGCGCGGGCTCGTCGTCGATGACGGTTTCGAGGTGGACGGGGCGGCCCCAGAGCGTGTGGACGTGTTCGAGGACGCGGCGGGCGTAGGCCGTGTCGAGTTCGGCGCCCTCGTACTGGTGCTTGAGGTAGAGTTCGCGGTTGTTGTTGTAGTCGCCGTCGGCGACGACGATGTAGGGGAAGCCGAAGTTGGTCATGTTCGAGACGAGCTGGTCGCGCACGCGCTCCCAGCGCTTCTCCGTCACCGTCCACTCCTCCTCCTCCACCAGCTCGTAGACGAAGAGGTCCAGCTCCTCGCACAGCTCCTCCGTCAGGTAGTTGCGCAGGAAAGAGACGTCGTTCTCCATCTCGCGCACCTCGAAGAGCTTGGCGCGCCCGCCCCCGGGCCGGCGCCCGAACTTCTCGCCCTCCTCCGCCGAAGGCTTATCCCAGCGCCGCTCGATGTCCTCCAGAATCTTGTAGCCGAGGTAGTACGGGTTTAACTGCCCCTTGTGCGGCGACACCACGCCCGAGTGCAGCTCGGCGAACTCCAGCAGCTCCACGTCCGGCAAGTTCAGCTCGCGCATGATGCGCGAGTGCCAGAACGAGTTGTGGTTGACGAAGCCGTTTGCCACGTAGGCATGCTTCTCGTCCACAGTGATGTCGTACACGTCCGCCGTGCCCCGCTCGATGGAAACAACGGTGTCGGTATAATCCTCTCTCCTAAACCAGCGTCTATTTTCTACGTGCG
The DNA here is from genome assembly GCA_036387455.1 of Pyrinomonadaceae bacterium. GTDB lineage: Bacteria > Acidobacteriota > Blastocatellia > Pyrinomonadales > Pyrinomonadaceae > QHXN01. The sequence continues at coordinate 7,288 of DASVTS010000191.1, read as the reverse complement.
CGCGCAGGGCCTGCTGCTTGCGCTCAAGGCCGAAGCCGATTTCGGCCAGGAAGAGGGCCGCCGATGCGCCGGCGATTTCAAGCTGAGTGCAGCCGTCCGCGTGTGGGCGCTGGGTCGAAAGAATCCCGTAGTTGAGCAGGATTATCTGAACTGTCCTGATTAGTTCCTGACTCGCCGACGAGAGGCGAATCCCCTCCTTGCCGGCGTAGGCGTCCGCGTCGAAGTAGCCACGTAAAAACGCCGACACGACCGACTTCGGCGAGCGGAGAATTGAGCGGGGTATCTTCTTGCCGGGGGCTTTGGCTTCCAGGTCAACGCCGAGTGAAGCCAGCAGACGCAGCAACTCCCTTGAGTGTGCGTAGATGCGCCACCGCCCTCCGACCGGCGTTGCATCCCACTGGACGCGAGACTTCAAGCCGAAGGCCAACTCGATTCGCTCGGTAAGCCCCGAGACGTAGTCGCCGTCCCCGCAGGTGAAAGCGATGCCCGACTTTGTCCTGTGGCCGTCGCCGATGAAATAGCCGAGGACTTCCGCCATGTCCTCGTTGAGGACTTTCGGCAGGCGCAACGGGGTGCGAGTAGTTAGAACACGGGGGCGCACTCTTAGCTTCGCGCGTTCATATGCGGTCAAGGCCAAGGCTGATTCGACGGCTGCGGCGCGCCGGGATTTATGTCCCGCGAAGTAGTTCACGACCGACCACTGGGACATGCCTGCCGCAGCCGCCACATCACGCACCGTGATGGTCGGTTGCAGGGGCGCGTAATCGAGCGATTGATAGCTCCGCGCCCAGACGTTGCCGCCGGCCTCAGTCTGGATTTTGTCCCCCACCTTAACGTCCTTAAGGCTCGCCCAAGTCCCGTCGGATAGCAGCAGCCGATGGCCGGAAGCCCCTTCGACCGTCAGGCCGCGCCGGGTTCTGATGCGCAACGTAGGAACACGCTCTTCTTTGTGAAAGTCAGTGATACGGTTCGTTGCACTCTGCCCACCGCTGGCGACTTCGATCAAGTCGCCTCGCTCATAAAGCTCGTCGAAGAAGATGAACCCGTTCTCCGTCGGCAGGAGGGCGTCGGAGGTCAGGCACGCCCAGCCCTCGTTTAAAGTCTTCGTCTGCATCTGGGGGACGAAGTACTCCATCTCCTCGTGGATCATGGCGAGGACGTCGCGCTGCCAGTCCTGGAGGGCTGGCGAGTTGCGCGTGATGTAGTAGACGAGGTCTTTTTCGGGGAGGCGGTCGCCCGGGGGGCGGTCGTCGTCGGGCGCGGCGTCGGGCGCGGGCGCGCGGCCGAGGTTCCAGAGGTCGTCGTAGCGGCCGGGGGGCTTCTCCGCCTTCTTCGCGCCGGGCGGGCGGGCGGCCTCCTCGCGCCGGATGAAGAAGTTCGGGTCGATGTGCTCCTCGATGGAGAGGACGGCGTCGAGGAGGCGCTCGACGGTCTTGCGGCCGTACTTGAACTCGTACTCGCCCATCCGGCCGGAGTGCGCCGAGACGGTCTCGACCATGCGGCGGTTGGTGCGCGAGAAGTAGGCGTTGTTCTTGAAGAAGTCCACGTGGCCGAGGACGTGCGCCATGACGAGCTTGTTCTGGACGGGGCTGTTCGTCTCCATCAGGAAGCCGTAGGCCGGGTTGGTGTTGATGACGACCTCGTAAATCTTCGAGAGGCCGAAGTCGTACATCGTCTTCATGCGGTGGTACGCCTTGCCGAACGTCCAGTGCGAGTAGCGGCCGGGCAGCGCGTAGGAGCCGATCTCGTACATGACGGTGGCGGGCACCACCTCGAAGCGGACGGGGTACGGGTCGAGCCCGAACCGCCGCGCCACCTCCCAAATCTGTTCCAGCGCCTGCTCCAGCCCTCTCAGCTCGCGGTCTTCCATGCCTTTGATTGTAAACCGTAAACCGTGAACCGTGACAGGGAAGGGCGGGCTTTTCCTGTCAAGGCTCACGGTTTACGGTTCACGGCTTTTTTCCGGAGCTTGTCGAGGGCGGCGCGGACGCCCTCCTTCTGGGGCGAGCCGGGGTTCTCTTTGAGGTAGGCTTCGAGCTGCGCGGCGGCCTCCGCGGGGCGGCCCGTCTGCTCGTAGACGTTGGCGAGGTAGATGCGCGCGAGCGGCGACTTGCCCAGTTCGAGCGCGCGCAGGAGGTGCTCGCGCGCCGCCTCGTGGTCGCCCACGAGCATCTCGGCGTAGCCGAGCGAGAGGTAGGGCGCGGCCAGGTTCTTGTCAACCTCTATCAGGCCGCGCAGCATCTTGATGCCCTCGTCGTAGCGCTTGAGGCCGACGAGCGTGACGCCGACGCCGACGTAAGGGTCGGCGCGCTCGGGCCTCAGCTCGCTCGCCTTGCGGTAGGCGGCCAGCGCCTCGTCGTAGCGCCGGAGCATGGAGAGCTGCTCGGCGAGCGCCATCTGCGCCGCGTAGAAGTTGGCGTGCGCGCGGACGGCCTCTTCGAGGGCGCGGACGGCCTGCTCGGGCTTGCCCTCGGCGGCGCTCTTGAGCCCCCGGCGGAACTTCTCACGGGCGGCGTCGGGCACGCCCGGGTCCAACTCCTCGGCGTCCACCGCGTAGGCGGGCGGGGCCGGCGCGCCGGACTTCGGCCTGAGCTGGATGTTCTGCGTCACGGCCTGGCCGCCGCCGAGCATCGAGGAGACTTCGACCTGCACGCTCGTCGTCTCGAAGGCGCGGCCGTCGCCCTCGGCCGTGAGCCGGTAGGCGCCGCCGCGCAGGCCCGGGAAGCTGAAGCGCCCGCTCAGGTCGGTGAAGGTCTCGTAGACGTGTCGGCCGCCGAGCGTGAGCGTGACGCGGACGGGCTGCGCGGGCTGCGCGCCCGAGGGCAGGAGGACGCGCCCCTCGATGGAGTTCTGCCCCTGGGCGCGCGCCGCCGCCGCCGCGAGCAGCAGCGCCAGGAGCACGAAAGCGAGCCGCGCCGTCTTCATCTTGCACATCTCCGACCTCCCTCCCTCGCTCTATAGCAGACCCGCCCCGCGGGTTTCAACCCCGGCCGCCCCGGGAAAAAGGGCCGGGGCCCGAAGCCCTCTCGGACTTGGGGCCCCGGCCGTGGGAAGGCGGGTCGGGCTTTAGAAGCTGAAGCGGGCGCCGAACTGCGCCTGGAAGGGGATGCCGATGGGCTCGGAGAAGCCCGTGGCCCCGAAGAAGTTGAGGGGCTTGCCGAAGTCGGGCGTGCCCGTCACGTTCTGGTACTCGCGGCCGAAGTTCGCCGTGTTGAAGACGTTGAAGGCCTCGAAGAAGAGGCCGAGCTTGCGGCGCTCGCCGAAGTTGAAGAACTTCGAGACGCGGACGTTCAGCTGCTGGAAGTTGTCGCCGCGCTCGGTGTTCAGGCCCACGGGGTGCTGGTCGTTGCCGTCGCGCGACTCGCGGTCCACCGAGACGCCGTCGCGGTTGATGTCGCAGACGCCGCAGGCCGGCAGGATGCTGTAGGGCCGCGCCGAGGCGAGCTGGAAGATGGGCGCGATCTGGAACCCCGCGGGCAGGTCGAAGATGCCCGAGATGACGAAGCGGTGGCGCTCGTCGGCGTCGGTCGGGCCGAAGTTTACGGGGTCCCACTTGTCGAAGACGTTCTGCGGCTGGTTGCCGAAGTCGGAGGCGAGGCCGAACCACGCCTGCGACTTCGAGAGCGTGTAGTGCGCGTTCAGCTGGTAGCGGTGCGAGTAGCGCTTGCGGAACGAGACCGTGAAGGCGTCGTAGCGCGAGCGGCCGTCGGACTGCGCGACGGTGATGCGCGCGAACGGCGTGGCCGTGCCGAAGGCCGCCGTCAGCTGGGCGGCGTGCGCCGCGAAGGCCGGGGCCAGGAGGCGGCCCGGGCTGGGGGTGTTGCGCTGCGCGTTAATCAGCGGCCCGATGCGCGGGTTGATGTCGAGCGACGTGAACTCGTGCAGGCCGAGGACGTGGACGTAGTCGAACTCCAGCGCCGCGTTGCTCCCCAGCTCCTGCGCGAAGCCGACGTTCCACTGCTGCGTGTAGGGCGACTCGAAGTCCTGGTCGAGCATGCGGCCGCGCGAGCCCGGCAGCGGGTTCGTGAGCGGGCGCGGGACGGTCGGCGGCGGCGAGTCGAAGGCGAGGTTGTCGTCCGCGTTCGTGAAGTTGGCGTAGATTTCGGGGTTCGCCTGCTGGACGGCGAAGAGCGGCACGTTCAGGAACGACTGGTCGTAGTAGATGCCGTAGCCGGCCCTCACGACCGAGCGCGCGTTGCCGTTCAGGTCCCAGGCGAAGCCGATGCGCGGGCTGAAGTTGTTCCTGTCGTCCTTCGGCGTGTGCTGGCCGAAGGGGTTGCCGATGATCTGGAGCGCGCGGAAGACGCGGTTCTCGGCGGCGTGGCCGGCGTCCACGAAGCCGATGTCCACGTCGTAGCGGACGCCGAGGTTGAGGGTGAAGCGCGGCGAAATCTTCCAGTCGTCCTGCACGTACCACGCGAACTGCTTCGCGCCGTCGCGGAGGTTGAAGGAGGGGTCGCCGCCGGCGAGGTCGATCTGCGCGACGACGCCGATGCCGGCGAGGTCGGCGGCCGTGCAGTTGGCCGTCTCGGCGAAGTGCGAGCAGGTGATGGGGCCGGGCAGGACCTGGCGCGTGCGGAAGCCCTGCGGGAACTGGCCGGGGTTGTTGGCGATGTCGCCCGGGTCGAAGTTGAACGAGTAGGACGGGGCGGAGGTGAAGGCGAAGAGGCCGCCGAGCGTCGGCTCGTGGACGAAGTCGAGGCCGAACTTCCAGCCGTGGTTGCCGCGGTTGTAGGTCAGGTCGTCGCGGAACTGGTGCTTCTTCTGGATGGTCTGCTGCGGCACGTTGCCGTTGCGGCCGACGACGATGCCGTTCGGGAAGGAGAGGTTGGGAAGGTCGGTCGTGGCGTTGATGCGGTTGTCGAAGGTCGTGTACTGGTAGGCGAACTGGTTGATGGTGCGCTGGTTCACGACCCAGGTCTCGTTGGCGAGGAAGCTGTAGAGCGTGTTCAGGCTCTCGTTGCCGCCCGAGGCGTCGGTGAAGACGGTCAGGAAGCCGGCCTGGTCGTTGAGCGCGTCGTTGTTCTGGCCGGCGAAGCGCGTGACGAGCGTGTGCCGGCTGTTGAGGTTGAAGTCGCCCTTGATGGTGTACTGCCAGTCGTTGAAGGGCTGCGGGAGGAACTGGACGGCCTCGTAGCCGAGCGGTTCGAGGAAGGCGATCTGCGTGCGCGTGTCGCCGGGGACGATGGAGTTGCCGCGCTCGCGCGTGTGCTCGACGGCGCCGAAGAAGAAGGCCTTGTCCTTCTTGATGGGGCCGCCGATGCTGCCGCCGACCTGCTGGCGGCCGAAGGGCGGCTTGACGGCGTCGGCCGGGTCGGGGAAGAGGTCGGGGTTGGCCTCGGCCAGCAGCTTCGGCGCGTTGGCGTTGAGCTTGTCGTCGCGGAAGAAGCCGAAGAGCGAGCCGTGGAAGTCGTTGGTGCCCGACTTCGAGATGACCGACAGGAGCGCGCCGCCCGAGCGGCCGTTGGCGGCCGAGAAGCGCTGCGTGGAGAGCGCGAACTCCTGGATGCCCTCCATCGAGAAGTTCTGGAGGAGGCCGCCGACGGCGTTGTCCTTGTTGTCGCCGCCGTCCACCGTGATGTTCAGGTTCCTCCCGGTGGAGCCGCCGACGCTGAAGGTGCCGGTGCGCGCCTTCGTCGGGTCGAACGAGGGCTGGAGCGTCGCCCCGGGGATGAGCACGGCGAGGCTGGCGAACGAGCGCCCGTTGACGGGCAGGTTCTCCAGCCGGCGCTGGTCGACGACGCCCGAGACGTCGGTCTTCGTCGTCTCGACGAGAGCGGCGTCCTCGGCCGTGACGTTGACGACCGCCGTCACCTCGCCGACCCGCATCCCGGGGTTGATGGTCGTGCGCTGGAGCACGTTGACGACGACCGCCTCGTTGACGTACTTCGAGAAGCCGGAAGCCTCGACCTCGACGCGGTAGGTGCCGGGGGCGAGCTGCGGGATTTCGAAGACGCCGTCGTCGCTCGTCCTGGTCTCGCGCGTGGCGTTGGTGCCGGCGTTGACGGCGCGGACGGTGGCGCCCGAGAGCACCTCGCCCTTCTCGTTCTGCACGACGCCGGTGATGACGCCCGTGTTCGAAGTCTGCGCGCGGGCCGCGGGCGGGAGAAAGGCCGCGGCCGACATCAGCAGGGCCGCGAGGGCGGTCGAGACCGCCCTTTTAAATTTGCCGCTCATCATCAGAAGTCCTCCTCACAAAGGTGTGGTAAGCGCCGGCCGCGGGCAGCGCGGTGGGAGCGTGCGCGACGCCCCGCGTGTGTGCCGGAACGAATGCCCCGACCCGGCGGGGGCCTGGGGCGTACGGTGAAGCTTGAGAAAATGAACCCCTGGAAAGTGAGCCCTCGGAAGGGCGCGAACGTGTGTCCTGAAAAGAAGCAAGCCCTATTCCACCTGCGGCGCCCTCCGGCCCGCGGCGGTTAAGTCGTGCGGGGGCTTAGGCTTCCCGGCCGGCCGCAGGCGCCGCGGCCGTTCGCGCCCGCGGATTATGCACGGATTATCCGAATTCTCATCCATTTTTTTGAAGGCGCGTGAGGCGGCGGTGAACGCGGGCGGGCGCGGGGGGCGGGCGGGCGTCGGCCTCAGGCCTCGACGCCGCGGCGGCCGAAGAACTGCTTGAGGGCGGGGTAGACGTCCTCCTTGTCGTCGATGCGGACGCCGATGAAGCGCTCCTTCTGGCGGAGGCGGTCGTTGAAGATGGAGAGCAGCGCGCCGGACGAGCGCCGGTAGCCGCCGCCGCCCTCCTCGCCGATCTCGCCGTAGCCGAAGAGGTTGCAGGTCTTAATCAGCTCGTCGGCGAGGCGGACGGCCTCCTCGTTGTCCGAGTAGTAGTTGTCGCCGTCGGAGAAGTGGAACGGGTAGACGTTCCAGTCCGCCGGCCGGTAGCGCGAGGCGATGATGTCGAGCGCGAGCTGGTAGGCCGAGGAGACGACCGTGCCGCCCGACTCGCCCTGCGTGAAGAACTGCTCCTCCGAGACCTCCTTCGCCTCGGTGTGGTGCGAGATGAAGACGATCTCCACGTTGTCGTACTTGGTGCGCAGGAACCGCACCATCCAGAAGAAGAAGGAGCGCGCGATGTACTTCTTGAACTCGCCCATCGAGCCCGAGACGTCCATCAGCGCCAGCACCACGGCGTTGGACTCGTAGCGGCTGTCCTCCTCCCAGGTCTTGAAGCGGAGGTCCTCCTTGCGGACGCCGCCGAAGCGCGGCTCGCCTGCTTCGCGCGCGTTGCGCTTGATGTTCTCCAGGATCATCCGGCGCTTGTCGAGGTTCGAGAAGACGCCGGTGCGGC
>DASVTS010000190.1:0-35984 GCA_036387455.1 Pyrinomonadaceae bacterium | reverse complement strand
GCACGCACCCTCTCATCCCGCGCGCTTTTTCTCGATTCGGCCGGCCTTACTTGCGTGGCGCGGGCGCCTCGCGCTCGCCGTCGCCGTGGACGAAGACGAGGTCGCCGCGCGCGCCGGGGTAGCTGACGCTGACCGTGTTGACCTGCTCGCGGAAAAGCTCGAACAGCACGTGGTCGCGCAGGCGCCCGCCCGCCAGCCCCTCGGGCATGTCCGCCTCGACGTAGAGCCACGCGACGCCCGAACGCAGCTCCATGCCGACCCAGCGGAGCGTCTTGCTCTCGCCGTCGCGGTTCCTTATCACGAACGTGTCGCGCAGGTAGGCGAGCACGAGGCGGTCGGCGTCCTTCGTCCGGTCGAGCCTCACCTCGCGCCCCGCGCGGCGCTTCAAGGCCAGCTCCAGGTCGTCGGCGAAGACGCGCAGCGTGACCTCCACCGTCTTCTCCCCGGCGTTGTACTCGACCCGCGCGAGGCTCGTGTAGAACTTGTGGGCCGCGGCGGGCCGCGCCGCGGCGCAGCCGAGCAGGACGGCGAGCACGACGGTCGTCAGGAGTCTCACGGGTTCCTCGGCGCGTCCGGGGTCTGCTTCTGCTGCTCGCGCTGCATCGGGTTCGGGCGCGTCCGCTCCTTGTAGAGCTGGAAGCGGCTCTTGACGGGGCGGCGCGGGAAGCTGTTGTTCGACAGGTCGGTGTCGGCCGTCTCAAGGTGCGGGTCGAGCGTGATGGCGGCGACCTCCCTTTTCGTCACGAGCAGCTTCGAGACGTGGAAGTTGTCGTAGCGCCAGACCTCGGCCGGGATGCGCATCTCCTCCGTCGTCCCGTCGGCGTAGTCCACGCGCAGGATGAGCGGCATCACCAGGCCGCCGACGTTCCTGAACTCGACGAGGTAGAAGTTCATGCCCGACTTCAAAAGCTCGCGCTCGCGCGGCGTGAGCGTCTGGAGGAACTTCTGGTACTCCTCGCGGTCGCGCTCGGTGACGGCGAACTCGTCGTAGGTGTTGTAGAAGTCCTTGAGCGTCGGGAACTCGTCCACGCGCTTCGGGAGCGGCGCGTTGCGCTGCTGCGAGAGCGTCTGCGGGCGCTCCGCGCGCTCGCGCCGCCGCGCCGCCTTGTCCACCTCGGGGTCGCGCGTGTCGAGCGAGTAGAGGCGGACGCCCTCGATAGAGACGTCCACGTGGTCGGTCGTGTAGAACCAGCCGCGCCAGAACCAGTCGAGGTCGACGCCCGACGCGTCCTCCATCGTGCGGAAGAAGTCGGCCGGCATCGGCCGCTTGAACTTCCAGCGGCGCGAGTACTCGCGGAACGAGAAGTCGAACAGCTCGCGCCCCAGCACGGTCTCGCGCAGGATGTTTAAGGCCGTCGCCGGCTTCCCGTAGGAGTTCGCGCCGAACTGCAAGACCGACTCGGAGTTGGTCATGACCGGCACCTGCGCCTCCGACGCCATGTACTCGACGATGTTCTGCGGCTCGCCGCGGCGCGAGGGGTAGTTCGTCTCCCACTCCTGCTCGGCGAGGAACTGGAGGAAGCTGTTTAGGCCCTCGTCCATCCACGTCCACTGGCGCTCGTCGGAGTTGACGATCATCGGGAAGTAGTTGTGCCCGACCTCGTGGATGACGACCGAGATGAGCCCGTACTTGGTGCGCGCCGTGTAGGTGCCGTCGGTCTCGGGTCGCGGCCCGTTGAAGCAGATCATCGGGTACTCCATCCCGCCGACGGGGCCGTTGACCGAGATGGCTACGGGGTACGGGTAGGTGAAGGAGTAGCGCGAGTAGACGTTCAGGGTGTGGACGATGGAGTGCGTCGAGTACTTGGACCAGAGCGGCTCGCCCTCTACGGGGTAGAGCGACATCGCCATCACGCGGTTGCCCTCGACGTTGTGCCCCTGCGCGTCCCAGATGAACTTGCGCGAGGAGGCGAAGGCGAAATCCCTCACGTTGTCGGCGCTGTAGACCCACGTCTTCTTGCCCCTCGGCTTCGACGCCTCGTTGGCCTTCGCCTCCTGCGGCGTGACGACGAAGACGGGCTCGCGCGCCGTCTCGGCCTGCTTGAGTCGCTGGCGCTGCGCCGCCGTCAAGACCTCCTGCGGGTTTTGCAGGACGCCGGTGGCGGCGACGACGTGGTCGTCCGGCACGGTCAGGCGCACGCGGTAGTTGCCGAACTCGAGCGTGAACTCGCCCGAGCCGAGGAACTGCTTGTGCTGCCAGCCCGAGACGTCGTTGTAGGCGGCCACGCGCGGGAACCACTGCGCGATCTCGTAAATATAATTTCCGTCGCGCGGGAAGAACTCGTAGCCGGAGCGCCCGCCCAGAGTCTTCGCGTCGTTAATCAGATAGTTCCAGTCCACCGAGAAGGTCGTGTTCTGACCCGGGGCGAGCGGCGCGGGCAGGTCGACGCGCATCATCGTGCGGACGACGGTGAAGCGGAGCGGGTTACCTTTCGCGTCGCGGACGGCCGTCACGCGGTGGCCGCCCTCGAAGGTCTCCTGCGAGAGCAGCCGGTCGAGCGTGGCGTAGGGGATGCGGTGCGACTCGGTGAACTCGTCGCCGGGCTCGGGCGTCGGGGTGAAGGTCGGCGCGGCGCGCGAGACGTTCGCCTCCGACTCGCGCTCGAAGATGTTCTGGTCGAGTTGCAGCCAGAGGTAGGAGAGCGCGTCGGGCGAGTTGTTGTAGTAGGTGACCGTCTCTCTGGCGGTGATGCGGCGCGCGGCGTCGTCCAGCTCAGCCTCAATCGTGTAGTCGGCGCGCTGCTGCCAGTAGCGGTGGCCGGGCGCGCCCGACGCGGCACGGTACTCGTTGGGCGTCGGCAGCTCCTCCTCCAACTGGCGGAACTTGTCGCTCGGCTGCGACTTCGACTGCGCGGCGGCGGGCGCGCACGGCGACAGGCAAAGCAGACACGCCAGGAGCAGGCGTAGGCGGAATGACACTAGCTCTTCCCTTTCGTTCGGTTGTTCGGGTTCGCCGGATGATAGCACGCCGAATCGCCGCAACCCGAATCGGGCTCCTCCGTTCGGCCGCCGCGCGGCGGGCGCGGGTTAAACGCCGCCGCCCGTCTCGTCGCCTTCCCCCGCGAGGAAGTACGCCCGCAACCTTCTCGCCGGCCTGTAGGCCCTTAAGCCCGAAAGGTCTTCGTCCTCCTCCACCTCGCGCCAGAATTCTTCTTCGCCGTCCGCCGTCCCCATCACCACCCACGGGCTCCCGAACTGCGTCTCCGCCACCCAGAGCTCGACGTAAAAGCCGCCGCGCTCGCCCGACAGCGCATCGCCGACGGGGCGCGACTGCAACTCACCCGCGAGGGTCGCCGTGTGACGCCCGGCGCATTCGGCGGCCAGCGCCCCCGCCTCGTACGCTTCGAGCAGGGCGTCCCGCTTTGCGTCCGCCGCACGAAGCGCCGCGGCGTACTCGCCCTCGTCCGCGTTGCTGAACGCCGGCCGCCCCACCCTCACGAGGAGGTGATGACCGCAACCGGCGTCCTCGTCCCGCAAACTGTAAAGGCTGAAAACGTCGAGCGGTATTCCCATCTGCTTTCAGGAAGGGTGCGAGGTTCTAAGGTCGGCTGACTTTAAGCTTCCACCGTACCGGGGAGCCGATACCTTTCGCGGAGCGATTCCAGCCGGGACGGGTCGGCTTTGATTTCGCCCTCCGACCAGTTGTCCCACTCAAAAATTATCAGCTCGCCGCCGTCCCGGTGCCTCAAATCGTACCTGCTGTAGTCAACGCCCGCGTCGGCGCCCGCGTAGATGTAGATTTCCTCGAACCCCTCGGCCCTGAGGTCGCCCATGATGCGGTGCCAGGTTTCCGTCTTAACGTTCTCAATCTTGTACGACATAAGCCGCGCGGCCACGTCAGCGGCAGCCGCCTCAGAGCGGGAAGATGTCTCGGAATTTTGGGTCGGCGCGCAGGGCGTCGAGCCGCGGGTCGGCGCGGAGCATGTTCGCGGCCTCGGGATTCGTCCGCGCCTTCTCGCGCGCCTTCGTCAGCCACTCGTAAGCCTGCTCCCGCTCGCCGAGCGAGGCGAGCACGAGCGCCACGTCGGAGGGCGCCACCTCCCTGCCCGCCTCGGACAGCTCATCGAGCAGGCGCCGCGCCTCGGCCCTGCGGCCCGCGAGCGCGTAAGCCTCCCCGAGCGCGGCGGCGACGCGCGCGTCGCCGCCGCCGGCCAGCTCGCGCGCGCGTTTCAGTTCCGCGACCGCCGCCGCCCGACGCCCCTGCCGCACGTAGACGTGGCCGAGGATTAACCGCGCCTGGATGAAGTCGGGGTCGAGTTCGAGCGTGCGGCGCAGGCGCTCGGCCGCGCGCTCGTAGTCGCGCGCGAAGTAGAAGCGCTCGCCGACCGTCGTCGAGATGATGGGCGAGAGCGGGTCGAGCCGGCCGGCGTGCTCGGCCTCGGCCAGCGCCTCGTCCGCGCGCCCGAGCGAGGCGAGGAAGTCCGAGTACCAGTGGTGCGCGGTCGCGTAAGTGGGGTCGAGCTCGATGGCGCGGCGGAACTCGACTTCGGCGCCCTCGGCGTCCTGCTCCTGGTATGCCTTGACGAGCGCGAGCGAGGCGTGGGCCTCGGCCAGCTCGTCGTCCACCGCGACGGCTTTTAGCGCGGCGGCGCGCGCGCGGCGGAAGCACTCGTCGGCTGGGAGCGAGCCGTAGCGGTAGTTGCCGAGCACGCTGTAGGCGTCGGCGAGCCCGGCGTAGGCGGCGCCGTACGCGGGGTCGAAGTCTATGGCCCGGCGGAAGTGCTCGACGCTCTTCTCGACGCCCTCCGCGTTGCGCTTGTTCCAGAAGTAGCGCCCGCGCAGGTAAGCCTCGTGCGCCTCGAAGACCTCCGTCGTGTGCCTCCGCGCGCGGCGCGCGCCTTCGGGCTTCGAAGCGCGCGGCGCGGGACTCCGAAGTGCCGCGCCGCGCCCCGCCCAGAGGTAGGCGCCCGCGGCGACCGCCGCCGCCAGGACGCAGAGGGCGAGCGCGACCGACGTTCCCGACGGATGTGCCGCGGCGGGGCGCGCGGACTCCGTGGCGGCGACAGCGACGACATGAGACGCCGCCTCGGGCGTCGCCGTCGGCTCACGCTGACCGACCCCGAGCGACGTCCGCTCGGCGGTTCGCCCGTCAAAGACGACCTCGCAGTCCCCGGCCGCGACCTCGCGCACCGGCTCGACGAAGCTGTAGCCGCGACCGGGCACGGTCACGACGTAGCGGTGGCCGCCCGCGCGCTCGCCCAGCGCCTTGCGCAGCATCGAGACGTGCTGCGTCAGGTTGTTCTCCTCGACCGCCGTGTCGGGCCAGAGCGCCGCCATCAGCTCGTCCTTCGCCAGCACGCGCCCGCGCCGCTCGACGAGGACGAGGAGCGTGTCGAAGACCTTGCCCGTGAGCGCCACCGCGCGCCCCTCGCGCACGAGCACGCGCCGCAGAGGGTGGAGGCGGAAGGGGCCGAACTCGTAAACTCTGTCCGTCGGCTGCTCCATGACGAATACTTCCTGCTCTTGAGCTTCCCGGCCGGGCCGCCGCGGACGCGCGGGCGGCTTCAAATCACGACACTTCTAAGCGATTTCATAAACTTTTACAAGATTTCACCGTCCTTGAAAGACGCCGCGGCCGGCACGCGCCTACCATCCGGCCGGGTTTCGACGGGACGGCCGCGGGCCGGCCTCCGGCGGGTGAGTTTGAAGAAGGAAGCCCGGCCGGCAGGCGGGGCGTGCGGGAAGAGGAAGGCGGAGGGGTTATCGTCAGGCTTACCACCCTCACTTCCCTTTCGCGCACGCCCTCCCCGACGGCCGGGCTTCCGTCACCGGCCTCTCGCGTTGCGAGGAGGTTTTCGGAAGGGTCTTAGGCGAGGTCGAAGAGGATGATTTCGGCATCCTCCTGCGCCTCGATGGCGAGGGAAGTCTCCGCGCTGACGGCGGCGCCGTCGCCCTCTCTGAGCGCCGCGCCGTTGACCGTGACGGCGCCCCTGACCAGTTGCACCCACGCGTGGCGGCCTTCGCCGAGCCGGTGCTCGACCGCGGCGCCGGCCGGGAGCAGCGAGTTGTAAACCCTCACGTCCTGATGAATCTTGAGCGACCCCTCGGCCCCGTCTCTGGAGGCGACGAGCGTCAGCTTGCCGGACTTCCCCTCGGGCGCGAAGAGCTTCTGCTCGTAGCCGGGCCGGATGCCCTGCGTCTCGGGCAGCAGCCAAATCTGGTAGATGTGAACCGGCTCCGTGTCGGAGGCGTTGGCCTCGCTGTGGCGGACGCCCGTCCCGGCGCTCATCCTCTGCCACTCGTGCGGGCGGACGACGGCGCCGTTGCCCATGCTGTCGCGGTGTTCGAGCCCGCCCGAGATGACGTAGGAGAGAATCTCCATGTCGCTGTGGCCGTGCATGCCGAAGCCCTGCCCCGGGGCGATGTGGTCCTCGTTGATGACGCGCAGCGCGCGGAAGCCCATGTGGCGCGGGTCGTAGTAGCTGCTGAAGGAGAAGGTGTGGCGCGTGTTGAGCCAGCCGTGGTCGGCGCCGCCGCGCTCCTTCGCGGGTCTAAGCGTTATCATCTTCAAATCTCCCCTTTCGAAATTCTTTCCTTGCGGTCAAACGTCGGGGGCGCGGTTTCACACCACGCCCCCGCGAATGCCTGCCCCCGTCAGTTCGGCTTCTGTTTAGATGTCCGACGGTTGCACGCGCTCTGTGTGACCCGCAGACTCGCTCACCGTCCGGCGGCCTTCGGCGCGGGCTGCACCGCCTCAAGGCGGAGGCTGATGTTGACCTCGTTGCCGACGTCGAGCCCGCCGCCCGCGAAGGCGTTGCCGTAGTTGATGCCGAAGTCGCGGCGGTTAATCTTCGTGTGCGCCTCGACGCCGAAACGCGTGTTGCCCCAGGGGTCTTTGACCGCGCCCGTCAGCGTGAAGGGGAGCGCCACCGGCTTCGTGACGCCCTTGAGCGTGAGGTCGCCGTGGAGGACGTAGGCGTCCTTACCCTTGCGCTCGACGTGCGTGCTCTTGAAGGTCATCTCCGGGTACTTCTCCGCCTCGAAGAAGTCGGCGGTGCGCAGGTGCTTGTCGCGGGCCTCGACCTCCGTGTCGATGGAGGCGACTTTGGCGGTGAACTCGACCGACGACTTCGTCACGTCCTTGTCGTCGTAACGCACCGTGCCGGCGAAGTCCTTGAAGCGGCCCTCGACCCAGTTGATCTCCAAATGGCGGACGGCGAACCCGATAACGCTGTGCGCCGGGTCAATCTTGTACTCGCCGCCCGGGACGGGCGCGTAAGTGACCTTCGCGGCCGGGGCCTGCGCGGCGGACGTCGCGCCCGTCCCGCCGCCGACGAAAGGAAGCGTGACGAGCGCGGCCAGCGCGGCGACGGCGATTGATTTTTTGAACGTTCTCATCTGTCTCTCCTAAGAAGTCTTTCCGAAGTGAAGGTTGACCGAGGTTCCGCGTTGCGACTTAACTCGTTATAACAACTGTCGGGGCAAAAAATTTTAGCCTTCCGGGGCTCGCAGCGCCTCAAGCAACTCGTTCAAAGTCCTCAGACGCTGCTCCCCGAGGTGGCCGGCCAGCCGCCGGTTGCCCTCTTCCACAGGGCCGTCTAGTTCGGCGAGGAGGGTCAAACCCTCGTCCGTAATGCGCGTGAGGACGACGCGCCGGTTGTTCTCTGGCCGCTCGCGCGAGATGAGCCCGCGCCGCTCAAGCCGGTCGAGCAAACGCGTGATGTCGGAATCCTTCGTCACCATCCGCTCGCTGATTTCGCCGCAGGCGAGCCCCTCGGCCCCCGCGCCCCGCAGGATGCGCAGCGCGTTGTACTGCGTCGGCGTCAAATCTGCCCGCTTGAACACCTCGGCCGCGCGCGAGCCGATGTACTCGGCCGTCCGCGCGAGGTTGAGGATGACCTCCTCCTCCAAGCTCGCGAAGGGTTTCGTCTGCTTCAGCTCATTTTGCAATTTCGTAACCACTGAAGGCAGTATAGTCGTTATGACGACAATTGTCAAGAGGCAATTTGTCGGACGTCTTCAAACGTGACTTCCGGCCAGACGGTACAGGGCGTAAGCCGCGGCCAGCGTAGACCAGGCCACGACGGTCACCCACAGCGGAACCCTTTTGGCCGCGCGTTTGACCGTCCGAATCTGTCCGGCCAGCTCGTCCCCGGCGACGGCGCGCCGCAGGCTCCAGATGCTCCCCGAGACGTAGGCGCACGCACACGCCACGGGCAGCAGCGCCGTCATCCACGACGCGCCCGCCTGACGCTGCCGGAAGAGCACGGCCAGCGTGGCGAGCAGCCCGGCCGAGCCGGCGGCCGCGAGCCACAGCGCCAGCGTGACGCCCTCCCTCAAACCCGTGGCGACGACGGTCGTGCGGATGCCGGCCGCGAGGTCTTCCGGGTAGTCCTCGGCGGTGTTGACGAGGATGACGCCCATTTGCAGCGTGCCGTACGCCGCCGCGAGGACGAGCAACGCCGGCGGCGGGAAGGCGTCCACCAGCAGCGCGACGAAAAGCATCGGCCCGACGAAGATGATGAGCCAGAGGCAGACGAGCTGCGCGAAACCGCGCCCCTTCAGGCGAAAAGGCGGGACGGAGTAGGCGGCGCCGAGTGCCAGCCCGACCGCGACCAGGACGAACAACAGCCAGCGCCCCGTAAGCCAGGAGAGGTGCGCCGACAGCGCGAGCGCCACCACGGCGGTCGCCGCCACCTGGAAGGTGACGAAACGCACCCCGAGCCCGTACACGGCCTCCGAGAGGTGCGGCTTGTAGACGGCGTCGAGGTCACGGTCGGCGAGACAGTTAATCATGTCCCCGAAGGCGAACAGGAGGAAGAAGATGAAAACTCCCTCCCAGAAGGCGAAAGTTTTCAGGGGCGACGCGTCCCTGATTAGCAGGAGGACGGGGATGGCGAGAATCGGAATCTCCGCGACGCGGAACTCGACGCGGCGGATGCGGAGCATGTAGAGGAGAAAGCGCGTGACGCGCATCGTTTCTCTCTTCGGCCTTTCGGCGCGCTCAAAGGACGTTGACGCGCCGGATGTGTCGCGGCGCAGACTCGGCGAACGCGCGGCGACCGTGCAGCAGCGCGTGGTTGTCGGCGACGAGGATGTCGCCGTCGCGCCACGCGTGCGCGTAACAGACTTCGGGCTCGCGCAGCCGCCGCCGCATGTCGCGCAGGAAAGCTTCTCGCTCCCCGTCGGCGACGCCTTCTATCTCAAGTCGCACAGGGTTCAGGTCGTCCACTGGCTCCGCGTACCTGAGCACGGGCTCCCCGCCGACGGGGTGGCTGGCGAGCAGCGGCGAGGTGAAAGTGCCTCCGTAGTGGACGACCTTCTCGGTCGAGTAGGTAATCGAGACCCGCGCCCAGGACTCGCGCACGTCGCGCGCGGCGCGTTCGAGGAGGCGGCGCGTGTCGCAGAAGAGCGTCTCGCCGCCGGCGCCGGGCGGCGGGGCGGCGTCGCACTGGAAGATGATGTAGCGCGGGACGCGCCCGACGAAGGCGCCGTCCCAGTGAAACGGCACCTCGTGGTTGGTGTAGAGGTAATTCCCTGCCCCGTCTCGCACGCGCAACTCGTTCACCTCGCCGAAGTCCCACTCAAGCACCTCGCCGAACCGGCGCCCGAACGCGGGCAACGCCTCGCCTTCTAACGGGGCGAACCCGCGCGCCACGACCACGCCGCCGCGCCCGACAGACTCCTCAAAGAGTCGCGCCGGAATCTCCCCCGCGTGCGCGCCTTCGAGCGAAGCGGTGACCAACACGCCGAAGGGTTCGAGCGTTTCGAGCGTCCAACCGGCCCCGATCTCTTCACTCATGCGTCCCCCTTTGAGCTTCCGCCGGGATGTTGAGATGGCGACGGAGTTCCCGCACGGTCATGCCGAGAAGAGTCTCGTAGGGAATCGTCGTGTGGTAGAGCGTGCGCGCGCCCCGTGCGCGCCTCCACGCGCGGAGGATGCGCCGCGGCGCGACGAACATCGCGCACAGGATGGCGCCGACGCAGAGCAGATGTACGAGGAACGACCTGCACCCCGCGCGGAGTTCGTAAGCGCTGATTTCGGCCTCGCCGACGAGTCCCGTGCCGTAGCCCGTGACGACGTGATGCAGGTCGTGCAGGTGGAGCAGCCCAGGATTCGGCAGCCGCACGGGCCACCTCCCGACGTAGACTGGAAAGCCCCGCCCGGTATAACTCTCGACGGTGAGCGAGTTCTCCGCGAGGTAGCGGTCGCGCCCGGCGCGCACCGTCTCGTCGTCCCGCGTGGACTCGTCGGTCCCGGCGCGCGTGGACACTTCGCTCATACGACCGCCCCCGTCTCGAAGTGGCTGGGGCGCCCGTCGCGCAGGACGACCTTCGCGCCGAGAGCTTCCGCCTCGTGCCGCCTGACGAGCCTGAAGCCGCCGCCGGTCTTGAGCGCGACGCCGTGCCAGGGCGTGAGCCACGCGTCTTTCGCCTCGCCGAGCAGGATGCCTATCTTGTCCGAGTGGGGCGGCTGCGGGTGTATGGAGAGGCGCAGGGCTACGGGAAAGCACTCCTGAATCAAACGCCCCCACGCCTCGCTCCGCCGAATCACTTGCAGTGCGCGCTCCCTGCACTCCTGACGCAGGCGATTTCTGCTCTTGCCCGGCTCAATGACCAGTCGGTCTTCGAAGAGGAAGCGGTGGACGCCGTTAAAGAGCGCGCGGTGGCGCTCGTAAGTGCGGACGCGCTCCTCTATCGTCTCCAGCGGCTCGGCGTAATGCGCGCAGAGCTGTTCACGCAGCGCCGCCTTGTCTTCGAGGTCGAACAGGTCCTCCAGATTCAAAAAGTCGAGCGACGCGGCGTCGAGCCGCGCGAGCATGGACGCCATCGCACGCCCGTACCCGGTCACGTCGGCGTCCGCGACGCCCACGAGGTCGCTGAAGACGCGGCCGTCGGAGCAGATGGTCACGCGCGCCCCCGGCGGGTAAAACTCCCTAATCTCGCGGCAGACTCCCTCCAGAAAACCGAGCGCCAGCTCCTCAGCCATGTCCGGTAGAGTGCCGAGCACCTTCGACGTGTTCGGCGACTTGGCGGGGAAGGCCGGCAGGAGCAAATGGACGGGTTCGCCGTTGACGACGAACCGTCTCACCTTCGGCAGGTGCAGCCCCAGACATTGCTCGCACGGGCTTTCGGCGCACGCGCCGGCGCCGGGTTGCAGCCGCCGGTGTCGAAAAAGTGTGCGCAGGATTCTCTCGGAGGTCGCGGTCTGCGCGGGGTCGGGCTCCGGCTCAAGGAGCGGCGCCAGGAACTTGTCGGCCCCGGCGAGCATGGACTCCGCGCCCGGCAGCCAGAGGAGCGGCGCCACCGACGCGAGCAGGTTACAAAAAGCATCCACGGCGCTCCGCGTGGCAGCAAAGTCCGGGCTCCGATCCTGCGTCCACAGCAGAACGAGCGCGAGGTGTGCGCCGTAGAGTGCGCGGGCCAGCGCGGGCGCCGACACCGACGGCCGGTCCGACGCGCCGAGGACGACCGCCGAGAAGACACCCGTCACACGGCTCCGGACGATGCTGGTCTGTTCGCCCAGCGCCCCGAGTTCGTGCCGCGGGTCGAGCGCGGTGGCCAGAAGCGCGGTGAGCGCGTCTTTGTACGGCGCGACGAGCGAGAGCTTTGCCAACATCGCCGCGCGGAAGCGCTCCGCCAACGTGCCCTCCGGCAGTTCCGGCACGCGCGCTTCGAGTTCCGCCGCCAGCCTGACGTACAAGGCGAGCACCAGTTCCTCGTCGCGGCCGAAGAAGACGTGCGCGTGTTCGAGCGTGCAGCCGGCCGCGTCAGCAGACTCCCGCAGGAGCGACCCGGAGAGCCCCCGCCCCGCCAGCAGAGGCACCGCCGCCTCCAGCAGCCTCTGACGTATTCTCCTGTCCGCCGTCTCGGCTCTCATCCTTGCGTGTACGCTTCCCGAAGGTCTCCCAGTCAAATTTTATGCCCTTCTGAAAAGCAGAAAATCCCCTCTTTGATCTCTGGATTGAACGATTGTATATATGCGAAACGCTACCAACCGCGTCTGCATTAGCAGTTTGCGAACAAGATTCAAAGTAGCAGGCGGAGAAAAATTCCGATGTCCGGGACGCACCGGCCGGCGACCAATGGTTCTGCTTATTTCATAGTAGTGGAAGCAGAAATAAATATCGAGACGGTATTTCCCATTTTATGGTACAGGGATATGGTTCTCATGTTTCACGCCTCGGGAGACTATGAACGCACCGTAGACAGGAGAAGTTACACATGAAAGCTACGAGACGTCGCACGCGGCGCCCTGACCCGCTCGCCTCCGCCGCCGCGGTTGAGGCCATGCTCGCCTCGCTGCGCACCGCGCTGCCGGACATCATTCCGCGTTCGCATAAGAATTTATCCTCTCTACTCAACTCCGTGCGCGGCCTCTACATGCGACAGCCATCTTCGACCAACCGCGGCCGGCCCGCACGCTACACGCGCGAGCAGCTTTTACGCGTGGACTCGCAGCTACGCGAGCTGCTCTCGCGTGAAACTCGACTCTCCGTGCGCAGCTTCGTCGGCCAGTATTTGCCGATTTTAGACTTCCCGCAAGACGTGCGCGCGGCGCTCGAACGGGGCGACGTCAACCTCTTCGAAGCGCACCAGCTCGCCAGACTTAACCCACGGAAGTTGGGCGGCACCGAGGGGGAGGCCCGCTCGCTCAGGAGGAAGCTGCTGGAGGCGCATCTGCTGGCGCAGGGTTCGGGGACGCTGCTACGGGCGAGGGTCAAAGAGGCGTTAGGCGAGATGAGAGAGCCGGACCCCACGGAGACAGAGGTGATGGCCGTGGGTAAAGCCGACGAGTTGCTGGAGGCCGACCCGCTCGACGCGAGTCACCTTTTCTTCGAAGAGCTACGGATGATTTCGAGGGCTTTGAGGGAGATAGGCCCCGAGGAGGTGACGGACGACGACCTCTCCGAGATTATGCCGGCCGTCGATCAAATTACGCTGACCCTCCAGAAGATTGCGAGAAGAAAAGAACGAGAGCAGACAAAGAGAATAACCATTTAACCTATGTAAAAATAGGATTGTATTAGTCCTAAGTTTGATTCCATTTGAGCTAATTAGGGTCAATTATCACGTCCGTCGTCAAATTTAGTATTGATTTGTGCATAATCTTCAAATACCATAGGCCGCTATGATTGACCCATTCTCGACTTCGCCGTCGCCCGGGTTTCTATACCAGACGCAGGGAATCAAAGCGGCGCTGCACAAGACCCGTTATACGATAGACCGCCGGCAAGGGCTGACTGCCATCCTCGGCGACGTGGGCATGGGTAAGAGTTCCCTTCTGCGCCTCCTCTACGGCGACTACGCCGCCAAAGATGAGGTGGTGGTCTCCTTCATTCCAACCCCCTCTTTCACTTCAGATTTCGCCTTTTTAAAGGAGATTTGCGCGGATTTCGACCTCGCGCCCAAGCGCAGTTTTCAGCTTCAGCAGAGCGCCCTGCGCGAATACCTCATCGAGCAGTACGGCGGCGGCAAGAACGTTGTCGTCTTCATCGACGAGGCGCAGCGGCTGAAGGCCAACATGCTCGAACTCGTCAGGTCTCTACTCAATTTTGAGACGAACACCGCCAAGCTCATCCAGATCGTGCTCGCCGGCCAGATCGAACTGCGCGACCGGCTCCTCGACCCGGCGAATAAGGCGATTAAGTCGCGTATTTTCGCCCCCTCCGTGCTCGCGCCGCTGACCCTGGGCGAGACGAAGGCCATGCTCGAATTCCGCTGCCAGCAGGCGGAAATCACGCTCCCCTTCCCGGACGACGTCATCCAGCAGATATATGAGTCGACCGGCGGCGTCCCGCGTGAGATTCTGAAGGTTTCGGCCATCGCCTACGAACTGGCGCGCATGAACGAGCTTGAGACCGTGCCGCTCGAAATCGTCGAGATGGCCACTAAAGAGGCGGTATTACAGTGAGCGAAAAGATCACCACCGCCAAAAAACTCTTCGGCTTCGGCGAGTCCCCTGCTCCCGAAAAAAACCCCGCCCAACTGCGTGAAGTCCCCCCGCCGGTTGAACAAATACCGGAGACTAGCCAGCTACAGGAGAGCAGCCAGCTACCAGAGAGCAGCCAGCCACAGGAGAGCAGCCAGCTACCAGAGCTACCACGTGGCAGCTACAGTAGCTGGCAGCTCCCTCAGAGCGGCCAGCTACAGGATACCCGGCAGGAGGCAAATAGCCAGCCACAGGAGAGCAGGCAGCTACACGAGAGCCGTCAGCCTGACACTGGCAGCCTGCCACAGCAGAGCCCATCCAACATTCTCGCCTCTCTCCCCGAACAGAAGGGACATTTGGAGCTGCCGTATCAGGTGCTCGATCATCTGGACAGACATCTGGACCCTTACGAGCAGGCCGTCTATAAGCAGCTCTATCGTCTTTCCTGGGGTTTTGGCAAGAATCGGTGCCGTATCAGCAACCCAAAGCTCGCCGAGCGGACGAACATGTCCGAGGCGATGGTGAAGCGTGTGGCCATCAAACTCGCCGGGAAAGGGCTGATCGAAAAGGCCGGGAGCCTCCAGGGATACGGGAAAGACCAGGGGGTGGAATACGTCGTCAACGTGCCAAGCTGGCAGGTACAACGGAGCAGGCAGCTACAGGAGAGCAGGCAGCTACAGGAGAGCAGGCAGCTACAGGGTAGCTCAATTAAAGATATAAAAGAAATAGATAAAAGGGACGACGCTGTCGCGTGCCCGGACTGCTACGGAACGAACTGGTGGTACCCGGAAGGAACCGAGCGGGGTGTTAAACGCTGTCTTCACGAACGTGTGAAAGGGAAGGGGGGCGAATGAGCGTAACCATGCGCCACGGCGCGCGGCCCGCTCAACCATCCGTGGAGAACTTTCCGTCCAGTCGTGGCCGTGTCTCTTGAAGGGTTTACGGTAAGAGCCCTTCAGCCGCCGTTCAGGTCTTTCGGCCGGACGAGCCATTTGAGGCGTCCCGAGTCCGCACGCACCTTGCCCCACTTCTCTACGTCGAGCATCACGCAGGCCAGTGCCGCCGTCGTCATCTCGCGCTGCTCGCCCGTCAGGAGTCTCAACAACTCCTCCATGCCGGGGTTGTGCCCCACGAGCATCAAAGCGTCCGCCGAGTCGGCGGCCTGCGTGATGACTTCGAGCAGGCGCTCCGCGTCGGCCTCGTAGATGCGCTCGTCGTAGAGCAGGTCGGCCGAGAGTTCGGCCGCCTCTCTGACGAGCGCGGCGGTCTGGCGCGCACGCGCCGCCGGCGAGCTCAGTAGCAGGTCCACCCGAAGCTTATTCTTGCGTATGAGCCGGCCGACGAGCGGCGCGTCCTCCCTGCCGCGACTGTTGAGCGGGCGGTCGAAGTCCTGAAGCCCCGGGTCTTTCCAGCTCGATTTGGCGTGGCGCAGTAGGTAGAGAGTTTTCATGGCCGACAGGGTAAACCTTTTTGCGCCACGCGTCTCGCACTACCTGCAAACGGCCGCGGTCTGTTACCCACGCGCGGCGCGTCTCGCGTACAATCGCCGCGGAAACGAACGGATGAAACTCGCCGCCATAGACATCGGCTCAAACTCGATCAAGCTCGTGGTCGTGAACGCGCCTTCGGGCGACTCGTTCTCCGTGCTGGCGCGCGACAAGGAGACGGTGCGGCTCGGGCACGAGACGTTGCGTGAGGGCTTCCTCTCGCCGGAGGCGTTCGAGCGCGCCGCGCGTTGCGTCAAACGCTTCCGCGCCGTGGCCGAAGCGCACGGCGCGGAGCGAGTGCTGGCGGTCGCCACCGCGTCCGTGCGCGCGGCCTCGAACGCCGCAGAGTTCGTCGAAGAACTGGCGCGGGAGACGGGCGTCGGCGTTAAAGTGATTTCGGGTGACGAGGAGGCGCGGCTGACGGGGCTGGCGGCGGCGCGCGGGTGCTCCGACCCACCGGCTTCGCTCCTCAACGTGGACATCGGCGGCGGCTCCACCGAAATCTCGCTCATGCGCGGGGGCGCGCCCGTCGCACTCGTCTCGGTCAGGCTCGGCGCCGTCGGCCTGACCGAGCGGTTCATCGCCGACGACCCGCCGAAGGTGAGAGAACTGCGCGCGCTGCGTGCGGTGGCGCGCGCCACTTTGAAACGGCCGGCGAGGGAACTGCGTGACGCGTCGTGGAGCCGCGCCACGGGCACCTCCGGCACCATCATCGCCATCGGCGAGGCGCTGCGCGCGCGAGACTCGAAGCAGAAGCCGGGCGGCACGAGAACCGGCGGCGACGGGATAGTCCTGAGCCGGCTCGAACGCTTCAACAAGCGCATGGCTGGGATGACGCAGGCCGAAAGACGCGCCGTGCGCGGCGTCAGCGCGCAGCGCTCGGAGATCATCGTCGCGGGCGGGCAGATACTCGAAGCCGTGATGCGCTCGCTCTCGATCAACTACCTGCGGACGTGCGACTGGGCTCTGCGCGAGGGCGTCGTTCTAGACTTCCTACGCGCGACAGAGGCGGTGCCGGGGCCGCGCCCCGACGCCGACCCGCGGCTCGTGCTGCATGAGTCTGGGTGAGGGCTTCGACTTGGGGGAGGGAGTTTATGGCGGCTGCTAAGGAGGTCGAGGGGCTGGACTGCGGGGCCGGGGCGGGGGAGGGAATCCGCCTCGTTCTGCGGACGCGGTTCGGCGAGATGTACGACCAGCGCGCGGCCCTGTCCGGCGTTGAAGACGTGAAGGGCGTACACGACATGCGCGTCGCCTCGCGCCGCCTGCGCAGCGCACTCCGCGACTTCAAGGGTTTTTACGACCGCAAGACTTTGCCGAAGCGACGCCTGAAGGAGGTGGCCCGCGCGCTCGGCGAGGTGCGCGACCAGGACGTGGCCGTCGAAGCGCTTGAGGAGATGCGTTCCAAAACGAGCGACGCCGAGGCGGAAGGCATCGAGCTGCTCATCGCCGAACGCCGTGTACTACGCGCGCAGGCACGCGCGCGTCTGGAGCCGTTCGTCGCCGTACAGTCATTCGGCAATCTGCGCGCGAAGTTCCTGTCGTGGCTCGAACAGACGGGCGGCGCCGGGCGCGATAAAAAGAACGTCCGCATCACGCTCGGCCCGGCGCATGCCATGAGCTTCCGCGGGGCCGGGGTGGAAGTCATAGAGTCGCGCCTCGCCGAACTGCTTGAGCTGAGCGACAGCCTCAACCACCCTTTCGATTTCGAGCCGCTACACGCGATGCGCATCGCGGCCAAGCGCCTGCGTTACGCTCTGGAGCTTTTCTCGTCGTGCTGGGGCGGCGCCTTGAAGCCCCTCGCGCGCGAGGTGTCGGGCTTGCAGACGGCGCTCGGCGACCTGCGCGACTGTGACACGTGGATTGCGGACCTTGGCGCGCGACTCGACCGCCGCCGCGAACTGCCCGAAGTTGCGGCCGCGAGCGCCGCCGACCCGCGCGTCAGGCCGGCCGCCGTCTGGCTCCTGAGTCACTACACGAAGGAGCGCGGCGAACACTTCTGCCGCGCCCTCGCGCGCTGGCAGAAGTGGGAGGCCGAAGGGTTCTTCAACCGCGTGAGGGACTCGCTCCATAACCCGCCGCCGCCCAAAGCCGAAGCGCCCGCGGGCGAGCCCGGGACCGGCGCGACAACCGGCCCGACACCGACCACTTGAACCTGTACGACTCCCATAACCCTACCGCGTCCGATAAGCCCGGCGTTCAGGCTAATTTGCGTAGCCGAAGCGGGGGAATTGTGCGCCGTAGATGTTCAGTGCAAACCTGCGGGTATGAGTTTTTGCTTATCGGACTCCTGCCGTCTTAGGTGTTCCATTGTCGGGGATGAAGGGCAGCATCGGGGTTTACAACCTGCACCTGCGGACGAGGGGCGGCGGTGAGAAGTTGACGCTCGCGCTGGCCGAGCATTTGAGTCGCGGACGGGATGTCTTTCTGTTCCACGCCGACCCACTCGACGTCGCCTCGCTCGAACAGTTTTTCGGGGTTGACCTGAGCCGGGTCAAATTCGTGCGCCTCAAGAGCGCGGGACTGCTGCTGAGAGTCCTGGCGAAAGTACGCGGCGGGCGTGCGCCGGCTTTCTCGCTTCACCACTACCTACAGCTCAGGAGGCTCAAGCTGGACGTCTTCATCAACAACAGTTACGCGAGCGGACTGGCGTGCCCGGCCGCGCGCGGCATCTTCATGTGCATGTTCCCGTACCGCCCCGCCGCGCGACCTTCGGCCGGGAGTCTGCCGCGCCGCGCGAAGGACGCACTGGTCGATTGGGTCGAAGGTTGTGCGACTGGTTACGACGTGCGGGAGGTCGCCGACTCTTACTCGACCGTGGCGGCCATCTCCCGCTACTCCGCGGAGTGGGTGGGTAAGATGTGGGGGCGACGCGCGGAGGTCATCTACCCGCCGTGCGACCACATGGGGCCGGCGACTTACAAGGAGAATGTCGTCCTCCACGTCGGACGCTTCGTCGCCGACAACGGCGAGGCCGAGCGCCACCACAAGGGGCAGGGCTTCCTTCTGGAGACTTTCAAAGGCATGAAGGAGCTGCACGCCGAGGGCTGGGAGCTTCACTTCGCGGGCAGCGTCGGGGGCGACGAGGAGTCGGCGGAGTTCGCCGCCGAACTCGTGCGAAGCGCCGCGGGCTTCCCCGTCAAGTTTCACTTCGACGCGGGGCTCGAAGAGTTGCGCGGACTGTACCGGCGCGCGTCCGTCTACTGGCACGCGACCGGCTACGGCTTCCCCGCCGAAGCCTACCCCGCGCGGCAGGAGCATTTCGGCATCACGACGGTCGAGGCGATGTCGGCCGGCGCGGTGCCGGTCGTCTACGGCTCGGGCGGCCAGAAGGAGATCGTCACGCACGGGCGCGACGGGCTCTGCTGGGACGACGCGGCCGGCCTCGTGAGCCAGACGCTCGCGCTGGCCCGAGACGGAGAACTGCACGGGCGCCTGAGCCAACAGGCCGTCGTGTCGAGCAGGAGATTCGGGAGGGAGGCTTTCGGCGCCAGCGTCGACCGCCTGGTCGAACGTTTACTGTCCGGCGACGCGGAGGTCAAAGGTCTCTGAGCCGCCAGACGCCGAGGCACTTGCCCAGCTCCGCGTCTTCGACAATTGTCTTTAACGGCGGCGGGAAGTTGAGCGGGGGCAGTTGAAGATTCACGTTCCTCCACCCGCCGTCGGGGCAGTCCGTGTTCTCAGGCACGGACGTGTGCGTCGTGCAGAGGAGATATTCGGCGCCCGTCCTTTTGAAGTTCGAGACGGCGGCGCCGATGCGCGCAAACGAGAGGTGAATCAGGCAGTCGCGGCACAGAATCGCGTCGGCCTTCGGGAGTCGGTCTTTCGTGAGGTCCATGGCGAGGAAGGTTCTGCCCTCCCGGCCGTACAGGCGGCGGTTGCGCGCGATGAGGTCGGGCACGACGTCAACGCCGATGTACCTGACAGCCCCCAGCTCCGCGTAACGCATCCAGTTGAAGTCGCCGCACGGCGCGTCGAGCAGCGTCCGGGCGCCGAGTTCTTGGAGCAGAGGCGGGAGGTGAGACATAATCGTCGCCGTACGCGCAAGGGTCGAGCCTCTGCCGGAAACCGACTCCGGGTCCCGCCACAAATTCGTGTGGTAAATTTCAGAGAAGACCTTCTCCAGCGAAGGGCGGCGCAAAGCCTGTTCGGCGTTGCGGTAGGCCGAGGCCGCCCGCGGGAACCTTGACTTGAGGAACAACTTTACCCGGCGGGCCGCGCTCATCCGAGCCCTCCCCTTCGCTGGCGTTGTAAAGTGACTGGCGACGATGCCGACTTTTCTCCAACCGAACGGCCACGCAGAGGAACGGCCCGCGCGCGCGGCCCTCGTCGTCTCGCACCCGGGGCACGAGCTGCGCGTCCACGGCTGGCTCGAAACGGCGCTCCCGCTGGTCTGCGTCCTCACAGACGGCTCGGGCCGCACGCAGCGCTCGCGGCTCGATTCTACCACCAGAGTACTTGAGGCGGCGGGGGCCGCGGCCGGCGACGTTTACGGCGCCATGACGGACGCCGAGTTGTACGCCGCCGTCCTCGACTTCGAACACGAGCGCTTCACGCGCGTCGTGGACGACCTTGCGGCCATGATGCTGCGCGAGCGCGTCAACTGCGTCGCCGGCGACGCCGCCGAGGGCTACAACCCCGCGCACGACATCTGCCGCCTGCTCGTCAACGCCGCGGTCAGGCTGGTCAGGCGCACGACGCCGCAGAGTCGGATTGCGAACTACGATTTCACGCTGATAGCCCCGCCGCGGCGCTGCCCCGAGGCGCTGAGCGCCGACGCCGTCTGGCTCCGCCTCGACGAGGCGGCGCTCGCGCGCAAGCTCACGGCGGCGCGCAACTACC
Source organism: Pyrinomonadaceae bacterium (assembly GCA_036387455.1). Lineage (GTDB taxonomy): Bacteria > Acidobacteriota > Blastocatellia > Pyrinomonadales > Pyrinomonadaceae > QHXN01. The sequence continues at coordinate 15,785 of DASVTS010000190.1, read as the reverse complement.
CGGAGTTGCAGGCCGAGGTCGAGGCCGCGCTGAGCGGCGCCGGGAGCGTCGGGCTGCGCGAGCACCCCGACCTCGCCGCGCGCGCCGGCGCGGACTTCGCCGGGCCGGGCGCCAACGACTTCAGCGTCGAATGCCTGCGCCCCGTAGACGCCCGGCGCGACTCCACAACCCCCTTCGACGGCCCCCGCCCGTTCTACGAGGAGTACGGCGAGAGGCAGGTGCTCGCCGGTCACTACGAGCGCGTGCTGCGCTACGGCGAACACGTCCTGCCGCTGGCCGCGGCCCTCGACGCGCACGTCGAGAGGAACAGTTGAAGGCGCGGCGCCGGACTCCGACGCCCGAATGACCCCGCTGATGCCCGGACTGCGAATCCTTATCGCCAACGCCACGATGGCCACCCTCACGGGGACGGAGACCTACGTCCGCGACCTGGCGCTCGGGCTCCTGCGCAAAGGCCACACCCCCATCGTCTACGCGCCGGAGCTGGGCCGGATAGCGCGCGAGCTGCGCGGCGCGACCGTGCCCGTGGTGGACGACCTGCGCGCGCTGGGCGTGGCGCCCGACGTCATCCACGGGAACCACAACACGGAGATGATGACGGCGCTGCTGCACTTCCCCGGCGTCCCCGCGGTCTTCTACTGCCATAGCTGGCTGGACTGGATTTCCTCGCCGCCCGCGCACCCGCGCGTCCTCGCCTACGTCGCCGTGGACGACACCTGCCGCGACCGGCTCGTCTGCAAGCACGCCGTCCCGGAGGAGCGCGTGCGCGTCGCGCTGCACGCGGCCGACCTCGAACGTTTCAAGCCGCGCGGCCCCCTGCCGGAACGTCCGCGCCGCGCGCTCGTCTTCAGCAACGGCGCCAACCAGTGGTCTCACCTCCCGGCGGTGCGCGAGGCGTGCGCGCGCGCGGGGGTCGCGCTCGACGTGGTCGGCGCCGGGATGAACGCGCCGAGCGAACGCCCCGAGACGCTGCTCGGCGACTACGACCTCGTTTTCGCAAAGGGGCGCTGCGCGCTCGAAGCGCTCGCGGTCGGCGCGGCCGTCATCCTCTGCGACGCGCTCGGGAGCGGCCCGCTCGTGACGGCGGCCGAGGTGGACAGACTCCGCCGTTTCAACTTCGGCATCCGCACGCTCGGCGAGAAGGTGGAGGCCGGGCTGCTCCTGCGCGAGATAGAACGCTACGACGCGCGCGACGCGGCCGAAGTCTCGCGGCGCGTCCGCGCCGGCTCCGACCTCGGCTCGGTCGTGGACGAAGCACTCGCGCTCTACGAAAAGGTCATCGCCGAATACAAGGAACGGCCGCCCGGCGACCCGCTGGAAGAGGGCCGCGCGGCGGCCGACTACCTGCGCTGGCTGACGCTGACCGTGCGGCGCAGGCAGGCCGAGTACGAGTCAATGCTCGCCAACTCTATGACGCTTCGGCTGCGAAACCGGGTCGGGCAGTTGCCGCTGTTCGGCAAACTCCTGGGCCGGCTCGCACGCCTCGCCCGCCGGGGCGGCGCGTGAGCGCCCGACAGTCGCGGGCGCGCGGAGACGGTATGCCGAGGGTCAGTGTCATCATCCCGACACACAGCCGCCCGCGGCAGCTCCCGCGCGCCGTCGAGAGCGCGCGCTCGGCGGGGAATGATGTCGAAGTCGTCGTCGTGGACGACGCCTCGTCAGACGAGACCGCCGACGTCTGCCGCAGACTCGAAGGCGTCACGTACGTCAGGCTGGAACACAACCAGGGGGTGGCCGGCGCGCGCAACGTCGGCGTGCTGGCGAGCACGGCCGAGTACGTCGCGCTGCTCGACGACGACGACGTGCGGCTGCCCGGCTCGCTCGACCGTCAGGTGGCGACGCTCGAAGCCGACAGGGCGGCGGGCTTCGTCTGCGGAAGCATGCTCATGGCCGACCAGGAGGGGCGGCTCACCGGCGAGGTCTCCGCGCCGAGGCACGCGGGCGGGGACGCCTTCTGGGAGCTGCTCGAACTGGACTTCCCCGTGATGCCCATCTCCGTCGTCATCCGCAAGGAGTGCTTCACGCGCGTCGGGCTCTTCGACAACGCGCTGCCGGGTCTGGACGACTGGGATATGTTCGTCCGCATCGCGGAGCTTTACCCGGTCGTCGTCCTCGACGAGCCGGTCAGCATCTACCGGCAGCCGACGCCCTCCTCGGGTCAGGGCTCGTCCGCGCAGGCGGGCCACCTGACGCGCGCCGCACGACACCACCTGAAGTTGCTCCGCCTGCCGCGCGCGGCCGCCGCGCCGCCCCGCGTGCGGCGGGAGGTGCGCGCGCGGACGCTCAACCGCATCGCCGACACGCTGCTCTTCAACGCCGCGCGCCGCCTGCGCGAAGGCTCGTACCGGCCCGCGTTGTCGAACGGTCTGGCCGCCCTGCGTTTGAGACCTTCGCGCGCCCTGCGCCCGACCGCCTACGTGAAGCTGGCCTCGATGCTGCTCGCGCGCGGCGAAGGGTCGGCACCGCCTCAGTAGACCTTAAGGCTCCCGCCGGGAAGATCTTCCGCGAGCCGTGTCCCGTATGCCCGAGGTCAGCGTCATCATCCCGACACACAGCCGCCCGCGGCAGCTCCCGCGCGCCGTCGAGAGCGCGCGCTCGGCGGGCGAGGACGTCGAGGTCGTCGTCGTGGACGACGCCTCGTCAGACGAGACCGCCGACGTCTGCCGCAAACTCGAAGGCATTCGCTACGTGCGCGTCGAGCGCAATCAGGGCGTGGCCGGCGCGCGCAACGTCGGGCTGCTCTCAAGCACCGGCGATTTCGTCAGCTTCCTGGACGACGACGACGTGCGGCTGCCCGGCTCGCTCGGCGCGCAGCTCGCCGTGCTGCGCGCCGCGCCCGAAGCCGGCCTCGTCTACGGCCAGGCGCTTTACGACGTGGGCGCAGACCGCTCGGGAAGCGACCGTTACCCGCAATCGTGCCCGCGCGGCGACCTCTTCTGGAGGCTGCTCGCGCGCAACTTCATCCCGTGCGGCTCGGTCGTCTTCCGCCGCGCGTGCCTCTTCTCCGTGGGGCTGCTCGATTGTTCGGCCGCGGGCGTGGACGACTGGGACCTCTGGGTTCGCATCGCCGCGCTCTACCCGTCGGAGGCGCTCGAACGTCCCGTCGTCGTCTGGCGCAGGCCCGCGCCCGGCTCCGACCAGGGCAGCGCGCGCGCCGTCGAGATGGTCGAGTTGAGCACGCGCCAGTTTCAAAGGCGCTGGCTCAAGCTGCCGCGCGCGGCCGGCGCGGACGCGCGGCAGAGGCGCGAGGCCACGCGGCAGTTCTCGAAGAACATGGCGAGCCATCTCGCCTTCGAGGCCGCGCGCTCGCTCGCCTACGGCCACTTCCTCCGCGCCGAGCGCTGCGCCCTCGCCGCGCTCCGCCTGCACCCGCGCGGGCTCGTGCTGCGCGCGCTCGAAGGCTTCACGTCAGGACGGACAAAGTGCCGAACTTAGCTTTGCTATAATGCCTACTCTACGCACGCGCGCCGTGGCGCGTCAGTCTCGCGGCCCCGCAAGCCCCGGTTTGATGGCGGTATGAAAAGAGGTGAAGTCATGAGCCGCAATCGCCTGATGAAGACACCGCCACAATTCGTGCTCAGCCGTCTGTCACGGCGCCTCTACTCGGCCTTTCTCGATAAGGCGCAGGAGCGCGGCTTCTCGTTCGTCCGTTTCCAAGATTTTCTACCCGCCGCCCCGGCGCTGCCGCGGCGCTACATCGCCCTCCGCCACGACATAGATTTCGCGCCGGGCTACTCGCTGGAGATGGCCGAGATGGAGCACGCGGCCGGGGTCACGTCCACGTTCTTCGTGCTGGTTGACGGCCAGTTTTATAACCCCCTCCAGAGCGACGTCGTCCGGCAGCTGCGCCGGATTCACTCGCTCGGGCACGAAATCGGTCTGCATTTCGCGGTCAGTTCCGCGGTTGACGGCGACGACATCGGCAAGGAGGTGGCGTTCCGGCTGGCCGTCCTGAGCGCCATCGCGGGGGCGCCCGTCCGCTCTTTTTCGCAGCACGACCCGGTCAACGCCGGCTTCGCGGCCGTCACGCTGCCGCCCGGCCACCACGCCTGTGTGGACGCCAGCCGGGCCATCCGCGACCACGGCCTGTTGTACGTCAGCGACAGTGCGATGATGTGGAGGCGCCATACCTTCGAGACCGCCCTCGACGAGAACCGCAACCTCTGCCTACTGGCGCACCCCCATTCCTGGTTGCACCCGCAGGACGACTACGTGGCTATGATTCGAGAGTTCGAGGCGAGGGAAGTGCAGGCCGTAACCGACCGCTTCGACGCGTTCGTCGAAGCCCTCACCGGCTACTACACGCGGCGCCTGAACGAGGGAGTTTAACTTGCTGCGCGCGCCCCTTAACGAACGTGAGATACGTCGGCTAATCGGCCTGCCGGGAGGGGGCGCGCGGGCGGTCGAGGGCGTGGCGCCGCTCGGCGCCGACGAGGATAGCTGCCTCTACTTCGTCAACAAGACGGTGACGGGCGCCGTCCGCGAGCCGCTCGCCCTGCGCCGCGGCTGCATCGTCATCGCGCCGGTCGGCTCCGCGTCGGCGGGCGATTGGGGAGACTGTCTCGTGTTGGAGGCCGCCGACCCACGCGCGGCCGTCGCCCGGGTGCTGGAATTCATTCGCGCCGACGGGCGGCAGCAGCCTTTGGTGGCCGAACGCAGGATAGCGCCGGGCGCCGTCGTGTCGCCTCTGGCCGTCGTCGAGGGATGTGTCGAGATCGGGGACGGCGCCGTCGTCGAACCGTTCTGCGTGGTGGGCCCCGACGTCAGAATCGGGCGCGGTTCGATTCTGCGCTCCGGGGTGCGGATTTTTCCGCGCGTCGCCATCGGCGACGAGTCGGTCGTCGGCGTGAACTCGGTGGTGGGGCACGACGGCTACGGGTTCGTGCGGGACGAGAACGGCAACAAAGTCCGCATGCCTCACCTCGGCGGCGTGGTCATCGGGTCGCACGTCGAAGTCGGGGCGCTGGCCACCGTGCAGGGCGGAACCATCGTGCCGACCGTCATCGAGGACCACGCGAAGGTGGACGAACACGTCCACGTCGGCCATAACGTCCGCGTCGCGCGAGGCGCGAGCGTGACGGCGGCGGTCGTCATCGCGGGTCATGCCGTCATCGAGGCGGAAGCGTGGGTCGGGGTCAACTCCAGCATCCGCGAGGGGCGCCGGGTCGGCTCTCACGCGCTGGTCGGCATGGACGTGTCGTTGCAGCAGGACCTCCCGGACGACACGGTCGCGCGCGCGCCGCGGCCCGACGTCAGGCCGCGCGACGACGACGACCGCGCCGCCATCGGGTTCAGGAATCAGGGCTCGTAGCCCAGCTCTCGCAGCAGGTCTCCGGCGACGCGGCCGAACCTCTGCCTCTCGTCCCGGCTCATCGCCTCCTTCCACGCGAAGACGCGCCGCGCGTCGGGCGGCTCCTTCGTGGCCTCCTGCTGCCTGAGCCTCTGCTCCTGCGTGACCAGCGGCGTGCCGTCGGCGCGCGAGCGCCCCTTGTGCTCCCTGAGCCGCTCCGGGGTGCGCGTGTAGTAGCTCAACATGCCCGGCTCTAAGCTCAGGCCGACGTGGGCGCAGACGCCTTCGAGCGTCTGGCGCGTGCGCAGGATTAAATCTTCGTACCGCAGCTCGGTGTAGTCGCCGCGGCCGGCGCCCGCCCTCCGCGCCGCGAGGACGCAGTTACGCCAGTAGGCCGCCTGCTTCTCTATCTCCCAGCCCGGCGAGAACCACATCTTCCTCAGAGAGAGCGCGGCGTCCCGGCCGTCGCGGATGATGTGGACGAAGCGCGCCTCGGGCAGCACGCGCCGGATGGCGTCCATGTGCAGGCAGTAGATGGGCGTCTTGTCGCCCCAGCGCGGCTTGCCCTGGCGCGCGGCGTAGAGCCTGTAGAACGCCCTGAAGCCTTCGGAGACCGTGAAGGGACGAATCTCGTCGAGCGCCGCGCGGAACGTCTCTGCGGGTATGCCGAAGTCCGGCCACGCCGGAACCGGCTCCGGGTAGTTGACCACCGCGCGGAAGAACCTTTCCCGCAGCCGGTCGCCCCGCCCCTTCAGCTTCGCGCCGAGCGGGAGGAAGCCCGTCTCGGGCGGGATGGCCAACTGCGTGTGCGCGTCCAGCATGAACCGCAGCAGCGTCGTCCCCGAGCGCGGCGAGCCGACGACGACCGGCATCGGGTCGGGGAGCGGGGCGGAGCCGCCCGGCGCGGCTTCGACCTTTTTCTCTCTCCGCCAGAACCTGTACATGGCCCGTAAAATTCAGGCAGGGGCGCACGCCCAGAGCGAGGGGGTCGAGGCGGGGTTGCTGCGCGGGCGCGGGATGAGTCGGCGGAACTCGTCCGTGAAGCGGCCGTCCACGCGCACGCTGAAGGAGAGGCCGTCGCAGGGGTCGGAGCCGTGGAACTGGTTGACGGTGTCGAACCAGGCCGAGTAGGACGAGACGTAGAGCTTCTCGCGCGTGCGGTGGTCGAGCATGTAGAACGGCTTCGAGAGGTTCGTGCGGAACCAGACGAACTCGTGGCAGACTTCGACGACGTCGTGGTCCCTGTGCGGCGTGACCGGGCGGGGGACGTGGTCGTACATGATGAGCATGCGCCCGGTCGAGGCGAAGGGGAGCGAGCCGATGAACGACATCAGCTCCGGGAACTCCTCGGCCGCCGGCGCCGGCTCCCACAGCTCCGTCCGGTCGAGGTCGTAGTAGCTGTCGGGCTGCTTCGACTGCGAGAGGTAGATCATCCGCGTGCCCGGCCGGTCGGGGCTCTCGTCCCTGAGCCGGAACGGGCCGGTGTAGAACTGCTGGTCTTCGCGCGCCTCGACGCGCCGCCTGACCCGCTCCGCGACGTAGCCGTCGAGAGACTTCAGCCGCTCGACGTCTATGAACTCGTCGAAGGACTTGTAGGACGGGTAGACAATCGGCGCCTCAACCTTATCCGGAACGTTCGTCATGGGGTTACCTGTGTCGGGAAGTGTCGAAAGGAATCGTAAGTTAACAGGGGGAAACGGAGCGGTCTGTACCCTTCTGTACGGCGTCATACGTACTTTTGTGTACAGACACCCGCCCCGCGCGTTGTTAATTTAAAAAGCACTCCAACGTCGGTTAAAGTGGTGGCCGCCATAAAGTAACACGAAAGTGTGTGGCCTGATGGCGGTCATTCTTTCCCCTAAGCCCGGCGTGCGCCGTCTGCACAGGCCCACGCCGGGACTCAGACGGTCGGCCTTCGTCAGTGTGAGCAGCACGGCGGCCAGCGCGCGCGGGGACGTTTCTGGCGGGCGCGTCTCGCGTCGTGCGCGCGGCGGACGGGTGCAGCAACTTGAAGCAGGTTTGTGCGGCGCGGGCTCGACTCCCCTCCGCCACAGAGATAGAGAATGAAGATTTACATCAGCGGACTTTATTGCGGCACCAACCCGCAGCCCGGCGTCGGCATCGCGCGCTCGCTGCGCGCCGCCTACCCCGAGGCCACACTGGTCGGCGTCGAGTACTCGAACCGCAGCTCCGGGCTCCACTGGACTGACTTCGACGAACTCTGGCTCCAGCGGCCCTGGGACGAGCTGAGCCTCTCGGACTACGGCGCGCGCATCAAGGAGGTGCTCGACGCGGGCGCGCTCTGGGTCTCGGGCAGCGACCTCGAATCGCTCTGGCTCTCGGACGTCTTCCCCGAGGGCCACCCGAACCTGCTCACGCCGCCGGGCGGCGCGCTCAAGAACATCGCCAAGCCGGCCGTCCCCGCGCACGAGGGGCTCCCCCTGCGCATCCCCACCTTCATCTCGACCGACTGCTCCGACTGGGAGATACACTCCTTCTGCCGCAAGTACGACTGGCGCGTCTGGCTCAAAGGGCCTTACTACGACGCGGCGCGCGTCGGTTCCTGGCCCGACTTCGAGGCGGTGCGCGCGGCGCTCTCGCGCGTCTGGGCGACCGAGCGTCTGTTCCTACAGGCGCACGTCACGGGCTACGAGGAGTCGGTCGTGCTCTCGGCCTACAAGGGCGAGATGGCCGGCTGCGTCCGCATGCGCAAGCGCGAGATTACGCCCGAGGGCAAGACGTGGGCGGGCGACGTGACCGAGGTGCCCGAGGAGTTCGCCGCCACGCTGCGCGAGATTGTGCGGCGCCTGAACTGGACGGGCGGCGCCGAGCTGGAGATGGTGCGCGACGCCGAGGGGCAACTGTGGCTGCTCGAATGGAACCCGCGCTTCCCGGCGTGGATTCACGGGGCGACCATCGCCGGGCGCAACATGCCGGGGCTGCTCGTCGAGGCCGCGACCGGCACGCCCGCCCGCCGCGCGCCGCACGTCAGCGAGGAGTTCACGCGCGTCGTGCTGGAGGTGCCCGTCCGCCCGCAGCTCCCGCTGCCGCCGCTGCCCGAGCCGTTCGCGGGCGCCGTCGGCCACTCGCTCAAACACCCTTCGGGCCTGCCCGCGCTGGCCGAGCGCCTGCACAAGCTCAAGCCCGAGATGTTCGAGGGGCGCGGCGAAGCCGTGATAAACGGCAACGGAAACGGCAACGGAAACGGCAACGGAAACGGCAACGGCAAGCCGGAGGTCACCTGCGCGCCCGACGTGCCCGAGTCGTTCGTGCGCGACCTCTCCGGCTACAGGTTCGCGGAAGTCGCCACCCCCTCTTGGCTCTTCCTCGACGGCACGGCGGCGGAGGTCTTCGGCCGCGCGGCCGGCCTGGCCCGCCGGCTCAGCACCCCCGAGGTCGCCGTCGTCAACGCCTACAGCATCAAGACGAACCCCGACGAGCGCCTGATTAAGCTCGCGCTCGAACAGGGCTTCCTCGCCGAGGCCATCAGCCTGCTCGAAGTGCAGAAGGCGCTCGAAGTCGGCTTCCGGCCCGAGCAGGTCGTCTTAAACGGCCCCGGCAAGTGGTGGCCCGAAGGGCTCATGCCGCGGGAGCAGATGCACGCCGTCTTCTGCGACTCGGTCGCCGACCTGAAGCGCGTGGTCGCCGCCGTCGGGAAGGGCGAGCTGAGCGCGAAGACGGTCGGCGTCCGCCTGCGCACGCCGCACATCGCCTCGCGCTTCGGCATCCCCGTGGACGCGCCCGACTCCTTCGAGCGGCTGGTCGAGGCCGTCGGCCTGCTGCCCGCCGGCTGCGCCTTCGGCATCCACTTCCACATGGCGAGCAGCAACGTCGGCGTCCGCCAGTGGTGGCACCTCTACGAGTCCATGCTCCGCTGGTGCCGCTCGGTCGAGGCGCTGACGGGGCGGGCGGTGGAGACGCTCGACGTCGGCGGCGGCTGGTTCCCCGACGACTGGCACGAGGACTCGGGCGAGCGCTTCACGGGCGCCGTCGCGCGCGCGCGCGCGCACCTGCCGCATGTCCGGCAGATCATCTCGGAGCCGGGCAAGGCGATGGCTCAGCCCTCGATGGCGCTCGCCATGCGGCTGCTTGAGATTCAGGAGGCGGACGAGGGGACGGTCGAGGCGGTCGTCGACGGCTCCATCGCCGAGCTGCCGATGCACGCCTTCCAGCCCCACCGGATTCTCGGGCGCGACGCCGCGACCGGCGAGTGGAGGCCGCTCGGGCGCGGGAAGACGCGGCTCATGGGGCGCCTCTGCATGGAGCACGACGTGGTGGCCTGGGACGTGGAGTTGCCCGAGGGCGCGGGCGCGGGCGACGTCCTCATTTTCTGTGACGCGGGAGCTTACGACAGGAGCATGTCTTATGTCTTTGGCCGTGGGTAATGGACTGGTTCGGATTGACGAGACCGACTTCGTGGACGCCGCCGGGGCGCTGGAGAAGTGGCGGGACTGGCCCGCCTCCGCCATCTCGCACCATGGCGAGGACTGCTGCCGCGTCGCGCGCGAGTGGGTGCTCTCGATGGACTACGCGCAGCTCGGCGGCGGGAGCGTGCTCGTCGGGCCGCGCTGGATTCGGCACAGGTATCCCTGGGGGCCGTCCAAGTGGCCCCTCCACTGGTGCGAGGCCGTCCGGCGGAAGACGCTCGACTGCGGCGCGCTGGCCGCCCTCTCGCACGAGGTCTTCCTCGCACGCGGCGTCAAAAGTTTCCCGGCGCAGTTCGTCGAGCAGTTCACCGACGACGCCACGCAGGACTGGCAGAGCCGCTGGTCGGGCGAGCAGACCCCCGCGGACTGGATTAGGGAGGACTTAATCTATCACGAGGGCTGCGCCGTGGTCGCGGCCGGGCAGGAGCTTAAGGTGTGGGACTCGACCGCCGCCTGGTGGGTCAACGCCAAGCAGTTCGGCGGCTACCACGGCGTGCTCGCCGTCAGAATCTTCGACGCGCAGGCCGGGCCCGACACCGCCTACAGCTGGGGGGCGCACCGCATCGTCCCGAACGTCTGGCAGAAGATAGAACGCGCGCGCGGCGACTTCGCCTGAGCGGCCCGGCGGCCCCCGCCACGGCGCGGGGGCCGCCCCTATCCGATGCGCCGCAGCTCGTCGTCGTAACTCAGGCAGTAGTGTCCGCTGCTGTCGCTGTCCCAATAGTGGTGCGCCTCGTAGAGGACGTTGTTCTGCGGGTCTTTGACCCAGCCCCGCGGGTGCTGCGTGCCCCAGTTGAGGACGCCCGACCACAGGTAGCCCGAGAGGAGGATTAACTTGTTGTCGCCGGAGGCGCGAATCTTATCCAACGTCTGCTGGCACGCCGCCTCCCACGCCTCGGTCATCGCCGTCCGCCTCACGTCCTTCTCCGTCTCGGGGTCTACCGGCTCGCACATCAGCCCGTAAAAGACGTCCGGCACCGCCTTGAACTCGGCGCTCAGCCTCGCCCACAAATCCACGAGGTACTGCGCGAAGTTCCGCTCCCTGAAATCGCGCCGCTTCCCCTTCCCGCTGCCGTCGGCGTCCTCGTAATACGCGCCGAAGTTGTGCACGTCGAGAATCACCTTCATCCCCCTCGGCATGCCGGCCCGACTTTTCCTCGCGCGTTCGACCGCCTCCCTGAGCCTCCTCAACTCCGCCGCGTCGAGGGCGCCGAGGAGCCGCGGCTGGATGCGCTCCCAGCGGAAGGGGATTCTGACGAGCGTCACGCCGCGCGCGGCGAGGTAGTCGAACGTCGCCTGCGTGTCGTAGTGATAATCGTCTTCGTAGACGCCGGGCTTCCGGTTGGAGAATTTCCTGAGCGTCTCTTCGGTGCCGCTGTTAGCCCCGAACTCGCCCCCCGCGACCGTGATGCCCCTCTCGTAGTCGGGCGTGGAGAGGTGCCGCTCGAAGACCAGCGACTGCGTGTTCGTGGCGTTGACGGAGGGCGCGCTCTCGGAGGACTTCTTGTAGACGGCGAGCGTGTAGTCGCCCCACCACTCGCCCGTCGCCCAGATTGTCGCCCAGAGCTTCGCCTCGTCCGCCCTCCTGAACCACGCCTCCGCAAGGTTGTTCCACTTCACGTAGTCGTCTTTGAAGCGCCTCGGAGTCCTGCCGCAGTTGTACTCGTCGAGTTTATTCCTGTCGCCCGGGAACCCCAGCTCGCCGATGAAACCCTTCGCCGAGTTCGCCGCGAGCCAGTCGGTGAACAACTTCAGCCCGCGCAGCGCGCGCTCCTCCAACTTGTCGGGGGCGGCGACGGCGCCGAAGCGCGTCCCGCCCGCCCGCGCGTGCAGCCGACCCGCGGCCCTGGCCCTCCCTGCCGACGACAACGCGCCCAGCCCCGCCAGCGCCCCGCTCTTGATGAATTCGCGGCGGCCGTTCCTGCTGCTCACCCTTCTAACCTCCCGTTTCCGTTTATGAAAGAGAAGACTTTGACCTCACCCTTCGACGACGCGCCAGCTCACCGCGCCGCGCCGGCTGAGGCGGCCGGCGATGACGCAACGCGCGGCCGGCACCTTGCGCGGGCGGCGCCCCGCGGCGAGGGTGGAGAGTAAGGCGGCGGGGTCGTGACGAAATTCGACGCGCTGCTCCCCGGCCCGCTCGCCCGCGAGCCGCGCGCGCTCGAGGACGAGCGAGGCGCGCTCGTAGCAGACCACCTCGCGCAGGTAGGGCACACGCGGCCCCGCGCCCGCCCGCCCGAGCAGGTGTTCGCAGAAGGCCAGCGCCTCTTCGACGTAGTAAAAACTGACCGGCGGGCGGCCCTCCCAGAAGGCCGACACCTCCGCCGTCATCCTCTCCGGGCCGAGCAGCGTGTTCGTGAGCGGCAGCGTGAGGAGGAGCTTGCTCAGACGGAAGCCCTTGTAAATCGTCCGCGCGGCGTCGAGGCCGCGGTCGCCGGCCGCCGCGAGCAGGCGCTCCGACTCGACCTCGCTCACCCCTTCGGGGAGGGCCGCGCGCCCGCGCCCGCGCACGTCGGCGCGGAAGTCTAAGTCCGTGACGAGGCGCGCCAGCGCCGACTGGAACGCGACCTGCGTCACGCCGCCCTCCGGCCGGCCGGCCCGGGCCTGTGCTTCGCCCACGCCTCCTTCATCCGCGCGAGCTGCGCCGCCAGCCTCTCCTCGCCCACCACTTCGAGCCACGAGTCCATCAGCTCGAAGACGACCCCGCCGAGGTTCGCGCAGCGCGGCAGCGCGTGGTCGAGCAGCTCCCACACCTCCGGCGGACTCACGTCCGAGTGCGCGTCCATGTAGAAGCCGCCGTGCTCCATCCCGCCCGCGACGTGCATCTCGACGACGTTCGAGAGGTCGAGGCGGCCGAGGAAGTCGTAAGGGTCGGCGCCGTGGTTGCGGCAGTTCGTGTAAAGGTTGTGCAGGTCGAGCAGCAGCCCGCAGCCCGAGGCCGCGCACAGGCGGTTGAGGAATTCGGCCTCGCCGTAGTCCTGCCGCGCGTAGGTGAAGAAGTAGACGTTGTTCTCCAGCAGGAAGGGGACGGGGACGCGCGCGCGCACCTGCTCGATGCGCGGCGCCAGCAGCTCGACGGTCTCGCGGTCGTAGGGGAGCGGCAGCGTGATGCCGACGTTCATCTCCCCCCCGCCGTGCTCGGCGAGGTTGAAGGAGAGGTGGTCGCTGTGCCACGGCGACCGCAGCCACTCGCGCCAGCGCGCTATCTGCTCGACGTGCCCGGCGTCGAAGCGGTGCGCGCTCCCGAGCGAGAGGCCGATGCTGTGCATCACGACCGGCTTCTCGCGCCGGAGCTGGTCGAGGAAGCGGACGGCCGCCGGGTTGTCCCTGTAGCGGCGGGCGCGCCCCGCCCCGGCGTCCGTCCAGAGCGTGTCGGGCACCACCTCGACGAAGTCGAAGAGGTGCCCGCGCGTTTCGATGAAGCCGCGGAATGAGGGGCCGTAGGCCAGCCCCACACCCAGCTCGGGCACTTCGGGTTTGGACATCCGGAGAGACGCGGCCGCGGCTACTGGGGGTTGACCTTCGAGTCGAGGATCAGCTTGTCGAGGCCCGAGAAGCAGCGCGGGCAGCCGGACTCCTTGAACTTCTTCTCGATGAGCTTCGTGATGCTGGCGAGCGTGGCGCCGGAGCCGACGCCCACGGTGAGGCTCCTGCGGTTGAAGGTCGTGGCGGCCGAGGTGGACGCGCCGGACCTGGTGGCCTTACTCGCGGTGGCCTTACTCGCGGTGGCCTTGCCACCTTTGGACGCGGCTGCGCCTTTGGCTGCGGTTCTAGTCGCCATTGGACTTTGTCTCCTTTTCAGGTGTCGTCGTTAACTGCGGGGGCCCTGTCGCGATGGCTGCAAGGCCCTTAGTCGCGCGCCGTGGGCGTGGGCGACGTAACTTGTCGGGACACCGGGCGGAGGGGCGAGGCTTTCGTCGCCGGTGAAGTCGCGTGCGGGCCGGACGGCTTGACGGCGACAAAGATAGTTTCGCGCGCCGCCCGTGTCAACGATAAAGTTTCCGCCCGGCGCGCGAAAATTCTCGTTGACAGAAATCGTGCCCGGCGTTATTTTCCCCCCTGTCTCCCTACCGCCCAGCGGCAGTTTTAATAACCCGACACAGTTTAGAGCGCACACGGATAGCTCCACCGCCGTGAGCCTCAGAAGGCCCCATCTCACTGGTCTCTCCGCAGGCTGACTCTCTCTCCGCGCGAGCAGGCCATCTCTTAGCACCAACTCTTCTGGATAACTCCGCGCGGCGCCCGCCCGGCGGCCCGCGGTACCACCTCAAGCACTCAGCCGCCGCGCCCGAGCGCGGCCGGTGCGCGCCCGCACCCGGGGCAGCGACCGTGCACGGCGGCGGCCGGCGTCACCTAACGCCAGAGAGGAGCCAAACCGATGCAGCCTACCCGTCGCCCGTCCTCCACTCCCTCCGCGAGACTTCTCTATCTCGTCCTCGTCTACGCGCTGGGACTGCAACCCTTCCTCCTCCCTTCGTGGCGCGCGTCGGCGCGAGGCCCGGAGCGCGCCGCGCCGGCCGCGGCGCCGGCCGCCGCCTCGCCCGCCAACCCCGCGCGCACCCCGCCCGAGCGGCGCGAAGGCGAGCTGCTCGTGCGCTTCCGCCAGGGCGCCTCGGCCGACGAAGTGCTGGCCGCCCCCGCCTTAAAGGGGATGCGCCGGGCCGGGATTCTGCGCGGCAAGTCGCGCGTCGAGCGGCTCTCGATTGACGCCGGGCATGACGTGGAGGCGGCGGTCGCGGAGCTGCGCGGGCACCCCTCGGTCGAGTTCGCCGAGCCGAACTTCGTCATCAAGGGCGAGCAGTTGACGCCCGACGACCCGCGCTTCGCCGAGCAGTGGGCGCTGCGGAACGCGGGCGAGGCCAACGGCACCTCGGCCGGCTCGGACGTGCGCGCCGCGCGCGCGTGGGCCGTCTCGACGGGCTCGCCCTCGACGGTCGTGGCCGTCGTGGACAGCGGCGTGGACTTCTCCCACCCCGACCTGAAGGACAACCGATGGGCGAACGCCGCCGAGCAGGACAACCGGCGCGACGACGACCGCGACGGCTACGTCAACGACCTTTACGGCTGGGACTTCGTCAACGACTCCGGCACGGTCGCGGACGAGAACGGGCACGGCACGGCGGTCGCCGGCCTCATCGCCGCGCGCGGCAACAACGGCGTCGGCGTCTCGGGCGTGATGTGGCAGGCGGGGCTGATGAGCCTGCGCGTGCTCGACGCGACGGGGGCGGGCGACGTGGGGCGTGCCGTCGAGGCGATAGACTACGCGGTCGCCCACGGCGCGCAGGTCATCAACTGCTCGTGGGGGACGGGCGCGAACTCCGAGGCGCTGCGCGACGCGGTGAGCCGCGCCGGGGCGCGGGGCGTCGTGGTCGTGGCCGCGGCCGGAAACGCCGGGCACGACAACGACGCGGCGCCGCACTACCCGGCCTCGTTCGACCTGCCGAACGTCATCTCGGTGGCCTCGACGGACGGCGCCGACCGTCTCGCGGGCTGGTCGAACTGGGGCGCGGCGCGCGTGCAGGTAGCGGCGCCGGGCGACGGCGTCCTGACGACGACGAGGGGCGGCGGCTACGGCGTCGTCAACGGCACGTCGGCGTCGGCCGCGGTGGTGAGCGGCGTGGTCGGGCTGGTCAAGACGGCGCGGCCGCTGCTGAGGGCGGAGCGCGTGCGCGAGGCCGTCGCCGGCGGCGTGCGCAAGATTCCCGAACTAGCCGGCAAGGTCTCGGCGGGCGGCGTCGTGGACGCGGCGGCCGCGCTGGGCACGGCGCAGGGGTGGCCGCACGACTCGGAATTTGAGGTTGCCCCCGGGGAGGAGCCCCCGCAGGAGAATAACGGTAACGGCAAGGGCGCCGGCAACGGCGGCAACGGCAACAACGGCAACGCCGAGCCCGGCCCGCCGCCCCGCCCCGGCAGGCCGCGGCAGTCCCTGCCGAACCTCGACGAGATGCGGCGCAAGCTCGCCTCCGACCCCATCCCGCGCCCCGCCCCGGCGCGCTCGAAGCTGCCCGACTACGTGAGGGGCGAGCCGACTCAAGTCCCCGGCGAGACTATCAGCGCCGACTGGGTGA
>DASVTS010000189.1:0-14177 GCA_036387455.1 Pyrinomonadaceae bacterium | reverse complement strand
GACCTCAAGACCCGAAAGGTTCCGAAGGAGACGGCCGACGCCGCGCTCGAACTCGTCTACCAGGAGACGCCCGAGGAGGAACTCATCGCGCGCGCCATCGAGAAGCGCGTGCGACTGCGGGGCCGCCCCACGACGCGACAGGAGACCAAGAGCCTCTACGACCACCTGCTCCGCCTCGGCTTCTCCTACGACCTCATCATCCGCAAGGTGCGCGAAGCCTCCGACGCCCCGGACGAAGACGACGGGTCTTAACTCGCCTTCCGCCCGGCTGTCTCGCCCGCCCGCGCGCGGCGTGCTACACTTTTCCCTGAATTTCAGGACGCAGCCGTCAGCAGTCAGTCCAGACTGTCCGGCTGCTCTTTTTGCTGATAGTCGAATGGTGAGTGTTTTATGCTGACAGGTAACGAAATCCGCGAGAAGTTTCTGGCCTACTTCGAGAAGCACGGGCACCGCCGCGTCGCTTCGAGCCCGCTTCTGCCCGCCAACGACCCGACGCTGCTGTTCGCCAACGCCGGGATGAACCAGTTCAAGGACGTCTTCCTCGGCGCCGAGCAGCGCGACTACAAGCGCGCCGCCACGTCGCAGAAGTGCCTGCGCGCCGGCGGCAAGCACAACGACCTCGACGAGGTCGGCAAGACCGCGCGCCACCACACCTTCTTCGAGATGCTCGGCAACTTCTCCTTCGGCGACTACTTCAAGGAGGACGCCATCCGCTTCGCCTGGGATTTTCTGGTGAACGAATTGAAGCTCGACCCCGAGCGGCTCTGGTTCACCGTCTTCGCGGGCGACGACGAGGTGCCGGCCGACGAGGAGGCCATCGCCCTGTGGCAGGAGGTCGGCGCGCGTCCCGAGCGGATACTGCGCTTCGGCCGCAAGGACAACTTCTGGCAGATGGCCGAGACCGGCCCGTGCGGGCCGAACTCGGAAATCAACTACTACCTCGGCGAGCACCCGGAAGACCCCGAGTTCAACCGCCCCGAGTTCGTCAACGGCCCCGGCGACACGACGATGGAGATTTGGAACCTCGTCTTCATGCAGTACAACCGCGTGGAGGCCGGGCCGGGCAGGTACGCGCTCGAACCGCTGCCCGCGCCCTCGGTCGACACCGGCGCCGGGCTGGAGCGCCTCGCCGTGGTCCTTCAGGGCGTGCAGACGAACTACGACACCGACTTAATCAAAGAGATCGTCCTCTTCACCGCGAAGCTGGCCGACCGCCACTACGAGCCCGGCACGCAGGAGGGCTTCGCCATGCGCGTCATCGCCGACCACGCGCGCGCGACGGCCTTCTCCATCGCCGACGGCATCCTGCCGAGCAACGAGGGGCGCAACTACGTCCTGCGCAAAATCATGCGCCGCGCCATCTACCACGGCCGCAACGCCCTCGGCTTCGAGGGCAACTTCTTCCACAGGGTCACCGACTTCGTCGTAGACCAGATGAAGGACGCCTACCCCGAGCTCGAGACCTCGCGCGAGTTCATCGGGCGCATGGTCAAGCTCGAAGAGGAGCGCTTCGGCTCGACACTCACCGTGGGCTTGCAGAAGCTCGAAGCCCTCTTCGCCTCGACCTCCGAGGGCGAGGTGCCGGCCTACGCGGAGTTGGCGCGGCTCTACGACACCTTCGGCACGCCGCGCGACCTCATCCGCGTCGGGCTCGAAGAGCGCGGCTTCCAGATTGACGAGGAGACCTACAACGAGGAGTTCGACCGCGCGCTGCGCGAGATTCAGGGCGCGGGCGCGAAGGGCCACGCCGCCTCCGCGTCGAAGGCGAACCCCGTCTACGCGAAGGTCGCCGAGCGGGTCGGCGCGTCGCAGTTCACCGGCTACGACGAGACGCGCACGGACGGCGCGAAGGTGCTGGCGCTGCTGCGCGGCGAGGAGGAAGTCGAGGAGTTAAGCGAAGGCGACGAGGGCGAGGTCGTCCTCGACCGCACGCCCTTCTACGCGGAGTCGGGCGGGCAGGTCGGCGACACGGGCGTCCTCGTCCGCGGCGACACGCACGCCTCCGTCAACGACACGCCGCCCACGCCCGCGAGCGGCATGATCGTTCACCGCGTCAAAGTCGACCGCGGCTCTTTGCGCGTCGGCGACGCCGTGACGGCGCAGGTGGACGCCGAGAAGCGCGACGCCACGCGCCGCAACCACACGGCCACGCACCTGATGCACGCCGCCCTGCGCGAAGTCCTCGGCACGCACGTCAAGCAGGCCGGCTCGGTCGTCGCGCCCAACTACCTGCGCTTCGACTTCTCGCACTTCCAGCCCCTGACGCGCGACGAGCTGGCCGAAATCGAGCGCCTCGTCAACTACCAAATCCTGCGCAACGAGCGCGTCCAGACCGACCTCGTCTCGCTCGACGAGGCGATGCGCTCCGGCGCGATGGCGCTCTTCGGCGAGAAGTACGCGGAGAAGGTGCGCGTCCTCACCGTCCCCGGCTTCTCCAAAGAGCTGTGCGGCGGCACGCACGTCCGCGCGACGGGCGACATCGGCCTCTTTAAAATCACGAGCGACGAGTCCATCGCCTCTGGCACGCGCCGCATACGCGCCGTCACCGGGCGCGACGCCTTCATGCGCTTTCAGGAGACGGAGGCGCTCGTAGACCAAATCTCCGGCGACCTGCGCTCGACGCGCTCGGACGTGCCCGCGGCGGTCGCGCGCCTACAGGACGAGCTGAAGAAGGCGCGGCGCGAGGCCGACGAGCTGCGTCTGAAACTGGCCCTCGGCGGCGGGGCCTCCGCCGCGCAGGACGGCCGGGAGGCACGCGAGGTCGAGGGCGGCGTCCTCGTGCTCGCGCGCGAGGCGAGCGACCTCGACGCCTCGGCGCTCCGGCAGCTCTCGGACACCCTGCTCGCGCAAATCAAGACGGGCGTCGTCGTGCTCGGCCGACGCGCCGACGGCAAGGCTTCGCTCATCGTCCGCACCTCGCCCGACCTCTCGAAGCGCGTCCCGGCCGGCCGCGTCATCAGGGAGTTGGCCCCCATCATCGGCGGACGCGGCGGCGGCAAGCCCGACATGGCCGAGGGCGGCGGCCCCGAGCCCCAGAAGCTCAGCGAAGCCCTCGAAGCCAGCTACCAGATAGTCGAGCGCCTGCTCACCGAACAGGCGGCCTCGGCCTGACGGTCGGCAGCCCGACCGTCAGGGAGGGCTTCCGTCTAACGCGAAAGGCAAGAGTCAAAAGCAAAAGGAGGATGGGAGGCACGCTGTCTCCCATCCTCCTTTCCTTTCGGCGTGAGGCGGACGCCCTCCCTGACGGTCGGGGCCTCCGCCTTTTACTGGCCCGCCTGTGTGTGCGCGGCCACCCACTCCTTCTGCTTATCCGTGAGCGCGACGCTCATTTTCTGGAGCGTCGCGGCGTTGAGGGTGCCGGTGACCTTCAGCCCCTCGGCCTCCTGGTACTTTTTGAGTCCTTCGCGCGTCGCGGGGTCGAGTTTGCCCGTGGAATCGCCGGCGTAGAATCCCCGCCGCTTCAGAATCTCCTGCGCCTGCTTAATCTGCTCCTTCGTGGCGCGGAAGACGGGGCCGCGCTTCTTCACGGCGCTGGCGTTGGTGTTGGCCGTAACTGTTGAAGGGGCAGTGGTTTGCGCTGCGACGACGGCAGAAAGCGAGAGCGTCGCCGCGAGTGCCGCGGTCAGTACACTTTTCATCTCTTTCTCCTGAAGGGTGAGGTGCGCTGGCGGACGCACGTGTTATGTGCCGTAAAACCCGCTGGATGAGCGGCCTTCATCATACACGCGCTGTCAAGACTCCCGCCCTCACGCCACACGCGCCCCGCCGCATCATTTCTAAATTGATAAATAATTTGAGTTAAACAGATAGGGAATTTTGTTGAACAGACTCGTTCCCGTATGTTATCCTGCTTGTGCGTTCGGTCGAGCGCGCCCTTGACGGCTTCCCCGAGCCCCTGCCTCAGACGGAACTTACAGACGCACCCTCCTGGATTCGAAGACACGCGGGCGCGCCCGGAACGAGCAAGGCCATGAAAACATCCCCCACGCTCCGCAAGAAACTCCCCGCCGCCTGCGCGCTGCTTCTCCTCTCCTGCCTGACCGCGTCGGCGCAGCAAGCCGGCACCGGCTACCGCTTCGACAACTTCGACGTCCCCGGCGGCATTCGCGTCGAGCAGCCCGCGCTGGCCCCCGCCACGCGCCCGAGGAGGGCTTTGAAGCTGACGGCGCGCACCATCGTGCCGGCGCCCGTCGCCGACGCCAACAGGCCCGCGGCCCCGGCGCCCGCCCCGCTCCGCTCCGCGGCCCCGGCCGCCGCACCCGCGCCTTCGCTCCCGATGTACGTAGGCTCGGCGCTCGACGGCTTCTCGACGGGCGACGCGAACGTTGACGGCTTCATCGTGGATTCGAGCAAGCGACACGGCGTAGACCCCCTGCTCATCTACTCCATCATGCACCGCGAGTCCTCCTTCAAGCGGTTCGCGCTCTCGAACAAGGGCGCGCGCGGGCTGATGCAGTTGATGCCCGGGACGGCCGCGCGCCTCGGCGTCAGGAACATCTTCGACCCGCAGCAGAACATCGAGGGCGGCGTGAAATACATGCGCATCCTGCTCAACATGTTCGACGGCGACGTGCGGCTGGCGCTGGCCGGCTACAACGCGGGCGAGGGCGCGGTGCTCAAGTACGGCCGCAGCGTCCCGCCCTACCGCGAGACGCAGGAGTACGTGCGCCGCATCTCCGAGCGCTACGCGCTGATGCGCGACCCCTCGACGGCGCGGGTCGCCCCGCGCGTCTCCCGCACTCAGATTGCGAAGCTCAAGGCGGCCGAGCCGCCCCCGCTCGTCTACGAGACGAACGTCTACGCCGTGCGGACGCCCGACGGGAAGCTGCGGCTCGTCAGCCAGTGAGGCCGGGCCCGGAAGGGGGCGAAAAAGACTCGGACGAAGGTGAGGGGGACGGCGCGGGTGCCGTCCCCCTCGGTCTTTAGTGCGCCTCCGCTGTTTGGCCGCGCGGGCTGTCGCGGTATGATTGCGCCGCCGGTTCGGTACAGGTTGCCTTTAACAACGTGGACGAAGACTCACAACAAGACTCCGGCGGCGCGGGGCGCGCGCTGCTGGTCGCCGACGAGGGCGCGGACGCCGAAGCCTTGCGCGCGAAACTCGCCGACGCGGGCTTCGAGGTCGCGGACGCCGCGGCCGAGGAGGCCCACGAGCGCGCGAAAGAGACTCGGCCTTCCGTCGTGCTTCTCGCCTTCGGCGGCCGCGAGGGCGAGTCGCGTCTCCTCTCGCTCGCGCGGCGCCTGCGCTCCGAGCCTTCGAGCTTCGCGCTCCCGGTCGTCCTCCTCTTCCGCGAGGACACGCGCGGGCTGCGGAGCGCCGCCGAACACCTCGGCGCGGACGACTACTTTTCTCAGGACGCGGCCGCCGACGAGCTGCGCGCGCGGCTCGGGGCGCTCGCGTGGCGCGCCGCGTCCGGCCGCCGCGGAGCGCCGGCCGTCGCCGACCAGCGCTCCGAGATAGACAACTTCCTCTTCCTGCTCGACTCGGTCGGCGCCGACGCGCGCCGCGGCCTGAACGGCTCACTCGCGCTCGTCGAGGCCGAGGGCGGCGCCGCGTCCGCGGAGGCCGGGGGCGTTGACTCTCGGGCAGCCGCGCCGCGCTCTCGGGCGCTGACCGACGCGCACGGCTTCCTGAAGCTCAACCTGCGGCGCTTGGACGCGGTCGCCTTCTACGGGCCGGCGACGCTGCTCGTCTACCTGCCCGGCGCCGACGGGCCTTCGGCGCGCGCGACCCTCTCGCGCCTGCGCGAAGAGTTCGCCGAGGCGGCCGGCGGCTCAGACCTTTTCGCGGGCGTCTCTTCCTTCCCGGCGCACGGTTCGGAGGTGGAGCGGCTGGTCGAGCAGGCCGAGGCCGCTCTGGGCGAGGCGCGCGGCGAGAACTCTGCGGCGCGCGTCGTCGTTTACGGCTTCGCGGAGGCGGGCGCCGCCAAGCCCGACTCGGAGCGGCGCGCCCCGGCGAGGGGCATGCAGGATGACGGCGGGGCCGCACAGGCGAGCGCCGCGCGGTCGGCCCCGGCGGGGGCGGCCGCGGCGCGGACTCCGCCGGCCGCGGTTCAACCCGCCGGGCGCGGCGTCGGCGGCAAACTCCGCCGCGTGATGCTGGTCGTCTCGGACGCGGCGCGGATGGCTCAGGTCAACCTGCTGATGCGCTCGGCCGCCTACGAGGTGCGCGCCGCCTTCGACGGCCAGCACGCGCTCAACCTCCTGCGCATCGACCGCCCCGACGCGCTCGTCGTCGATTATGAGCTGCGCGAGATGGACGGCGTCGAGATGCTCCGGCGGCTGGCGAAGCAGTCGCGCCCCGGCCACGCGCCGCCCGCGCTGCTGCTCCTGCCCGCGGGGCGCGACGAGGCGCGCGCCGAGGCGATGACGGCCGGCGCGCGCGTGGTGGACATGCCTTACGACGCTGTCGAACTGCTCGACATCCTGCGCGAACTCTGCGAGACCGAGTGAGGACTTTGATGGAAAACTGCCCAGACTGCGGCACGCGCCTGACGCCGGGCGCGCGCTTCTGCGCCGACTGCGGCGCGCCCGCCGACACGGAAGTGACGCGCTACGCGCCCGGCGCCTCGAACGAGGAGACGCGCGTCGCCGCCCCGCGCCCGCGCACGGCGCCCGCGCCGCGCCCCGTCGAGCCTTTGCAGCCGCGCCCGCCCGCCCCGCCGCCCGCGCGCCGCGAGCCGGCCCCACGCGGCGCAGAGGATACCGACGAGCAGACCATCTTCACCGTCCGCCCCACGCTCCTCTTCGTCAAGCTCGGCTACCTGTTGGCGGCGCTCGGCGCGTTCCTCGTCATCGCGCTGCTCGCGTGGCAGCCGTGGGCGGCGATCCCCTTCTACGTCTCGCTGCCCGTGGCGCTCACCCTCTTCCTCCTTCCAGCCTACAAGCACCTGATGCGCAACACCGTGCGCTACACGCTCACCGACTCGAAGATAGAGATTGACCAGGGCTTCATCTCGCGCACGACGCGCAACATCCCCCTGCGCAACATCCAGGACGTCTCCGTGACGACCTCCATCCCGCAGCGCCTGCTCCGCTTCGGCAACGTCGTCGTGGACAACGCCAGCGAGGTCGGAGGCACGACCGTCCTGCGCGACATCCCCGACCCGCGCCGCCACGCTGACCTCATTCTGCGCGAGATGCGCCGCTGGCGCTGACGCCCGCGCGCGGCTTATCATCGCGCGGGCGGAACCAACACAACGGCGCCGCTGTCTAACTCATCCAAACGCTTTGCCGCCGAGCTACGCCGCGACGCGTCTGCTTTGCCATTTTCGCCGGGAAGGTTTTAGCGTGAGAGCATCGAAGTTTAAGCAGTTATTGTCCGTCCTGTTCCTCCTCGCGCTGGGCGCGGCCGGGACTTCGGCCCGGGCTCAGGCGGAACAGGGTTCGGAGGCCGACGCGGCGGGCGGCGTCCCGGTGCTCGTCATGCACCTGCCCGACTGGGAGAAGAAGGTGGGCGAGGGTTACGTCTACGCCCGCAGCCTGCCCGCGCTGCAAAAGGCCGCCGGCGACCGCCCGGCGCTCGACGCCTTCGACTTTGACAAGGGGACGGAGGCCGTCACCGCGAAGTACGAAGGCGGGCGGCTCGTCATCGTCGAATTCCCCACGCCGCAACACTCGGTTGACGCCGACGCCGCCATCAACCGCCGCATCGCCGAGCTGAAGGCCGCGGGCCAGCCCGTCCCTTCCGTCTACCAGCGCGTCGGCAACTACTCGGTCTTCGTCTTCGACGCGCCGGACTTCGCCGCGGCGGAGAAGCTGGCCTCGGGCGTGAGGTACGAGAAGGACGTCCGCTGGCTCGGGCGCAACCCGCACGCGGAGGAGAAGGCGGTGCGCGCCTACACCTCGACGATGGGCGGCGTCATCCTCACGACGCTCATCACGACCGGGTTCGCCATCCTGCTCTGCCTCGGCGTCGGCGGCCTAATCGGCGGCGCCGTCTTCCTCCGCCGGCGCTCGCGCCAGGCCGCCGAAGAGGTCTACACGGACGCGGGCGGTATGGTGCGTCTCAACATCGAAGACCTGAACACCCCGCCGGCGGCCTCGAAGCTGCTCAAGCCCGCCGGGGAGTGAGAATTTCAAGCGGGCAGCAAAAAAGCGCCGTGAGCCAAATCTCACGGCGCTTTTTTGTGAACAGATTACCGGACACAAATTTGCGGGTTACTGATCTTCTCTGCGGGGCTCCCCCAAACCCCTACAGAAACGGAATCAGTAACCCGCTAATTGATGGCCTTTGACGGCTATACTAACGACCCCTCTGTTCCCCCAAAGAGTGGTCACCAGCAAGTAGTGAGAGAAAACCTCCCCCAAAGCTTTCACTCACCAGCCGTCTCCGAGCCTGACCCGATAACTCTATTTACCCCTTACATTTTATTCTGTCCTACGCTCAGCAACGACTATGCCACCGGCCGACCTCTTTCGTCTGAAGTTTTCGGCCCTTCAAATTTTCCCCGAAAAACCTGTAAATTTAAATTTTGCCGGCTTTTAGCCGCGTCAGCTACAAGGTAATTTTCGGCTGCGGAAAGCGTACAAATTTGATACTGCACATTGGGACGGTGAATCGTTACTTTACACAGACGGTTTTCGGCTTAGTCTTGAACCGAACACTCATGCCCGTCTGAGCCTGAAAGAAGCCTGAATTTTGCCAACTATTTCACCGCGATGGCTGAGGACAGGGAAGCTCGCGTAAGGCGAGAGCGATTTTTGCGCGTCCTCATCCAGTACACCGAGTTGCCTGAGCGATTCGATGGCGATGGTCGCGCGCGCGCGGCGGTCTTCGCCGTCCTCGATTTTGAACGCGAGGCCGAGTCCCTTCGGCCACCTCTCGCAAGGCAGGACGCCCGCCGTGTAGACGCCCTCCGCGCCTATTTTAGAGACGACGAGCCCGCGCAGGGCCCGCATGACCTCCGTGTCGAAGCGCTCGACCGTCCCGCCGACCAGCTCGGGGCGCCGGGTCATGGCCGCGACGAGACGGGTGCACGCGCCGCGCGTCGCGTCGTCGAAATCAGCCGGTGGCGCGACCAGGCGCGCGTACATGAGCGCCATCGTGCGCACCGGGAGCCCGAAGACGGGGGCGCCGCAGCCGTCCGTGCCGAGCGTTATCTCTTCGGCGCGGAGGCCGGAGAACTGTGAGACGGCGCGGAGGATGGCCTGCTGGACGGGGGCTTCGGGGTCGTCGTAAACCTCGGGCGGGGCGCCGAGGTGGAGCGCGAGCGCGAGCATCCCGGTGTGCTTGCCCGAGCAGTTGTTGCGCAGCACGCCGGGGCTCTCGCCCTGTCTTCGCAGGCGCTCGGACGTGGCGCGGTCGAAGGGGTCGTGGACGCCGCACTTGAGGAAATCCTCGCCCAGGCCGATTTTTTCGAGCATCCCGGCGACCACGCCGGCGTGCAGGTCTTCCCCGCTGTGCGAAGCGCAGGCGACGGCCAGCTCGGCCTCGTTCAGGCCGAAACGGTCTGCGGCGCCGCTCGTGACGAGGGGCACGGCCTGGAAGGGCTTGGCGGAGGAGCGGAGGTAGGTGACCGTGTCCGGCTCGCCCAGCGAGGCGACGAGGCGGCCTTCGCCGTCCACGGCGGCGACGTGGCCGCGGTGGCGCGACTCGACGACGGGGCCGCGCCTGACCTCGACGAGCGGCGCCGGCCGTGGGACGTTTTGACTCTGTTCGTCGGCTTTCAACTGCGCGGAATCTTAAACGCGACCGCCCGCGGGCCGCAACCGGCGGCCTTACTTTTTCAGGCAATTTTGCCCGCCGAAACCTCTTTTCCGCGCGAAAAGGTTCGGGGCCGCCGTCTTTCTTTGACGGCGGCCCCGCGGGCTTCGACACTCTTCACAAGCCGAAGCATCTTTTTCGTCTTTCGTCTAATTGCCTGCGCGCTGGGTGGCCGTCCGGGGGCGCGTGCGCGTCAGGACGGTCAGCTTAACGGGTCGGCGGCCGAAACGCATGGCCTCGTCGGTGCTGGGCACCCAGATGTCAATCTTGCGGCCCCGGACGGCGCCGCCGGTGTCCGCGACGAGGTATTCACCGCTGTACTGGCCCGCTTCGAGCCTGACGCGCGTCCCGATGGGCAGAACCCTTCGGTCGGCCGCGATGAAGCCGCGTCTGACTCCCGCGCCGCTCGCGGTGCGCCCGCGGAGGCTGTAGGCCGTGGCCGTAAAGCTCGCCGCCGGGGAAGAAGCCTGTGATTCGGCTTCGGGCTCCGTTTTGTCAACTGCGGCCTTCGATGCGCTAGGCGCGGCCGCTCCCGCCTTGTTCGTTTCTTCGACGCCGGCCGCCGTTTCGGCGTCTGCGGCGTCGTTCTGCTGAGCCCTTTGGGGAACTTGTCCGAGGGGCTCCGCGACTGAAGTCTCAGCTAAAAACAGCAAAGAACAGGAGAGAAGCACGACCGCGGCCGCACTCCCCCCGATCAGGGGTCTACTCATTCTCGGTCCTCCTACCGATTCAAGTCTCTCAGCGGCGCGCGAGTAGGTAAGTAACCTCCCGTCCTCGTCCTCCGGCTCTAGGAGTGTGAAGAGTCAGCCGAAGTGGGGAACCATGTCCTTGTTGCGGAGCGCTGAAAGAATCTCGTACAAAAAGAATGACAAGCGAACACATAGTCCGCTTGTCACGCAAGAGAAGATAACACAGGACTTATTGTCCGTCTACGAGCAATGTGCCCTAAAAATGCGTACCGAAAGGGGACTTTGCGGGACGTTTTTTAAGCGTACGTAGGCGCACCAACTTCTGCTCCTTCAGTCGCTTAAACCGCCCCCCTCTTCCCCTCCCCTGCCGCCCAGCCACTCGCCCTGATAAATCACGCTGGCCGTGCCGGTCAAAAGGACTTCCCCGTCCTCGCGCCAGAGGACTTCCAGCAGGCCGCCGGGCATCGAGACGCGCACGCCCCTGTCCGTGTGGCCGCCAATCATGGAAGCGACGGCCGCGGCGCAGGCGCCCGTCCCCGACGAGAGCGTTTCGCCCGCGCCGCGCTCCCAGACGCGTGCGTTAATGTTTTGGCGGTCAACGACTTGGACGAACTCGACGTTGGTGCGCTCGGGGAAGGCCGGGTGCGACTCTATGATTCTGCCGAGCCGGCGCCAGTCGGCGCGCTCAAGGTCTTCGCCGACGAAGGCGCAGCAGTTCGGGTTGCACATCTGGAGCGCGGTGACGCGCACAATCTCGCCGCCGCCGAGTTGGAGCGGGTAGTCGCGCACCTCCGCCAGCGGCTCGCCCGTAAACATTGGTATGACATCACTTTCGAAGCGTGGGCGGCCTATCTCGGCTTCGAAGCGAAAGGCGCCGGGGCCGGGGCGCCCGCGTAAGGAGTAACGCTTGACGCCGGCGCGCGTCGAGAAACGCAGTTCGTCCTCCGCCCAGAGCCCCGCAAAATGCAGATACGAGGCGGCGCAGCGCGAGCCGTTGCCGGACATCGCGGCCTCGCCCCCGTCAGGGTTGAAGATGCGAAGGCGGAAGTCCGCACCGGCGCCTTCGCCCAGGCGTTCGACGACGGCGACGCCGTCCGAGCCCGCCCCGAAGTGACGGTCGCAGACGCGGCGCACGAATTCGGGGAACGGCTCCCCCTCCCCGAAAGGCTCGAAGCCCCCGCGAAGCCCTGCTTTTTCTAGTTCCGACGCCTCGAAGACGAGGTAGTCGTTGCCGTAGCCGTGAAATTTAACGAATCGCATCGGCGCTTCAAGACCTCCCGGCGAAGGAGGCGAGGAGGACGGCGACGGCGTCCGTGAACTCCGCGCGCGGGTTGGCGTCGCGCGGGGGGTTGTTAATCATGAGCGCGAAGGCGAGGCGCTCGCCCGCGGCGCTCAGGACGTAGCCGGAGAGCGAGGTGGCCGTGCCCAGCGTGCCGGTCTTGGCGCGGACGTTCCCCTGCGCGGGCGTGCCCTTCATGCGGTTGCGGAGCGTGCCGTCCACGCCCGCCACGGGCAGCGCGTCGCGGAAGGCGACGCTGAAGCGGTGGCGGTTCATGTAGACGAGCAGTTGCAGCGTCGTGTCGGCCGTGACGAGGTCGGCGCGCGAGAGCCCCGAGCCGTCGAGCATGACGAGCCCCGCCGGGTCTATGCCCGCCTGCGTCAGAAAGTTTCTCACCGCCTGCGCGCCGGCGTCCTCGCTCGAAAGTTTCGGGTCGGCCGTGGGGCTCATCTTGCCGAGCGTGCGCAGGAGCAGTTCGGCGTAGAGGTTCTGGCTCGGCTTCAGGACCTGCGCGGCGATTGTCGAGAGCGGCGGCGACTTGCGCGCGGCGATTTCGACCAGGGAGGAGACTTGCAGGGGCTCCCCGTCGGCGCGCCCCTGCGCGTCCACGGTGCGCGTCCGGCCGGTGAAGACGACGCCGCGGCGTTCGAGCGCGGAGCGCAGCATCGTGGTGAAGACGAGCGCCGGGCGCGAGACGGCGAGGCTCGCCGTGTAGCCCCGGTCGTCTATCGGCAGGCGTCCGCGCACCTCGATGACGTTCTGGCCGAGCGGGCGGGAGACGCTCAGCTCGCGCGTCGTGCCGCGCTCGGAGGTGGTCGTGCGGTCGAGGACGGTGACGAGCGGGAGCGAAGGGCCGACCGTGATGCGCGCGGGCGCGCCGACGGAGGCGCCGGGCTTGACCGAGAGGTCAACCGAGTTGTCGTTGACGGTCAGCGCCGAGACCTCCGCGCCGTAGTACCACTGGAGGTCGTCCCACTCCCAGCCGGTCGAGACGGGCGGCCCCTTGAAGTAGCTCTCGTCGCCGACGAGGTCGCCCTCCACGCGGCGGACGCCCGCGGCGTGGACGTTCGCCGCCAGCTCCTCGATGGCGCGGTAGTAGTCGGTGTCGCCCTCCGGGTTGAAGCGCACGGCGAACGTGGGGTCGCCGCGGCCGTAGACGACGAGGTCGCCGCGCATGGCGCCCGAGGCGTCGGGCCGGGCGGGCGCGTAGACCGAGGTCACGAAGCGGTAGTCGGGCGTCAGGCGGTCGAGCGCGGCCGCCACCGTGTAGAGCTTCATGTTCGAGGCGGGCTGCATCCACTTGCCCGCGTTCTCTTCGAGCAGCACGCGGCCCGTGTCGAGCGACGCGACCTTGACGGCGAGGTTCGACGAAGCGAACTCGGGCTTCGACATAATCTCTCGCACGCGCGCGCGCAACTCTTCGAGCGTGCGCGGCGCGACGGGCGCGGGCGTCGGAGCGGGAGTCGGCGTCGGGCTCGGGGTCTGTTGCGCGCCGGGCGTGGACGAAGGAGGCGGCGTCGGAGTCGGAGTCTGCCGCGCGGCGGGCGTCGGGGTCGGGCGCGCGGGAGTCGGAGTCGGCGTGGGCCTAGACTGCGTGCTCTGCTGCGACGTGCGGCGCTCGCGCGTCTGCGTCTGCGCGGCGTTTGCTCGCGGCGCGTGCGAAGCGAAGAGCGCGAAGAGCAGGAGCCACGCGGCGGCCTTCGGAGAGAAGGCGGGCCTTGCGACGAAGACGGGCTTTGAAGGGGCGCGGCGCGGCGCCTGTGGTTTTCTCTTGGTCATGCTTGAAGAGGTTCGTCCCCGGAGGGCTTAAGGCTCGATGCGTACGTGTGTGCCGAGGGGGACGGCGTCGAAGAGTTCCTTGATGTGCTCGTTCTCCAAAGCGACGCAGCCCCACGTCCAATCGTCGGACGTGCCGCCGCCGTGGATGAATATCTCGCCGCCGAGCGCCGTGTTCCAGGGCGGCTTCGCGCCGCGCGCGACGGCGCTCGTAATCTGGCGCGCCTGCGCGCGCGTGATGAGCCCGTCGCGCAGGCCGCGCTCGGCGTCCTCCGCGTTCGGGTAGCTCAGCCCGAGCGAGAGGTAGAACTTGCTGCGCTCGTTCTTCATGCAGACGTAGAAGTCGCCCACGGGCGTGCGCCCGTCACCCTCCCTCACCTTGTCGCCCGCGGGCTCGAACCCGAGCACCACGCGGAAGACGCGCACGCGCTCGCCGCCCGAGTAGAGCGTCAGACGACGCGCGCCCTTCTCGACGACAATCTTCGGGCTCGTCAGAGGGAGTTTGAGAGGACGCCTGTTAATCGCCTCGTCCTCCGCATCAGACGACGGCACGCGGGCGCCCGCGTACAACACGCCGCACGCGGCCGAGGCCGCGCAGGCGAGGAGCAGAAGAGTCAGACCGCGCTTCGGCATAAAGCGTCAGCGTCTCCTTCATCCTTCCTTCACTGGAACGAGGCGAGCAGTTCTTCGGCCGTGGCGGTGGCCGTGCCGACCTTGCCGACGACGATGC
>DASVTS010000188.1:0-20714 GCA_036387455.1 Pyrinomonadaceae bacterium | reverse complement strand
GACGACGAGGCCGCGCTCGCGCGCGAAGCGCGCCACCTCCTCGGCCTCCTCGCGCGTGAAGACGATCCCCGTCGGGTTCTGCGGCGTGTTGAAGTAGACGGCGCGGGTCTTCCCGGTCGCGTGGCGCGCGAGCGTCTCGTAAAAACCGGCGCGCCGCGCCTCCGCGCTGCGGACGAGGACGGTCTTGCCCTCGCAGTGCGCGATGAGGTCGCGGATGGGCGTCCAGAAGGGGGAGAAGACGAGCACCTCTTCGCCCGGGTCGATGACGGACTGGAAGGCCGCGAAGAGTCCCTGCATCCCGCCGTTGAGGACGACCACGTCCTCCTCGCGCGCGGGGATGCGGTTGCGCTCGCGCAGCTTCTCGGCGACGGCCGCGCGCAGCTCCGGGATGCCGGAGGAGGGTGCGTAGCGCGTGCGGTTCTCGGCCAGCGCGCGGGTCATCGCCTCCTTGATGGGGGCGGGCGTCTCTAAGAAGGGCTCGCCGCCCTCGAACTGGAAGACCTGTGCGCCCCCGGCGCGCAGCTCCAGAATCTTGTTGCGGATTTTGACGATGTCGGAGAACCCGACGTCCTCAAGCCGCCTCGACAGACGAAAAGATGAAGCTGACGTTGACACAGCGGCCGTCGAACCTCCGTTGGATTTGTTGGGCAAGGGCGCATTATAGCCCCTCGGCCGAGGGGGCGTCCAACCCGTCGCCGCGGGGCGGGCTCGGAGGCGTGTGAGGAAATCGTCAACCGGCGGCCCCATATCGTGTACGCCGCCCGGACGAGTCCGCGGCCGGGCGTGGAGCCTCTTCTTACATTTCGACGACAAAACGGTTGCGACGCGGGGGAAAAGCCCACAAGTCGTGGCAAGTTTGGTAGATTGTCGGGGCGGCCCCCGGCGGGCCGGACAGAGGAACAGCAGTTGCCACTCTCCCCGGTGTGTACGCTCATTCACGTGCGTCCTGAAAAATTATTCGATAAATCGAGGAGACCCAGACCGATGACGACTTCGAACAAGATGCTACCCGTGGCGCTCGTGGCGGCACTGCTCGGCGGCACCGTCGGCGCTTTCGTGATGCGCCCCAACAACAACGCGCCCGAAGTGGCGAAGGCCGAGGCGCCGAAGCCCCTCGTCGCCGGCGAGACGGTCGTCAACCCGGCCGACGAGCAGAAGAACATGCTCGAAAACGAGCTGGCGGACGAGACCAAGAACATGACCGAGGAGGAGCGCGCCGCGTTCCGCGACGGCTTCATGGAGGGCGTCGAGGCGGCCCGCGACACGAACCTGACGACCGCCCGCGCGGCCGTGGCGGCCCCCGTCGCGACCCGCGTCGTCAACCGCAGCGCGGCGCGCACGCGCACCCGCACGGTCGCCCGTAACAGCGCGCCCCGCCGCGTCTACTACGACTACGGCCAGAACAAGGGCCGCTCCTTCTGGCAGAAGCACCGCGACAAGCTGACGGTTGCGATGGGCGCGGGCGGCGGCGCCCTCGTCGGCGGCCTCATCGGCGGCAAGAAGGGCGCGGGCATCGGCGCTCTCGCGGGCGGCGGCGGCTCGGCGCTCTACACCTACAAGCTGCGCAAGCGTAACCGCAACTACTAAAGGGCGACGCCGATGCGTGGAAGTCTGAAGACGGCCCCCGGCGCCGTGACTTCGGCTCTGCTCCTCCTGGCGCTGCTACTCAACGGGCGGGCGGCCCCTGCTGATGCGGGGGCCGCCCGTTTCCGTGAGGGGCGGCAGGAGGCGGGGCCGCGCGGCTCGCTCCCGGCGGCGGTCGGCTTCCGCGAGTCCGACGGGCGCGGGCTCCTCGTCAAGACCTGGGTCAACGGCGCCGGCCCCTTCGACTTCGCCCTCGACACGGGCGCGGGCGCGTCCATCCTCTCCTCGCGCGCGGCCTCGGCGGCGCGCGTGCAGGTCGAGGCCGGCGGGCGCGGCATCGAGATCGGCGGCCTGAGCGGCGCGCGCGCCGGCGGCGCGCAGAAGGCCTTCGTCCGCACCGTCGCGCTCGGCACGCGCGAGAACAGCCTGCCCGCGCGCGGCCTCTTCGTCGTCGCGCCCGGCCTGCCCTCCGACGTGGACGGCATCCTCGACCCCTCGGAAATCTTCGGCACGCTCGGCTTCGTCATCGACATCCCGGCCGGGCGGCTCAGCTTCTTCGACCCGCGCGCGCGGCCGCTGCGCGCCGACGCCGCGCCGCCCGGCGGCGCCGTCGTGCCCTGGCTGACCGAAGGCGGCGCCCGCCGCCCCTTCGTCATGCTCGCCGAAGGCCGGCGCGCGCTGCTCGACACGGGCTCCGGTTTCGGCCTCGCCGTCAACGAGTCCGCGGCGCGTGCGCTGGGCGTGCTGGCGACCGAAGGGCGCCGCCGCGGCGGCACGCGCGACCTCGCGGGCGGCGAAGTCACCTCGCGGCGCGTGCGCGCGGCGACCGTCCACATCGGCCCGCTTGAGCTGCGCGGCGTGCCGACCGACCTGCTCGTGCGCGCCGAGAAGGGCGCGCCCGTCATCCTCGGGCGCGACGCACTGCGCCCCTTCCGCCTCAGCTTCGACCCCTTCAGCCGCCTCGTCATGCTCGACCCCGCCGGGGACTGACGCCGCCCTCCCGCTAACAATAACGTTGACAAGGGTTTGGGCCGCGGGTAACATTATCCGCGCATCTCCCCCGCGGGACTCCCGTCAGTTATGAACCGAGCAGCCGTCTCCATTCCCGAAAAGCTCTTCTTCAAGATCGGAGAGGTGTGCGACATCACGGGCATACAGGCGCACGTGCTCCGCTACTGGGAGTCGGAGTTCCCCATGCTCGCGCCGCAGAAGAACCGCGCCGGGCAACGCACCTACCGCAAGCGCGACGTCGAGATGGTGTTGCGCATCAAGGAACTGCTCTACGAAGACCAGTACACCATCGCCGGCGCGAAGAAGCGCCTGACGAACGAGCTGCGCGGCGCCAGCAAGCTCAAGGTCGTCACCCCGGAGATGGGAGCACAAGCGGCAGCCGCCGCCCAGCCCGCGCCCCAACTCGTCCCCGCGCCCGAGCCGGACGAGCCCCCGCGCGCCTTCTCCGACCCGCGCCCCGAGCCCACGCCCGCCGAGCCCGCCCCGGTCGCGTACACTCAGGAGCCGGCCCCGCCGCCCGCCTCCGACGAGAGCCGCGCCGCCCTCCGCCGGCTGCGCGAGCAGTTGCGCGACATCATGCTCCTGCTCGAAGCCGAAGGGCCGCACTCCGGCACGCACCGCCGCTGAGCGCCCCGCCCGCGCCCGCCTCGTTTGACCAAAATAAATTTTCCGGTGATACTAAACGCCGTCACGGGATGTGGCGCAGCCTGGTAGCGCGCTCGCTTGGGGTGCGAGAGGCCGGGAGTTCGAATCTCCCCATCCCGATAAGCAAAAGCCTTCAACCCGCCGCCGGTTGGAGGCTTTTGCTTTTTAGGCAACTTTGTCTTTCGAGGGAGGACAAACGCTGTGTTTGAGGGAGCGAGACTCTGCCCGGCTTGCTCGACGGAGAAGACGCCGGACGAGTTCAACCGAAAGGGTGGTGCCCTGCAAAGCAAATGCAGGTCGTGCCAGCGCGCCTACCATCGCCTCTATTACCGCCGAAACAAGTCACGTTTCATCACAAAGAACCGGCGGAACAAGAACAGGCAGCGTAAACGGCTGCGCGCCATCCTGTGGGATGTGAAACAGCGCCCGTGTCAGGATTGCGGCGGCTCTTTCCACCCGTGGGTGATGGAGCTTGACCACCGCGACGGCAGCACGAAGACGGCCGCGGTCGCCGACCTCGCCTCGAAAGGTTGCACGGACGCGCGGCTGCTTGAAGAGATAGAGAAGTGCGACGTGGTGTGCGCCAACTGTCACCGGATGCGCACGTACCGTCGCCTGTACGCAGAGGCTTCTTTGCCCCGGTAGCTCGTCCGACTCAGAAGCGTTTGGCCCCGGCGGGGAGTGGCTGGGCGGCGGGGTGGGTGGCGGGCCGGGCGGCTTTGGCGGCGTCGCTGAAGCCGCCGGCGAGGGTGATGACGCACATGGCGCCGAGCTTGTGGTCGCCGCAGGCGACGCCGGCGACTCTGAAGGAGGCGTCGAAGATGCGCTTGCGGTGGCCGCGGCTGGCGAAGCCGTCGTCGACGAGGAGCGTGATTACACGCTCTCTCGCGGTGTCGTCGCTGTAGGAGAGGTTCTCGCCGATGGGCTCCATCCAGGTGCCGAAGCGCTTCGCGCGCTGTTCGCAGAAGCTCCCGTCCGCGGCCTTGTGGCCGGTCGCGTCCGTGCCGGCCTGGTCCCTCACAAGCTCGCGCGCGCCCGAGCACATCCCGTCCGAGAGCGAGAGCGGCGGGAGGGGCTTCGCCGCGCGCAGGAAGCCGATGGCCTCTTCGAGCGCGGCCGCGCCCTCCGCGGTCATGAGCCCGGGCCTGCCGGGGCGCCTGTACTCCCTGCCGTCGAAGCGCGTGCGCAATTGCTCAAGGTAGGCGGCGTACTCGGCCGGGCGCGTGCGCGCGAGGTTTATCTCCTGAAGCACCTCCTGTTCGAGCGCGGCGGCGGCGGCGGCCTTCGGCGCGTTGAGCTGCCGCGCGGACGTGCCGCGCGGGCCGAAGGCCGGGGAACATAGGGCGGCGAAGGCGAGGAGGGGGAAGAGCAGACGAAAGCGGCGCAAGGGGGAATGCTCCTTTTCTGTCTTTCGGTTGAAACTTCTGTTTTGAAATTGGGGCGGCCGCGGCCGGCGCCCGGGCGTGTGGAACCGTCGGCGAAATATGCCGCAGACTCTGTGGCGGGTCAAGCCAATTTTCAGCCGGGGGCTACTTCTGCCCGGTCGCCTGCGTGATGAGCAGGTGGAGCCTGTCGGCCGTCTCGGGGCTGAGCGACCTCAGCGCCTCGTGCTGTTCTCTGGCGGCGGCGACGTTGCCCGCCCTGAGGTGCGCGGTGGCGAGCATCAGCCGCGCCTCCGCGTCGCCGGGCCTGAGGCGGACGGCCGCCGCGAAGGCCGCGGCCGCGTCCTGCGGGCGGTTCAGCTTGTTGTAGGTGTTGCCGAGGTTGTAGAAGGCGTCGGCGTCCTTCGGGTTCAGGCGCGCGGCCTCCTGGAAGGCGCGCGCCGCCTCCTCCTGCTGGCCCAGCTTGTCGTGCGCGTTGCCGAGCTGGAAGTAGGCGTCGGCGTGCCTCGCGTCCAAACGCGCCGCCTGGCGGAAGGCGGAGACGGCCTCGGCCGTCCGGTCGAGCTTGAGCAGCGCCAGCCCCTCGACGTAGAAGCTCTCCGCGTTACGCGGCGCGCCCCTGCGCAGCTCGCTCAGGGCCTCTTCGTACTTGCCGGCGCTGTAAAGCTCCTTCGCGGCGGCGTTCGGCTCAAGCTTCTGCGAACGCGCGCGCAGCGCCGCGGCCTCGGCCGCCCGGCCGGACTTCTCGTAGACCTCCGCGAGCCTCCGGTGCAGCTCGGCGTTCTTCGGCTCAAGCTTGAGTGCGCCGTCGAAGGCGCCGGCCGCCTCGGCGAGCTTGCCCGCGGAGGCGTAGGCGATGCCCATCTTGGCGAACGCGTCCACGTTCTTCGGCTCCTTCGCGGCGACGGCCTTGAACTCTTCGGCCGCCTCCGCGAACTTGCCGCCCGCGAGGTAGACGGTCCCGAGGTTGTAGTGGGCGACGGGGTCGTCCGGGTTCTGCTGAAGCTCCTTCCGGAATGTGGCCTCCGAGACCTCGACGGCGCCGGGCGGGGGAGTAGGTTCGGGGCCGGCGGCGCCCGCGGCGTCGGGCTTGCCCTCGGGCTTGCAGGAGGTGAGAGACAGGGAGAGCGCGCAGAGGAGCAGGAGCGGGGGCAGACGTTTCATCGGATTCATCTCGGAGGGCGCGCTCAGGCCGGGTCGGCCGAAAAGTCGGTGACGGCAATCTCGCTGGTGAGCGTGCGGTGGACGGGGCAGCGGTGCGCTATCTCCTGAAGGCGCTCGCGCTGCTCCGGAGTCAAATCACCCTCCAGCTCGACGGCGCGCTCGATGTGGTGGATGAAGCCTTCGAGCGTGCTCCCGCACTCGGCGCAGTCCTTCGAGTGGACGCGGCGCTGGCGCAGGCGCACGCGGACGCGCTCCAGAGGCCAGCCCTTGCGGCGCGCGTAGAGCGCGAGCGTCATCGAGACGCAACTGCCGAGCGCCGCGAGCAGGAGCGTGTAAGGGTCGGGCCCCGCGCCCTCGCCGCCGAGCGCCACAGGCTCGTCCGTGACGAGCGTCTGTCCTTCGCCGTAGCTGACCTCGTTGCGCAGGTTCGAAAGGGAGGTCACGACCACTTCGCTCATGGCTCTTCTCCGGGGAGGCCGGGCGCGGCCGGCCGAACGCCGTGAAGGTTAGCGCGTCCGGCGCGCGGCGGCAAACGCCGCGCGCACAAAAAAGCCGGCGGGCCGGAACGCTCCGGCCCGCCGACTCTCTTCACTCAAAAGGAGGCAACAGACTAGCTACCGAGACCGGCCGGTTCTGGCGTAGAGGCTGACCGCAAAGAGCACCGTTAGAGCCAACGTCATCGCTTTCACCTCGCCCGTCTTGATGACCTTAAGACAGTCCGAATGGTTTTCGGCTTTCAGTTTTTAGTTTCGGCGTCCCCGCTTGCGGTGTCGCGGGGCTGCGGATAAACTCGTCGGCGTTCCGAAACACTAAAAAAATTGCTGGCGGGCGGGGCGTTCCGGCCGCCGGGGGGGCCGAGGATGAAGATTCACGAGTACCAGGCGAAGGAGCTTTTGAAGAAGTACGGCGTCGCCGTGCCGCGGGGGCTGGTCGCGCGCTCGCCCGAGGAGGCGTACCACGCGGCGAAGGAGTTGGGCACCGACGTGGTCGTCGTCAAGGCGCAGATTCACGCCGGCGGCCGCGGCAAGGGCGGCGGCGTCAAGCTCGCCAAAAGCGCCGACGAGGCGCGGGAGCTGGCCGGCAAGATTCTCGGCATGAACCTCGTCACGCACCAGACCGGCCCCGAGGGCCGCACCGTGCACACCATCCTCGTCGAGGAGGGGCTGCCGATTGACAGGGAGTTCTACCTAGGCATCGTGCTCGACCGCGCGACGGGGCGCCCGGTCTTCATGGCCTCGTCCGCGGGCGGCATGGACATCGAGGAGGTCGCGGCCAACACGCCCGAGCTGATCCAGAAGGAGACCATCAACCCGGCGGTCGGCTTCCGCCCCTTCCAGGCGCGCAAGCTCGCCTTCGGCCTCGGCCTCCCCGCCAACCTCGTCAACCAGGCGGCGAAGTTCATGCAGTCGCTCTACCACGCCTACGAGCAGACCGACGCCACGCTCATCGAGGTCAACCCGTTCCTCCTGACGAAGGACGGCCGGCTCATCGCGCTCGACGCCAAGATGACCTTCGACGACAACGCGATGTTCCGCCACCCCGACTTCCACTCGCTGCGCGACCTCAACGAGGAGGAGCCGCTGGAGATTGAGGCGTCGAAGTTCGACCTCAACTACATCAAGCTCGACGGCAACATCGCCTGCATGGTCAACGGCGCGGGGCTCGCCATGGCGACGATGGACATCATCAAGCTGGCGGGCGGCGAGCCGGCCAACTTCCTCGACGTGGGCGGCGGCGCCTCGCAGGAGCGCGTCGAGGCGGCCTTCCGCATCCTGCTCGCAGACCCCGCGGTGCGCGCCGTGCTCATCAACATCTTCGGCGGCATCGTCCGCACCGACATGGTGGCGCGCGGCGTCATCGAGGCCGCCAAAGCAATCGGCGTCAAGGTGCCCATCGTCGTCCGCCTCGAAGGCACCAACGTCGAGGAGGGGCGCCGCCTCATCAGCGAGTCCGGCATGAACTTCACCGTCGGCGAAGGGATGAAGGACGCCGCCGACAAGGTCGTCGCCCTCGCCAACCAGCAGGCAGCCTAATTTGCGGAAGCCCGACCGTGAGGGAGGGCGTATGTCTTCCATAATGAATTATGGCGGATAGCATACGCCCTCCCTCACGGTCGGGCTTCTGCCAGAGCTATGAGAGGCCGTTCGCTCCTCCGCATACTCGTCCACCTCAGCCGCTTCGGCCTCGCGGCGCTCTTCCTCTTCGCGGCCGGCGCGAAGCTCTTCACGTTCTCCGACTTCACGGCCAACCTCTCCAACCTCGTCGAGTCGCGCTGGGTCTGGCCCGTCGCCTCCGCCGTCATCGCGTCGGAACTGGTGGCCGCCGCCCTCCTCATCATCCCGCGCGCCGCGCGCCTGGGGGCGCTCGTCTCGGCGGCGCTGCTCGCGGGCTTCGCCGCCTACGCGCTCTACTACGTCTACGTGCTGCGCGGCGAGCCGCTCGAATGCGGCTGCTTCGGCCGCCTCATCGCCAGCCAGCTCGGCGTCTCCACGGCGCTTCGCAACCTCGCCCTTCTCCTCCCCTGCGCCCTCGTCCTCTTCGGCCTCCCCCGCCTGCGCCGCCCGGAATAAAAACCTTTCCCAGACTCCCGGCACCCGGTATAGTCTGGGCCGAAGTGCCGTCGTTGTGAGGCCAAAGGAAACGGCGATGTCGAAAGAGCTTCCGCCCACCGAAGCGTTGGAACTGTTCTACTCTTACTCGCACAAGGACGAGGACTTGAGGGACGAGCTGGAGACCCACCTCTCCACGCTCAGGCGGCTGAACGTCATCGCCGTCTGGCACGACCGGCGCATCCCCCCGGGCGGGGACTGGGGGGGCGAGATCGACGAGCACCTGAGGACGGCCGACATCATCCTGCTGCTCGTCAGCTCGGACTTCATCGCCTCGGACTACTGCTACGACATCGAGCTGAAGCTGGCGATGGAGAGGTGCGAGGCCGGCGAGGCGCGCGTCATCCCCGTCATCCTGCGGCCGTGCGACTGGGACGGCACGCGCTTCGGCAACCTCCAGGCGCTGCCGAAGGACGCGAAGGCGGTGACGAGCTGGGAGAACCGCGACGAGGCTTTCACAGACATCGCCAAGGGCATCCGCGGCGCGGCCGACCGACTCCTCGCGCGGCGCCGGACGACAGGCGCCGCGGCGGCCGGCGCCCGGCCCCGCGGCCCCCGGCCATCGGTAGCGGCAAAGCCGAACGCGGCCAAAATCCCGCGCCCGCCCGCCGTCGGCTTCGTCGCCCGCCGCGACGCGCAGGGGCGCGACATCGTCGGGCGGCTGGCGGCGGAGCTGGCGCCGGAAAGCAACCGTCTGGTCGCGCTCTGGGGCCCCGGCGGCGCGGGCAAATCGACGCTCGCCGCCGAGTTCGCCCGCGCCGCCGGCGGCGCCTTCGGCGGCCGCGTCGTCTGGGTCGGCGCGCTCGGCCGCCCCGAGTTCAGTCTGGCGACGCTGCTCGACGAGATAGCCACCCAGCTCGGGTGCGAAGACCTGCGCAAGCTCGCGCCCGACCCGAAGGCGTCGCAGGTCGCCGCGCTCGTCTCCGACGCCGCCGCCCTCCTCGTCCTCGACAACTTCGAGACCATCGCCGACGAGGAGCAGGGGCGCTGCCTCGACTTCCTCGCGCAGCGCGCCGTCTGCCCCGTGCTCATCACCACCCGCTCGCGCGTCAACCACGACGACGCCTACAACATCCCGCTCGACGCCATGACGGCCGAGGAGGCGCGCGACTTCCTCCAGCGCCACGTCGAGCGCACGCGCAGGCCCGCGAACTTCGCCCGCCTCGACCGCGACGAATTCATCGCCCGCTGCGAGGCCAACCCCCTCATCCTGCAATGGGTCGTCAGCCAGATCGACCTCGCCAAGCGGCCGCAGGACGTGCTCGACGAACTCGCCCAGGGCGGGGTCGACGCCGCCGAGCACGTCTTCGCGCGCTCCTTCGACCTCCCGCAGCTCGGCGACGACGGGCGCACCGTGCTCCTCGCGCTCTCGCTCTTCACGCCCAGCGCCTCGCGCGGCGCGCTGGCCGAAATCTCGGGCTTCGGCGGCGGCGACCTCCGCCGCCTCAACAACGCCGTCGAGCGCCTCTCGTCGCTGTGGCTCCTGGACGCGACGGAGGGGAACGAGCGCGTCTTCCTCCGCGGCCTGACCCGCGAGTTGTCGAAGTCGAGGCTGGCGAAGGACGGGCGCGCCGACGAATTCAGGCGGCGCTTCGTGGCGCACTTCAGGGACTACGTCCGCGCGCACTCGAGCCGGACGCCCGGGGACCTCGACGCGCTGGAGGCCGAGAAGGAGAACGTGCTCGCCGCGCTGGACGTCGCCTACGCGACGGGCGACTGGGCCAGCGTCATCTCCATCCGGAAGAGGCTGGTCTACTTCTTCCTCGTGCGCGGGTACTGGGACGAGGCCGTCAGGACGGGCGGGCTGGCGGAGGCCGCTTCCCGCGTGACGAAACAGGACTGGTGCGTCGCCTACTTCACCTCCGACGTGGCGAACGTCCTCAGGGAGCGCGGC
Organism: Pyrinomonadaceae bacterium; assembly: GCA_036387455.1. Lineage (GTDB taxonomy): Bacteria > Acidobacteriota > Blastocatellia > Pyrinomonadales > Pyrinomonadaceae > QHXN01. Next base: position 10,425 of record DASVTS010000188.1, on the reverse strand, counting down.
GAGTTCGCCGAGGCCGAGAGGGTCTACCGCGAGGCGCTCGCCATCTTCAGGAAGGTGGGGAAGGAGAGGAACGTCGCCATCACCCTGCACCAGCTCGGGTGGATTAAAAGCGGCCGGGGCGAGTTCGACGAGGCGCGGCGGCTCTACGGCGAGAGCCTGAAGATAAACCGGAGAATCGGCAACCAGGCGGGCATCGCCAGCAACCTGAATAACATGGGCGAGATCGCGTACGAGCGCGGGGAGACCGACGAGGCGCGGCGGCTCTTCGACGAAAGCCTGGAGATAAACCGGAAGATCAGGAACCGGCGGGGCATCGCTTACGTCAAGCACCAGCTCGGCAACGTCGCGCAGTCGCTCGGCGAGTTGGTGACGGCGCGCCGTCTGTACAACGAGAGCCTCGAAATGAAGAGGCGGCTCGGCGACAAGAGTGGCATCGCCTACACCCTGCGCCGGCTGGGGAGGCTCGAAGAGCGCGAGGGCAACACGGGCGAGGCGGCTCGTCTGTTCCGCGACTCGCTGGCCATCTTTAAGGGGCTCGGCTCGTCCGAGGCGGAGAGGGTGGTGGGCGACCTGAAGAGGGTCGAGCGCGGCCCGGCTTGACCTGCGGGCGCGGCGGGGGGATTTAGCGCCGCCGCCCGATGGTGTAGAGTCGGCGCGGTCCGAATCGGCGGCGTGTAGAGAGGGAGGCGGGATGGCGACTCTGAGTTTCTGGGGCGGGGTGGGGACGGTGACGGGGTCGAAGTATCTGGTGGAGAGCGGCGGGAGCCGGGTGCTGGTGGACTGCGGGCTGTTTCAGGGGTTGCGGGAGTTGCGGGAGCGGAATTGGGAGGACCCGCCGTTCGAGCCGGGGAGTCTGGACGCGGTCGTCATCACGCACGCGCACGTTGACCACACGGCCTACCTGCCGCGGCTGGTGAGGCTCGGGTTCGGCGGGCCGGTGTTCTGCTCGAAGGGGACGGCCGACTTGCTGAAGCTGCTGCTGCCGGACTCGGCGCGTTTGCAGGAGGAGGAGGCGGAGTACAGGAACCGGAAGGGGCTCACGCGCCACGAGCCGGCGCTGCCGCTCTACACGGAGGAGGACGCGCGCGCCGCCATCAAGCTGGTTCGGACCTGCGCCAACACGGGCGAGCCGACGGAGATCGCCGCAGGCGTCAGCGCGTCGTTCCACATCGCCGGCCACATCCTCGGGTCGAGCCTCGTGCTGCTCGAACTCGCGGGCGCGGGCGCCGAAGGGAAGGGGCGGCGCGTCCTCTTCTCGGGCGACCTCGGGCACTACGACCAGCCCATCATCCGCGACCCCGTCGCGCCGCCCGCGTGCGACTACATGCTCGTCGAGTCGACCTACGGCGACCGGCTCCACGACCCCGAAGACCCGAAGGACGCGCTCGCTCGCGTCATCAACGAGGCCGCCGGGCGCGGCGGCCCGCTCCTCATCCCCGCCTTCGCCGTCGGGCGCACGCAGGAGTTGCTCTACCACATCCGCGAGCTTGAGGACGAGGGGCGCATCCCCGTCCTGCCCGTGCGCGTGGACTCGCCGATGGCGGCCGCCGCGACGCAGATTTACGCTCGCAACCGCGACGAGCACGACGAGGAGTACGCGAGCGTCGTCGAGCAGCACCGCCACCCGCTGCGCACGCGCTCGATGGTGACGGCCTCGACGCGCGAGGAGTCGAAGCGGCTGAACGAGGAGGAGGGCGCGCGCGTCCTCATCTCCGCGTCGGGGATGATGACCGGCGGGCGCGTGCTCCACCACGCGCGCCGGGTCCTGCCGGACGAGCGCGCCACCGTTCTCTTCGTCGGCTACCAGGCGGCGGGCACCACGGGGCGGAAGATTTTAGACGGCGCGCGCTTCGTCCGCGTCATGAAGGGGGACGTGCCCGTCCGCTGCCGCGTCGAGCGCATCGGCGGGCTCTCGGCGCACGCCGACTGGCGTGAGGTCCTGCGCTGGCTGGAGCCCCTGCGGGGGACGCCGCCGCTCCGCGTCTTCACCACGCACGGCGAGCCGGAGTCGGCCGCCGCGATGGCCGGCCACATCCGCGAGCACCTCGGCTGGCGCGTGGACGCGCCCGCGTACGGCGACCGGGTCGAGCTTGAGTGAGGAGGGGCCGAAGGCGGGGCGGCTTTCCCGCCGGGCGCGTCGGCGTGGTATACTCCGCGTTCAAACAAAGAAATAAAATTCGGTCTTGAGGAGCGAGACGTTGAGCGTACTTGTAGACAAAAATACGCGGCTCGTCGTGCAGGGCATCACGGGCAAAGAGGGCACGTTCCACACCAGGCAGATGGTGGAGTACGGGACGCAGGTCGTCGGCGGCGTCACGCCGGGCAAGGGCGGGACGACGCACGAGGGCATCCCCGTCTTCAACACGGTCGCCGACGCCGTCCGCGAGGCCGGCGCCAACGCCTCGGTCATCTACGTGCCGCCGCCGTTCGCCGCCGACGCCATCATGGAGGCGGCCGACGCCGGCCTCCCGCTCGTCGTCTGCATCACCGAGGGCATCCCCGCGCTCGACATGGTGAAGGTCAAGGAGTACCTCGCCGACAAGCCGACGCGCCTCATCGGCCCGAACTGCCCCGGCGTCATCTCGCCCGGCAAGTGCAAGATCGGCATCATGCCCGGCCACATCCACAAGGAGGGGCGCGTCGGCGTCGTCTCGCGCTCGGGGACGCTGACCTACGAGGCGGTCGGGCAGTTGACCAAGCTCGGCCTCGGCCAGTCCACGGCCATCGGCATCGGCGGCGACCCCATCATCGGGACGACGCACCTCAACGCGCTCGCGCTCTTCCAGGACGACCCCGAGACCGAGGCCATCGTCATGATCGGCGAGATCGGCGGCACGGCCGAGGAGGAGGCCGCCGCGTTCGCGAAGGATAACGTGACGAAGCCCATCGTCGCCTTCATCGCCGGCCAGACCGCGCCGCCCGGCCGCCGCATGGGCCACGCCGGCGCCATCATCGCCGGCGGCAAGGGCACCGCCGCCGAGAAGATGAAGGCTCTGGAAGAGGCCGGCATCCGCGTCGTCCACTCGCCCGCCGACATCGGCCAGGCGGTGAAGGACTCGCTCGGCTCGGGCGCCGCCGCCTGATTAAGCGTTCGGTGAGGGAGGAACATCCCCATGGCAGACGATGAACGAATAGCCAACCTCCAGGAGTTCGCGGGCTTAATGATGCAGTGGGCGCGTCGGGCCGAAGAGAGGTTTGAAGAGTTCAGAGGGGGGATGAACGAGTTCAGAGAAGGGATGAACGAGTTGAGCGCGGCCCAGGCAAACTCAGAAGCTAAGATTGCCGCCCTCGCAGACGCACAGATTCGGACGGAGGCGTCAGTCTCATCCCTGGCCGTGCAGATGAGAGAACTCGCCGCGACGCAGGCGCATAGCGACCAGCGGCTGGACGCTCTGATTGACATCGTGCGCGGGATGAGCCGGGGCAATCCGCCGCAGCAATCTTAATTTTCAGAAAGGTCATTACCCTATCCACATGGCAGAGCAGGCAGGCAACCTTACTTTCGGCATCGTCAAGCCCGACGCGGTGCGGGCGGGGAAGACGGGCGCGGTCTTGCAGCGCGTCCTCGACGCGGGCTTCAAGCTCCGCGCGCTGAAGCTCATCCACCTGACGCGGGCCGAGGCCGAGGGCTTCTACGAGGTGCACCGCGAGCGGCCGTTCTTCGGCGAGCTGACGGCGTTCATGTCCTCGGGGCCGTGCGTCGTGATGGCGCTGGAGAAGGAGGGCGCGGTCAAGGCGTGGCGCGACCTGATGGGCGCGACCGACCCGTCGAAGGCCGACGAGGGGACGCTGCGCAAGGAGTTCGCCGCCTCCATCGGCGAGAACGCCGTCCACGGGTCGGACTCCGAGGAGAACGCGCAGATAGAACTCGCCTACTTCTTCAGCCGCCTGGAGTTCGTCTAGAGCCGCGAACCGTGAACCGTAAACCGTGACAGGTGGAAAGCTGCCTTATCTCGTCACGGTTTACGGTTCACGGTTCACGCGCGAACGGAGTGAGCGATGGGAATCATCAGCGACGTCATCGAGAACACGAGGGCCATCATCAAGGGGATGGTGACGACCGCGTCCTACATCCCGCGGGAGAAGTGGACGGTGCAGTACCCGGACGAGCCGGTCACGCTCCAGCCGCGCTTCCGCGGCCAGCACCTCCTGCACGTGGACGAGCTGGGGCGCGAGAAGTGCGTCGCCTGCTACCTCTGCGCGGCCGCCTGCCCCTCGGACTGCATCTACATCGTCGCCGCCGACGACCCGCGCCCGCCCAAGGAGCGCACCGGCGTGGACGAGCGCTTCGCCGAGGTCTACAACATCGACTACGGCCGCTGCATCTTCTGCGGCTTCTGCGTCGAGGCGTGCCCGAAGGACGCCATCACCCACGGCTTCAACTTCGAGCTGTCGGTCTACTCGCGCGCCGACCTCCTCAAGACTAAGGACGACCTCCTCATCACCAAGCAGAAGCAGTCGGCCAACTACCGCGTCGCCTTCGCCGACGAGGAGGTGGATTCGGAGTACAAGGTGGTCTAGGCGGAACGCGCCTCCCGGCACCCCGAGGGCACGACGCGCTTCAAGGGCGCGGCGTGCCCTTTTTGCCGTCGAGGCGGAACTCCCTCGGCGTCAGCCCCGTCCAACGCCGGAAGGCCCGGTGGAAGGCGCTCGGCTGTGAGAAGCCCAGCGAGTAGGAGACCTCGCAAATCGCTACCTCGGGCTTCCGCAGGTAGAACTCGGCCAGCGCGTGTTGCGTCTCTTCGAGGAGCTCCTGAAAAGACGTGCCCTCCTCGCGCAGCTTCCTCTGGAGGGTGCGGGGGCTGACGCCCAGCCTGCGGGAGGCCGGCCCGACCCTCGCCTCGCCGCCGGGCAAGCCTTCTTTAATCAAACGCCGCACGCGGCCCGCGAACGCCCCGCGGCGCGGCGACTTCGCCAGCAACTCCTCGGCCTGACGTTCGAGCAGGGAGCCGAGCGCCGGGTCGGCGCCGACGAGCGGCAGCGCGAGGATTGACGAGTCGAAGACGAGTTTCGTGAGCGGCCGGGCGAAGCGCACGGGGGCGCGGAAGATGCGTTCGTGCTCCGAAATGTCCTTCGGCCTTGCGTGCTCGAAGTGAACCTCGCGCGGCGCCCAGTCGACGCCCGTCAGCCCGCGCCCGACGCGCACCATGGTGGAGAGCATCTCCTCCGACTCCTGCCGCCGCTCGCCCGGCGCGGCGTCCGCCGCGAGGTAGTGGTAGGCGAGATGCGCGTCGGCGCCGGCCGCTTCGAGCGAGAACTCGACGGCGTCCGTCCTGATTTGCTGGAAGCGTATCAGGCTGCCCAGCGCCTCGCCGAACGTCCGGCTGTGGAGCGTGAGGTAGCCGAGCAGGCCGTAGGCCCTCGCGTCCGTCCGCTCGCCGGCGTGCAGCCCGAAGGCGTCGTCCCCGGTCAGCCGCGCGCCGCATTCGCCGAGCCTGATTAATTTCGCAAACGGTATCAGGTTGTCGGCGTCCGCGAGCGCGGCGGGGTCGAGCCCGGCGGCGCGGCAGAGCGCCTCCCGGTCTACGCCCGAAGCGGCGGCGGCGTCGGTAATCTTGAAGGCGGCGCTGGCCGGAATCTCGTAGCTCACAGGCATAAATTCGGCGCGTTCGAATCCGAAGGGCATTCTAAGAGCGCCGACGCGGGCGGGCAAACTCGGCTTGGACTCGACGGGGCCGCGGCTGGCGCCCGCGGTCAATACGCTGGCGCGAAGTGCAAATGCTCCCCGCGCCGTCGAGCGGGCTCAAGCGTCTATGATGTCCGCGAGACGGCGACCCGACTCCCGCGGGGGCGCCCCGTCCGACCTTGGCCTTAGCCGGAGAAAAAGATGATTCGCAGAGTTACCGATTTGTCGGTTCGGTTCGCGGCGCCGCTCGCGGTCGCCGTCACGCTGGGCTTCGCCGGCCCGGTTCCGGCGCGGGCGCAGAGCCCCGCCCGCTCCGCGGCCGCCTCGCTGTCCGCCAGGGAGCGCGGCGAAGTCTTCGAGGAAGTGTGGAAGACGATTAACGAGAAGTACTACGACCCCTCGTTCAACGGGGTGGACTGGAAGGCGGTGCGCGAGCGCTACCGCCCGCTGCTCGACGCGGCGGCGGGCGACGAGGAATTTTACGGCCTGCTGAATCGGATGGCCGGCGAGTTACACGACGCGCACACGCGCGTCCGCTCGCCGCGCCAGAGCCGCGAACGGAAGAACCGGCAGGAGACGAGCGCGGGCGTCGTCGTCTACGAAGCCGAAGGCACCCCGGTCGTCTTCGACGTGGCGCCGGACTCCGACGCGGCGCGCGCGGGGGTGCTGTCCGGCATGGTCGTGCGGACGGTTGACGGGCGGCCGGCGGCGGAGGCCGTCGCCGCCGCGCGCGCGGAGGTGGGCGCGTCGTCCTCCGAGCGGGCGGCGCGTCTTCTTTCGTACCTGCGACTCGTCGCGGGCGAACCCGGCTCCACGCTCAGGCTCGGCCTCGCGCGCGCCGACGGCACGCCTTTCGAGGTCGCGCTGACGCGCCGGACGGCCTCGGCCGCGCCGCGATTCGACGCGCGCCTCCTCGCGTCGGGCCACGCCTACGTCAGGTTCAACCGCTTCCGCCCACCCGTCGCCAGGCTGTTGAAGGAGGCGCTAACGAAGTTCAGGGACGCGCCCGGCCTGATTCTAGACCTGCGCGCCAACGGCGGCGGCGACGGGAAGGAGGGATTCAGGGTCGCCGGCTACTTCTTCGACGAGAAGGTTCCCGTCGCGCGCGTCGTCACGAGGACGGGCAAGCCGCCTTCGGCGCTCTTCGGGCTGGTCAGCCTGCCGAAGGAGTTCGAGGCGGGCGAGAAGGGCGGGCGGCTCTACTCCAACCCCGTCGTCGTCCTCGTCAACGAGGGCACGGGGAGCACGTCCGAGCTGATTGCCAACGCCTTGCAGGAGCAGGGGCGCGCCTACGTCGTCGGCACGCAGTCCTGCGGCTGCGTGCTGGCCGTCCTGCAACACCGGGGGTTGAAGGGCGGCGGCGACCTTGCCGTCAGCGAAATCGGATTTGCGACGCCGAAAGGGCGGAAGCTGGAGGGCGTGGGCGTCACGCCGGACAAGGCCGTGAGCGTGACGCTCGCAGACCTGCGGGCCGGGCGCGACCTCGCCCTTGAGGAGGCCGAAGCGTACCTTTCCGGCCGGCGCGCGCGCGGGGAGTGAAACTTACGCCCCGGCGAGGCGTGCGAGGCGCGCGCGGTCGAGGATGGTGATGTGTTTGCGGCCGATGGAGATGACGCCCGCGGTCTTCAGCTCGTTGAGGGCGTTGGTGGCCGTCTCGCGGTAGACGCCGAGGCGCTCGGCGATGTCCTGGTGCGTGAGGCCGTCCACCTCGTCGCCTTCCGACTCGCGCAGCAGGAGCGCGGCGACGCGCGCCGGGATGCCCTTGAAGACCGTGTCTTCGAGCTGGCGCTCGGCTTCGAGCACGCGGCGGCCGAAGGCTTCGAGGATGCGGCGCGCGATTTCGGGCTTGCTGGCGAGCAGCCGGTTCAGGACCGCGCAGTTCATCGTGACGATAATCGAGTCCTCGGTCACCTCGGCGAAGGTGTCGTACATGCCCTGGCCGATGCACGTCATCTCGCCGAAGAAGCTGTGCGGGAGGAGGTGGGCGATGACGAGCTTCCGCCCCTCGGGCGACATGCGGTAAATCTGCACCGCGCCCTCGCGCAGGAGGAAGAGCGCCTCGCCCGTCTCGCCCGGCGTGTAGATGACGGCGCCGCGCCGGAACTGGCGCGTCGTCGTCACGCGCTCCACCTCGCGCAGCTCCTCCGGGCTCATCCCCTGGAAGAGGTCGGGGCCGTAGTCCTCGTTCGGTCTTGTGCTCATAAAACCCGCCCGCAACTCCTCAGATGCGCGCCGGAGCCGCGGCGTTCCAGTGTACGACGCGGGGCGGGTGCGCCGCGAGCCGGCCGTGTAATCACGATTACTGAAGGCGCGCGCGGGCGGGCGCATACTGGCGCCCGAGCGTGCGGCAGAAAGCGGCGCGCGGTTTTTGAGAGAGACCGGAGACAGGAGATTAAAGAGATGAGCCAGTATGTTTCGGCGGTGGACGACGCGGCTTTCGAGCGCGAAGTGATTGGGTCGGACGTGCCGGTGGTGTTGGACTTCTGGGCCGAGTGGTGCCCGCCGTGCCGCGCGCTCGCGCCGGCCTTCGAGGAGCTGGCGAAGCAGTACGAAGGGCGCGTGCGCTTCCTCAAGCTCAACGTTGACGAGAACCAGCAGGTGCCCCAGCGCTTCGGCATCAAGGGCATCCCGACGCTCGTCTTCTTCGACGGCGGCCGCGAGGTCGAGCGCGTCGTCGGCGCCAGCAGCCGCGAGGCGCTCGCCCGCATCGTGGACAAGTACGTCAAGGTCGCCGCCTGAGAGTAAGGCCGGGAACGGTTTAGCCACGGAGGCACGGAGGCACGGAGAATCAGGAAGGGGGTTGTCATAAACCCTTCCTAACCTCCGTGCCTCTGTGTCTCTGTGGCTGATTCTTTATGTCAGAAGGTTCCCTCTGTCTCCGCGCCGTTTCGTGGTAATCTGCGCGCTGCTTTCGGTCGGGCAGTCCCGAGAACTTCCGCGAGGTGAGTCCCCATGCCAGAGAACGCCCGCCCCCTGATGACGCTCGAATCGCTCCGCTCCGTCCCGCTCTTCGCCTCGCTCGACGACGAGGCGGCGGGCGCGCTGCGCGGGCTGCTCGAAACCGAACTCCGGCCCGCGGGCAGCGTCCTCTTCCGCAAGGGCGACCCCGGCGGCGCGATGTACCTCATCGAGGGCGGGCGCGTCCGCATCCACATCCACGACGACGACGGCCACGAGGTGACGCTGGCGGAGCTGGCGCACGGCGACTTCTTCGGCGAGATGTCCATCCTCGACGGCAAGCCGCGCTCGGCGACCGCCACCGTCACGGAGGACGCGCGCCTCGCCGTGCTCTCGCGCGAGGGGTTCCACGCCTTCGTCGGCCGCACGCCGCAGGTGGCGCTCTCGATGCTGGCCGCCGTCACCGAGCGCCTGCGCCACACGGACGAGATGCTGCGCCAGCGCGTCACGCGCAACCTCAACGAGGTGGACGACGAGCGCCGCACCTTCACCGACCGGATGGCCGACGCGCTCTCAGCCTTCGGCGGGAGCTGGAAGTTCATCGCCGCCACCGTCGCCTTCATCGCCTTCTGGGTCGTCTACAACACGGCCTGGCTGCGAGACCGCGGCGTCGACCCCTTCCCCTACTCCTTCCTCGACGTGATGAACGGCATCGTCGCCGCGCTGCTCACCCCCATCATCCTCATCTCGCAGAACCGGCAGGGCGACAAAGACCGCCTCCGCGCCGACCTCGACTATCAGGTCAACCTCAAGAACGAGCTGGCGCTCAACGAGGTCATGCGCCGCCTCGACCTGCTCGAATCCGAGCGCCTGCCGGGGCTGTTCGCCGACCTGCGGGAGGAGCTGGCGGGCGGGAGGAAATAGGCGTGCTGCTTTTATTCTTCCGCACGGCGACTTACAATGGGCGCGCTCTACTTAAATCCGGACGACTGTTTTCGCTTGAGGTCTAATGATTCAGGCCGTCTTTTTTGACTTCAACGGCGTCATCATCGACGACGAGCCGTTGCAGATGAAAGCCTACCAGGAGGTGCTGGGGCGCGAGGGGCTTACGCTGTCGGAGGCCGACTACTACGGCTCGCTCGGGATGGACGACGTGACGTTCCTGCGCGCCGCCTACGAGCGCGCCGGGCGCGAGCTGACGGACGAGCTGCTCGGCCGCCTGCTCGAAGGCAAGACCGCCGCGCACCGCAAGCTCATCGAAGGCGAGCTGCCGCTCTTCCCCGGCGTCGTCACCTTCGTCAAGGCGTGCGCGCGCCGCTACTCGGTCGGGCTCGTCAGCATGGCGCGCCGCACCGAGATCGACCACGTGCTCGAACGCGCCGCGCTCGCGTCCTACTTCGAGGCCGTCGTCAGCGCCGAGGACGTCACGGCCTGCAAGCCCGACCCCTCGTGCTACGTCAGCGGGCTCGAATTCCTCAACCGCAGGCGCGGCGAGGGGCACATCATCCCGCTCCGCCCCGAGGAGTGCCTCGTCGTCGAGGACTCGCCGCCCGGCATCCGCTCGGCGCGCGGCGCCGGGATGCGCACGCTCGGCGTCACCAACACCGTCCCCGACCGCGCGCTCCGCGAGGCCGGCGCCGACTCCGTCACGCGCAGCCTCGCCGACTGGACGGCCGACGCCGTCCACCACGTCTTCGACACGGAATGGGGGAAGAAGTAGGCAGCAGGCAGATGGCAGATGGCAGTTAGCCGGAGGAGATTGGTTGTGTCTCTTAGACCGTCAGGCAGCCAGAGTTAAAATAAATCTGCCAAAGAAATCTTGTCTTAACTGCCATCTGCCATCTGCCTGCTGCCCACTGTTTTATGACTCCTGCTGACAAGCTCGCGGCCGCGGAGGTGCG
>DASVTS010000187.1:0-21809 GCA_036387455.1 Pyrinomonadaceae bacterium | reverse complement strand
GTGGAACGTCGCGGCCAACGCCGTCGGCGGCACGAAGGTCTGCCCGCAGAACAAAGACCTCTCCGACAACTGGCCCGAGTGGTACGAGGGCCTGAACAACGACTTCATGGCCTACGCCTCGGCCTGCAACGGCGAGGTGCTGCTGGGCGAGCGCGACCCGACGCCGCTCTTCCCGCAGGCGAAGGCCGAAGACCGCTTCAAGGCGCGCGAGGATTTCGTGCTGAAGAAGACGGAGGAGAACTCGAAGGCCATCGGCCGCCCGGATTTGAACGGCAAGGCGCAGAAGGTCGGCTACTACGACATGGCCTACCTGCAAATCCTCTGGTCGGCCAACGAGGTCAGGCGCCTGCCCTCGCCGCTCGGCCAGTTCCCCGAGTCGGACGCGGAGGCGGCGAAGGTCGAGCGCGGCCGTGACATCTTCACGAAGTCGGTCGGGCAGGGCGGCGCCGGCTGCGCCGAGTGCCACCACAACGGCAACAAGACGACGAACGGCGTTCCGGACGACACCTTCCAGGACTTCAACATCCACGAGCCGGGCGTCATCAGCGAGTCCACCGTGGACGGCGAAGGCCCCTTCTTCCGCCCCGAGAACGACTACTTCTTCACGCGCTTCGGCCCGCCGCAGGACGTGGGCACGCCGCAGAACTTCTCGTCGCGCAACACGAAACACCTGCGCACCTTCTGGGACACCGTGCCGCGCTACCTGCACCACGGCTTCGCGCACACCGTCCGCGAGATTCTGCTCGCGCCCGACTCGCCGCACCTGCGGCCCGGCGAGCGCGGCTTCAACTTCCGCACCGTGCGCGCCGACCACCGGCGCGGCCGGAACAACCTGCCGACCGAGGTGCCCGTCACGGTGGCCGACCGCACGGGCGCGCTCGCCGGCGACGGCTTCGGCCCGGTCCTGGTCAGCCTCGACAGCCCCACGGTGGTCGAGAACGGGCGGGCGCAGATTGACCGGCTCGGCACCTCGAACCTGGCGCCCGTCGTCTCGGGCGGGCAGATTAACCCGCAGCTCGCCGCCGCCGGCGTCCGCGTCATCAAGGACACGCACGGCAAGACCTCGCACCTCTCGGCCGAGGAGGTTGACGCGCTTGAGGCTTACCTCGTCTCGCTCTCGCTCTCGCGCCCGCTCAACTCGGGCGGCGGGGGCGGGCCGACGCCGACGCCGACGCCGACGACGGTGGCGCGGACGCAGTTCGCGGCGACCGACGTGCGCGTCGGCGAGGGCGACGGCAGTTGCGCGGTCGAGGTCGTGCGCACGGGCGACGTGGCGCGCGAGGCGAGCGTGGACTACCTGACGACCGACGTCTCGGCCTCCGACCGCTCCGACTACACGATGGCGCGCGGCACGCTCCGCTTCGCGCCGGGCGAGACGAGCAAGACCATCACGCTGCTCGTCACCGACGACGCGGTCTCGGAGGGCGACGAGCAGGTCAACCTCTCGCTCGCCAACCCGGGCGCGGGCTGCGCGGTCGGCGAGGCCGCGGCGACCGTCGTCACGGTCGTGGACAACGACGCGTCCGTCACGACGACGAACCCCGCCGCCGACCCGGCCTTCTTCGTCCGCGAGCACTACCACGACTTCCTGAACCGCGAGCCGGACGCCCCGGGCCTCGCCTTCTGGACGGGCAACATCGAGTCGTGCGGGGCGGACGCCGCCTGCCGCGAGGCGCGGCGCGTCAACGTCTCGGCGGCCTTCTTCCTTTCGATTGAGTTCCAGCAGACGGGCTACTTCGTCGAGCGACTTTACAAGTCGGCCTACGGGCGCAGGCCGTCGCTCGTGGAGTTCATGCCCGACACGCAGGAGGCGGGGCGCGGCCTCGTCGTCGGCGCCGAGGCGTGGCGCGAGAAGCTGGAGGCGAACAAGCGCGCCTTCGTCGAGGGCTGGGTCGCGCGGCCGGCGTTCAAGGCGGCCTTCGACGGGCTCTCGAACGAGCAGTTCGTCGAACGCCTCTACGCCAACGCGGGCGTCGTGCCTTCGGCGGCCGAACGCGCCGGGCTCGTCGCGGCGCTCAACGAGGGGAGGGAGACGCGCGCCGGCGCGGTGCGGCGCGTGGCCGAGAACGAGGAGTTCGCGCGGCGCGAGTTCAACCCGGCCTTCGTGCTGATGCAGTACTTCGGCTACCTGCGCCGCGACCCCGACGCCGGGGGGTTCAACTTCTGGCTCTCGAAACTCGAAGAGTTCGGCGGCGACTACATCCGCGCCGAGATGGTCAAGGCGTTCATCTCGTCGTCCGAGTACCAGCAGCGGTTCGGCAGTTGAGCCGCGGCAAAGCAGAGAGCCGCCGCGCGCCCGCGCGAAAAGCGGGGCGTGCGGCGGCTCTGAATTTTAACCTTCGGCGCGGTGAGCTAGACCGTCGTGCTGCGCCCGCGAATCAAGCGGTAGGCGGCCAGCAGGATGACGGCGCCGATGACGGCGAACACCATGCTTATGATCGTGCCGGGCTCGTTGTCGCCGCGGTAGAATAGGCTGCGGCCGATGAAGCCGCCGACGACCGAGCCGGCGATGCCGAGCAGGATCGTGACGATGGCGCCGCCCGGGTCGCGCCCCGGCATGATGGCCTTCGCAATGATCCCGGCGATGAGCCCGAAGACTATCCAACCAATAATCGCAAACATCTCTTTCTCCTCCGACTGTCAGGTTTTACCTACACGCTCGACGCCCCGGCCGCCGAAGGCCGTACCGTTTCTGTATCCGTCCGAGCGACACCGGGGAAGAAAGGCAAGCGGCGAGCCGCGGCCCGGGGCGAAGATTTTCGGCCGGTTGCGCGGGGCCGGGGCGCCGGCCCGTGCGGGCGGCGCGGAAACGGTACACAGGCTTCGGAAAGGAGTTTTAAAGTCGCAAGCCCAAAGTTCAAAGTTGAAGACCGAAATTCTTAACTTTGAACCTTGAGCTTGCGACTTTAGAACTCCCTTAACCCCGTTTGCGCGCCGCGCCCTTCCTGGCCGCGCCCTTCTTGGCCGCGGCTTTCTTCGCCGCGGTTTTCTTCGCCGCGCCCTTCTTCGCCGGCAGGCGCTTCGGCGGCGCGGGGCGCTCGGCGTGCGCGGCGCGGAGGTAGGCGTCGAGGTCGAGGCCGAACAGCTCCTTGACCTTCGCGGAGATGGTCGGGAGCACCACCTCCGCGAAGCCCGACAGCTCGGCCACGACGTGCTCGCCCTTAGTGACCGTCCTGCGGCGGCCGCGCGGGCGCGGCTCCTCCTTTTCATCGAAGGCGCGCGCGATGCCGAAGCCGACGAGGATGCCGACCGAGACGGCGCCCGCGCCCCAGACCAGCGGGTTGCGCTCGAAATCCTTCCGCCAGTCGAGCACCTCGCCCACGCCCTCGCGCACGCTCTCGACCGTCTCGCGCACCTCCTCGTACTGGTGCGTGACGACCGACTTGATCTCCGCCACGGTGTCGCTGATGGAGTCGCGCGTCTCCTCCATCTGCCGCTTGAGCGCGGCCTTGCTCTCCGGCTCGTCCGCCCTGCGTCTGCTCATCCGTCGCCCTCCTCCGGGCCCGTCTTGATGGAAAATCTTTGGCGGGAGTATAGCAATTTTCGCGCGGGCGCGCGGCGGCGCCCCGGCGGCGTGGAAAGTCCTTTACAGCCCGCGGCGCGGCAAGTATCTTACAGACAAACATTCCCCTTCAGATTTCGCCCCGCCGCCCCGCGCCCGCGCGCGCCCGGCGGCCCCTGAAGAGTGAGGAGGGAGGCAGTATGGAGAGTAGGGCAAAGGTGCTCGGCCACCCGGCCCACCAGATGCTGATACCGTTCCCGTTCGGCCTGCTGGCGACGGCGGTCATCTTCGACGTCATCTACCTGTTCACCGACGCGCCCGCGACGGCCGACACGCTCTCGACGGTCGCCTTCTGGATGACGGCCTCGGGGCTGGTCGGCGGGCTCATCGCCTCGCCGTTCGGGCTCATAGACTACCTCGCCATCCCGCAGGGCACGCGCGCCAAGTCGGTCGGGCTGCTCCACGGCGTCGGCAACCTGTTCGTGCTCGTCCTATTCGCCGCGAGCCTCTGGATGCGCTACGGCTCGCCCGGCCCGGCGCACCGGCCGACGACGGCCGCGCTCGCCGCGTCAATCGTCGCCTTCCTGCTGGCGGGCGTGACGGGCTGGCTCGGCGGCGAGCTGGTCGACCGCCTCGGCGTCGGCGTGGACGACGGCGCGCACCTCGACGCGCCCAACTCGCTCGTCACCAGCGACGCCCGCGGCAAGGCCGGCGGCGGCGTGCTTTAAAGATTTCGAAAGGCAAGGGAAGTTTTCCGATGGTCAACCCGACAAAGAGGCCGGAGGTCGTCGTCATCACGGGGGCGTCGGCCGGCGTGGGGCGCGCGACGGCGAGGGAGTTCGCGCGCCGCGGCGCGCACGTCGCGCTCATCGCGCGCGGGCGCGACGGTTTGGAGGCCGCGCGGCGCGAGGTCGAGCAGGCGGGCGGGCGCGCGCTTGTCCTGCCGCTCGACGTTTCGGACGCCGGCGCGGTCGAGCGCGCGGCCGAGAGCGCGGAGCGCGAGCTGGGGCCGATTGACGTGTGGGTCAACAACGCGATGGTCTCGGTGCTGTCGCCCGTGCGGGAGATGAGGCCGGAGGAGTACCGGCGCGTGACCGAGGTGACCTACCTCGGCTACGTCCACGGCACGCTGGCGGCCCTGCGGCGGATGCGGCCGCGCGACCGCGGCTGCGTCGTGCAGGTCGGGTCGGCCCTGGCCTACCGCGGCATCCCCTTGCAGTCGGCCTACTGCGCGGCCAAGCACGCCATCCAGGGCTTCATGGACTCGCTGCACGCGGAGCTTCTGCACGAGGGCTCGAACGTGCGCGTGACGATGGTGCAGCTCCCGGCGATGAACACGCCGCAGTTCTCGTGGGTCAAGACGCGGCTGCCGCGCGAGCCGCGGCCGGTGCCGCCCGTCTACCAGCCCGAGGTCGGCGCGCGCGCCGTCTACTGGGCGGCGCACAACGAGCGGCGCGAGCTCTACGTCGGCTGGGAGACGGTGAAGGCGGTCGTCGGCGACAAGGTCGCGCCCGCCCTCGCCGACTGGTACCTTTCGCGCGACGGCTACGACGCGCAGCAGACGGACGAGCCGGTCTCGCCCGACCGCCGCGACAACCTCTGGGAGCCGGTGCCCGGCGACCACGGCGCGCGCGGCCCCTTCGACGAGGGCGCGTCGGAGTCGAGCCGGCAGCTCTGGGCGACGACGCACCGCGGCCTCTTCGCGCTGGCCGGCGTCGGCGCGCTCGCCTGCGCGGCGGCCGCCAAGCTCCTGCTCAACGCGCGCGAGCGGCGCCTGAACGACACGCAGCTCGAACGCTTCCGCGAGAGCGGGGTGATGTGAATCTCAGGCAGACAGTTTCGAGGGAGGTGAAAATGGCGACAAGGAAGAACAGGCGCGAGGCCGAGGGCGGCATCCTCGACACCGCGCGCAAGGTCGCGGCCGAATTGGCGGAGACGGTGGGGCGCGTCATCGGGGGGGCGAGCGAGACCGCCGCGGGGGCGACGAACGCGGCGCTGGAGACGGCCGCGGGCGCCGTCGGCGTCGTCAGCACGACGGCGGGCGACGCGCTCCGGCCGGCGCCCTCCACCGAGCGCGCCGTGGAGACCGCGGGGCGCGAGAACGCGAAGCTCGCGGACGAAGCGGCGGAGGCGGCGAAGGACGTGGGCTCGGCCGCGACGGACGCCGTGGCCGGCGCCGCGTCGTCGGCCGCGTCGGTCGTGTCGGAGGCCGTCACAGACCCCGGCTCGCTCCCGACGACGCTCGCCGCGCGCGTCACCTCGGCCGAGGCTTTAGACGCCGAGAGTCAGGCGCCGAAGTCCGGCCGCGGAGTCGCCCGGCAGGCTTCGGAGTCGGCGGGCAAGGTCGCGCGGCAGGCTTCGAAGTCCGCGAGCGCCACGGCGCGGAGCGCCTCGGACGCCGCCGGCAAGACGGCGCGGCGCGCGGGCGACGCGGTGAGCAGGACGGCCCATGGCGCGTCCGAGTCGGCGTCCGGCGCGGCGCGGCGCGCGACGAAATCCGCGTCGGGCGCGCCGAAGTCGGCGGGCAAGGCGGCGAGCAGGACGGCGAGCAAGACGGCGGGGCGCGCGACGAAGGCCGCGCGCGGCGCAGCCGGCCGCGCCTCGGCGGCCGTGTCGCGCACGGCTTCCGCGGCGGCCTCGGCGACGAAGCGCGGCGGCAAGTCCGGCGGCAAGGGCGGGGGCAAGGGCGGGGGCAAGGGCGCGTCGGGCGGCGCGCGCAAAGGTCAGGCATCGGGCGGGAAGGGCCGCAAGCGTTGAGTCTCTTTCCGGGGGCGGCCCGCCCCGCGCGGCGGCGCCGCCTCCCGGCGGGGACTTCGAGCAGGCCGGGCCGCGCCCTCTCCGCCGCGCGCGCCGCCGCCGCCGCGCCCCGCACCCGAGCCATGCTGACAAGGTCTTTCAGAATCGCGCTCGCCTCGCTCCTTCTGTCTCTGCCCGCGATGTCACAGAAAACCGACGAACCGGCGCGGCCCCGCGCGCGCGACATAGGCTTGCGCGTCGGCGTGCTGCCGCCGGGGCGGCTCGACGCCATCACGGACGTCGAGGGCGTGCGCGTCGGGCACGCGACCCTGGTTAGAGGCGAGGACGTGCGGACGGGCGTGACGGCCGTCGTGCCGCACGCGGGGAACCTCTTCCGCGAGAAGGTGCCGGCGGCCGTCTTCGTCGGCAACGGCTTCGGCAAGCTCATGGGCTCGACGCAGGTCGAGGAGCTGGGCGAGCTGGAGACGCCCATCCTCCTCACCAACACCCTGGGCGTCCCGCGCGCGGCCGACGCGCTGGTCGAGTGGATGCTCGCGCTCCCGGGCAACGAGGACGTGCGCAGCGTCAACGCCCTGGTGGCGGAGACGAACGACGGGCTGCTCAACGACATCCGCGGGCGCCACGTCGGGCGCGAGGAGGTCTTCGCGGCGCTCAAGGGGGCGAAGGGCGGCGAGGTCCCGGAGGGGTCGGTCGGCGCGGGCACCGGCACCGTCGCCTTCGGCTTCAAGGGCGGCATCGGCACGGCCTCGCGCGTCGTGCCCGCGCGCCACGGCGGCTACACCGTCGGCGTGCTCGTCCAGACGAACTACGGCGGCGTGCTCACGATGAACGGCGCCCCGGTCGGGCGCGAGCTGGGGCGCTACTACCTCAAAGACGACCTTGAGCCCGCGCGCAGGGCCGGGCGAAAGAAGTCGCCTGCGTCCCCCTCTTTAAACGACGACCGCGCGGACGGCTCGGTCATCGTCGTCGTCGCCACCGACGCGCCGCTCGACGCGCGCAACCTGCGGCGCCTCGCCGCGCGCGCCATGCTCGGGCTGGGGCGCACCGGCTCGCCCTCGACCAACGGGAGCGGCGACTACTGCATCGCCTTCAGCACGGCGGCGCAGAACCGCGTCAAGCACGGCGACACGGCGCCACGCCGCGTCGAACTCCTCCCCAACGACGCCGTCTCGCCCCTCTTCCTCGCCTGCGTCGAGGCGACCGAGGAGGCCGTCTACAACTCGCTCCTGCGGGCCACGACCGTCACCGGCCGCGGCGGCACGCGCGTCGAGGCGCTGCCGATTGACAGAACAATTGAGATTCTGAAGAAGTATAACGCTCTTCAGGGAGGACGTTGATGGAGGACGAGGCCGGAGGGCGGCGCGGGGCGGGCGGGACGAGCGGCGGCGTGGGGGAGTTTCTGCTCGGGCTCGGGATGAGCGTCGCGGGGGCGTACCTTTTGACGCAGCGCGTGACGGTGACGAGCGGCTACTGGACGCTGTGGGGCTACAACGCCTTCGGCCTCAGCCTGCTGCCGCTGCTCTTCGGCACCGGGCTGCTCTTCTTCAACGGCCGCTCAGTCGCCGGGTGGCTGCTCACCTTCGCCGGCGTCGTCGTCATCCTCGCGGGCATCATCGCCAACCTCGGCGTCTACTTCCAGCCCACGAGCCTCTTCAACACCCTCGTCATGCTCGTCCTGCTCGCCGGTGGCATCGGCCTCGTCGCCCGCAGCCTGCGCGCGCACGGGTAGGGCGTGACGCCTTATGAAAAGGGACTCTCCGATGCTCATCTCGAAAAGAAGACTCGCGGCGGCCGTCGCCCCCGCGCTGCTCCTCGTCACGACCGCCTTCGCCGCGCTCCAGGAGGCGGCGCCGCCGATACGCAACTTCCTGCGGGTCAACAAGGAGTTCTGCACGGGCGGCCAGCCGCGCAACGAGCACCTGGCGAAGTTGAAGGAGGAGGGCGTCAGGGCCGTCATCAACCTGCGCCAGCCGGGCGAGCACCGCGCGGAGGCGGAGCGCGCGGAGGCGGAGCGACTGGGCCTGCGCTACTTCAACATCCCCGTCGCCTTCGGCGAGCCGAAGGAGGAGCAGGCGACCGAGTTCCTGAAACTGACGGACGACCCGGCGAACCGCCCCGCCTTCATCCACTGCACGGGCGCCATCCGCGTCGGCGCCTTCTGGATGATTCGCCGCGTCCTGCGCGACGGCTGGACCATCGAGGACGCCGAGAAGGAGGCCGAGAAGGTCGGCCTGCGCGAAGCCCCGCACCTCAACGAGTTCGCCCGCGCCTACATCGAGAAGCACAAGAAGAAGAAGGACTGAGTGCTGAGGACTGAGGACTGAGTGAAGGCAGCGGCCTTGTCTTTAACTCAGCACTCAGTCCTCAGCACTCAGTCCTCAGTCCTTTTCTGAATCGTTCGACAGCTTTTCCCTCTTGACGGCGTGCGGGTTCGTCGAGCGCTCGCCGCGCTTGCGGGTGGACTTGCGGCGCCGCCTGACTTCGCCCGCGTGGTCTACGGAGCGGACGGGTTGGAGGTCTTCGGCCTCGCCTTCGGGGTCTACGAGGCGCGTCTCGATGTGCTCGTCGGCGATGGTCTCGTCGGTCATCACGGTCGGGTCGTCGGGGTGGTGCGGCCCGGCGGGCTCGCCGCCCGGCGCGGTCACGGCGACGGCGCCGCCAGCTTCGGCGTCGGGCGCGGCCGCCGCCCCGGGCTCGGCGACGCCGGCGAGCGCGCGCTGGCGCCGGAAGTGCTCGAAGATGTCTTCGGCGGTCTTGCGGCCGACGAAGGGCGAGAGCTGTTCGACGGAGGCCACTGCGACCTTGCTGATGGAGCCGAGGTTGCGGAGCAGGCGGTTCTTCCGCTTCTCGCCAACGCCGGGGATGGCCGTCAGCTCCGAGGTGAAGTCGCGCAGCTCGCGCCGCTTGCGGTGGTAGGTGACGGCCGTGCGGTGCGTCTCGTCGCGTATCAACTGGATGAGGCGCAGCACCGGCGAGTGCGAGTCGAGGTAGACGGGCGAGTCCTCGCTGCCCTTGCGCAGGAGGTGCGAGACCTCGTTGTGCCGGCGCGGCGGCTTGACGACGCCGATCATCGGAATCGCCTCCAGGTCCAGCTCGCGCATGGCGGAGGCGGCGGCCGAGAGCTGCCCCTTGCCGCCGTCGATCATGACGAGGTCGGGCAGGGGGTTGCCCTCGTCGAGCTGCCGGCGGTAGCGGCGCAAGACCGCCTCGCGCATCGAGGCCGGGTCGTTCGAGCCCTCGACGGTCTTGATTCTGAACTTGCGGTACTCCGCCCGGTTCATCTTGCCGTTCTCGCAGACGACCATCGCGGCGACGTTCTCCGCGCCCGAGATGTTCGACACGTCGAACGACTCGATGCGCCCGGGGAAGCGCGGCAGCTCCAAGACCTCCTGCAACTCTTCGAGCACGCGCTCCATGTCGGGCTTCAGCACGCGGAAGCGCTGCTCGAAGGCTATCTGCGCGTTCTTCTCGACCAGCTCGATCATCTCGCGCTTCTGCCCGCGCTGCGGGTCGAGGATGCGCACGCGCCTCCCCTTGCGCTCCCGCAGCGCCTTCTCCAACAGCTCGCGGTCTTCGAAGTCTACGGGCACGTGAATCTCGCGCGGCACGTAGTCGGTCGAGTAGTACTGCGTCAGCACGTCGGAGAGGAACGAGGCGGCGTCGAACGAGTCGTCCTCGGGCAGGTCCTCCCAGAAGAACTCGCGGCGGCCGACGATCTTGCCCTCGCGCATCGTGAAGAGCTGGAGCGCGAGGCGCGCGCCCTCGCGGTGGAAGCCGAAGATGTCAACGTCCAGGTCCTGCGTCACCGCCATCTTCTGCTGCTCGGAGACGGCGAGCACGGTCTTGCGCAGGTCGCGGTACTTCGCCGCCATCTCGAAGCGCATCTCGTCGGACGCCTTCTCCATCCGCCGCTCGTACTCGTCGGCCAGCTCGCGGTTCTTGCCTTCGAGGAACATCCGCACGTCGCGCACGGCCTCGGCGTACTCGTCGGGCCGGCAGAGGTCTTTGACGCAGGGGCCGAGGCAGCGCTTGATGTGGTATTCGAGGCAGGGGCGCGGGAGCCGGCCGTCGATCTCGA
Organism: Pyrinomonadaceae bacterium; assembly: GCA_036387455.1. Classification (GTDB taxonomy): domain Bacteria; phylum Acidobacteriota; class Blastocatellia; order Pyrinomonadales; family Pyrinomonadaceae; genus QHXN01. The sequence continues at coordinate 11,472 of DASVTS010000187.1, read as the reverse complement.
TGTCGCAGGTGCGGAGCTGGAAGGTGCGGTTGATGAGGTCGATGGTGCGGCGCGCGAGCGAGGCCGGGAGGTACGGGCCGAAGTAGAGCGCGCCGTCGCGCTGGATGCGCCGCGTAATCATCACGCGGGGGAACGCCTCCGCGACGGTGAGCTTGAGGTGCGGGTACTGCTTGTCGTCCTTCAGGAGCACGTTGTAGCGCGGCTTGTGCTGCTTGATGAGGTTCGACTCCAGGACGAGCGCCTCGACCTCGGTGTCGGTGACGATGAACTCCAGATCGGAGATGCGCTTGACCAGCTCGCGCGTCTTGCGGTCGTGCCCGCGCCCCGACTGGAAGTAGGAGCGCACGCGGTTGCGCAGGTTCTTCGCCTTCCCGACGTAGATGATCCGGCCGCCCTCGTCCTTGTGCAGGTAGACGCCGGGCGACGTGGGCAGGTTCTTCAGCTTCTCTTCCAGGGTCAAGGGCATCACCCGCGGGTTCGCGCGTCAAAACTGTCCGTGTGTGTTGACAGTTTAGCGCACGGCCGGCGCCGGGCGGAAACGTGTGGCGCGCGCCTGCGGCGGCGTGCTATCGTTCGGGCAAAAGCGAAGCGGAGGAGACTTGCCATGACGACGAACATCGCGCCGCTGCTGACCACCGACGACCTCACCGCGCTGCCCGACGACGGTAACACCTACGAGCTGATCGAAGGAGAACTCATCGTGTCGGGCATGCCAACGCTCACGCACCAACGCGTCATAAGCAACTTGCTACATATCGTTAAAAGCTATCTCGACGAACACCCCGTGGGCGAAGTCTTTGCGACGCCGGGCGTCATCTTCGACAGGCACAACGCCGTCATCCCCGACCTGGTCTTCCTGACGAACGAGCAGTTGGAGCGGGTCGGGGCGGAGCCGCACATCCGGCTGGCGCCGGCCCTCGCCGTCGAGGTCGTCTCGCCGGGGCGCGAGAACGCGCGGCGCGACCGCGTGAGGAAGCTGCGGGTCTACGGCAGGTTCGGCGTCGGCGAGTACTGGGTGGCCGACCCGGAGGCGCGCACCGTCGAAATCTACCGCCCCGGGGGCGGCGCGCTCGCGCTCGCCGCGACCGTGGGCGGCGAGGGCGAACTCAAGTCGCCGCTCCTGCCCGGCTTCTCGTGCAAAGCCGCGCGCGTCTTCGGGAGGTAGGCCGCAAGAAGGCGAAAGCAGAAAGGCGAAGGGCGAAAGTGATGATGAGGGGCGTGCCCCTCATCATCACTTTCGCCCTTCGCCTTTCTGCTTTCGCCTTACTTCACCGCGAGGTCTAAGACGTAGACGGTCTGGTCGGCGGTGAGGACGAGGAGGCGCTTGCCGTCGTCGCTGAAGTGGGCGAGCGAGACGGGGGCGGGGAAGTCGAAGCGGTCGCGGCGCTCGCCGGTCGAGAGGTCGAAGAGGGTGAGCTGGCCGCGCTCGGTCTCGACCGAGAGCAGGCCCGCCGCCTTCGAGATGGCGGGCGCGCGCCCGAAGAACTTGCCCCTCTGCTCGCCCGTCGAGAGCGAGTAGAGCAGCACCCGTTTCGACGTGTCGGAGACGATCAGATAGTCGCCGGCCGCGAACATGTCCTCGATGCGGAACGAGCCCTTGCCCGTCTCGACCAGCAGCGTCCCCGCCGGCCTCCCCGTCCGCGCGTCCAGCGTCTGGATGAAGTAGTCGCCCTCCTTCTCGCCCATCGCGGCGAGGCGCTCCTTCAACTTCGGGTCGGCCTTGATCTCGGCCCTCGCGTGGTCGGAGCGCACCGCCCACGAGAGCGCCATCGTCCCCTCGTACTCCTCGACGTAGACGCGCGGCGCCTCCCGCTGGAAGTCGCGCGCCCAGAGCGGGGCGTTCGACACCGCGTCGCTCACCGAGAGCGTCATGTTCTCGGAGATGTTGCCGTCCTTCTTCAAGGGCTTGCGCCGGATGACGAAGCCGCCGCGCTGCGTGTCGGGCGCGTCGCCCACCTTGCGGTGCTCCGCGAGGCCGCGCGTCCGCGGGTCGAGGCGCACCACCGCGCGTTCCGCCTCCTCGAACTTGGGAAAGTCGGCGTAGAGCGTGCCGCCCGCCCCGAAGTGCGCCGCGCGGAAGCCGCGGACGTGGAAGAGCCGCTCGCCCTTGGCGAGGTCCCACACGGCGCCGCGGCTGCGCTCCGAGACGGCGAGCAGCCCGAGGTCGGGCGAGAGGGCCGAGGCGCGCAGCCGCCCCAGGTGGCTGCGCGGGAGGACGACCGTCGCGGGCGCGCCCTCGCTCTGCATGTCGTAGAGCCCCAGCTCGCCGTTGGTGCGCTCGCTGACGGCCCAGCGGTCGTAGACGTCCGTGGCGGGCGTCTTGTTGGCGCGGACGACCTTCTTCTGCTTGAGGTCGAAGAGCATCACGGCCACCTTCGTGGGGCCGGTGTTGACGAGGCCGGAGATGAGCACGTAGTCGCCGCGCGTGACGGGCGAGAGGCGGCCGCCCAGGGGGAACTGCTCGACCACCTCGCCGCCGGGGAAGGTGACGATGCCCGACTTCTTCACGTCCTCTTTGTCGAGGCCGACGATGCGGTCGGGCGCGATGAAGGCGAAGCGGTCGCCGAGCAGGCGCTTGACGCCGTCCTTGAGCTGGACGGGCGCGCGCGTCGTCAGGTCCACGGCGGCGGTCGTGAGCCGGTTCGAGAAGCCGAGCGCGCCCAGCGTGAGGCTCTTCTGCCCGGCCGCGAAGTAGTGCGCGTCGGGCGAGAAGCCCATGCTCACCCAGTCGAACTCGGCGCCCTCGTCGGCGTCGAAGATGAAGTAGAGCAGCAGGCGGAAGTGGTCGTTGAGGTCGGCGACGTAGAAGTCCTTCTTCTGGAAGAAGGGCTCGCCGCTGGCGACGTCGTAGAGGACGAGGGCGAACTTGCCGTCGAGGCAGGCGAGCGTCCTGCCGTCGGGCGCGAGCGCCGTCTGGATGCAGCCCTCGCGCGCGTACAGCTCCTTCGCCGACTTCATCTTCCGCGCGGCGACGTCCCACTCCTCGACCCGCAGGTCGCGGTTGTAGAAGACGAGCGCGGAGGAGTCGGGCGTGAACTGCGCCGGGCGCGCCTCGGGCGCGTCCACGTGGAAGAGGTGCTTGAGGGGCTCGCGCGTGAGGACGTCCACGCCGCCGTCGTCCTGCGAGAGGATGTAGCGGCCGTCGGGGCTGAAGCGGAGGTGGTTGATGTCGCCGCGCAGGGGCGGGTCGAGCTTCGTCTTCGAGAGCACGGCGTGGAGCGACTCGGCGCGCGCGCCCGTCGCGCGGCTGACGGCCGCCGCCTGCCACGCCTTGAACTCCTCGGGCGTCGCGGCCGAGCGCGCCGCGACGCACTGGGGGGGCAGCGTCGAGACGCCCTTCAGTATCTCGCGCAGGCGGCGCGACTCGGGGCGCGTCGTGCCGAAGAGGTCGGAGAGCCAGCCGCCGGTCTTGCCCTTCGTGTCGGTGAGCCGGTTCCACATCGAGACGAACGCCTGCGGGTCGTAGCCGGCGGCGGCCATCGCGTAGATGCCGATGCGGTCGGCCTCGTACTGCTGCCCCTCCTCCTCGCGGTCGCCGTGGCGGAACGCGCCCGGCTTGCGCGCGGCGTTGTCGAGCAGGCGGTTGTACTTCTCGAAGATGTCGCGGCGGTCCGAGACCTCCGCCACGCCCAGCACCTCGCGGAAGATGCGCGACATGTCGGCGGCAATCTGGCCCGAGGCCGAGTGGCCCAGCTCGTGCGCGAGCACGCCGGCCAGCTCGTCCTCGCTGGCGGCGAAGGCGATGAGCTTGCGCGTGACGTAGACGCGCCCGCCCGCGGTCGTGAAGGCGTTCGCGTCCGGCAGGTCCACGACGAAGAACTGGTAGCGCATCTCGCCCGGCGGGAGCTGCGCGACGAGCCGCTCGCCGACCCGGCGCAGGAAGCCGGTCGTCTCCGCGTCTTCGAGGACGCGGTAGTCGCGCTGGACGTGCTCGGCGATGACCTCGCCCAAATCCATCTCCTGCCGCTGCGTGAAGATGCTCTGCGCGCGCGAGGCGGCGGAGACGACGGGCTGCTGGCAGGCCGGCGGCGGCGCCGTCCGCTGCTGCGCGCTCGAAGACGCGGCGGCGAGGCACAGGAGCAGCGGGGCGCACAGGCGCGCGCTGAAAGTTCTTTTGGGGGTCATTGAGGGTTTCCTTAAGGCGAAAAGTGTCGGCTGGTGGCGGCGCCGTCCGGTCGGGCGGGTGTCGGCCCGAAGGATGTTAACCGAGCGGGGCGCCCGCCGCAAACCCTTTTAGCGCGCGCGCCGGGGCGGCGCGTTTCGGCCGGCGCGCCCCTTGTGTTTATAATCCCCGCCCGAGGAGCCACCGTTGAGATTCCCCTTCGAGCCCCCGCCCGCCAGAGAGTTCGACGCCGTCGGCTTCGGCCTGAACGCCGTGGACCACCTCGTCGTCGTCCCGCACTACCCCGAGTTCGACACCAAGCTCAGACTCCTGGAGCACGAGCGCGGCGCCGGCGGGCAGACCGCGAGCACGATGGCGGGCCTGCGCCGTCTGGGCCTGCGGACGGCCTACGCCGGGCGCTTCGGCTCGGACGACGCCGGGCGCTTCGGCTTCGAGGCGCTGAGGGCCGAGGGCGTGGACGTCGGGCTCGCCGAGGTAATCGAGGGCGCGCGCAACCAGGTCGCCTACATCCTCGTGGACGCGCGCACGGGCGAGCGCACGGTCATCTGGGACAGGGACGAGCGCCTCGCCTACGCGCCCGCGGAGGCGCCCCGCGGCTTCGCGCGGCGGGGGCGCGTCGTCCACATGGACGCGCACGACCCGCGCGCCTGCGCCGTCGTCGCGCGCGAGGCGAAGGAGTCCGGCACCGTCGTCTCGCTCGACGTGGACAACGTCTACCCGGGGCTGGAGGAGCTCCTGCCGCACGTGGACGTGCTCGTCTCCTCGAAGGAGTTCCCGCGCCGCCTGACGGGCGTGGACGAGGAGCGCGCGGCGCTCGCGGAGTTGAAGGCGAGGCTGCGGCCGGACGCGCTCGTCGGGATGACGCTGGGCGAGCGCGGCGCGGTCGTCTACCACGAAGGCCGCTTCGTCGAGGCGGCGGCCTTCGGCGTCCCCGGCGGCTGCCGCGACACGACCGGCGCGGGCGACGCCTTCCACGCCGGCTTCCTCTACGGCCTGCTGCGCGGCGAGGAGGTCGAAGGGTGCCTGACGCTCGGCTGCGCCGTCGCCGCGCTCAAGTGCCGCGCGCTCGGCGCCCGCACCGCGCTCCCGTCGGCGCACGAGCTTGCGAACTTCCTCCACGGCGAGGGCGAGACTTCCTGAGTCCGAGCAGCGCGCCCGAGGGCGCGAAAAACATTTAGGACGGAAACGACGATGCGAACATTAATTCTTTCGGCAATCATCCTGCTCTCGGCCTCCGGCGCGGCGGCGCGCCAGGACGAGCCGCGGCGCTTCCTCGACCCGAAGCTCGTCCCCGCCGAGGGCTCGAAGCCGGCCGACTTCGTGCCGCGCGGCTGGAAGACCGAGACGGACGAGGGCGTAGTCACGGGCGACCTCGACCGCGACGGCACGGCCGACGCCGTGCTGCGGCTCGTGGAAGACCTGCCCGCCGAGGCGGCGGACGGCACCCTGAACACGCGCTACCGCGCGCTCGTCGTCCTCCTCGCCCGGCCCGGCGGGGGCTTCAGGCGCGCGGCCGTGGCGACGAAGCTCCTCGGCTGCACGCTCTGCGCGGGCGCGCTCGGCGACCCGGAGGGCGGCAACGTCCAGTTGGACGTCAGCAACGGCGTGCTCAACGTCCACCAGCTCAGCGGCTCGCGCGAGGCGACCGACCTCACGCAGCGCTTCCGCCTCGACGCCGCCACCGGCCGCTTCCTCCTCATCGGCGAGGACGTGAGCCAGTACGACCGCGCCGCGGGCGGCGGCACCAGCACCAGCACCAACTACCTGACCGGCGTCCGCGTCACCAAGCGGACGACCGTCGCCCGCGGCGGCCGCGAGAGCACCAGCTCCAGGACCGCCCGCGTCCCCCGCGCCCCCCGCTTCATCGAGGACGTGGATTACGAAAAGCAGTAGGCGGTAGACGGCAGACGGTAGAAAAACATTCGTTAACGAATCGTCCGGGCGTCGGCGACGGCGCCGGCCGGGCGGAAGCCCTGCCGTCTGCCGTCTACCGACTACTGTCTACTCCCCCGCGTTGTGATATATTTTGAAACCGCCGGCCGTCCCCGCGTCGTACAGCGTTGGCGGAAAGCTGGTGGCAGCCAGCGGCGAAGTTGAAATTTTTTGCGCCCTCCCCGGTTTCCAGGCCCGCGGAACATCTTTTTCGGATGGAGAGACGACGAATCCTCATCGTTGAAGGGAACGGCGAGCTGCGCACCGTCCTGGCCGACGCGCTCGCGGGGCTCGGCCACGAGGTCGTGACGGCCGGCGACCGCGCCGAGGCCGTCGAGCGCGACGACCTCGAAGAGTTCGACCTCATCATCTCCGACCTCGCCGAATACTCCGACTCCGCCGTCCAGATCGTCTCCGAGCTGAAGCGCAAGCGCCTCTTCGTCCCCGTCGTCGTCTCCAGCGAGGAGGCGCAGCACGCCGGCCTCGTCAAGGCGTTCAAGCTCGGCGCCGCCAACTACCTGCGCAAGCCCTACGACAAGGAGGAGCTCTCCCAGATCGTCGAGAAGACGCTCGGCTACAAGCTCCGCTTCGTCGAAGACCTGAAGGTGCTGCCCTACGTCCGCGAGCACATCGAGTTCGAGCTGCCGAGCGACATCGCCCTGATGAACGGCGTGCTCCACTACCTCACCCAGCGCGTCGCCGCCCTCGGGGTGATTAAGCCCGACACGTCGAACCTCCTCATCGCGCTCGACGAGGCGTTCGTCAACGCCGTCAAGCACGGCAACAAGCAGGACGCGAGCAAGCTCGTCCGCATCACGGCCGACCTCTCCTCGAAGGAGGCGCGCTTCACCATCGAGGACGAGGGCGAGGGCTTCGACGTCGCCGCCATCCCCGACCCGCGCGACCCCGAGAACCTCTTCAAGACTTCGGGGCGCGGCGTGCTCCTCATCTACAACATCATGGATCAGGTCGAGTACAACGAGCGCGGCAACCGCCTGACGATGGTCAAGCGCCCCGACCCCTCGCTCGAACACGAGCTGATCGACGCGCTCAAGCCGACGGACGATGCCGCCGCAGGGAAGAGCTGAAGGCCCGGGCGGGTCTTCAGAGTCCGCCGCGCGCGGTGCCGCGCCCCTGAACCCGCGACTCCGCGGGCCGCTCCTCCACCTCCTCGTCTTCTTCGCCGCCTTCGCCGGGCTCTACGTCACGCACCGGACGCTGCTCGGGCTCCCCTACTTCTGGGACGAGGCGGGCTACTTCGTCCCGGCCGCGCGCGACATCTACGCCGACGGCGCCTTCATCCCGCACTCCACGCTCTCGAACGCGCACCCGCCGCTCGTCATGGCGTGGCTCGCGCTCGCGTGGAAGCTCTTCGGCTTTCACATCGAGGTCGCGCGGACGGCGATGCTCGCCGTGTCGGCCTTCGCGCTCGCGGGCGTCTTCGCGCTCGGCTCGCGCGTGGCGAACCGGCGCGTCGGGCTGGCCACGGTCGTCTGCGCCGCCGCCTACCCGGTCTTCTTCGCGCAGAGCTCGCTCGCGCACCTCGACATGATGGTGGCGGCGCTCACCATGTGGGCGCTCGTCTTCTACCTGCCGCCGGGAGGAGAGGAGGGCGGCGGGGAAGTCCCGGTCGAAAGTCCCCCCGCGCGCCGCGCGGTGTGCGTCGCGCTGCTCGCGCTGGCGGCGCTGGCGAAGGAGACGGCGGTGCTCGTGCCCTTCGTGCTGTTCGGCTGGGAGTTGCTGACCTGCCACTTCTTCAGAGGTAAGAGCCGGGCGCTGGCCTGCGTCGGGCGCGGCGTGACCGTCCGGCGCACGCTGGCGCTGCCGCTCGCGTGCGTGCCGCTCGCGCTGTGGTTCGCGTACCACCGCGCGCGCACCGGCTACACGCTCGGCAACCCCGAGTACTTCCGCTATAACGTCGAGTCCACGCTCAACCTCGCGCGCGTACTCGACACGACCTGGCGGCGGCTGGGCCACGTCACCCTCCACATGAACCTCTGGGCGCTGACGCTCGCCGGCCTCGCCGCCATGTTCTTAAAGCCGAGGCGCGACGGCCGCGTCGAGCGACAGCCCATCGACTTGTCCGTGCAACTCCTGTTCGCCGCGCTCATCCTCGCGCACGTCTTCGCGCTCTCGCTCGTGGGCGGCGCGGTGCTGGCGCGCTACATGCTGCCGGTGCTGCCGCTCGTGATTCTCATCTGGGTCTCGACGCTCCGGCGGCGCGTGCCGGCGTGGCCGCTCGCCGTCGCGCTGGTCTGCGGGGCGTTCGTGTACCGCGTCGGGGTCAACCCCTCTTACAGCTTCCCCTGGGAGGAGAACCTCGCCTACCGCGACTTCGTCCTGCTCCACCGCGACGCCGCGCGCTTCCTCGAAGAGAAGTACCCGGACGCGCGCGTGCTCACGTCGTGGCCCGCGACGGACGAGCTGCGCAACCCCTACTACGGCTACACGGGCCGGCCGCTGAAGGTCTTCCCCGTCGAGAACTTCCTGCGCCCCGAGCTCGAGCGCGCCGCCGCGCGCGCGGCCGACTACGACGTCGCCCTCCTCTACTCCACGCACGGCGGCCCCGGACTCGAAGAGGCCGCCCGCCTCCTCGGCGCCCGCGTCGTCTTTCACGAGCAGAGGCAGGGCCAGTGGGCCGCGGTGGTGGAAAAACAGTAGACGGCAGACAGTAGTCAGTGGGGCTCCGCCCTGCGCGGGCCGCGACTTATACTCTGACCGCCCGGCCGAAAAGGTTTTTCTACCGACTGCCGTCTACCGCTTTCATTCATGCCCTACGAACTCTTTCTGGCGCTGAGGTACCTGCGGGTGCGGGGCGGGCGGCGCGTGGCGCGTTGGACGGCGGCGGCGGCCGTCGTCGGGATAGCGTGCGGGGTGGCGGCGCTGGTCTTCGCGACGGCGCTGGCGAACGGCTTCCGCGACGAGCTGCGCGACAAGATTCTGCGCGGGACGGCGCACGTGACGCTGTCGCGCGAGGGCGGCCTGGGCGTCGCGGAGGCCGCGGGGACGGCCGCGCGCGTGCGGCGCGTCGAGGGCGTGCGCGACGCCGCGGCGACGACCTACGAGGGCGCGCTGCTGAGCGGCCCGGGCGGCGCGGCCTACACGCTGCTGCGCGGGCTGGACGCGGCCTCGCCGCGCGCGCTCGCAGAGGTGCGGGAGACCCTGACGGCGGGCGCGGCCGAGGCGCTCGCGCGGTCGGCGGGCGGCGAGGACGAGCCGCTGCCCGTGGTCGTCGGCGAGGAGCTGGCGGCGCGCACGGGGCTGGCGCGCGTGGGCGAGGAGGGGTGGGTGCTGACCGGCGCGCTGCGGCCGGGCGCTCTGGAGCTTGAGCCGCGCGCGACGCGGGTGCGCGTCGCGGGGCTGTTCCGCTCGGGCCTCCACGACTACGACTCGGCCTGGACTTACGCGCCGCTCGCGGCGGTCGGCGGCGTGGCGGGCGCGTCCCCCGGCTCGACGGTCGTCAGCGTCGAGGCGCGCGACATGGAGGAGTCCGAGGAGGTCGGGCGGCGCCTGCGCGCGGAGCTGGGCGCGGGCTGGTCGGCGCTCGACTGGCGCGAGGCGAACCGCCCGCTCTTCGCGGCGATGGCGCTTGAGCGGCGCACGGTCGGGCTCATCATCATGCTCGTCACCGTCGTCGCCGCGCTCAACATCACGACGACGCTCGCGCTCGTCGTCGTCGAGCGCCGCGCGGACATCGCCGTGCTCGCCACGCTCGGCGCGCGCGCCCCGAACGTCACGCTCATCTTCGTCATCGAGGGCGCCGTCGTCGGCGCCGTCGGCGCGCTCTCGGGCGCGGCGCTCGGGCTCGCCGCCTGCTTCCTCGCCGGACGCTTCGGGCTCGTGCGGCTGCCGCCCGACGTCTACTCGCTGAGCGCCGTGCCGCTCCACCCGCACGCCTCCGACGTCTGCCTCGCGGCGCTCGCGGCCTTCGCCGTCAGCCTGCTCGCCACCCTCTACCCGGCCTGGCAGGCGGCGCGCGTCCGCCCGGCCGAAGTGTTGAGGCACGAATAGAGATTTCAGATTTGGGCTTTGAAATTTCAAACGGCTGCGGGCTCGTCGTCGAAGACCTCCGCAAGTCTTTCCGCGAGCCGTCGGGCGGCGCGTTGGAGGTTTTGCGCGGCGCGTCGTTCTCCCTGCGCGCGGGCGAGATGGCGGCGGTCGTGGGCGCTTCGGGGGCGGGGAAGACGACGCTGCTGCATTTGCTGGGCGGGCTGGAGGCGGCGGACTCAGGCGTCGTGCGGCTCGGGGCGTTCGACGTCACGCGCGCGGGCGGCGCGGCCCTGGCGCGCTGGCGCGCGCGGGAGGTCGGCTTCGTCTTCCAGTCGCACCGCCTGCTCGCGGACCTCTCGGCCGAGGAGAACGCGGCGCTCCCGCTGCTCGTCGCGCGGGCGGGCCGGCGCGAGGCGCTGGGCGCGGCGCGCGCGATGCTCGGGCGGGTCGGGCTCGGGGGCCGGCTGCGCCACGCGGCGGGCGAGCTTTCGGGCGGCGAGCAGCAGCGCGTCGCGGTCGCCCGCGCCCTCGTCGCGCGGCCCCGGCTCGTCCTCGCCGACGAGCCGACGGGGAACCTCGACGCGCGCACCGGCGGCGAGGTGGGCGCGCTCCTCCTCTCGCTCTGCCGCGAGGCGCGCGCCTGCGTCCTCGTCGCCACCCACAACGAGGGCCTCGCCGCCCTCTGCGACCGCCGGCTCGCGCTGCGCGAGGGCCGGCTGGAGGAGGCCGGGCTTTAAAATCTGACAGCGGCGCTCCGTTTCGGTTATAATGCGTGGCGGGTGCCCTGCGGCGGTTCTCCCGAATGTCAGACACGCCGGAAACCTGAAGACGTCCTTATCTGCCGGTCGGAAACAGCCTTATATGTTTGAGCGATACACGGAGAAGGCGCGGAGAGTCATCTTCTTCGCGCGGTACGAAGCCTCTCAGTTCGGCGCCCCCGCCATCGAGCCCGAGCACCTCCTGCTGGGCCTCATGCGCGAAGACAAGACGCTGACGGCCCGCTTCCTCGCGCGCGCGCAGACCTCCCTCGAAGCCATCCGCAAGGAGATCGAGGGGCGCGCGCCGCTGCGCGAGAAGATTTCCACCTCGGTCGAACTGCCGCTCGCGCCCGAGACCAAGCGCGTCCTCGCCTTCGCGCACGAGGAGTCGGACCGCCTCCAGCACCGCCACATCGGCACCGAGCACCTGCTCCTCGGCCTCCTGCGCGAGGAGCGCTCGATGGCCGCCGAGATTCTCTACGAGCGCGGGCTGAAGCTCCACGCCGTCCGCGAAGAGGTCTCGCGCTCGTCGGGCAACGACCCGCGCGCGGCGCAGAAGAAGGAGACGCCGCACCTCGCCGAGTTCTCGCGCGACCTGACCGAGGACGCCGCCAACGACAAGCTCGACCCGCTCGTCGGCCGCGAGGCCGAGATCGAGCGCGTCGTCCA
>DASVTS010000186.1:0-41980 GCA_036387455.1 Pyrinomonadaceae bacterium | reverse complement strand
CGCGCCGGGGCCGTCGGCGTACTCCGTCAGGTGGTAACGCCCGCGGCCGAGGAAGCCGAGCGGCAGCCGGAGCGTGCGCCCCTGCTCGTTCGTCATCGCGCCGACGAACCACTCCCGCCCGCGCCGCCGCGCCGTCACGATGAACTCTCCGATGCGGCCCTCCGGCACGCGCGTCTCGTCCCAACTCGCCGGGACGGCGCGCAGGAAGTCCGCGCCCGGCTCGCCGCGGTAAGCGCCGGGGTGGTCGGAGACCATCTGCAAAGGGCTGTCGTAGACTACGTACATGGCGAGCTGGTGCGCGCGCGTCGTCATCACGAGCGGGAGTTTATCCTGCGGCTTGAACGCCTCGCGCGTCACGTTGCGGAAGCCGCCCGGCGTATAGTCCATCGGCCCGGCGAGCATCCGCGTGAACGGCAGCGTGACGTTGTGCGTCGCCGTCACGCGCTCGCTCCACTTGTTGTACTCGGCGCCGAGCACGCCCTCCTGCGTCAGGTAGTGCGGGTAGGTGCGCGCGAGCCCCGTCGGCTTGTACGCGCCGTGGAGGTCTACGACGAGGCGGTGCTCGGCGGCCTTGCGCAGGATGCGGTGGTAGAAGCCGACCATCTCCTGGTCGTCCCTGTCCATGAAGTCCACCTTGACGCCCTTCACGCCCAGACGCTCGTAGAAGGGGAAGGCCCTGTCCATCTGGTCGCGCGCCGTCTGCCAGTGGAGCCAGAGGATGACGCCGACTTTGCGCTCGCGCGCGTAGGCGACGAGGCCGGGCAGGTCTATCTCGGGGACGGACTTCGTGATGTCGGCCTTCGTGTCGGCGTCCTCGCCCCACGAGGGCTTCTTCGTGTACCAGCCGGCGTCCACGAGCATGTACTCGAAGCCCATCTCGGAGGCGAAGTCGATGTAGTGGCGCATCGTGGCGTCGTTCATGCCGGGGTTCGCCACGCCCTCGGCGGCCTGCCCCGACCACCAGTCCCACGCGGCCTTGCCCGGCTTAATCCACGAGGTGTCGCGGACGGCGCTCGGCGGGTTGAGGCTGAGCAGGAGGGTTGACTCGACGAGCCGGCCCGGCTCGTCGCCCAGCAGGAGGACGCGCCAGGGCGACTCGTGCGGCGCGGAGCCGCGCACCGCCGAGCCCTCCTCGCGCCCGCCGAAGGGCGACAGGCGCGAGACGAGGGCGTTCGGCACGCCTTCGAGCCCGTGCAGGTACATGCCGGCGTAGTCTTCGAGGTCGGCCTCGGCGACGGCCGCGTACGGGCCGCCCGCGACCGCGACGACCAGCGGCAGCCCCACCTTCGCGCCGGGCCGGATGGTGTCGAGCGCGGCCCGCTCGAACTCCTTCTCGTAGTTCGAGTGGAAGGTTCGGAGCCGCATCGCCCAGCTCTCGTGATTCTCCGCGAAGCGGAACTCACTCTTCTCGTCAACAATCTCGAACTCCTTCAACGCGCCCTGCGCCGGGATGCGGTAGCGGAAGGCGGCGCCGTCGTCGTACGCGCGGAAGACGAGTTCGAGCCTCCGCCGCGCCCCCGCCGCCTCCTCCAGCGAGACGGACAGCTCCCGGTAGCGGTCGCGCGCGCGGCTCGCCTTCCCCGCCACCAGCGGGTACCAGGAGTCGTGCGCGCGCCGCCGCATGCCCGTCACCCTCATCCCGGCCGAGAGCGGCCCGCCCTCCTTGAAGACGAGGCCGAGCGACGAGGGCACGACGACGGCGCGGCCGTCGTAGCCGACCGAGTAGGCGGGCGCGCCCACGCGGTCGAGCGCGAAGGTGACTTCGACCCTGCCGTTCGGCGAACGTAACTTGGTGGCGCCCGCGCGGCCCTGGCCGGAGGCGGCCCCGGCGGGCACGAGCAGGAACGCGAGCGACGCCAGAAGGGATAGTTTTTTCATCTCTGCTTTGAAAGGCCGAAAGAGGGTTGGCAGGTTATGTCCGCGCCGCCCTCCGGCTTTTAGGTGTGCTGCGCCTTAGCGGGCAGTGCGGCGGGCAAGTCCAATTCATCATCAATCAACACATCTACGCAGACGCCGGCCAGACGGCCGTACCGCAAGAGGATTGGCAAAGGCGGTTCGCGCTTCCCCAGCTCGTAATCAGAAATCCTGTTGTAAACAATCATCTCCTCGACGCCCAAACGCTTCAGCATTTCGGTCTGTGAGAAGCCGAGCGCGAGCCGAATCTGAAGGAGCTTTTCGGCAAGACGCTCCGACCTCTGGCGAGCCGTACCCATCAGAAGCCTCCTCCTGACGAGTCCGCGCATGCACGAAGCAGCTTGCCGCTATACCGATGATGGTATAGAATGTCTCTGCGTAACCGATTCGCCGTGAGTCTGAACCTCTCAACGGCGATGCTCATCTCTCCGAGATTGAGGGTGAGCAGGCTTCCGCATCCGACCCGTTGCCTTACATATTCAAAGACTAAATCGAGGGAGAAGATACCACATGGGCATTTTAGTAAGCGATTAGTGCTGGCACGTCTACGGGCAGAGACGGTGCCGCAACCCCGGCGACCACGCCGGGGTGAGGGGTCGCACGCGCAGGGGCACGCGGGCGGCCCCTCCGACTTTTCAGCAGGCAATCAGGTCGCGGAGCGGACGTTAATTGACAAAGCGAAGTCGAATCGCATACAAGCAGTTGAGTTCGACACCTTCTGCCGCGGGCAAAAATCACGACATGACAAGGGACGTTATCGCCGCCATCGACGTCGGCGGGACCAAAATCGCGCTCGGCCTGTCCGACCCCGGGGGGCGCGCCATGCCGCCCTTCCGGCGCTTCCCCACGCGGGTCGAGCGCGGGCCGCACCGCATCATGGAAGAGGCGCTGGACGAGTTGGGGAAGATGGTCGCGGAGGCGGGGGCGCGCGTCGTGGCCGTCGGCGTCGGGTGCGGCGGGCCGCTCGACCGCGGCCGCGGGCTCATCCTCTCGCCGGCGAACCTGCCGGGCTGGGACGAGTTCCCCATCGTGGAGATCGTGCGCGGGCGGCTGGGCGTGCCCGTGCGTCTCGACAACGACGCCAACGCCGCCGCGCTCGCCGAGCACGAGTACGGCGCGGGGCGCGGCGCGCAGAACATGGTTTACATGACCATCTCGACGGGCATCGGCGGCGGCCTCATCGTCGGCGGGCGTTTGATTCACGGCCTGGGCGACGCGGCGGGCGAGGTCGGGCACATGATTGTCGCGCCCGGCGGTGCGCCCTGCGGCTGCGGTTCCCGCGGCTGCCTCGAAACCCTCTGCTCCGGCACGAGCATCGCGCGCCGCGCGGCCGAGCGACTGGCCGGCGGCGCGCGGAGTTCCGCCCTGCTCGAAGTGGGCGCGCCCGAAGGAATCACGGCCCACGCGGTCGCAGAGGCCGCGCGCGCGGGCGACGCGGTGGCGGCCGAGGTCTGGGACGAGACCGTCGAATACCTCGCCCTCGGCGTCGGCAACATCATCGCCGCCTTCGCCCCCGAGGCGGTCGTCCTCGGCGGCGGCGTCTCGACTGCGGGCGAGCAGCTTTTGGCCCCCTTGCGCCGGCGCGTCAACGAATCTGTTAAGATAGCGCCCGTCGAAAAGGTGCGGATAGAGCAGGCGGCGCTGGGCGGCGACAGCGGCGTCTACGGCGCGCTGATTCTGGGGCGCCAGGCGCTGGCCGCGCACCGTGAGCAGGCCGGCGCCGCCCCTTCTCGCTCCTGAAGGGGCGGCCGCGCCCCGCCGATTCGATTTCGATTTTCTCCCACCCGTCTTTGAGGAACCGCTCGCGCATGAAGCAGACAAAGGGGGCACGCCGCGCCCCGCTCGGCCTCCTCGTCTTCGCGCTGCTGTCTTTGTCCCCGGCGCCGCCCCCGGCGGACGCCGCTTCGCGCCCTCCGGCGCAGGCGCGCACAGGGTCTCGGCGCGCGCCCGCGGCCGAGACGGCGCCGGGCTGGTGGCGCCGCGCCGTCTTCTACGAAATCTACCCGCGCAGCTTTCAGGACTCGGACGGCGACGGCGTCGGCGACTTAAACGGCATCACCTCGCGCCTCGACTACCTGCGCGGCCTCGGCGTGGACGCCGTCTGGGTCACGCCCTTCTACCCCTCGCCGCAGGTGGACTTCGGCTACGACGTGAGCGACTACGAGGACGTGGACCCGCAGTTCGGCACGCTCGCCGACTTCGACCGGCTCGTCCGTGAGGCGCACCGGCGGGGCATCAAAGTCGTCATCGACTTCGTCCTCAACCACACCTCCGACCAGCACCCGTTCTTCAAAGAGTCGCGGTCGTCGAAGAGTTCGCCGAAGCGCGACTGGTACATCTGGCGCGACCCGAAGCCCGACGGCTCGCGCCCCAACAACTGGTCTTCCTCCTTCGGCCCCGTCGCGTGGACGCTCGACGAGAAGACCGGCCAGTACTTCTACCACTACTTCTACCCGCAGCAGCCCGAGCTGAACTGGCGCAACCCCGAGGTCGAGCGCCGGATGCTGGAGACCGTCCGCTTCTGGCTCCGCCGCGGCGCCGACGGCTTCCGGCTCGACGCCGTCAACTACCTCTACGAAGACCCGCAGCTGCGCGACAACCCCGTGCTGGCGGAGCTTCGCTTCGGCAGCACGACCGAGCACGAGCAGGAGAAGAAGTACAACCGCGACCTGCCCGAGGTGCAGGACGCCGTCGTGCGGCTGCGCGCCTTCAACGACCGCGTCAACCCGCAGAGCGTCCTCGTCGGCGAGGCCTACGTGCCGCGCTGGGAGGAGCTGATGCGCTACTACGGCCCCGCGGACAACGGCGTCCACCTCCCCTTCAATTTCTTCCTCGTGATGGAACCGGCGCGCTCGCAGCTCAAGGCCCCGGTCTTCCGCGACGTCGTCGTCAGGAGCGAGCAGGCGCTGCGCGGGCGCTGGACGACCTACGTGCTGTCGAACCACGACATCCCGCGCCACTACGACCGCCTCGGCGACGGCAAACATAATGAAGAGGTCGCGCGCCTGACGGCGACGATGCTGCTGACCCTGCGCGGCACGCCCTTCCTCTACTACGGCGAGGAGATAGGCATGTTGACGACCGAGCCGAAGACGGTCGAGGAGGTGCGCGACCCCGTCGGGCGCCGCTACTGGCCTTTGCGCAAGGGGCGCGACGGCGAGCGCACGCCGATGCAGTGGGACGCGACGGCGAACGCGGGCTTCTCGCCGGGCACGCCCTGGCTGCCCGTCCCGCCCTCCGCGCGCGAGAAGAACGTCGCCGCGCAGGCCAAAGACCCCGGCTCGCTCCTCAACTTCTACAGGCGCCTGATAGCGCTCAGGCGCGGCAGCCGCGCGCTGCTCGACGGCGACTTCGAGGCCGTCGGCGTCGACCCGCACGTCTTCGCCTACCAGCGTCTCGCCCAGCGGCAGACGATGTTCGTCGCCCTCAACATGTCCGGCGAGGCGCGGACGTTCCCTCTGAAGCCGGGCGCGCGCCTGCGCCTGAGCAGCGCGCAGCGCGCCGCGCGGGTACACAAAGGCGACGCTTTGGAACTCGCCCCGTTCGAGGCCGTCGTGTATGAGCTGCCCGCCCGTTAGCCCCATCCGGAGATAATTGATGCCACCCTTCCGCAGACCCTTGCACGCCTTCGCGCTGGCTTGCCTCCTGCTCGCCTCGCCCGTCCCGCGCGCGCGCGCGCAGGCGGAGACGAAGCCCGCCTACCTCGACACGAGCCTGCCCGTCGAGCGGCGCGTCGCCGACCTCGTCTCGCGCATGACGCTCGAAGAGAAGGTCGCGCAGATGATGAACAAGGCGCCGGCCATCGAGCGCCTCGGCGTGCCGGCCTACGACTGGTGGAACGAGGCGCTGCACGGCGTCGCCTACGCCGGGCGCGCCACGGTCTTCCCGCAGGCCATCGGGCTGGCCGCGAGCTGGGACACGGCGCTGATGCGGCGCGTCGCCACCGCCATCTCGGACGAGGCGCGCGCCAAGCACCACGAGGCGCTGCGGCAGAAGAACCACGGCCGCTTCTACGGCCTGACCTTCTGGTCGCCCAACATCAACATCTTCCGCGACCCGCGCTGGGGGCGCGGGCAGGAGACCTACGGCGAAGACCCGCACCTGACGGCCCGCCTCGGCGTCGAGTTCGTCCGCGGCATGCAGGGCGACGACCCGAAGTACCTCAAGACCATCGCCACGCCCAAGCACTACGCCGTCCACAGCGGCCCGGAGTCCGAGCGCCACTTCTTCGACGCCGCGGCCACCGAGCGCGACATGCGCGACACCTACCTGCCCGCCTTCCGCGCGGCAATCGTCGAGGCGCGCGCCGGCTCGGTCATGTGCGCCTACAACCGCGTCAACGGCGAGCCCGCCTGCGCGAGCGCGAAGCTGCTCGGCGACATCCTGCGCGGCGAGTGGAAGTTCGGCGGCTACGTCGTCTCCGACTGCGACGCCGTCGCGGACATCTACAAGAAGCACAAGTTCACGAAGACCGAGGAGGAGGGCGTCGCCCTCGCCGTCAGGCGCGGCACCGAGCTGACCTGCGGCTACGAGTACCGCGCGCTCCTCCCGGCCCTCAAGCAGGGGCTCATCGCCGAGGCCGAGGTTGACGAGGCGGTCAAGCGCCTCTTCACCGCCCGCTTCCGCCTCGGCATGTTCGACCCGCCCGGGGCGGTCGCCTACTCGCGCATACCTTTCGGCGTCAACGACTCGGCCGCGCACCGCGAGCTCGCGCGCGCCGCCGCCCGCGAGTCGCTGGTGCTGCTCAAGAACGACGCCGACACGCTCCCGCTCCGCAAGGACTTGAAGACGCTGGCCGTCGTCGGCCCGAACGCCGACTCGCTCGAAGTGCTTCTGGGGAACTACCACGGCATCCCGTCGAAGTACGTCACCGCGGTCGAAGGCATCCGGCAGAAGGTCTCGCCCGCGACGAAGGTGATTCACGCCGCGGGGACAACGCTCACCGGCGAGGCGCTCGTCCCCGTCCCGTCCTCCGCCTTCTCGACGGAGGACGGCGCGCAGGGGCTGAGTGCCGAATATTTCGCCAACGAGGAGCTGAAGGGCGACCCGGCCGTCCGCCGCACGGACGCGCGGCTCGACTTCAAGTGGTTCACGGACCCGCCCGCGACGGGGCTGCCCTACGACAAGTTCTCGGCCCGCTGGACGGGGCGGCTCACCGCCCCCGCCTCCGGCTCGTACCAGTTCGGCGCCAGGGCCGACGACGGCGTGCGCGTCTACCTCGACGACAGGCTCGTCGTTGACACCTGGGCCGACCGCGACGCCCCGGCCACGAAGCCCTTCGAGTTCGAGGCCGGGCGGCGCTACAAGCTCCGCGTCGAGTTCTTCGACCGCTACGCCGACGCCACCGCGCAGCTCGTCTGGGGGCCGCCGCGCCTCGCCGAGACGATGTTCGAGGAGGCCGTCGCCGCCGCGCGTCAGGCCGACGCGGTCGTCATGGCGCTCGGGCTCGCCCCCTTCGTCGAGGGCGAGGAGATGAAGGTCAAGACCGAGGGCTTCAGCGGCGGCGACCGCACCTCGCTCGACCTGCCGAAGGTGCAGGAGGACTTGTTGAAGGCCGTCCACGCCACGGGCAAGCCGGTCGTGCTCGTCCTCTTCAGCGGCGGCGGCGTCGCGGTCAACTGGGCCGACCGCGAAGTGCCCGCCGTCGTGCAGGCCTGGTACCCGGGCGAGGAGGGCGGCTCGGCTCTGGCCGACGTGCTCTTCGGCGACTACAACCCCGCGGGGCGCCTGCCCGTCACCTTCTACAAGTCGGCCGCGCAGCTCCCGCCCTTCAACGACTACCGGATGGAGGGCAAGACCTACCGCTACTTCAGGGGCGACCCGCTCTACCCCTTCGGCCACGGGCTGAGCTACACGCGGTTCGAATACCGCGGGCTGAAGATGAAGAAGACGGTGAAGGCCGGCGAGTCCGTCGGGGTCTCGGCCGAGGTGCGCAACGCCGGGGCGGTCGAGGGCGACGAGGTGGTGCAGCTCTACGTGACCGACGCGGCGGCCTCGGCGCCCGTGCCGGTTCGGGCGCTCAAGGGCTTCGAGCGCGTCCGGCTGCGGCCCGGCGAGTCGCGCCGCGTCACCTTCACGCTGGCGCCGCGCGACCTCGCGCTCGTTGACGCCTCGGGCAAGAGCGTGCTGGAGCCGGGCGAGTTCAGAATCACAATCGGCGGCAAGCAGCCCGGCTTCAAGGGCGGCGCCGACGCGCGGACGACGGGCACGCTCTCGGGCAGCCTCGCCGTCACCGGAAACAGGATGGAGATTCCTTAGGCGGCATGATGGACAGCAAAGCAAAAGCCGCGCTCAGGGCGTCGCTCGTCGCCGCGGCCTTCATCTTCAACGCGGCGCTCGCCCCCGTCGGCGCCGACGCGCAGCGCAGGCGCGCGGCAGCAGCGCCGCCGCCACCCGCGACGGACGCCGACCTCGCATCCTTCGTCAACCCCTTCGTCGGCACCGGCAACTCGCCGCTGCCCGACTACCTCGGCGGCAACGCGAGCGGCAACACCTTCCCCGGCGCGACGCTTCCCTTCGGCATGGTGCAGTTCAGCCCCGACACCGAGCGCGGCTTCGGCCCGGACTACCGCGGCAGTTACGTCTACGACGACAGGGCCGTGCGCGGCTTCAGCCTCACGCACCTGAGCGGGCCGGGCTGCCCCATCTTCGGGGACGTGCCCTTCATGCCCGTCGCCGGCGGCGTCAAGACCTCGCCCGCCGCCGACCCCGGCGCCTACGCCTCGAAGTTCTCGCACGAGAGGGAGACGGCCTCGCCCGGCTTCTACGAGGTCGAGCTGGACTCGGGCGTCCGCGTGAGCCTGACGGCGACGACGCGCACGGGCTTCGGCGTCTTCGCCTTCCCCGCCGGCTCGCCCGCGACGCTGCTCGTTAACGTCGGGCGCAACGCGACGGGCGTGCAGGAGGCCGAGTGGCGCGTCGAAGGCGACAGGCAGATGAGCGGGTCGGTCGCCGGCGGCGGCTTCTGCGGCGCGCGCAACCGTTACGTGCTCTACTTCGCCGCGGAGTTCGACCGCCCCTTCGCCTCGTTCGGCATCTGGGAGGGCGAACGCGTCCTGCCGGGCGTGAGCCCCGCCAAAGGGAGACAGAACACGGGCGGCTTCGTCACCTTCGACCCGTCACGCGGCGGCGTCGTCCGCATGAAGGTCGGCGTCTCCTACGTCAGCGCCGAGAACGCGCGGCTCAACCTGCGCGCCGAGAACGGCGGCTGGGACTTCGGGGCGGTGCGCGCCGCGGCGCGCGCGCGCTGGAACGACGCGCTCTCGCGGCTCGAAGCCCGCGGCGGGACGGCGAACGAGCGGCGCGTCTTCTACACCGCGCTCTACCACGCGCTGCTCCACCCGACCACGTTCGGCGACTCGAACGGCGAGTACCTCGGCTTCGACGAGCGCGTCCACCGCTCGCCCGGGCACACGCAGTACAGCAACTTCTCGGGCTGGGACGTCTACCGCTCGCAAATCCCGCTCGTCGCGCTCCTCTTCCCCGAGGAGGCGTCCGACATGATGCAGTCGCTCGTCAACGCCGCCGAGCAGGGCGGCGGCCTCCCGCTCTGGCCCGTCGCCAACGACGAGAGCGGCGCGATGGTCGGCGACCCCTCGACCGCCAGCATCGCCAGCGCCTACGCGCTCGGCGCGCGCGGCTTCGACGCGCGCGCCGCGCTGCGCGTGATGATACGCAACGCAACCGACCCCGGCGCCCGCTCGCGCTCCTACCCCGCGCGCAGCGCGCTGGCCGACTACCTGAAGCTCGGCTACATCCCGATGGAGCAGAAGGGGCTGCGCGGCTCGCCTTCGGTCGCGCTCGAATACGAGACGGCCGACTTCGCGCTCGCGCAGTTCGCAAAGGCGCGGGGCGACGCCAAGACCCACGGGGAGATGATGCGGCGCGCGCAGTGGTGGACGCGCCTCTTCGACCCCGAGAACAGGTACATCCGCGGGCGCTGGCGCGACGGCTCGTGGCTGCCGGGGTTCGACTTCAAGGCGATGCTCTACAAGCCGGAGCTGCCCTGGCGCTACGACAGCCACAAGTCCTACGTCGAGGGCAACGCCGCGCAGTACACGTGGATGATTCCGCACAACATGCGCGGCCTCTTCGACCGCATCGGCGGGAACGACGCGGCCGTCAAACGGCTCGACAGTTTCTTCACCGAGTTCAACGCCGGCCCCGACCGCCCCTACTTCTTCATCGGCAACGAGCCGGTCTTCCCCGTGCCGTGGGCCTACAACTACGCGGGCCGGCCGTGGAAGACGCAGGCACTCACGCGGCGCGTGCTGACCGAGCTCTTCACGGACACGCCCGGCGGCATCCCCGGCAACGACGACCTCGGCGCGACCTCCTCGTGGGTGGTCTTCGCCGCGCTCGGCATGTACCCGTCGGTGCCCGGCGTCGGCGGCTTCTCGCTCAACAGCCCGCTCTTCCCCGAGGTGGACGTGAGGATGGGACGGGCGGGCCGCGTCCTCAAGGTCGTCGCCGAAGGCGCCTCGGCGCGCGCCCCCTACGTGCAAGGGCTGCGCCTCGACGGGCGGGCCTACGAGAGCACGTGGCTCCCCTTCGAGAGGTTCGAGCGCGGCGCGACCCTCAGCTTCAAGCTCGGCCCCGAGCCGAACACCCGTTGGGCGACCCGACCCGAGGCCGCGCCGCCCTCCTTTAACGAAGGGATGGAGGCCGCGCCCTAAAGGCGGCTACTTCTTCTCCTCGGCGAGCGCGCGCACGTGCGCAGACCAGTCGGCCGCGCTCATCGCCCTGAGCCGCGACTGCTCGGCGGCGGCGTGAACCAGCCGGCGGAGCGCCGGGAGGACGGGGAAGTCGACTTCCGAAGGCGTCCTCGCCACCCTGTCGAGCAGGGCCAGCCGCTCCTCGCGCCAGCCCGGCGGCGGCGCGGCGCCGCGCGAGAGATACTGAAGCGCCTCAAGCCCCGCGTCGCCCATCTCGGCGAGGGCGTCGGCGAGCGGCACGGCGTCGCGCATGAGCGGCGAGCGGTCGGCCATCACGCGGACGGACGGCTGCAAAGAGCGCCACTCTTCGAGCGCGGCCCGCACGCGCTCGCGGCGCGATAGGAAGCGCGGCGCGTCCTCAATCAGCCCCGCGACCGCCGACGCGAACTCGCGCGCCGCGGGGGGGTCGGGCGCCGCCGCGTCCACCAGACGCGTGAGCGGCGTCATCTGCGTAATCGGCCGCGCCTTCTCGCGCTCGAAGAACGTCGGCCGGAGCGCGCCCAACAAGACCTCAAGCGGCCGCGTCTCCTCGGAGCCGGCCAGCCGCCGCAGCATCCTCCCCTGATACGTGCGGTGCGTGAGGCCGACCTCTTCCAACTGCACGCCCACCGCTTCGAGCCGCCGGTACATGTCCTCCACGTCGCGGACTTCGCGCGGCGACCAGAGCCGCTCGGCGATTGCCGCCAGCCGCGGCCAGATGCGCGAGTCGATGTTCTCCGGCCCGGCGTACTCGGCCCACATGCACGCCTCGCCGCCCAGCACCCGCGCCGCCTCCTGCCCGGTCAGCCCCGAGCCTTCGGGGAGCGGGTCGTTGAGGTAGTGCGTCGCGGCCGGCAGAAGGTGGTCGAGGTAGAAGCCGTTCGAGAGGATGCCCGCGTGACCTTTGCGCGCGCCCTCGGCCAAAGACTGCGGGCCGCGCCACGACTGGACGACCGTCTCGCGCGGCAGCTCGGCGTGGAGGATTTCGTCCCAGCCGACCATCTTCTTGCCGTGCCGCCCGACGATGCCCGCGACGCGCCGGTTGAAGTAAGCCTGGAGTGCCTGCTTGTCCTTCAGGCCGTTCTTCGCCATGAAGGTCTGCACCTGCGGGCTCAGGCGCCAGTGCTTGCCCGTCACCTCGTCGCCGCCGACGTGGAGGTACGCGTCGGGGAAGAGCGCGGCCATCTCGCCGAGGAAGCGTTCGAGGAACCTGTAAGTCTCCTCGCGCGTCGGGTCCATCGCCGCGTCGAAGACGCCGTAGCGCCGCTCTATCTGGTAAGGGCCGGGCGCCGTGGCGAGCTCGGGGTGGCCGACGAACCACGAGGTCGAGTGGCCGGGGACGTCGAACTCGGGCACGACGCGGATGCCGCGCGCGGCGGCGTAGGCTAGAACGTCGCGCACCTCCTCCTGCGTGTAGAAGTCGCCGTCCGAGCCCATCCGGTGGAGCCGCGGCGAGAGCTTGCTCTCGACGCGGAAGCCCTGGTCGTCGGTGAGGTGCCAGTGGAGGACGTTGAGCTTGACGGCGGCCATCCCGTCGAGGTTGCGCTTGACGACCTCGACGGGCTCGAAGTGGCGGGCCACGTCCACGAGCAGCCCGCGCCACGGGAAGCGCGGCGCATCATTGATGCGCGCCTCGGGGACGAAGTAGCCGCCGCCGTCGGCCGTCACCAGTTGGAGGAAAGTCTCCAGGCCCCGCAGCGCGCCGACGACGGTCGGGGCGTTGACGAACGCCTGACGCTCGGAGACCTCAAGCGCGTAGGACTCGTCCTGACCCAGCTCCGGCGTGGCCGGCCCCGCGCCGCGGCACTGGACGACGAGGTTCGCCGCGGCGGGGATTTCCGCCAGCCCGCGCGCGAACTCGAACCCCGTGCGCCGCTCAAGCCGCCTGACGACGCGTTCGAGGCCCGCGAGCAGACGCGCGTCGCTGTGCCCCTGCACGGCCACCGTGAAGGTGGGCTCGACCTTCATCCGCGCGCCCAGCAGACGCACGGACGCGGGCACGGGCATGAGGTTGTGCCGCGGCGCCGGGACGGCTGAGGCCGCGGCGGGCCGCGCCTCCTGCGCGGGCGACGGCGGCGCGAGCATGAGAAGCGAGAGGCAGAGCACGAGGGCGTGCCCGGTCGTTTTCGTTCTTTCCTTCATCGTGCGGACGTTTTTCCTTTGGGGCGTTTGGGAGAGCGCGTACAATGCTTCGGCGCGGTTATATCACAATCAAAACGGACGACGTACACGGCCCGGCCCGGAGGGGCCGCGTGGGCGCGTCGTGTCTTACAAAAGCAGAATGCCGAACAAAAGACTCCTGACACTCGGCGCGTGCTGGCTCTACGCCTGTGCCGCGCTCTCCCCGAACGTGTGCGCGAACGCGGGGCCGAAGCCGGCCCGGCGGGCGGCCGCCGTCCGCCGACAACAAGCGGCGTCCCTCAGCCCCGACCTCGCACGCGGCGCGGTCGGGCTCAAGCGGGGCGCGGACGCCGTCTTCTCCAACGCGAGGCTGCGCCTGCGCTTCGCGGACGGCACGACCGTCACGGGCGACTTCGAGACGCCCGCCCGCGACGCGGGCTCGGACGGCGCCGGGCGCTTCGAGCGTTGGCGTTATAACTTCAAGCCGGTGGCCGCCCCGGGCAGCTCCGCGAACGCGCCGGCGCACAGGGCCGCGCTTGAGCTGCGCCGGTACGAAGGGCCGGAGACGCTCGTCGCGTGGCTCGACTACGAGGGGCCGCCGCTCGCGCCGCGCGACGGCGTGGCTCTGCTGATGGCGCTCGACTCGTTCGCGCGCGGGACGGCGCAGAAGCGGCTCAAGCTCTACTGGACGGCGCCCGTCTTCGTCTCGGACTACCGCCTGCTCCCGCCCGCCAACCAGCTCCTCCTGTGGCAACAGACCGGGCGCGAGGGCTATCACCTGTTGGTGCCGCTGGCCGGGGGCGGGATGGTGGGCGAGGTGGGCGTGGGCGAAATCAACTACCGCCCCGAGTTCCGCGTCGCCGCGTCGAGCTACGACCCGAAGCTCGCGCCGCGCCGCGTGCCCCTCTTCGCCTACTCGTCCGCGGGCGACCCGTACCGCCTGACGCGCGAGACTTACCGGGCGGCCTTCGCCGCGACCGCGCAGCGCGGGCGCCTGCGTTGGGAGAAGGGCTACCCGGAAATCTTCCGCGGCCTCGGCTGGTGCTCCTGGAACGCCTACGGGCACGGGGTTTCGGAGGAGAAGATTCTGGCGAGCGTCCGCTCCTTCCGCGACAAGGGCGTCCGGCTCGGCTTCGTGCTCGTGGACGACGGCTGGCTCTCGGTGAAGAACGACCGGCTGACGGGCTTCGGCGCCGACGCGTCGAAGTTCCCCGGCGGGCTGGGGGGCCTGTCGCGTGCGCTGCGCGCGGACTACGCGGTCCCGCACGTCGGCGTCTGGCACACCTTCCAGGGCTACTGGTCGGGCGTGGACAGGGACTCCGCCATCGGCCGCGCGCACCCGCTGCTCCGCGGGCAGGACGAGAAGTCTCTGCCCGACCCGCGCGAGGGCCGCGGCGAGTCCTTCTACGCCGAGTGGTACCGCGAGCTGAAGGCCGCGGGCTACGACTTCGTGAAGGTGGACGGGCAGGCGAACAACGTCCGCTTCACCGACGGGTTGATGCCGCTGTTCGACTCGGGCGGCGGCTCGCAGCGCAACCTTGAGGGAGCCGCCGTGAAGTTCTTCTCCGACGCGCCCGGCGCGGCGGCGCCGGCGGGGGCGCCGGGCCTCGGCGTCATCAACTGCATGGAGATGACGCTGGAGAACGTCTACAACTGGCGCGACTCGAACGTCGCGCGCAACAGCGACGACTACCAGCCGGACGTGGAGCAGAACTACGCCGACCACGTCTACCAGAACGCTTACAACGCCTTCTGGCTGGCGAACTTCGCCTACCCGGACTGGGACATGTTCCAGTCGCACGACCCGCGCGCGGAGTTCCACGCGGCGGCGCGCGCCGCGAGCGGCGGCCCCGTCTACGTCACCGACGAGCCGGGCAAGGAGCGCGCCGAAGTCCTGCGCCCGCTGGCCTTCGACGACGGGCGACTCCTGATGACGGACGAGCCGGGGCAGGTGACGCGCGACACGCTGCTGCGCGACGCGGCGCTCGAACCCGTCCCGCTCAAGGTCTTCGGCCGCGTCACGCGCCCCGGCCTCGCGGCGGGCGTGGTCGCCGCCTTCAACGTCAACAAGAGCGCGGCGTCGGTGACGGGCGAGCTGAGGGCGACGGACGTCGAGGGGCTGCCCGCGGCGGCGTCGGGCGGCGCGCGCGTGGCGGTCTACCGGCGCAGCGACGGCCGCGCCTTCGTGCTCGGCGGCGGCGCGCGGTCTCTGCCGCTCGAACTCGACGGCGGCGCCTTCGACTTCTTCACGCTGGCCCCGGTCGAAGGCGGGTGCGCGGTCTTCGGACTGCTCGACAAGTACGTCGGCCCGGCGGCGGTCGTGTCGCTCGGGCGCGGCGACGGTTCGTTGGAGGTGCGGCTGCGTGAGGGTGGCGACTTCGGGGCGTGGCTGGAGCGCGCGCCGTCGCGCGTCGAGCTGGACGGGCGGCCCCTGCCGCCGTCGGCCTACTCCTACGGCGGCGGGCTGCTGAAGGTGCCCGCGTCGGGCTTCGGCGCCGGGCGCGGCGAGCGCGTGCTGCGCATACTCGTCGGGCGCGGGCGGCGTTAGGCGACGCGCGCGACGACGACGGACGACAAAAGAGAAGGCCCCCGGCAGTCCGGGGGCCTTCTCGGTTAGTGGCGGTCGCCGGGCCTGAAGTTCTCAGAAGATGAACTTGAAGCCGAGCTGAACCTGCCGCGGGAAGTTGCGCTGGTTGCCGAGGTTGACGCGGCCGAAGTCCGAGGCGGTCGGGCTCGTCTGCGGCGCGTTGAACCAGGGCGTGTTGGTCAGGTTGAAAGCCTCCGCGCGGAATTGCAGGCGCGTCGTCTCGGTGAAATGGAAGCTCTTGTTGAGCCCCAGGTCGAGCTGCGGCGGCGAGTGGTCCCGCAGGCTCGAAATGCGCAGCGGCGTCGCGCGCAGCGTGTCGGCGGTGCTGTTCCCGCCGAAGCCGCGCAGCGCGCGCAGCTGCCACGCCGGGTCGTTGCAGGTCGTGTTGCTGCCGCCGATGAAGTTGCCGGCCGCGCGGCGCACGCAGTTGTTGAACCACGCGCCGGTCAGCTCGGGGCTGTCGATGCTCGGGTCGCCGATCAGGTCGGCGTCGCCGTTGAGCCCGATGGGGTTGCCGGTCTGGAACCTCGCGATCCAGGTCAGCTCCCAGCCGCCCGCGAGCAGGTCGAGCGCCCGGGGCATGCCGTCGCCGAAGGCGCGGTTACGGCCGACGGGCAGTTGGTAGACGCCGCTGAAGGCCCAGACGTGCGTGCGGTCGCTGCCGCTGATGACTTTGGTCGGCTCGGCGTCCTGGTTGTTCAGGAAGTTGATGGCTTCCAGAGTCTTCGACCAGGTGTAGGAGCTGACGAGGGTGAGCCCCTTGCCGAAGCGCTTGTCGATGCCGAACTGGAGGCCGTCGTACCAGATGCGGCCGGCGTTCTCGAAGGCCATGTTGACGGCGCCGAACTGCGGGAACGGGAGCAGCAGTTGGCGGCGCTGGACGTTGGCGGAGTTCAGGCCGGTGCCCGGGAGCAGGCCGGCGAACGGGTTGGCGACCTGCTGGTTGCAGAAGGTCGGGTTCTGCCGGCACTGCTCGAGCTGCGCGGCGCTCAGGACGTTGATGTTGCGCGTGCCGATGCCGCCCGCCCTCTGGACGTTCCAGTCGCCGGTCAGCACGTCGCGGGTGCGGCTGCCGACGTAGGACAGGTCCATCCTGATCTGCCAGGGGAACTGGTGCTGCACGCCGAGCGAGTACTGCCGGACGCTCGGTATCCCGTGGTCGGGGTTGCCGAAGGTGATGTCGCCGCCGGCCTGCGTGAGCAGCCCCAGGGAGGAGCCCACCGGCTGCGCCACGCCCGAGGGGAACGGGTTGGTCAGCCGCGCCTGCCCAGTCGCGGGGTCCACGAACGGCGTGAACCCGGAGGCGGTCGTGCTGCCGGTCGCGTTCGGGACGAGGAACGAGTTGATGGTGAAGCCGGTCGAGCCGCCGAACTCCGCCTGCGGGAAGTAGAAGACGCCGAAGCCGCCGCGGACGACCGTGTTGCGGCTGGCCTGGTAGGCGAACCCGAGGCGGGGCTGGATGTTGTCCGTGTCCCGCTCGAACGCCTCGTCGGGCTGGCCGCCCACGCCGGCGAAGAGCAGGCCGCCGCGGAGGTTGGTGCAGGCCGGGCACTCGGCGATGCCGGGGCGGCCGGCGATCTGCGAGGCGAGCGGGCTCGTCTGGTCGAAGCCGAAGCCGCGGTTCTGCCGGTTGAAGCGCTCGACGGGCGGCCCCTCGTAGTCGTAGCGCAGGCCGAGGTTGAGCGTCAGCTTCGGCGTGATTTTGAAGTCGTCCTGGAAGTAGCCGGCGTAGTAGCCCCAGCGGAAGGACTGCTGCGCCAGGTTCTCGATGCGCCCGCTGGTCGGGTAGCCGAGCAGCAGCGAGGCGATGGCGTTGCCCGTGTTGTCCGACGCGCTCGGGTTGGCGCGGGTGAACGAGCGGTCGAACTGGAAGAAGCCGCCGCCCCACGAGAACGAGCCGCCCCTCTGGTTGGGCCTCAGGTCGCGCATCTCGCCGCCCACGTTGAAGGTGTGGCGGCCGCGCAGGTGCGTCAGGTTGGCCTGGAGGGTGATGACGTTGGTGACGTTGTTGCTCGGGTTGCGCGGCCCCCAGCCGAAGAAGGTGTCGCCGCCCCAGTACTGCTCGATCTGGAGCCGGGGCACGATGGAGGTCGGCCGGGCGTTGGAGAAGGCCGGCGAGAAGCCGAGCTGCGTGGCGTCGAAGGGCTGGGCGTGCTCGCGGAACGCGGCCTGGATGAAGCGTGAGTATGAGGTGCGGAGATTAAGGATGGTCGAGGCGCTGAGCGTGCCGACGGTGTCGAGCACCACGCCGCGGTTCTGGCGCAGCAAAGGGTCCTGCGCGTCCATGCCGATGTTGCCGACGCCGAGCGCGTTCTGGATGTTGAACTCCTCGCGCTGGTTGAAGTAGTAGCGGCCGAACATCCGCCAGCGGTCGCTGAAGTTGTGGTCGATGCGGGCGACGTAGGAGTGGTAGTCGTCCGAGATGATGTTGTTGCCGAGCAGGAAGTTGTTGGTCGAGCCCGCCTGGTTGAAGTTCGGCAGCGGCATCGTGTTGACGATGGCGAGGCCGACGGGGTTGAGCCGGTTGGCCGGGATGCGGTTGCCGGGGAACTGCTGGCGGGTGCAGACGCCCTGCGGGGTGCAGGTCGTCGTCAGCGGGTCGAAGATGTTGATGCCCGACTGCGAGAAGTCGCCCTGGCGCTCGAGCGCCGTCGGCGTCCGGGCGGTCGAGTCGGTGTTCGGCCTCGTCTGCTTGTAGCCCTGCCAGGCGAACATGAAGAAGGTCTTGTCCCGGCCGCTGAAGAGCGACGGGCCGCCCTCGCCGAAGCGCGGGAGCATGACGGGGCCGGTCAGCACGAAGCCGTAGTCGTCGAGCTTGTTGGCGCCGAGGTTGCGCCCCGTCCCCGCCTCGGTCTCGAAGCGCGGGCGGCCGGCGGCGTTGCGCGGGAAGGTGTTGGCGTCGAGCTGGTAGCGGCGGATGAAGTCGTAGAGCGTGCCGTGGAAGTCGTTCCCGCCGGCCTTGGTGGTGATGTTGAAGACGCCGCCCGACGTGCGGCCGTACTGCGCGTCGTAGGTGTTCGTCATGACCTTGAACTCGTTGGTCGCGTCCACCTGCGGCACGAAGGCGATGTTGTTGCTGCTGCGGAGGTTGCTCTGCTCGGGGTCGGTGATGGCGTTGTTGGGCGCCCCGTCGAGCAGGAACTCGTTGTGGCGGTTCAGGCCGCCGTTGATGGAGAACTGCGCGTTGTCGCCGTTGTCGAACGGCCGGGTGTTCTGGACGGTGCCGTTGAAGGTCACGCCCGGCGACAGGATGGCGAGCATGACCGGGTTGCGGCCGAGGTTGAGCGGCAGCTCGTTGACCCGCATGTTCTCGACCACGAGGCCGCGCGAGGCGGTGCCCGCTTCGAGCAGCGGGTCCTCGGCCGTGACGGTCACGGCGTCCTGCACCTGCCCGACTTCGAGCGTGACGTCGAGGGTTATCTTCTCGCTCACGTGGAGCGTCATCTTCTCGTTGACCGCCCGCTTGAAGCCGGGGGCCTCGACCGTCACGCTGTAGTCGCCGGGGAGGAGGAACGGGACGGTGTAGTTCCCCTCGTCGGTGGTGGTCGCGGCGGTCGTCTGGTTGGTGGACAGGTTCCTGGCCGTCACGGACGCGTTGGGGACGGCGGCGCCGGCGGCGTCCCGGACCTGGCCCGTTAACGTCGCGCGGAATTCCTGGGCCGGGGCCGAAACTGCGAGCCCGAGCACAATGGTTATCGAGGCGAGAATACGCCTGAAGGGGAAGTACTTCATCGAACCTCCTAGCGGTAAATGGTCTAGCTCAGCGGGAGCTAAAGGTGTGGCTGTTCCTGGCTTTGGAAACGGTTCCCGTGGTACTGCCGTGTGCCTGGGAAGGCACGCTATATCGGAAAGTGACGGGTGATATTAAAGTGCGCGGATTTAAAAAGCAAGCGGCTTTAAATTCGAGTTGACCGTTTTTCGCCAGTGTTAACCGTTTTCGCGGGCCGGCGGCGCGGGCGGCCCGCTACGGCGCGTCGCTCTCGGCGGCGATGCGGCGGTAGGTCTCGCGCGCCGCCTCGTAGGCGCGCTCGGCCGCGGGCCGCTCGCGCGCGGAAATCTTCGGCGCCTTCCGGCCCCAGCACTGGTCGACGGCCCTCAGGCACCACTCGGCGCTGCGGCGCGAGGCGCGGACGGGGCGCCCGCCGACCGTGACGAAGACGGGGTTCGTGTGCGAGGAGGGCAGGACGCGGAGCGCGACCCAACTGCTGCGCCCGAGGGGCACGTCGAAGGAGACCTCGCGGGCGGCGCCGTCGGCCACGACGTTGCGGCGCGCGACCGCCCGGCCGTTGACGACCAGCTCGACCGGCACCTCGCGCGTCCCCGCGACGCGCGCGCGCTCCAGGTCCCAGTAGGGGGTCTGGTCGTGGCGCCGGCCGGCGACGCGCTCGCCCGGCGTCTCGCCCAGCAGCGCGGCCACGCGCGCCGTCGCGCGCACCGAACGCGGCCCGTCCAGCCTCAGCTCGCTCCCCTTCGTCCCGACCTCCAGGCCGCCCACGCGGAAGTCCATCAGGTGGCTCCTGCCGTCCGAGACGTAGGCGCGCCCGGCGCGGACGCCGCGCACCCACGCGTCGTAGTCGAGCGGGCCGTCGAGCCGGACGTAGGAGCGCCCCATGCCGACGCGCTCGCCGTAGATGCAGGGGAAGTCGGTCTCGCCGCTCAGGCGCGTGCGGAAGCCGCTGTTGAGCGTGTGATACCAGATGTTCAGCTCCCAGACGGCCGGCGTGTCGGCGGCCGAGATGAAGTCAACGGCGCCGTGCGTCACGTCCACGATGTACTCGTTGGCGCCGATGCCGTCGAAGGGCGGCAGCTCGTAGTTCGGCAACTCCTGACTTTTGACTTCGAGCCCCCAGCCCGAGTGCGCGAAGCCGACGACCGCGCCCTGCGCCTTCGCCCACTTCAGAATCGGCAGCCCCCACGTCGGCCAGTCCTCAATCTTCTCGGCGCCAGGGTAGTCCTGCTCCCTGAGGCCGAGCAGCGCGAGGTGGCCGGCGTGGCTCGAAGGGAAGCCGGAGACCTCCACGTCGTAGCGCATCAGGTTGTGCGCGGTCGAGAGGCGGTTGGTCTTCGCCTCGAAGAACTGCTTCTGGAAGTAGTAGCACGGCCCCCAGGTGAGGACGGAGCCGACGTTGAGGCCCTCGCCGCGGATGTGGCGAATCATGGCCTCGGGCGTGACCCCCTGCGTCGGCGCCTCGTAGTGGCTGCACCCGGCGGCGTGGATGTGGTGGTCGCCCGAGTACCAGCCCGAGGCCGCGGGGTCTATCCAGCGCCGCAGGCGAAACTCCCAGCGGTTCGGCGCGGCGCCCGCGACGACCTTGAGCGTCCGCCGCTCGACGAGGTACTCGGGGCCGCGCGCCGACTCGACCGTGTAGTCGCCCGCGGGCAGGCGCACGCGCTCGCCGTCGGCGCGGTAGACCTGCGGGTGGAACGAGAAGTCGGGCGCGAGCCGCTTCGTTCGAGCGGGGTACTGGCGCCCCTGCCGGTCGCGGATGAGGAGGGAGGCGACCGTCGGGCTGCCGTCGTGGTCGAGCACGCGCAGCGAGACGTCGTAGGACGGGAGGCAGTCGAAGAGGACGGGCACGTCGTTGCGGAAGCCGATGTCCTGCGACCCCTGCCCGACGTTGAAGGAGAGCTGCGCCTCGCGCCGGCCGCGGTCGCGGCTGTAGAGCTGGACGACGCGGTATTCGAGCCGCAGCCCCGAGAGGCGCGGCTCCAAAGGCGACTTGTCGTAGGTCGAGATTTCGAGCCAGCGGTCGGCGACCTGCCGCGGCGTGATGGTCTGCGTCGGCACGGGGTCGAGGCTGAAGCCGCCCGGGATGTCGGACTTGCCGCGGGCGTAGACGGGGAGCGCCTGCGGGCTCTCGGCGCGGAGCTGCGCCGTCACGCCGCCCTCGTTGACGACCTTGACGAGGAAGGAGCGCCAGCCCGCCTCGACGAGCGCGGCCTCGGCGCGGCCGCGCACGACCTTGACGCGCGACTCGGGGCTGATTTCGACGCGGACGAGGACGCGGCGGTCGAGCACCTCCTGCATGGCCGCGACGCCGCGGGCGGCGTCCGCGTCCTCGGCGGCGCGTTCGAGGGCTCGCCTGTCAACTTCGCCGAACGGCTCGCCGAGGTAGTCCAACGCCTCGACGAGCCGCCTGACCTGCGCGGCGAACGGCTGCGGCTCGACCTCTTCGGCCTGCCGCGCGCGCGCCGCGGAGGGCGCGGCCAGCAGGAGGCCGAGCGCGCAGAGCGCGAGCGCGAAGGGGCGGCCGGAGGCCGGGTTAACGCTCAAGCAGGCTGACCTCCCTGACCTCGGCCCGCCCGCCCGCCCGCGCGGGCTCGACGAGCAGCGTCTTGACCTCCCACGGCCTGAGCTGCGCGCGGTGGCCGAAGTTGAGCGCGGCGCTCTCGACGCGGCATTCGGTCTGACGCCCGGCGCGCTCCTGCACGCGGACGACGAGCCCCCGGCCCGCCTCGGCGCGCTTGAGCGACAGCACCTCGACCGTGCCGGGCGAGACGCTAAGGAACGAGCGCTCCCACGCCTCCGTCCCCTCGTGCGCCGAGTCCAGCACGTACTCGGCGGGCGTCTGCATCTCCTGCGCGAGGCGGTCGAGTTCGAGCGCCGCCACGGGGCCGCGGCCGCGCACGAGCCAGAAGCGGCGCTCCTGCCGCCCCTGATCCTGCCACGCGCCCGCGTCGTTGTGCGGCACCTGATGCGGGTCGTGGCGCGCGAAGGGCGCGGAGCGGATGAGGACGGTGCGCAGCAGCCCGCCCAGACAGTCGTAGCTGTAGGTCGAGTCGTTGACGAGGCCGACGGTGTAATCCTCGCCCCCGGCCTTCCCTTCCACCGCGACCCAGTCCTGGTACGGCTCCTCGTCGCCGTTCGTCGGGCGCCCGGCGACGGCGCCCGGCACTTTGGCGAAGACGCGCGGGGCCGAGAGCGCCGTCGGGATTTCGAGCTTGAGCATCTGCTCGCGCTCGCGCCACTCGATGACGAAGCGCAGCTCGACGGCGTCCGTCGCCTTGAACTGCGCGACGTCGAGGACGATTTCCGAGTCGCGCCAGCGGGCGCGGTGGCGCGTGACGCGCGTGACGGGGCCGTCCTCGATGCGCTGCGCCGAGGTGAGCGCGGGCCGCCCGACCTCCTGCCGGTACTTCGTGACGCCGTGGCCCCACGTGTCGCTCGTGTCGCCGATGACGACTAGCCCCAAGGGCGCCGCCAGCAGCTCGCGGCCGTCCGCCGCCTTGAGCGAGGAGAGGCCGAAGCCCTGCTCGTTGACGGCGAAGTGCTCGCCGAAGGGCGGCGTCTCGGGCGCCGTGCCGTGGACGAGTTCCAGCACCTTGTAGCCGCAGGCGGGCAAGTCCACCCACGCCGAGAGCCGCGGGTAGACCTGCGTCATGCTGTCGGAGGGGCGCCACTGGATGGCGACCTTCTGCCTGTCCTGCGTCTCAAGGTGCGTGACGGGGACGACGCCTTCGGGCACGGCGCGCCAGGGGTTGCCGCCCGGAATCTTCTCGGTGTGGAACTCGACGAGCGCCCTGCGCGGCCACGGCAGCGGGTTGAAGGCGAAGACCGCGCCCTCCTTGACCGCGCGCGCGTCCACGCGGCGGGCGAGCGATTCGAGCGCCCCGACGGCGCCCGTCAGCGCCGTCTCCGAGGCCCAGCCCACGCTGTCGCGCGAGTCGCGGTAGGCCGTGTAGAGCGCGGTGCCCGCCAGCAGGTCGTGGAACTGGTTGAAGAGCACCTTGCCCCAAGCGCCCGCGTACTCCTCGGCCGGGTACGGCTGGCCGTGACTCACGTCGGCGACGAGCGAGAGCGCCTCGGCGCGACCGAGCATCCGCTCCGCGCGGCGGTTGAGCTGCTTACCCTCGCCGTAGGCCGAGTAGCAGCCGCGCGCGTGGTGCTGCAACTCGCCGCGGACGACCGGAAGGGAGGCGAGCGCGGGCGACTGCTCGGCCGCGCGGAAGAACTCGCCCACCGTGCTCCAGCGCAGCTCGGGGAGCGCGGCGTCCTTCCGCATCTCGCCGACCTGCCGAATCTGCTCCTTCGTCACCGCGCCGCCGTGGTCGCCGACGCCGAGGAAGAAGGCGCCGTGGTCGAAGCCCTCCTGAAAGTTGTTCCGCGCCGCCTCGGGGATGCGGGCGGCGGGCGCGCTGTAGCCGTTCCGAATCCGAAGCGCCAGCACGCGCGAGCCGTCCGGCCCCTCCCACCAGAAGAGGAGCGGCAGCTTCATCTCGTGCGCCTCCGGGCGCATGAAGACGTAGTAGCGGTAGCCGGCGGCGCGGAGCAGCGTCGGCAGCCCCGCCGGGTGGCCGAACGAGTCGGGGTTGAAGCCGATCTGGATGTCGGCCGAGAGGGCGCGCTGGAAGTAGCTTTTGCCGTAGAGGCAGTGGCGGGCGATGCTCTCGGTCGAGGGGATGTTGCAGTCGGGCTCGACGGGCCAGCCGCCGACGGGCTCCCAGCGCCCCTCGCGGACGCGCTCGCGTATCTCGGCGAACATCCGCGGGTCGGCGCGCTCGGCCCACGCGTAGTGCGCCGAAGAGGAGTGGCTGTAGCGGAAGTCGGGCGTCTCCTTCATGCGGTCGAGCGCGCTCCGCATGGTCGTCAGGACGAGGTTCGAGCCGTCGCGCCACGGCCACAGCCACGCGGCGTCAATGTGCGAGTGGCCGATGACGTGCAGCACGCGCCGCCCCGCCGCGGGCCTGCTCTGGCCCGGCACCGGCAGCGCCGCGCCGAAGGCCGCGCCGCCGAGCGCCGCCGCGCCTGTGACGACGAACCTCCTCCGCGAAAAGCCTTCGCTTCCCAACGACTCTTTCTCTTCCGCCACCTGACGCCCCTCTGCCCTGAAAGTTATGCCTGCGCCTCGCCCAGCGCCTCGTCAATGTGTATGCACCAGACGTGCAGCAGCATCAGGTGCACCTCCTGCACGTGCGCCGTCACGTCGCTGGGCACGGCGAGCACGTGGTCGGCCGTCCCGCCGACGAGCCCCGCGCCGCCGACGACGGCGACGGTCGTGGCGCCCTTCGCGCGCGCCGCGTCGAGCCCGCGCCGGACGTTCTCCGAGCGCCCGCTCGTCGTGAAGCCGATTGCCACGTCTCCGGGCGCGGCGAGCGCCTGCGCCTGCCGCTCGAAGAGGGCGTCGTAGCCGAAGTCGTTGGCGATGCAGGTGACCGTGCCCGGGTCGCTGGAGAGCGTGACGGCCGGGAAGGGCTGGCGCGTGACCTTGAAGCGGCCGAGGAGTTCGCCGACGAGGTGGCTCGCCTGCGTGGCGCTCCCGCCGTTGCCGAAGGCGATGACCTTGCGGCCCGCGCGCAGGGCGTCGGTCAGTGCGCGCCCCGCGGCCTCGGCCTCGGGGAGCAGCGACTCGAAGCACTTTTCGATGACGCGCTGGTGCGAAGCGAAGTGCTCCGCGATGTAGGAATCTGCCATCTGGAATGAAGACCTCTCGTAAAAGATAACACGCCCGGGTCAGCGCGCGGCCCGCCCGCTCCACTTCCGCCAGAGGGCGGCGTCGGCCAGCATCTTGACGTAGACGCCGCCGACGACCGAGCGCGCCTGAAAGCCGCGCTGCTTGCCGTCCGCGGTGCCGTACCAGTCGGCGAGCGGCACGCGGTCGGGCGTCTCGTGCGCGAAGCGGTAGGCGGGCCGGACGAGCGCGCGGAAGTCCTCGTCGGATTCGGCGAGCGTCGCCGTCCACACAATCCAGTCGAGCTTCGTGTAGCCCTCGCGGTTGTCGAGCGGCAGGCCGTAGGCGTTCTGCTTCCGCTTGTAGAAACTGATTTCGCGCCGCGCCACTTCGGGCGGGAACAGATTCAGCCCGAGCAGCCTGTCCCAGACGAGGTTGTACTTCTGGCTCCACGTCCCCGGCTTGTCGAAGGCGAGGCGGAAGTGGTCGCCGTCGTCGGCCATCCGCGCCCAGCGGGCCGCCATCTCCCGCGCCTCGCGCCGGTACGTCTGCGCCTCGGCCTTCCTCCCCGTCATCTCGCACAGCGCGGCGTAGGAGCCGAGCGCGAGGACGGCCTTGAGCGAGAGGTTCGTGTTGTGCGCGAGGTGGCCGGCGAAGTCGTCGGTGCTGAGCTGGTTCTCGGGGTCCATCCCCTTCGAGCGCAGGTACTCGGCCCACTTCGTCAGGAGCGGCCAGTATTTTTCCGCGAGCCGCGCGTCGCCGTCGGCGCGCGCCAGCGCCGCCACGAGCAGGAGCATGTTGCCGCTCTCCTCGACCGGCATCTGGTTCTCCTCGGACGTCTCGCGCCCTCCGTAGGTCTGGCCGTTGGCGAGCGGGTAGGTGCCGAGGTCGTGCGGCGCGAAGGGGAAGCGCCAGCGCGGGGAGGCGGCGTAGTCGAGCACCGGCCGCAGCTGCGCCTCCAGCAGGCGCGGGTTGAAGAGCAGGAAGAACGGGGCCGACGGGTAGGTCACGTCGACGGTGGCAATCGAGCCGTTGCTGAAATTCTCCTTCGAGAAGAAGAGCGGCGTGCCGTCCCAGTCGGCCGCGAGCTTGTGCGCCGCGATGGTCTGCCGGAAGGCGAGCGCCGCGAGGCGCGCGTACTCCTCGCCGCCCGCCCTCCGTAAGTCCGCCATCAGCTCGGCGTCGAACCGCTCGCAACGCTCGCGCAGGGCGAGGTAGTCGCGCGCCGCGTCCTTCAACAGCCCGTCCGCCTCCGCGCCGCCGCGCCGCCAGAAGGGGCGCAGGCGCCGCCCGAAATATTCGATGGAGTGGCGGTCGTCGTAGGCCAGCATGAGGTGGCGCGAGACGGCCTTCGCGCCGACGGCGCCGAGGTCGGTCGCGGCGGCCAGCACCGGCGTCTCCTCGCGCGCCATGCGCGGCTGTCGCGTGTCGTCGGAGTCCGACAGCGCGCCCGAAGCGGCGAAGCCGCGCCGCGCCGCCTGGTTCCACGCGATGACGTCCCGCCCGCCCCACGACGGCGGGACGGAGAGGTGCAGGTAACCCCAGTCAATCCGCAGGTCGTCGCCCGACCGTTCGAGGACGGGCTGTAACTGCGACCCGAACGTCAGGACGCCCAGGCCGCCGGCCTTGAGCCGCGACCAGACGACCTTCTCGTACGTCGTGTTGACCGCGAACTCGGCCGTGGCGTCGAAGTAGAGCGAGACCCGGTGCTCGCGCCCGTCCGTCGCGCTCGCGTCCCAGGTCAGGTAGGTGACGGGGCGCGACATCACCTCCGGGTCGTGCGGCAGCAGCGGGCTCATGAAGGTGAGCGTCACGCGCACGCCGCCCGCCTCGAACTCGTAGAGCGTCCTCGTCGGCAGCACCTCGACGCGCGCCTGCCGCATGGGCTCGGGCAGGGGGCCGTAGGACTGACCCATCAAAAGGTAAGGCTTCCCGTCCACGCGCGCCATCGAGACCATGCCGTGGAACGCGCCCGTCCAGTGGCGCGTCCGGTCGCCGGCCAGTGTGTCGGAGAAAGACCAGACGCTGAAGTAGGGGTCGTGCGTGACGAGCGGGACGGCCGGGGGGCGGAAGGGGGCGGGCTGCTGCCGCGGCGCGGCGGGCGGGGCCGCGGCCAGCAGAAGCAGGCAGGTGACGGCGAAGACCCTCAGGCGCTTCTCGACTGGCATACGTCAGGCTTCGGGGCCGCCGCGCGTCTTGCCGGCCTGGTCGGCGAAGACGGCCAGCAGCAGCACGACGCCGAGCGCAATCTTCTGCATGTAGGGGTCAACGCCGAACAGGTTCAGGCCGTTGTTCAGGACGCCGATGAAGACGGCGCCCCAGAAGGTGCCGACGACGCTCCCCTTCCCGCCCGTCAGGGAAGTGCCGCCGACGACGACGGCCGCTATCACGTCCAGCTCGTACTGTATCCCCGAGTTGGGCACGCCCGCCCCGAGGCGCGAGGCGAGGACGAAGCCGGCCAGCCCGACGAGCAGCCCGTTCAGGACGTAGGTGAGCACAATCACCTTCCTGATGTTGACCCCGGCGAAGAAGGTCGCCCGCGGGTTGCCGCCGACGGCGTAGATGTAGCGGCCGATGACGGTGCGCCGCAGCAGGAACCAGCCGCCCGCGAAGACGACCGCCATCAGGATGACGGGGAGCGGGAGGCCGAGGACGCGCTCGCGGCCGACGAAGTTGAAGCCCTCGGGCAAATTCCCGACGGAGCGCCCGCCCGAGATGACGAAGGCCAGCCCGCGGCAGATGGTCAGCATGGCGAGCGTCGTCACGAACGGCGGGACGCGGAAGTGCGCGACGACGACGCCGTTGAAGAGCCCGACGCCGAGGCCGATGGCGAGCGCGGCGGCGACGCCGAGCGCGACGCCCGCCCCGCCGCCCGACGCGGCCAGCGTCGCCCCGACCACGCCCGCCAGCGCCACCACCGACCCGACCGAGAGGTCGATGCCGCCGGTCAGAATCACCATCGTCATCCCCACGGCGAGGATGCCCGTGATGGCGATGCTCAGCGCGACGTTGACGAGGTTCGGGACGGAGAGGAACTGCGGCGCGATGGAGGCGAAGACCACGGCCTCGACGACAATCGCGGCCACGATCACGTACTCCGCAAGGCGCTGCCGGGTGAGGTACCGGCCGCCAAAGCTCGTCACACGGTCTCTGACCGCCTCGCTCATTTTCGGCTCCGTTGGTTCGGGGCTACTGGGACGCGCCGCCGCCGGCGGCCTTGAGCGCGTCGGCGTCCACAATCCTGATCGGGACGGCGACGCTCGGGGGCACCTGCCCGCCGCCGAAGTGCGCGGCGATGGACTCGATGGTCTTCGCGCCGATGTCGCGCGGCTGCTGGGCGACGTCGGCCTTGAGCTGGCTGCCGCGCTTGATGGCGTTCACGGCCTCGGGCGTGGCGTCGTAGCCGACGATGACGAGGTCTTTGCGCCCGCGCGCCTCGGCGGCCGAGAGCGCGCCGAGGGCGCTGTCGTCGTTGATGCCGAAGATGGCCTTGATGTCGGGGTGGCCTTGCAGCATGTCCTCGGCGGCCTTGAGCGCCTGGTCGCGCACGCCCTTGCCGTTTAAGACGGCGACGACCTTGATGCCGGGGTGCTTCTGCATCTCCTCCTTGAACCCGTTCTCGCGGTCGAGCCCGGACTGCACCTCCTGCTGCCCGATGATGCCGACGCCGCCCTGCCCGTTCAGCGCCCGGGCGACGTACTCGCCCGCCATCCGGCCGCCCGCGAGGTTGTCCGAGGCGATGTGCGAGACGACCTTGCCGCCCTGCGCCTTGATGTCGGCGGTGAAGACGGGGATGCCGGCCTGGTTCGCCTGGTCGATGGCCGGGCCGATGCCCTTCGAGTCGGCGGGGCAGACGACGATGGCGTCCACGCGCTGGACGACGAAGTTCTCTATCTGCGACTGCTGCTTGGCGAGGTCGAAGTCGCCCGAGGTGACGACGACCTCGTAGCCCGCCTTCGCCGCCGCGTCGCGCAGTCCGGCCTCCAGCTCGCGGTAGAACTCGTGCTCGCGCGTGAGCAGCGTGACGCCGACGCGCTTGGCCGTGCCGCCCGCCGCCCCCTTCCGGCCGCCCGGCTGGCAGCCCGCGGCGGCGGAGAGGGCGCAGAGAACCCCTGCGACACAAAGGGTGTGGAGAATTCTTTTCATTGGCAGCGAAGGTCTCTCAAGGTGTGAAAGCGCGGATAGAAAATCATAAAGTCGGGGAGAAGTCAAAAAGGTCTCCGCCGCGCCCCGCCGGCCGCGGTAAAACGGTTACGTCCCGCGGGGCCGTGCTGTATGATGGCAGCCGCTCGGCCACACCAACGCCTTCAGGTCAGTCATGGGAAAAAGGAAAGTCGCCTTCGTCCACACCTCGCCCGCCGCCGTCGGCCCGCTGATGCAGTTCTACGCCGAGGCGGCGCCCGAGCTTGAGATTACGAACCTGCTCGACGACGGGCTGCTGCGCCTGCTCGCGGCCGGCGACGCGGCCACCGCGCGGGCGAGGCTGACGGAGATGGTGAAGACCGCCGCCGAGACTTACGGCGCGGAGGCGGCCATGATTACCTGCTCCTCCGTGTCGAAGGAGATGGCGGAGGGCATCGCCGCGCGCTTCGAGATGCCGGTGCTGAAGATAGACTACCCGATGGCGCGGCGGGCGGTGCGCGACGGCGGGCGCGTCGGCGTCGCCGCCACCTTCCCGCCCACGCTCGGGCCGACGCGCAGGCTGCTCGCGGAGGCCGCCGCGGAGGCGGGGACGTCGGTCGAGATAATCGAGGAGGTCGCGCCCGGGGCTTACGACGCCCTGCTCGCGGGCGACGCCGAGCGCCACGACGAGCTGCTGCTCGACGCCGTCGCGCGGCTCGAAGCCCGCGGCGCCTCCGTCGTCGTGCTCGCGCAGGTCTCGATGGCGCGCGTCCTGCCGAAGGCCGAAGGGCGGTTCAGGACGCCCGTCCTGTCGAGCCTGCACACCAGCCTCGAAGCCATCCGCGGCGCCTTCGCCCAAAGCCGCGGGGCCTGAGTCCCGCCCGGCCCGCACGACGCCTGCACCCGACAATGACGATGGACAAACTCTTGTTCGCAGCCGTGGCGGACGACGACACGGGCGCCAGCGACCTCGCGGGGATGCTGGCCGGGCACGGCGTCCGCACCTTGCTCGTCATAGACCCGCCCGCGGCCGAGCGGTTTCCCGAGTGGAGCGCGGGCTACCAGGCGGTCGTCATGGCGGAGGCGACGCGCAACGTCGCGCCCCCGGTCGCCTACGACCGCACGCGCGCGGCCGTCCGCCTGTTGCAGGCGCGGCAACCCCGTCTCTTCCAAATAAAGTATTGCAGCACCTTCGACTCGACCCCCGACGGCAACATCGGCCCCTCGGTTGACGCGGCGCTGGACGAGTTGGGGGAGGAGTTCACCGTGGCCGTCCCCGCCCTGCCCGTCAACGGGCGGACGACGTATCAGGGCCACCACTTCGTCAACGGCCGTCTGCTGAGCGACTCGCCCATGCGCCACCACCCGCTCACGCCGATGACCGATTCCGACCTCGTCGGGCTCCTCGGCCGGCAGACGCGGCGGCGGGTCGGGCTGGCGCCCTACGCCGACGTCGAGGCCGGGGCCGAGAGGCTCAAAGAACGTTTTCGGGAGCTGCGCCGCGAGGGCGTCGCCGTCGCGCTCGTGGACTGCCTGAGCGAGCGACACGTGGAAACAATCTGCCGCGCGACCGAAGGGCTGAGGCTCGTCAGTGGCAGCTCGTGTTTCGGGATGTGGCTGCCGCTACTCTGGCGGGAGCGCGGGCTGACGGGTGACGCCCGCGAGGCGCCCGCGCCGCCGGACGTGCAGGCGCAGGGGGCGGGGTGCCTCCTCGTCGCCGGCAGTTGTTCCGAGGCCACGCGCCGCCAGAACGATTGGCTCTCCGCGCGCGGCGTCCCCGTCAGCCGCGTGTACCCGTGGGAGCTTCTGGGCGAAGACTTCGACCGGCCGGCGCTCGTCGGGCGCCTGCGGGGAGAGCTGGCCGCCGGCCGCCACTCCCTTCTCACCACCTCGGCCGCGCCGGGGGAGGTCAGGGCGGCGCAGGGTTGGGCGGCCGGGCGCGGTCTGAGTGCCGGCGAGTTGGGCGAGGAAGTGTCCGACGCACTGGCCTCGCTGACGCTGGAGGTGCTGGAAGGGCAGCCCGCGGCCGGGCTGATAGTCGCGGGCGGTGAGACCTCCGGCGCCATGTGCCGCCGCCTGAGACTCGGCGCGCTGCGCGTCGGGAAGAACATCGAGCCCGGCGTGCCCCTCTGCTTCTCGCTGGGAGAGTTCCGCCTGCCGGTCGTCCTCAAGTCCGGCAACTTCGGCGGCGAGGACTTCTACGGCAGGGCGCTGGAGGCCGTCGCCCGCGCCGGCGAATTCGTCGTTTAGGCCCGCGCATACAACCTTCACCCGCGCGGCGGAACTCAGAAGACCATACCCGTGCGATGCCGACTCGAAAGGGCGAGGGCGCCGGCAGCCTTCGGGCCGGCCGTCCGCGCCCTTTGTGTTAGCATCGTCGGCAAAGCAAAACTTCGGACGAGTGTGGGGGTTTACAGGGTTTGCGGAGCTTGAGGAAGGTTCTTTTCTGGTGTCATCTGGCGGCGGGCGTGACGGCCGGGCTGGTCATTTTGTTGATGTGCGTGACGGGGGTGCTGCTGGCCTACGAGCGGCAGATATCGCGTTGGGCGGACACGCGCGGCTACGCGGTCTCGCGCCCTTCGCCGGGGGCGGCGAGGCTCCCGGCCGGGACGCTGCTCGCGCGCGTGCGCGAGTCGCAGCCCTCCGCGCCGCAGCCGTCCGCCGTCACCGTCTACGGCGCCGAGGACGCGCCGGCCGCGCTCTCCTTCCCCGGCGGCCGGACGCTGTTCGTCAACCCTTACACGGGCGAGGCGCTGGGCGAAGGCTCGGCGCGCGTGCGCGCCTTCTTCCGCGCGGTGACCGACTGGCACCGCTGGCTCGGGGCGAGCGGCGAGAACCGCGCCGCCGGTCGGGCCGTGACGGGGGCGTCGAACTTAATCTTCCTCTTCATCGTCGGGAGCGGCTTCTACCTCTGGTGGCCGCGCAGGTGGACTCGCAACTCCCTGCGCGCCGTCACGTGGTTCAGGCGCGGGCAGAAGGGTAAGGTTAGGGACTTCAACTGGCATAACGTCATCGGCTTCTGGTCGGCTCTGCCGCTCTTCGTCGTCGTGCTCTCGGGCGTGGTCATCTCCTACACGTGGGCGTCGAACCTCGTCTTCCGCGTGGCGGGCGAGGAGCCGCCCGCGCAGTTACAGCGCCCGGCGCCGGCGGGCGGCCCCGGCGCCCAGCAGCAGGGCGTGGCGCCGGCGCCGCTCGAAGGTCTGGATGCGCTCTGGGCGCGGGCCGAGCGTCAGGTCGAGGGCTGGCGGAGCATCCAGATGCAGGTGCCGCCGAAGCCGGACGCGCCGGTGACGTTCGCCATCGACCGCGGCAACGGCGGCCAGCCGCACCTGCGCGCGCAGCTCACGCTGGACAGGAAGTCGGGCGATGTCGTGCGCTGGGAGCCCGCCTCGAACAACTCCCCGGGCCGGCGCCTGCGCTCGTGGCTGCGGTTCGCGCACACGGGCGAGGTCTACGGGCTCGCGGGGCAGACAATCGCCGCACTCGTCTCGCTCGGCGGCGCCTTCCTCGTCTTCACGGGGCTGTCGCTGGCTTGGAGGCGCTTCTACTCGTGGCGCGGCAGGCGCGGGAGGGCCGACGCGCCCGCCGCCGAAGACGCAACCGGAGACGCGGCCGTTTAAGCGATGAAGGCGGCGCACGCTTCGCGCGAGGAGACACAGTTGGACTCCGATTCGACAGGACGTGGGGACGAGGCGGGGCGCCCGCTGGAGGCGGTCGTAGTCACGAGGGCGCGCGAACTCGTGGAAGGGTTCAAGGTGCGGCGCGTGCTGCCCTCGGTCAAACGGCGCATGGTCGGCCCCTTCATCTTCCTCGACCAGATGGGGCCGGAGGTCTTGCGCGCCGGCCGCGGGCTCGACGTGGCGCCGCACCCGCACATCGGACTCGCCACCGTCACCTACCTCTTCGAGGGCGAGCTGTCGCACCGCGACAGCCTCGGCGTCGTGAGGACGATTCGCCCCGGCGAGGTCAACTGGATGACGGCCGGCCGCGGCATCGCGCACTCGGAGCGCACGCCGCCCGAGGCGAGGCGCGACGGCTCCGAGCTGTTCGGCATCCAGTCGTGGGTGGCGCTGCCGCTGGAGGACGAGGAGTGCGAGCCC
This sequence comes from Pyrinomonadaceae bacterium, assembly GCA_036387455.1. Lineage (GTDB taxonomy): Bacteria > Acidobacteriota > Blastocatellia > Pyrinomonadales > Pyrinomonadaceae > QHXN01. The sequence goes on along the minus strand of DASVTS010000186.1, from coordinate 9,054 downwards.
GGCTTCGCGCACCACGGGGCCGCGGAGCTGCCCGTCGTCGAGGGCGAGGGCAAGCGCGTGCGGCTCATCGCCGGCTCGCTCTACGGCGCGCGCTCGCCCGTCCGCACGCTCTCCGAGATGTTCTACGCCGACGTCGCGCTCGGCCCCGGCGCCGTCCTCGAAGCGCCGGCCGGGCACGAGGAGCGCGCCGCCTACATAGTCGAAGGCGCGGTCGAACTGCTACCGGAGCGCGAAGTTTACGCGGCCGGGCAACTGCTCATCTTCAAGCCGGGCGCGGAGGTCTTGCTGCGCGGCGCGGCGGCGACGCCGGCGAGGCTGATGCTGCTCGGCGGCGCGCCGCTCGAAGGCCCGCGCCACATCTGGTGGAACTTCGTCAGCAGCTCGCCCGAGCGCATCGAGCAGGCGAAGCGCGACTGGCGCGAAGGCCGTTTCGCGCCCGTCCCCGGCGAGACCGAACGCATCCCCCTCCCCCCCTCCGGCCCCGCCGTCGTGCGCTACCCGTAAGCGCCGACTAAAAGCTTCATCTCAAAACTTCGACGGCGGTGACGGGGTGCAGCTCCCACGCGGTCGCGCGCCAGTTGCCGCGCGCGCCCGGCGCCGTGTTCTCCGACTCGCCGGCGTGCTCGCGGTCGAAGAGCAGCCAGCCCTCGAAGCGGCAGCGGCGCCCGATTAGCTCGCGCCTGAGCGCGGCCGCCACCCAGTCCCGCCCCTCCGCCCGCGCGCGCGCCCTCGCCCGCGGCGTGACCTCGACCACGACCCACTCGGCGCGCGGCGCGTCGGCCCGGGGCGCGACGCTGACGTGCGTGTCGCGCTCGCGGTAGGAGAAGCAGTTGGCCACCTCGGCCCCGGCCTCCTCGACTTCGACGACGTAGCCCTCGACTCTCCCCGCGCGCGACTCGTCCCAGCGCGCGCGGTCTTCGCCCGGGCGCAGCAGCGCTTCGAGCGACACGCGCCCGTCGAAGTCCCCCGGCGAAGGCGCCGCGTCTCGGTTCTTGAGCCGCATGAACTCGCGCCGCGAAGGCCAGAGCGCCGCCCCCGTCGGCGGGCAAAGGCCCCGCGGGAGGAGGAAGGGCACGGCGGCCGTCAGCGAGGCGAGCGCGAGGAGCGACAGGCCGGCGGCCGTTTTGCGTCTCGGGCGCGCCATCTCTTAAGGGCGGTAGTCGTAGTGCCACGGCTCGCGCGGCGAGGCGAGCGGCCCCGAGAACTTCGCGCCCGCGCGTGCGACCGCCTCTTGCAGTTTCAAAGTCCAGCCGGCCGCGTCCCACGACGACGGCGACGAAGGCCCGGCGACCAACTGCGGCCCGCGCATCACCTGAAAGTCGAACGCGCGCGCCTGCCCGTGCGGCGAGAGCCCGGGCACGGCCAGCGTCGGCGTGACGCGCGTCGTCGCCCCGCGCAGGAAGCCCTCGAAGCGGCGCACGTCCGCCTCCGCCGCGCCGTCGCCGTAACCCGGCCCGGCCACCTCCTCGTGCGCGCGCGCCAGCAACTCCTCGCCCGCGCGCGCGATTGAGTCGGTCTCGTTCCACTTCTTCAACTGCTCGTCCAGACTCCGCACCTGCGTGTTGACGCGCAGCGTGTGGCCGGGGTTCGCGGCCTCGAACGCGAGCCTCACCTTCCCTACCTCGGCCAGCGCGGCCGCGTACTCGGGCGATTTTTCGTAACTCTCTATCTGCTCCCGCGACCAGGCCCAGCGCGGGCCCGCGTCGCGCCCCGCGCGCAGGTAGCCCCTGAGCGCCAGCAGCCTCCGCCCCTCGCCCTCGACGCGCCCCAAAGCCTCCCTCTGCTCCGGCGCGAGCCCCGCCGCCGCCGCGCGGACGTACGCCTCCAGCTTGCCGCCCGGCTCCGCGGACGACGCCGCCGGCAGGTCTGCCTCTATCCCCGCCAGCGGACTCGGCTGGGATTCCGGGCCGGCGTTGCCCCCGGGGCTCGCCGCCGGGCTCGGCGCGGCGCGGCTCTCGGCGGCCGGCGCGCCCCCGCCGTTCGCGGGCGCGCTCGGCGACGGCTCGACCACACAGCCCACGAAGAGCAAAGGGACGAGCAGGAGAGCGCCTACCGTGTGACGACGGGTCATCAGATTTCCCTTCAGAAAGTGTTAAACGCTCGGGGGAGGTTGTGCACATCATAAACCTCGTTTCGGCCTGAAGCCAACCCGCGAGCCCAATCTCACGTAAGCTCAATTTTTCGGCATAAAAGAGGAATTCGTAATGGTTCGTCCCAAATTTTTACGGTCAAATAGACCCGGAAAGTGTTTAACAACGTGTTGACATTTTGGGCTTATTTGTTAAAATCCATGTCTACCAGAACCCCCATTCTGGGCTTGCAGCAGCGCCTTTAGTCGCTTGAGTAACGGAGCCCGACCCGACCCCTTTGGCCTTTTCCGCTGAAGCTGATTTAGCATTCGTGTTTCAGCAGGCCCGCCGCGGCCTTTTCTTTCAAGGATTAAGTTCATGAGTCGTACCGCCCTCCGCCTCGCCCTCGTGCTGACTCTGGCCGCGTCCGCGCTCGCCCCCCTCTCGAAACCATCCCGCGCCCAGACACTCCAGGGCCTCCTGAGCCCCGGCCACAAGGCTTCGGCCGAAATCGTCCGCAAGGTGAACAGCGGGCAGGCCGCCGAGCGCGTGCGCGTCATCGTCCAGCCGCGCGCCGGCTGGTCGGGCGAACTCGACCTCGCGCTCCTCCTGAACGGCGCGAGCGACGTCCGCCGCTTCCAGAACTTCGACCTCCGCGTCGTCAGCCTGCCGGCGGGCGCGGCCGCCGCCCTCGCGCTCCGCAGCGACGTCGCTTACGTCTCCATCAACAAGGAGTTGCGCACGCTCGGCCACGTCTCGGCGACGACCGGCGCCGACGCCGTGCGCCCGACCTCGGGGACGACCACCTCCGGGCTCGACGGCACGGGCGTGGGCGTCGCCGTCATAGACTCCGGCATCGACACGACGCACAAGGCTTTCCTCGACAAGAGTAACGGCCTGCGCGTCGTCGCGTCCGTTGACTTCACGGGCGAGGGGCGCACCGACGACCCTTACGGGCACGGCACGCACGTCGCCTCCATCGTCGCCGGCAACGGGCGCATCTCGAACGCCTCTTACACGGGCGTCGCGCCGAACGCGAACGTCGTCAACCTGCGCGTGCTCAACTCGCGCGGGACGGGGACGACCGCCTACCTCCTGCGCGCGCTCGACTGGGTGCTGACGAACCGCGCCGCCTACAACATCCGCGTCGTCAACCTGAGCCTGGGGATGCCGGCGGTCGAGTCCTACCGCGACGACCCCGCGTGCCAGGCCGTGCGACGGCTCGCCGACGCCGGCGTCGTCGTCGTGGCCGCCGCGGGCAACAACGGCAAGGACTCCGCGGGCAACAAGGTCTACGGGCACGTCCACGCGCCCGGCAACGAGCCGTCGGCGCTCACGGTCGGCGCCTCGAACACGTACGGCACGGACGCGCGCGGCGACGACTCGGTCGCCACCTACAGCTCGCGCGGGCCGACGCGCAGCTACCGCACCGACTCCGAGGGCGTGCGCCACTACGACAACCTCGTCAAGCCCGACCTCGTCGCCCCCGGCAACAAGATCGTCAACGCGGAGTCCGCCGGCAACTACCTCGTCGCGCAGAACCCTTCGCTCGACGCGGGCGTGAGCCCCGTGGACAGCCGGAAGCAGATGTACCTGAACGGCAGCTCGATGGCGACGCCGGCCGTGGCGGGCGCCGCGGCGCTGATGCTCCAGGCGAACCCGAGGCTGACGCCCAACCTCGTCAAGGCGCTCCTGATGTACACGGCGCAGCCGCTCGCCGGCTTCAACTACTTCGAGCAGGGCGCGGGGGGCCTGAACGTCGAGGGCGCCGTCAGGCTGGCGAAGCTCGTCCGCACTGACTTGTCGAACGCGACGCCGCTCGGCGACCCCCTGCTCACCTCGGGGCCGCCCGCGCCGCAGACGACCATCGCGGGCCACACCTTCACGTGGTCGCGCGGGCTCCTGCTCAACTACACCTACGCGACGGGCGTCGAGCTGATTACGAGGTTCCAGAAGGTCTACGGCGCGGGGCTCCTGCTCGGCGACGGAGTCATCACGGGCGACGGCGTGATTACGGGCGACGGCGTCATCACCGGCGACAGGACGCTCATCACGGACGGCGTCATCACGGGCGACGGCGTGATGACGAGCGACGGGGTCATCACGGGCGACGGCGCCCTGTTCCTGAGCGCGTGGTCGCTCGTCGGCGGCGGCACGCGGCTGCGCGACGGCGACATCTTCGGCGACGGCGTCATCACGGGCGACGGCGTCATCACCGGCGACGGCGTCATCACCGGCGACCTGTTTTTGCAGGCGCAGTCGGCCGCCGTCGGCGGCGACGAGACCGGGGCCATGCCCGCCGCGGCCGACGACGGCGTGGACTGCCTCGACTACTGATTCTCCCTCACACACTTCAGAGCCTCACGCGTACTGCTCCTCTCCCCGTTCAGCAGAGCGCGGCGCCCCGGTCCCGGCGCCGCACCCGGATAGAAAACTGGTCGCGCGGCGCCTTTCGGAAGGCCGGGCCGCGCCGAGTCTGGAGGAGCCGTGGAAACAGTGGCCGTGGAGAGGTGGGCGTTGGGGAGAGGGAACCCCGCGAGGCAGTTCATGTGGGCCGTCGTCGCGCTGGGGACGGGGGCGCTCGTCTTCTCGGCGGGGACGCTGCCGGTCGCGCGGCTGGATTTGCGCTTCCTCATGCTGGGCGTCCTCGTCTGCGTCAGCTCGCACGTGGCCGTGCGCATCCCGCGCGTGAGCGGGCGCATCACCGTCTCGGACACGCTCGTCTTCCTGACGCTGCTGCTCTACGGCGGCCCGGCGGCCGTCATGCTCTCGGCGCTCGAAGGCGTCTACGCGAGCCTGCACATCAGCCGCAAGCCCGTCACCATCCTCTTCAACTCGGCGGTGCTGGCGCTCTCGACCTTCCTCACCGCCTCGGCGGTGCGCGCGCTCTTCGGCGCGGCCGACCTCGCGGGCCACGACTACTCGGCCTACTCGCTCGCCGCCATCTTCGTCATGGCGCTCGTGCAGTACGCGGCGAACACCGGCCTCATCGCCGCCGAGAAGTCGCTCAAGCTCGGCGAGCGCTTCTGGCCGACGTGGAGGACCTACTACCTCTGGACTTCGGTGACCTACCTCGCGGGGGCGTCGGCCGCGGGCGCGACGGCGCGGCTCGTCCAGTCGGTCGGCTTCTACGCGGTGCTCGCCACGCTGCCCATCATCGCCATCATCTACTTCACCTACCTGACCTACCTCAAGAACATCGAGGTCTCCGAGGCGCACGTCGAGGAGCTCTCCCGCTACCTCCGCGAGCTGAAGCAGAGCGAGGTGCTGCGCGACGAGATACTGCGGCGCGAGCAGGCGGCGCGCGCCGACGCCGAGGCCGCCAACCGCGTCAAGGACGAGTTCCTCTCCACGCTCTCGCACGAGCTGCGCACCCCGCTCACCTCCATCATCGGCTGGACGAACCTGATGCGCGCGGGCAAGGTGAGGGGCGAGGTGCAGGCGCAGGCTTTGGAGACCATCGAGCGCAACGCGCACATCCAGTCGCGGCTCATCGACGACCTGCTCGACCTGTCGCGCATCATCTCGGGCAAACTCCTCCTCGAAACGCGCGAGGTCGAGCTGGCCTCGGTCGTCTCCAACGCCATCGAGGTCGTGCGGCCGGCGGCCAACGCCAAGGGCATCCGCCTCGCCTACGAGTGCGAGCCGGGCGCTAACACCATCGCGGGCGACTCGGCGCGTTTGCAGCAGGTGGCGTGGAACCTCCTGTCGAACGCGGTGAAGTTCACGCCCGACGGCGGCGAGGTGCGCGTGCGGCTCGCGCGCGACGGCGCGCGCGTGCGGCTCACGGTGGGCGACACGGGCAAGGGCATCCCGGCGGAGTTCCTGCCGCACGTCTTCGACCGCTTCCGCCAGGCCGACAGCGCGACGACGCGCGCCTACGGCGGGCTCGGCCTGGGCTTGGCCATCGTCCGCCACCTCGCAGAGCTGCACGGCGGGGCGGTGCAGGCCGAGAGCGAGGGCGAGGGGCGAGGCTCGACCTTCTCCGTCACCTTCCCGCTCGCGCAGGCGGCGTCCGCGTGCGGGCCGGCGGGGCCGGCGGCCGAGGCGTCCGGGCAGGGCGCCGCGCGCGCGGAGGGACTGGCCGGCGTCCGCGTGCTCGTCGTGGACGACGAGCAGGACACGCGCGGGCTCATCACGACGGTCATCACGCAGTCGGGGGCGGAGGTCGCGTCCTGCGCGTCGGCCGGCGAGGCGCTGGAGAAGCTGAAGACGTGGCGGCCGCACATTTTGATGAGCGACATCGGGATGCCGGGCGAGGACGGCTACGCGCTCATCCGTCAGGTGCGCGCGCTCCCGGCCGAGCGCGGGGGGCGCACGCCCGCCGCCGCGCTCACCGCCTACGCCCGCGACGAAGACCGCACGCGCGCCCTCGCCGCCGGCTACCAGCTCCACATCGCCAAGCCCTTCAGCCCCGCCGACCTCCTCGCCGCCGTCGCGGACTTACAAACTCAAGTGGCCGGCAGGCGGTAGTCGGCAGACGGTGGATAAAACGAAGGCGGCGCGCCCGGTTTACGACCGTGACGCGCCGCCTTTCCTTCTACCGACCACCGTCTAGCGGCTTACTTCCCCTTTGAGCGAGGCGATGTCGATGACGAAGCGGTAGCGGACGTCGCCTTTGACCGTGCGCTCGTAAGCCTCCTCAATCTTCCGGACGGGGATGACCTCGACGTCGGAGCTGATGCCCTTCTCGGCGCAGTAGTCGAGCATCTCCTGCGTCTCGCGGATGCCGCCGATCATCGAGCCGGCTAGCGTGCGCCCGTTGGTGATGAGCGAGAAGGCGGCCACCTCCAGCGGCTTCTCCGGCGCGCCGACGAGCGCGAGCGCGCCCTCGCGCCGCAGGAGGTTGAGGTACGCGTTGACGTCGTGCGGCGCCGAGACGCAGTCGAGCACGAAGTCGTACTGCCCGGCGAGCGCTTCGAGCCGCCCCGGCTCGCGCGTGACGACGAAGTCGTGCGCGCCGAGCTTGCGCGCGTCCTGCTCCTTGCCGGGGGAGGTGCTGAAGACCGTCACGCGCGCGCCCATCGAGGCGGCGAGCTTGACGCCCATGTGGCCGAGGCCGCCGAGGCCGACGACGCCCACCCTCTGCCCCTCGCCCACCTTGAAGCGGCGCAGCGGCGAGTAGGTGGTGATGCCGGCGCAGAGCAGCGGCGCGGCGTTGGCGAGCGGCAGCGCGTCGGGGACGCGCAGCGTGTAGTCCTCGTCCATGACGATTTGCGTCGAGTAGCCGCCGTAGGTCGGCGTCTTCTCGTCCTTCTCGGTGCCGTTGTAGGTCGAGACGAGGTGGTTCTCGCAGTACTGCTCCTCGCCCTCCTTGCAGTTGCGGCAGACGCGGCACGAGTCCACGAAGCAGCCGACGCCGGCGAGGTCGCCCTCCCTGAACTTCGACACCTCGGCGCCGACGCGCGCGACGCGGCCGACGATCTCGTGGCCGGGCACCATCGGGTAGATGGAGCCACCCCACTCGTCGCGCACCTGGTGGATGTCCGAGTGGCAGACGCCGCAGTATTGAATCTCGATGAGCACGTCGCGCGCGCCCACGTCGCGCCTGTCGAACGAGAAAGGCTCCAGCGTCGCCCCCGCGCCCGGCGCCGCGTACCCGTGTGTCTTAATCATGACTCGATTCCCCTCGAAAGTTCTCGCGCCCGCACGGCGGCGGGCGCTCGTTGCCCCACACTGTTCGTTTAACGTTCGGCGTTTCGAGCCATTGTACCCGCTTTAGCCGCCGGGTTCTTCGCGGGAGTGTGGCGCGTGCGTCACGTCGCGTTGGCGCCCGCGCGCTCGCGCACGCCGGCGACGATTTCGAGCGAGCGCAGGCGGGCGGCGTGGTCGTGAATTTGGGAGGTAATCATCAGCTCGTCCACGCCGGTCAGGGCGAGGAAAGATTCGAGGCCGGCGCGCACCGTCCCGGGCGCGCCGACGACCGTGTAGCGCAGCGCGTGGCCGGCGCCGGCCAGCTCAAGCTCGGAGCCGACCGCGTCCAGCGTCTCGACGGGCGGCGGCAGCGGGCCGGGGCGCCCGCGGCGCAGGTTGACGAACGCCTGGAGGAGCGACGTGAACAGGCGCCGCGCCCCCTCGTCGGTCTCCGCGGCGAAGACGTTGAGGCACGCCATCGAGTAGGGCTCCTTCAGGCCGGCCGACGGGCGGAAGCCCTCGCGGTAGACTTCGAGCGCGTGCGTCAGGTAGTCGGGCGCGAAGTGCGAGGCGAAGGCGAACGGCAGGCCCAGAGAGGCCGCAAGCCCCGCGCTGTAGAGGCTCGACCCGAGGAGCCAGACGGGCACGCCCAGACCCTCGCCCGGCACCGCGCGCACCGTCTGCCCCTCGCGCGCGGGCGCGAAGTAGGAGAGCAGTTCCGCCACGTCGGAGGGGAAGTCCTCCTCGGCCGCGAGGCGGTTGCGCCGCAGCGCGCGCATCGTCAGTTGGTCGGTGCCCGGCGCGCGCCCCAGCCCGAGGTCTATGCGGCCGGGGTGGAGCGCTTCGAGCGTGCCGAACTGCTCTGCGACGACGAGCGGCGAGTGGTTCGGCAGCATCACGCCGCCCGCGCCGACGCGGATGGAGTTCGTGCCCCCCGCGACGTGCCCGATGAGGACGGCGGTCGCGGCGCTGGCGATGCCGGTCATGTTGTGGTGCTCGGCCAGCCAGTAGCGCCGGTAGCCGAGCGCCTCGGCGCGCCGCGCGAGGTCGAGCGTGTCGCGGAAAGACTCCGCGACCGTGCCACCTTCGCGCACGGGCGCGAGGTCGAGGACTGAAAAGGGGATGCGGCTCAACTCTTCCATACAGGCCGTCACGGACTAAAAGTCTAGGCGCACATCATCGCCCACCTAAGACACAAAAGATTGTCATTTCGGCGTCGCAGTCTTAGCGCGACTTCCCGGAATTTCAAATTTGAAATTTCAAAACCTGTATTATCATCCCCCGGCTCCGCGCATGGCCTTCTTCAGAGACGAGACGATGCCCCGACACACTCTCCGACCCCGCATACTCT
>DASVTS010000185.1:0-23006 GCA_036387455.1 Pyrinomonadaceae bacterium | reverse complement strand
AGGATGCAGAGCGGGTAGAAGATGACCGTCTTCTTGAACTGCACCATCCGCTTCGCCGTCAGGCAGAAGATGAGGATGTGCGGGAAGGCGATGGCCGAGAGCGGGATGAAGGTGTAGCTGAAGAAGTAGTAGGGCGAGATGCGCTCGCGCGTCAAAAGCCAAGAGGTCGCGGGCTGCGAGCCTAAGCCTTCGACCGCGGCGCGGAAGCCCCCCATCCCGGCGCCGATGACGCCGACGGCGATGACGCCGAAGACGAGGAAGAGTAGCGTCTGGAACGTGTTGACCCACGCCGTGCCGCGCATCCCGCCGAAGAAGACGTAGGTCATCACCACCATCGCCACGACGGCGCCGCCGAACCAGTAGGGGACGAAGCCGCCCGAGATGGCCGAGAGCGTCGTCCCGCCGCCCATGATGCCGATGATGATGTAGGGCACGAGCAGCACGGCCTGCACGGCGAAGATGACGGTGCCGATGTGGCCGCACTCCCAGCGGTCGCGGAAAATCTGGACGGGCGTGATGAAGCCGTACTTCTTCCCCAGGGCCCAGACGCGCGTGCCGATGAGGAAGATGGTCAGGGGGATGACGAGCCCCGACGACGAGGCCATCAGCCCGTAGGTGACGATGCCGTTCGTGAAGGCGTGCCCCGACGACCCGAGGATGGCGACCGCCGTCATGTTCGTCCCGAAGAGCGAGAGCAGGAAGACGAACGTGCCGAGCGAGCGGTTGGCGAGGAAGAAGTCCTCGGCGCCCGCCCCCTTCGAGCGGCGGAAGGCGAAGACGCCGATGTAGACGACGACGGCGAGGTAGACGAAGACGAAGAGCGCGGGTATCAACTCTCGTCACCCCCTTCCGCGGCCCCCGCGCCCTCGCCCTCGACCTCGCGCTCAAGGTGGTGCGGCCACGCGTGGCGGACGAGCAGCCACATCAGGAGCGACGCGGCCACCGAGAAGCAGGCGTGGTAGAAGAGGCCGACGGGGATGATGCCGAAGACCGGGTAGGGCGTGCGCCAGAACCAGACGTCCTGGTGGAGCACGTAGAGCGCGGCGACGGCCAGGACAAGGAGTGCTCGTTTCATCGGGGGTCGTATCCTCGGACCGCTGGCGAAAGCTTTCGGGTGTTTGTTAAAAGCCGCCGGCGGGAAAGACTTTGCGCGGCGGGCCCCGTTGTTATACGCGCACGGGGCGCGCGGGTTCAACCCCGCGTGCGAATTACTCGGCGGTGACCCGCCGGGGGCGCCCCCGCCGTCCGCGGAAATGGAAGGACGTCCCGCGCCCCGGACGCGCGCGCGTGAATAAATGTAAAAGTTTCTGAAAGATGCTCCGTCGGCGAACCCGCGCCCCCCGGGGCGGCGTATTATGCCTCGTCAACCCCAGACGTCACACCCTTCGAGGAGAGACCCGATGAGACTAAAACCCGCCCGCACGTCGCTGCTCACCCTGCTCGCCCTTCTGCTTTCGGCGTCCGCCGCCCGCGCGCAGGCGCCGCCCCTCTACGAGGCGCCCGAGCGCCTGACCGTCAAGTCGCAGGCGCTCGGCGAGGAGCGCAGCGTCCTCGTCCGCCTGCCCGCCAACTACGCGCGCGGCGGCGAGCGCTTCCCCGTCCTCTACATGACCGACGGCGACGCGCACATCCAGCACACGAGCGGCACCGTCTCCTTCCTCGCGCGCAACGCCCGCATGCCCGAGATGATCGTCGTCGGCATCTCGAACACGGACCGCACGCGCGACCTCACGACGACGCGCGTCGAGCAGCTCCCCGGCAACCCGCAGGCGCGCTTCCCCACCAGCGGCGGCGCCGACAAGTTCCTCAAGTTCATCGAGACCGAGCTGATCCCGCTCGTCGAGTCGAAGTACCGGACGCAGCCCTACCGCGCGCTCGCCGGCCACTCGCTCGGCGGCCTCTTCGCCGTCCACACGATGCTGACGCGGCCGGAACTCTTCAACGCCTACGTCGCCGTCAGCCCCTCGCTCCAGTGGGACAACTTCGTGATGATCGACCGCGCCAAAGAGTTCTTCAAGGCGCGGAAGGAGCTGAACCGGACGCTCTTCACCTCGCTCGGCAACGAGCCGGGCGACATCGGCGACGCCTTCGGCCTCTTCCGCGAGGTCTTGCAGAAGCAGCAGACGAAGGGCTTCGTCTGGGAGGCCGCGCGCTACGAGGACGAGGACCATGGCTCGGTCGTGCTGCGCAGCCACTACGCCGGGCTGCGGAAGATTTACGACGGGTGGCAGTTCCCGCGCGACCCCAACACGGGGGCCGTGGCGGGCGGCCTGAAGGGCGTCGAGGAGCATTACCGCAAACTCTCGGAGCGGCTCGGCTACGCGGTGGTGCCGCCCGAGGCGCTGATGAATCAGGTCGGCTACCAGTTGCTGGGGCAGGGGAACACGGAGGAGGCCGTCGCCGCCTTCAAGCTCAACGTCGAGCGCTACCCGAACTCGGCCAACGTCTACGACAGCCTCGGCGAGGCGTACGAGCGCGCGGGGAAGACGGAGCTGGCGCTCCCCAACTACGAGAAGGCGCACGCGCTCGGCCGGCAGACGAACGACCCGAACACCCCCGTCTTCAAGGCGAACCTCGACCGCGCGACGGCGCAGGCCAAGCAGGGCGGCGCCCCCGCCGCCGACGCCAAGAAGTGAGAGGCCGCGTTTCCGGCCGGGGGCAGGTCAAGGCGGTTAACCACGGAGACGCGGGGACACGGCTTTAAGACATCGGGTCTTAGCTGCGTCCCCGTGTCTCCGTGGTTTATACTCGAACGCAAATTCCCCCTCGCAGCAGGCGAAGACGTTATCCACACTCGCGCGCCGCCCCCGCGCCCGCAACGGGAGGATTGAAGTCATGTCGCAAAAGGGAAGAAACGGGGCGCCCGTCGCCCTGTCCGCGTTGCTCGTCGCCCTGAGCCTTTTGACGCCGGCCGGCGCCGCCGCGCAGAAGGAGAGGGAGAAGGGGAAGGCGAAGGAGCCGGCGCCGCAGGGCAAGCCCGTCCTCTGGCGCGAGCCGGCGGACGTCGCCGCGCTCGACCTCTTCCACGGGCCGGGCGGCGAGTCGGGGGGGCCCGACCTCAGCCGCCTCACCTTCGTCAAGGAGGAGAAGGGCGGCTACTCGAAGAAGTACCGCGTGCGCGACGCGGCGGGGCGCGTGTGGGTGGCGAAGGTCGGCAAGGAGGCGCAGCCCGAGACGGCCGTGACCCGGCTGGTCTGGGCCGCCGGCTACGTCACCGAAGTCACCTACCTCGCGCCGCGCGCGACCATCGAGGGCAAGGGCACGTTCGAGAACGTCCGCTTCGAGGCGCGCCCCGACGACGTGAAGCGGCTCGACCCGTGGCGCTGGGACAGCAACCCCTTCTCGGGGACGCGCGAGCTACAGGGGCTCAAAATCCTGATGGCGCTCGTCGAGAACTGGGACTTGAAGGACGAGAACAACCGCGTGCTGGCGGTGAACACCGCCGACGGCCCGTTGATGTACCACGTCGTCAGCGACCTCGGCGCGACCATCGGCAAGACCGGCGGGCAGAACTCTCCCATCGCCTTCCTGCGCCAGATCAAGGGCAGCCGCAACGAGCCCGGCGACTACGCCGCCGACAAGTTCATTAACGGCGTCGAGGGCGGCCGCGTGCGCTTCGACTACAGCGGGAAGAACAGCTCCCTCATGCGCGACGTCACGGTCGAGGACGCGCGCTGGCTGGGCGCCATCCTCTCGCGCCTCTCGGACAAGCAGATCGAGGACGCCTTCCGCGCCGCCAACTACACGCCCGAGGAGGTGGGCGTCCTCGCGTCGAGCGTGCGCGCGAGAATCAACCAGTTGGTGAACCTCCCGGGCGAGGCCGCCCCGGCGGCCTCGCCCGAGTAGAGCGCGCGCGGCCTAGTCTTTCCCGACGATGGCGACGGCGCGCAGGGGGCCGCCGCTCCCGCCCTTGATCTTCATCGGGAGGGCGACGACGTGGAAGCCGCGCGCGGGGAGTCGTTCGAGGTTGGCGAGGTTCTCGAAGGCCGGGACGTCGCGCTCGAAGAGGGCGCGGTGGGTCTCGAAGAGCTTGGACTGGCCGTAGTCAATGCTCGGCGTGTCGAGCCCGACGGCCTTGACCCGCCGCTCGCCGACGAGCCAGCGCGCCGCGTCGGGGTGGAGGCCGGGGAAGTGCAGTTTGGCGACGGCCTCCGGGCCGCGCTCGTCCGTCCCCATGTAGCTGCGCCGGTCGGGCCAGCGGCGCCCGAAGCCCGTCCGCAGGATGAGAATCGAGCCGTCGGGCAGGCGCCCGTGCTCGCGCTCCCACGCGGCGAAGTCTTCGACCGAGACTTGATAGTCGGCGTCGCGCGCGCACTTCTCCGACACGTCCACGAGGACGCCCGCGCCCATCAGTTGTTCGAGCGGGACGCGGTCGGCCGTGTTGCGCCCCTCCGCGAAGTGGACGGGCGCGTCGAGGTGCGTGCCGCCGTGCTCGGCGGTCGAGAAGTTGTTCGCGGCGTAGTAGTACCCCCCGGGCGTCACGCCCTCGGCGACCTTCTCCAGCTTGAAGCCCTCGGCCGTCGGCCAGAAGACGGTCTGCTCGTCGTACGCGTGCGAAAGGTCTACGAGCGTCCCCGCGAACGGGTCGGCCGGCGCCGTAGCGCACGACGCGGCGAGCGCACACACGAGGCACAGCGCGAGGATTCCGAACGCACGTTTCATCGGCATCAACCTCCACCCCACAGGCTTCAGACGGCGGGCCGGAGCTTATCCCACCCCCCTCCCCGCCGCAAAATTCACGACCCGGAAAAATCGCGGCGCCCGCGGCCGGAGCTGGCTGCCATTGACACCCCCGCCCCTCCGGTAATATCTTTCGCCGCGCTTTTCCGCGGTGCGTTCGTAAGTTTTACTTCGCAGGTTGCATAAATAAGCGGCCCCAGATGTTCGGTGTCTGTCACCGTCAGCTCGGTGATTCTATGAAAACGGTCTTCCTTAATAAGGACAATCTACGCTCCCCTTGTCTACAGGTGTCCATCCTCGGAAATAGGGATGCCATCCCCAACTTGTACTGGCCGCCCCTCGCCCCTCTTACCGCGTCTTCGCGAACTCGTTATCAATATCATCCCTTCATTGCTTTGTTCCTCGGGGGTGGCCTCTTTATATGGAACATACAGATGGCTGAGAGCGGTGAACACTTTCTGCTCTGTCTCGTCTTGTCAACTATCATCGCTCTCGGGGCATTGTTCCTTAACAGGCAGGTCATAGTGCCTGCGCGCGACGCGAAGGCTCGACTTGAGTATGATGGGCGGCCGCCGATTCTGATCTTAAGGACTTTCAAAACTTCCCCCGGTAACCTCCCTGAGCAAAACATCAAACGAACCTTTGGTTATCAATTGGACTCGAAACTTAACGCCTACGGCCCCACAGTTACTTTCAGCAAAGCCCCCATCATTGGCCCCAGCGTTATTCAGTCTGACGAGGAATCCTGGCAACGAGAGGTCATATCCTTTATGGAACGTGCGGGATTAATCCTGCTGTTCACCGGCAAAGGGTACTGGCTCTTGTGGGAGCTAAATCAACTCATCGAGCGCCGGCTCCTGCATAAAACTGTCGTGGTAATTACCCCGATATTCTTAAAGAGGGATTTGGAGTTTCTGGTTAAGATCGCCAACGACTTTCTAATTAGAGATGTTTTTGAGAGGACGGGCGGCCGCTGGAGCTTTGCGGAACTTTGGGCACAACTCAAGGCATTAATCGAGCGGCCGGAGTTCGACAGGCTGAAACACGTCAACCTGGACGGGACGCTTTTGATTCGCTGGTCTACCGACGGCGAACCCGTGGTTTTTAAATCTGAAGCCGAAATCTCCGAAGCCGGAACGGAAGACGCAATCTTGAAGGCGCTCGACCTTTGCGTGCACGTCTCCGGGCTGCGAACTGAAGTCGGGCGCCAGCCCGCGTCAGGCGTATGCTGACGCCCGGCGGCCTACACCCGGGCGCCTCATTTCATCGCGTCCGGCGCCGTGCGGCGCATGCGCCCTCTCCGCGGCGCCGAAGAGAGGCGTGAGAGGCTGAAGGGATATGTCCACCTACTGCGACTACGCCCCCGGCGACCCCCTGCACAGGCCTTACCACGACGGGGAGTACGGCTTCCCCGTGGCCGACGACGCGGCGCTGTTCGAGAGGCTGGTGCTTGAGATAAATCAGGCGGGGCTGTCGTGGGCGACGATTCTGAGGAAGCGCGAGGCGTTCCGCCTCGCCTACGGCGGGTTCGACGTCGGGCGGGTCGCCGCCTACGGCGAGGCGGACAGGGCGCGGCTCCTCGGCGACGCGGGCGTCGTGCGCAACCGCCTGAAGGTGGCCGCCGCCGTCGAGAACGCGCGGCGGGTCCTGCGTCTGCGCGAGGAGTTCGGGTCGTTCAAGGGCTGGCTCGACCGCCACCACCCGCGCGCGAAGGCGGAGTGGGTGAGTCTCTTTAAAAAGACCTTCCTCTTCACCGGCGGCGAGATAGTCGGCGAGTTCCTGATGAGCACGGGCTACCTGCCGGGGGCGCACCGGCCGGGCTGCCCGGTCTACGAAAAGGTTCTGGCCGCGGGGCCGCCGTGGGCCGCGGCCGACGAAATCTGACTATGGACGGAACGGGCTTCGTCAGCATCGAGTCCCCAAGGCTCGTCCTCCGCCGCTTCGCCGCGGCGGACCTCGCGGAGTACCTCGCCTACCTCAACGACCCGCTCGTGGCGCGCTACCAGAGTTGGGAGTCGTACACGGAGCCGCAGGCCAGGGAGCTAATCGAGCAGCAGCAGGGGCGTGAGCCGGGGCGGCCGGGCGAGTGGTTCACCTTCGCCGCCGAGCTGAAGGAGACGGGCGCGCTCGCCGGCCACGTCGCGCTGAGCGTCAGGGCGGACGACCCGCGGCAGGCCGAGCTGGGCTTCACCTTCGCGCGCGAGTTTCAGGGGCGCGGGCTGGCGCGTGAGGCGGCCGGGCGCGTGCTCGACTACGTCTTCGGCGTGCTGCGGCTCCACCGCGTCGTCGCCGTCGCCGACTGCGAGAACGTGCGCTCGGTCGCCCTGCTCGAAAGGCTCGGGATGAGGCGCGAGGCGCACTTCGTCGAGAACGTCTGGTTCAAGGGCGCGTGGGGCTCGGAGTACCTCTACGCCATGCTGCGGCGGGAGTGGGAGTCTCGGGGCGCGCCTTCGGAAGCGGCGCGGCGCGGGCCGGGCGGGCGCGGTTCGTAGGCACGCCGTGAGCCGTGCGGCTTCAGAATTAATTTCGGGGATAAGGGGGACGGGCGGTGATTTTGAAAGACAGGGTGGCCCTGGTGACGGGCGCGGGCTCCGGGATAGGCAAGGCGGCGGCGCTCCTGCTGGCGCGCGAGGGCGCGCGGGTCGGCGCGCTCGACAGCGACGGCGAAGACCTGAAGAAGACGGTGGCCGAGATAGAGGGCGCGGGCGGGAGCGCCGTCGCGCTCGTCGCCGACGTCTCGGACGCCGCGCAGGTGCGCGCGGCGGTCGAGCGCGTCGCGGGCGAGTGGGGGCGCCTGGACGTCGTCTTCGCCAACGCGGGCGTCAACGGCGTCTGGGCGCCGCTCGAAGAGCTTGAGCCGGAGGAGTGGGACAAGACGCTCGGCGTCAACCTGAAGGGGACTTACCTCACCGTCAAGTACGCCGCGCCGCACCTGAAGCGGCGGGGCGGCTCGGTCGTCATCACCTCCTCGGTCAACGGCACGCGCATGTTCAGCAACACGGGCGCGACGGCCTACGCCTGCTCGAAGGCCGGGCAGGTCGCCTTCGCCAAGATGGTCGCGCTGGAGCTGGCGCCGGACAAGGTGCGGGTCAACGTCGTCTGCCCCGGCGCCGTCCGGACCAACATCGAGGAGAACACCGAGAAGAGGGAGCTCGAAGAGGTCAGGGCCCCCGTCGAGTTCCCCGAGGGCAAGGTGCCGCTGACCCGCGGCGAGCCGGGGAGCGCCGAGCAGGTGGCCCGACTCGTCCTCTTCCTCGCCTCCGACGCGTCGAGCCACATCTCGGGCACCGAGGTCTTCATCGACGGCGCGCAGTCCCTCCTCCAGGGCTGACGCCGGGGCGGCCCCGGCCGTGCGCGCGGGGCCGAAATAAAGCTGTTGTCAAAACGAACGTTCGTGCTATATTGGGCGCCATGTCTACGTCCGGCGAGGCGGCGGGGGAGGGGCGCGGCGCGGCGCGCGCGCGCAGGGCGCACGGCGAGCGCACGCGGCAGGCCATCCTCGAAGCGGCCGTCCACATCGCCTCGGAGGAGGGGTTGGAGGGGCTGACCATCGGCCGGCTCGCCGCGGAACTCTCGATGAGCAAGAGCGGGCTCTTCGCCCACTTCGGCTCGAAGGAGGAGTTGCAGCTCGCCACGGTCGAGGCGGCGCGCGCCGTCTTCGTCCGCGAGGTCATCGCCCCGGCCTTCGCCGCCGGGAAGGGGCTCGGGCGGCTCTGGAGGCTGTGCGAGGTCTGGCTCGGCTACGTGCGGGGCGAGGTCTTCCGCGGCGGCTGCTTCTTCACGGCCGCGGCCGCCGAGTTCGACGGCCGCCCCGGCGCCGTGCGCGACCGCGTCGCCGAAATCATGCGCGAGTGGCTCGCCACGCTCCGCCGCTCGGTCTCGGAGGCGCAGGCCGCCGGCCAGCTCGGCCCCGAGGCCGACCCCGCCCAGCTCGCCTTCGAACTCAACGCCCTCGAGATGGGCGCCAACTGGGCCTTCCAGCTCCACGGCGACCGGCAGGCGTTCTCGCGCGCGCGCGAAGCCATGCTCGAACGCCTGCGCCGCCACGCCACCGCGGACGGCCTGCCGCTCCTGCCCGCCCCCAAAGCGGGGAGGCGCGGCGCGCGCGCGTCCGAGCGAGGTAGTTCAAAATGATGAGCACGACAGCAGACGCACACCTCTCCTCGCCCTTCGTCGAGAAGCGCAGCGCCGCGTGGGGCGCCGTCCGCGTTGACCGCTGCCGCTTCGCCGCCGGCCAGTTGCCCGAGCACAGCCACGCCGAGCACATGCTCCTGCTCGCGCTCAGCCGTTGCACCGGAGAGCTGCGCGCGGCCGGGGGCTTCCGCGCGCGGGCGCAGGTGCGCGGCGGCGTCTGTGTCGTCCCTTCGGGCCAGCCCTTCGCGGCGCGGCTCGGGGGCGACACCGAATGCCTCGCCATCTACCTCGACCCGGCGCTCGTCGCGCGCGCCGCCTCGGAGGCGGGCGCCGGCCGCTTCGAGGTCGTCGCGCGGAGCCGGCCGCGCGACCCCGTCGTGAGCCGCGTCGGGATGGCGCTGCTGGCCGAGATGGGTTCGGGCGGGGCGGGGCAGGACGGCGTCTCGCGCCTCTACGCGGAGTCGCTGGCGAACGTCCTCGCCGTCCACGTGCTGAGGCACTACACGGCCGCAGGGGACGGGCCGCGGCGCTTCGCCGGCGGGCTCTCGGGCCAGACGCTCCGGCGCGTGCTCTCCTACATCGCCGAGAACCACGGGCGCGACCTGAGCCTGGAAGATTTGGCCGGCGAGGCCGCGATGAGCACCTTCCACTTCGCGCGCGAGTTCAAGCGCGCGACCGGCACGACGCCGCACCAGCACCTCCTCAAGTTCAGGGTCGAGCGCGCCAAAGAACTCCTGGCCGGGAGCCAGCTGCCGCTCGCGGAGGTGGGGCTGCGGACGGGCTTCAGCCACCAGAGCCACTTCTCGCGCCTCTTCCGGCGCTACACGGGCACGACGCCGCAGACCTACCGCGTCATGTCGCGCGCCTGAGTAACGATTAGCAAGATTCGTCAAGCCCGAGCAATAACGGGAAAGACGCGCCCGCACGCCCCCGTCTATGCTCACCCCCGTCGGTAGATTTCGACGCGGAGGAGGTCGGGCGATGACGAGGAAGCTGAGAGGACTTTTCACGGCGCTGCTGTTTGTGACCCTGTGTTGCGCGGGCGCGGCGGCGCAGGGCGTGGGGGCCGGGGCGCGGGGGCTGATAGCGAGCGGCAACGAGCGCTACGCGCGCGCGGAGTACGAGGCGGCCATCAAGGTCTACGCGCTCGTCCCCGCGGACGCGGGCGAGGCTTACGCGCAGGCGCTCTACAACATCGGCGTCTGCCGCTTCGAGCTGTGGCAGACCGAGGAGGCCGCCGCGATGTACGCGCGCGCGGTCGCGGCGCGCGGCGGCCGCTACTCGAAGGCTTCTTACGCGCTCGGGGTCGCCCTCGAAGAGCTGGGGCGCCGCGGCGAGGCGAAGGAGGCGTACGCGCGCGCGGCCTCCGTCGGAGACTACGCGCCGGCACACTACAAGCTCGGGATGTTCGCGGCGGCCGCGGGCGACGTGGCGCGCGCGGCCTCGCACTTCCGCGAGGCCGTCAGGCGCTCGAAGGGCAGGTTCCCCGCGAGCCACAACAACCTCGGCGTGATGCTGGCGCGCGTCGGCCGGCTGGAAGAGGCCGAGCGCGAGTTCGAGTCGGCGCTCGCCGAGTCGGACAAAACTTTCAAGGAGGCCGCGCACAACCTTGAGCTGTGCCGCGCGCTCCTCGCCGCCGGCCGCGCCGGGGGCGGGGCGGCGGAGATGAAGATAGCGGCGGCGGCGAACGGGTTCAGCCGGTGAGGAGGGAGGACGCCTTTGGAGACGAAGCCTTCGGACGTGATGGCGATTCTCAAGCTCTACGAGCTGAGGGGCGAGGCGCGGATGCGCGAGGCGCGCGCGTGGTTCTTCGCGGAGTTCGCGCCGCGCTCGGGCAAGGAGATCGTCCGGCTCATGCTGAGCGGCGAGCGGCAGAGCGCCTTCTACCGCATGGTCGCCTCGCACTGGGACGTGGCGGCCTCGTTCGTCAACAACGGCGGCATAGACGAGCGCCTCTTCCTCGAAGGCAACACCGAGCACGTCGTCGTCTACGCCAAGCTCCAGCCCTTCCTCGCCGAGATGCGCGAGATCATGGGCGAGCCCGACTACCTGGCGAACCTCGAACGTCTCGTCCTGAAAATCCCCGACGTCGAGAAGAAGCTCGAAAACCGCCGCCGCCTCCTCGAACGCTGGGCGCAGGCGCACGCGGGCCAACCGGAGAGTTGACCACACAGACGCGGGGACGCCGCCCGGAGCATTGACCGTCCGGGCGGCGTCCCCGCGTCTCCGCGGTTCAATTCTCCCGGCCCGTGCTCAACGCCGCGTCCGCAGCTCCGGCGCGTTGAGGTGGGGCACGGCGTTGAAGGTGAGGAGCAGCATCTCGTCGGCGCGGATTTGGACGACCGTGTAGGCGGTGTTCTCGAGGACGGCGGCGAGGCGGCGCACGCGGCCGTCCTTGATGCCGAGCGCGAGCCCGGCCCAGACGGCCGTCGGCGTGGCCGAGGTGAAGACCGCGACGTTCTCGCGCGGGCGCGCGCCGCCGTCGCGCAGGCGGCAGGCCGAGACGCGCGAGACGAACTGCGCCCACGTCTCGCCCCCGTAAGGGTAGCGCCCGCCGGCCCACGCCTCGACGACCTTCGTGTCCGAGGGGCGCCAGCGCCGGTGGACTTCCGCGTCGTGCGCGCCCGCGCCCGCCCTCAACTGCTCCCGCACCTCCTCGTACTCGCGCCGGAACTCCGCGTCCTCCTCGCACAGGAGCGGCGCCAGCTCGCCGTAGATGTGGTGAAAGTCGAACTCGTCCCAGCCGCCGTCGGTGACGAGTTCGGGGAAGGGGAGGCCGGCGTCGGCGTAGGCGCCCGCGACCGCCGCGGCCGTCTCGCGCTGGCGCGTGAGCCCGCCCGCGTAGGCGGCGGCGAACTCGACGCCCTGCGAGGCGAGGTGCCCGCCGAGCAGGCGGGCCTGCCGCCGCCCCAGCTCGGAGAGCGAGTCGTAAGCCTCGCGCGTGCCCGCCTGCCCGTGCCGTATGAAGTAGACGTTGCTCAAACCCGAATCCCCCTCGCCTCAGAGGTGGTAACGTCCGGCCCTGACCACCGCGTCGGCGATGCGGCGTCGCGCGGCGACGGTGTTGGGCGGCGTGTGGCGCGTGAGCCGGCGCGCGGCTTCCAACAGCGCGCGCGAATCGCCGCCGTCGGCGAGCGCCGACACGACCTGCGCGGCGGAGTGGTACAGCCGGTCGGACGCGTCCGACGCGAAGACGCGCGCCGCGTCGAGCTGCACGGACGACGCGGCCTCGCCCTTCGACGCGAGAAGCTTCTCCGTGCGCAGCAGCGCGCTCTCCAGCGCGTAGACCTCGGCCGTCACGTCGGCGACGTGGCCGAGCACCTCCTGCTCCTCCGCCAGCCGCTCGCCGTAAGTCTCCTTCGCCAGCCCGAGCGTTAACGTGACGAGCCGCTTCGCGCGCGCCAGCAGGTCGCGCTCGGCCGCGAGCGGCGAGGGCGAAGGCGCCGCCGCTTCGCCGTCGCCCTCTTCGAGCGCGCGGCGTGCGGCGCCGGCGTCGAAGAGGCCGCGCGTCGTCTCGTTCTTCAGCAGCCGCGTCGGGATGATGAGGCGGTTGATTTCGTTCGTGCCCTCGTAGATGCGCGTGATGCGCGCGTCGCGGTAGGCGCGCTCGGCCGGGTACTCTTTGGAGTAGCCGTAGCCGCCGTAGGTCTGCAAAGCCTCGTCCACGACGAAGGCCAGCGCCTCGCTCGTCCAGACTTTGTTGATGGAGCACTCGACGGCGAAGCTCTCGATGACCTTGAGCGCGCCGCCCGGGTCTTCCGCCGGGACGGCCTCGAGCGCGCGGTCCACGTCGCCGAGCGTGCGGTAGACGACGGCGTCGCCGACGTAGCAGCGCACGGCCATCTCGCCCAGCTTCTGCTTTATCATCCCGAACTCGCTGATGGGCCGGCCGAACTGCCGGCGCCCGACGGCGTAGTTCGCCGCGCGCGTCAGAGCCTGCTTCGCGCCGCCGACGTTGCGCGCGCCCAGCTTGAGCCGGCCGAGGTTCAGGACGTTGAAGGCGACGCGGTGCCCCGCGCCCACCTCGCCGAGGACGTTCTCGGCGGGGACGCGGACGTTTTCGAGGATGAGCGCCGTCGTCGAGGAGCCGTCGAGGCCGAGCTTCGGCTCCTCGCGCCCGCTCACGACGCCCATCCCGCGCTCGACGAGGAAGGCCGTGAACTCACTGCCCCCGACCTGCGCGAAGACGGTGAAGAGGTCGGCGAAGCCGCCGTTGGTAATCCACATCTTCTGGCCGTCGAGGACGTAGGCCGAGCCGTCTTCCGAAGGCGTCGCCTTCGTCCGCGCGGCGCGCGCGTCCGAGCCCGAGCCCGGCTCGGTCAGGGCGTAGGCCGCGACCCACTCGCCGCTCGCCAGGCGCGGCAGGTAGCGCGCCTTCTGCCCCTCCGTGCCGAAGTAGACGAGCGGCAGCGTCCCGATGCCGGTGTGCGCCCCGAGCGACCCGGCGAAGGAGGGCACGACGCCTATCTTCTCGCCGACGAAGGCCGAGCTGACTTTGTCGAGCCCCAGCCCGCCGTAAGCCTCGGGGATGTCCACGCGGAGCAGGTCGAGGTCGGCGGCCTTCACGAGGAGCTCGCGCGTCAGCGCCCAGTCCTTCGCGTGAATCTCGGCGTCGCGCGGCAGCACCTCGGCGCGCATGAAGTCCTCGGCGACGCGGCCGAACATCCGCTGCGCCGGCGTCAGGTCTTCGCGCGTGAAGACCTCGGCGGGCGCGGCGTCGGCGAGGAGGAAGCCGCCGCCCGTGCCGGCGGGCGCGCTCTCTGGTGTTGGCATGTGGGGCGCCCCCTTCGAGAAGTCCGCCGCGCCGGGAAGGGCGTTGACGCCGGGCGCGGTTCGGAGGTATAACTACCGACCGTCCGGTCGGTAAAATAGCACCACGGCCTTTCGCCGCACAAGCGCGACCCGGCGACCCAAACCCGAAGCCACCCAGGGGCAGCGATGAGAGCACAGAAAAAGTCTGCGCCGAACAACGAGCGCCTGGCCGAAATCTACCGCGCGTCGGCGCAGATTATCCTCCGCAAGGGCTACGACGCCACCTCGGTCAACGACATCGCCAACGCCCTCGGGATGACGAAGGCCGGGCTCTATCACTACATCAACGGCAAGAAGGAGCTGCTCTTCGACATCATGAACTTCGGGCTGGGCGAGCTGGACGAGGAGGTGGCGGCCCCGGCGCGCGCGATAGCCGACCCGGCCGCGCGCCTGCGCTTCGTCGTCTCGGCGCACGCGCGGCTCGTCACGCGCGGGCAGGGGGCCATCACGATTCTGGTGGACGAGATCACGGCGCTCACGCCCCCGCAGCACCGGAAAATCACGCAGCGCAAGCGCGCCTACTTCGACTTCCTGCGCGGCACGCTCGACGAGCTGAAGGCGGCGGGGCAGTTGCAGGACGTGGACACCACGGCCGCGACCTTCAGCCTCCTCGGGATGATTAACTGGCTCTCGCGCTGGTTCCGGCAGGGCGGCGCGCTCACCGAGGAGCAGGCGGCCGACCAGCTCGTCCGCATCGCCACCCACGGCCTCCTCCGCCCGGGGAGACTCAAGGCGGTAGACGGTAGACGGTAGGGCTATAGCCTGCCGCCGTCCGCCTGCTGCTTACTATTCTTATGAACATCCTCGTCTGTCTCAAACAGATTCTCGACCCGGAGGTGCCGGCGCGCGACTTCCGCGTGGACGCCGCGCGGCGCGAGGCCGAGCAGGGGTCGGCCAACCTCGTGACGAACATCTTCTGCGAGAACGCGCTGGAGACGGCGCTGCAACTGCGCGAGCGCGCGGGCGGCGCGAAGATAACCGTGCTCTCTTACGGGAGGCCGACCGCGGAGGACTCGCTGCGCAAGGCGCTGGCGATGAAGGCCGACGCCGCGGCGCTCGTCGTCGACGAGGGCGAGGGGACGCCCGACCCGCTCGCGGCGGCGCGCGTGCTGGCGGCGGCCGTCCGAAAGCTCGGCACGTTCGACCTCATCATGACGGGGCGCGAGGCCGGCGACTGGGGCGCGGGCCAGACGGGCGGCCTGCTCGCGGAGGAGCTGGGGCTGCCCTGCGTCTCGTTCGTGGACGAGATTGTGCCGGCGGGCGGCGCGCTGCGCCTCAAACGCCAGACCGACGCCGGCTGGGAGGTGTTCGAGGCGACGCCGCCCGTCGTCGTCACCGTGACCAACGACGAGCACAACGTCCCGCGCATCCCGAAGGTGCGCGACGTGATGATGTCCTACCGCCAGCCGCTCACGAAGTTCACGCCCGAAGACCTCGGGCTCGCCGGCGACGCGCTCGCCGCCGACGGCTACTACGAGGTGGCCGAGCTTTTCGTCCCCGAGAAGGGGACGCGCTGCGACTTCGTCACCGGCGACACCCTCGACCAGAAGGTCGAAGCCTTCGCGCGACGCATCGTCGAAGTGACCCGAAGCATGTGACCCGCCTTATGAACGACGTCTTCATCATCCTCTTCGCCGTGAACGGGTTCGATAAGGGCGCGCAGGGGCTCGCGGGCGCGGGGCGGCGGCTGGCGGACGAGCTGGGCGGGAGCCTGCGGGCCGTCGTCGTCGGCGCGGGCGCCGAGGGCGTGGCGGGCGAGGTCGCGCGCGTGGCCGACGCCGTGACAACCGCCGACCAGCCGGAGCTGGCCGAGTACCAGCCGGAGACGTGCCTCGCGGCGCTCGCCGAGCTTTGCGGGGCCGCGCCGCCGCGCGCGGTGCTGCTCGGGAACGACACGTACAGTCAGGAGGTCGCGCCGCGCCTCGCGTACCGGCTGGGCGGGAGCGCGGCGGGCGACGGCGTGGAGGTGCGCGCCGCGGAGGGCCGGGGCTTGCGCGTCTCGCGGCAGGTCTACGGCGGGAAGGCGCAGGCGACCCTCGAATTGAAGAGGAGCCCGGCGGTCGTCTGGCTGCGCGCGCGCTCGTTCGCGCCCGCGGCGCCGCGCGGGGAGGCGGGCGCCGTCACGCGCGCGGCGCTCGGCGTCCGGCCCGACACGCGCACGCGCGTCGTCGAGCGCAGGCGCGAGGAGGCGGGCGAGGCGCGTCTGGAGGAGGCGCGCGTCATCGTCTCGGGCGGGCGCGGCGTCGGCGGGCCGGAGCCGTTCGAGACGGAGCTGAAGCCTCTGGCGGAGATGCTGGGGGCGCAGCTCGCGGCCTCGCGCGCGGCGTGCGACGCGGGCTGGGTGCCGCCGACGTGGCAGGTCGGGCAGACGGGCAAGAAGGTGACGCCGGAACTCTACCTCGCCGTCGCCATCACCGGCGCCAGCCAGCACATGGCCGGCATCTCCGAGGCCAAAACCATCGCCGCCATCAACACCGACCCGGACGCGCCCATCTTCAAACACTGCCGCTTCGGCATCGTCGAAGACTACCGCAAGGTCGTCCCGCTGCTGCGGGAAAAGCTGACAGCCCTGCTGCGTGAACCGTGAACCGTGAACCGTGACGAGAAGGAGAGCCTTGTCTTCTCTTGTCACGGTTCACGGTTCACGGTTCACGGCTTTTTACTATGGACGCCACGCGCGAGATTTACTGGAACGTCACCCAAGTGTGGGTGATGTACGCGCTGCTCGTGCCGACGGCGGTGGCGGCGGGTTACGGCGTCTACCGTCACCTGAGCCGCTGGCGGCGGGGGCAGCCGGCCGCGCGGTTCGACCGGCCGCGGGAGCGCGTCCGTCTCGTGCTCAAGCACGCCGTGGCGCAGCGGCGGACGGCGCGCGACGCTTTCGCGGGGCTGTTCCACGCGCTCATCAGCTACGGCTTCGTCGTGCTGACGGTTGCGACGACCGTCGTCGCGCTCGACGCGGATTTCGGCACCGCCATCATGCGCGGGCGCTTCTACCTCTACTTCCAGTCGCTCGCCGTGGACGTCTTCGGCGCGCTCGTCATGGTCGGCGTGCTGATGGCCGCCGCGCGCCGCTACCTGAGGCGGCCGCGGAAGCTCGTCCACACGGACGAGGCGGGGCTGATTCTGGCGGCCGTCTTCCTGATGTGCCTGCAAGGCTTCCTCGTCGAGGGTTGGCGCATCGCGGCGACGGACGACCCGTGGGGCGCGTGGTCGCCGTTCGGCAACCTCGTCGCGCGCGCCTCGCGGCGGCTGATGAGCGTGGAGGCGATGCGTACCGCTCACGTCTCGGCGTGGTGGTTTCACCTGGCGACCAGCTTCGCCTTCGTCGCGTGGCTGCCGTACACGAAGATGATGCACGTGCTGACGGCGCCGCTCAACATCTACGCCGCCAGCCTCGCGCCGCTCGGCGCCGCCCTCAAGCGGGTGGACTTCGAGAAGACCGAGTCGTTCGGCGTCAACACGCTCGGCGGGTTCACCTGGAAAGACCTGCTCGACCTCGACGCCTGCACCGAGTGCGGGCGCTGCACGGCCGCCTGCCCGGCGCACGCGGTCGGCAAGGAGCTTTCGCCGCGCGACATCATCCTCCAACTGCGCGACCTGATGCACGGGCGTCCGCGCGAAGCCTTCGGCCTCGCCGGCGCGGACGGCGGCGGCGCGGGCACGACGCCCGCCGACGGGGAGCGGACGGCCGACGCGGAGGCGCGGAAGCCCCTGCCCATCATCGGCGCCGTGCCGGCGACTTCGCCGGCACCTCTGTGGCAGTGTACGACCTGCGCGGCCTGCATGGAGGCGTGCCCGGTCTTCATCGAGCAGATGCCGAAGATTGTGGACATGCGCCGCTTCCTCGTCATGGAGGAGGCGGAGTTCCCCGACTCGATGCAGGAGGCGGTGACGTCGCTCGAACGCCGCGGCCACCCTTTCAGCGGCACGCAGGCGACGCGCCTCGACTGGGCCGAGGGGCTGAACGTCCGCACCGGCGCCGACGTGAAGGACGCGGAGGTGCTGCTGTGGGTCGGGTGCGGCGGCGCGCTCATCGAGCGCAACCAACGTGTGACGCGCGCGACGGCGCAGCTTCTGGAGCAGGCGGGCGTGAAGTTCGCCGTGCTGGGCCGCGAGGAGAAGTGCTCGGGCGACCCGGCGCGGCGCATCGGCAACGAGTTTCTTTTCGAGCAGCTCGCGCGCGAGAACGTCACGAACCTGAACCGGCACGGCGTGAGGAAGGTCGTCACCTCCTGCCCGCACTGCTTCAACACGTTCCGCAATGAGTACCCGCAGTACGGCGGCGCGTTCGAGGTCTTCCACCACAGCGAGTTCCTCGCGCGGCTGGTGGACGAGGGCAGGCTGAAACCCGTCTCCGAGTCGGGCAGGAAGGTGACGTTTCACGACCCCTGCTACCTCGGCCGCCAGAACGGCGTCTACGACGCGCCGCGCCGGCTCGTGCAAATCTCGGCGCGCGGCGGCGCCGTCGAGATGCCGCGCAACCGCGGGCAGAGCTTCTGCTGCGGCGGCGGGGGCGGGATGAGCTTCGCGGACGAGCCGCCCGACAAGCGCGTCAACCAGGAGCGCGCGCGCGAGGCGGTCGAGACCGGGGCGGACGTGCTCGCCGTCGGCTGCCCCTTCTGCATGACGATGATGGAAGACGGCGTCGGCGCCCGCAAGGGCGACCGCGACGTGAAGGTGTTGGACGTGGCCGAGCTCCTGTGGGAAGCGTCGAAGCCGAAATGAAGAGGTCACAATGGACTTGAACCTGACGCCGGGCGAGCGGCAGTTCCGCGACGAGTTCCGCGCGTGGCTGGCGGCGAACGTGCCGGAGGAGTGGGCGGGCGGCGGCGCGGGCTCCGAAGACCGCGCGGAGTACACCGAGTACCTGCGCGCGTGGCAGCGCAGGCTCTACGACGGCGGCTGGGCCGGCATCTCGTGGCCGAAGGCGTACGGCGGGCGCGGCGCGAGCCTCGTGGAGCAGGCCATCTTTCAGGAGGAGCTGGCGCGCGCGGGCGCCCCGCAGCTCGTCGGCACCATCGGCCTCTCGCTCGTCGGCCCGACCATCATCGCGCTCGGCGCCGACGAGCAGAAGGCGCGCTACCTGCCGAAGATTCTCTCGGGCGAGGAAATCTGGTGTCAGGGCTTTTCGGAGCCGAACGCCGGCAGCGACCTCGCCGCGCTCGGGACGAGGGCGGCGCGCGACGGCGAAGACTTCGTCGTCAGCGGCCAGAAAATCTGGACGAGCTTCGCGCAGATGGCCGACTGGTGCCTGCTGCTCGTGCGCACCGACGCCGGGGCGCCGAAGCACCGCGGGATAACCTGCCTCCTGGCCGACATGCGCGCCAAGGGCGTGACGGTGCGCCCCCTGCGGCAGATGTCGGGCGACTCCGGCTTCAACGAGGTCTTCTTCTCGAACGTGCGCGTGCCCGCGTCGCAGGTGCTCGGCGAGGTCGACAAGGGCTGGACGACCGCCATCACCGCGCTCATGAACGAGCGCGCCAACCTCGGCGCGGGGATTCAGGTCGTCTTCAAGCGCCAGCTGGAGGCGCTCGTCGCGCGCTCCAAAACCATCGAGCGCAACGGCCGCCCCGCGAGCGAAGACCCGCTCGTCCGCCAGAAGCTCGCGCAGGCTTACCTCGAACTCGAAATCCTGCGCCTCAACACCAACCGCGCGCTGACCTCCCTGAGCAAGTCCGGCGTCCCCGGCGCCGAGGGCTCCATCCAGAAGCTCTACTGGAGCGAGATGAACCAGCGCACGCAGCAGTACGCGCAGGAGATACTCGGCCCCTACGGCCAGCTCAAGGAGTTCGACCGCGGCGCCTGGGAGTACGCCTACCTCCGCGCGCGCGGCAACACCATCGAGGCGGGCACCAGCGAGATTCAACGCAACATCATCGCCGAGCGCGTGCTCGGCCTGCCCAAGAGCTACTAACGCCGTGAACCGTGAACCGTAAACCGTGACGAGATAAAACCCGTTCTTCTCTTCACGGTTCACGGTTCACGGTTCACGGTTCTTTATGGACTTCGACCTGAGTAAGCCGCAGAAGCTTTTGAAGGAGTCGGCGCGGGCGCTTCTGGCGCGGGAGTGCGGGCCGGGGCGCGTCCGCGAGTTGATGGAGACGGAGACGGCGCAGGACGACGCGCTCTGGCAGGCAATCGCCGACCAGGGGTGGACGGGGCTGGTGGTGCCGGAGGAGGCGGGCGGGCTCGGGCTGGGCCTGGTCGAGATGGCGGCCGTGGCCGAGGAGATGGGGCGCGCGTGCCTGCCGGGCGCGTTCCTCTCGACGCTCTTCGCCGCCGCCCTCGTCGAGCGCGCCGGCGACGGGGAGCAGCGCGCGAAGTATTTAGAGCCCGTCGCCGCCGGCGAGTTGAAGGCGACCGTCGCGCTGCTCGAAGAGGGCGCGGGCTGGGAGCCGGAGGGCGTGCGGCTCCGGGCGGCGCGCGACGGCGGCGACATCACGCTGACGGGGCGCAAGCTGTTCGTGCCCGACGCGGGCGCGGCCGACCTCGTCGTCTGCGTCGCGCGCGACGGCGGGCGGCTCGCGCTCCTGCCGGTCGGGCGCGGCGCCGCGGGGATGACCGTCAGGCCGACGCCCTCGATGGACGCGACGCGCAAGCTCTACGAGGTCACGTTCGAAGGCGTGCGCGTCGCCGCGTCCGACGCGCTCGGGGCGGACGGCGACGCCGCGGGCGCGCTCAAAGCCGCGCTCGAAGTGGCGACGGCCGTCCTGTGCGCGGAGATGGTCGGCGGGATGCAGTGGGTCCTGGACGCGACGGTCGAGTACGCGAAGACGCGGCAGCAGTTCGGCCGCCCCGTCGGCTCGTTCCAGGCCGTGCAGCACATGTGCGCCGACATGCTCCTGTTGACCGAGAGCGCGCGCTCGGCCGCCTACTACGCGGCGTGGGCGCTGACCGAGAACGACCCGGCGGCGGGCGTCGCAGTCTCCGTCGCCAAAGCCTACTGCTCGGACGCCTACCGCGAGGTCGCCAACAGCGGCGTGCAGGTGCACGGCGGCATCGGATTCACGTGGGAGCACGACCTCCAGCTCTACTACAAGCGCAGCAAGTCGTCCGAGACGCTCTTCGGCGACGCGACCCACCACCGCGAGCGCATCGCGCGCCTCGTCGTGGACGGCGGCGCGACGGGGAAGAAGGGATGACGGCACACGTCAGGGAGCTGTTCGACCTGACGGGTCGCGTGGCGGTCGTCACGGGCGGCTCAAGGGGCTTGGGCCGGGAGATGGCCGAGGGGCTGGCGGAGGCCGGCGCCTCGCTGATGCTGTGCGCGCGGCGCGAGGAGTGGCTCGCGCCCACGCTCGAAGATTTCCGCGGCCGGGGGTTCAGGGCCGAGGGGATGCTCTGCGACGTGGCGAACCAGGGGCAGGTGCAGGCGGTCGTGGACAGGACGGTCGAGGCGTTCGGGCAGTTGGACATCCTCGTCAACAACGCGGGCGTCTCGTGGGGCGAGCGGCCGGAGCGGATGCCGCTCGACAAGTGGCAGAAGGTCATAGACGTCAACCTGACGGGCGCGTTCCTCTTCGCGCAGGCCGCCGGGCGCGAGATGCTCCGGCGGGAGTACGGGCGCATCATCAACGTCTCGTCGGTCTCGGGGCTCCAGTCTTCGGCCGACGGGCCGCACTACGTCGGCTACGCGGCGTCGAAGGCGGGGCTCTTCGGCCTGACGCGCGAGCTGGCGGCGACGTGGGGGCGCAGCGGGATACGCGTCAACGCCATCGCCCCCGGCTTCTTCCACTCGCGCCTCACCGAAGGCGTCATCGGGCACGCCGAGGCTTCGATTAAGGCGCGCGCCCCCATCCCGCGCGTCGGGCGGGATGGCGAGCTGAAGGGCGTGGCCGTCTTCCTCGCCTCCGACGCCTCGAACTACGTCACCGGCCAGGTCATCGTCGTGGACGGCGGCCGCACCATCGTCTGAGGAGGAAATGATGAGCAGAGCGGAAGCGGGCGGGGAAGCACAGTCGCCTTACGCGGCGCGGCCGTGGCTGGAGCATTACGACTACTGGGTGCGGGCGCACATGAACTACCCGCGGCGGCCGCTGCACGAGATTCTGCGGCTGACGGCCGTGGAGGTGCCCGACCGGCCGGCGACGGCCTTCCTCGGCGCGCACATGACGTTCGCGGAGGTCAAAGCGCAGGCCGACCGGCTCTCCCACGCGCTCCGCGACCTGGGCGTGCGGCAGGGCGACCGCGTCGGCGTCATGCTGCCGAACTGCCCGCAGTACCTCGTCGCGGCCTTCGCCGCGCTGCGCCTCGGCGCCGTCGTCGTCAACGTCAACCCGCTCTACACGCCGCGCGAGGTCGCCGTCGTGGCGAAGGACTCCGGCATGCGCCTGCTCGTCACGCTCGACGCGCTCGCGCCCGTCACGCTCTCCGTCATCGGCCAGACCGCCGTCGAGCACGTCGTCGTCACCTCGGTCATGGAGTACTCGGCCGCCGCCGCCCCGTGCCCCGAGGTCGCGGGCACGCTCCGGCTCTCCGACCTGCTCGCGGGCGTAGACGACCCCGACCTGCCCCCGGTCGAGATAGACCCCGAGGACGTGGCCATCCTGCAATACACGGGCGGGACGACGGGCGTGCCGAAGGGCGCGATGCTGACGCACTACAACATCTTCGCCAACGTGATTCAGGGGCAATGCTGGCACTACAGCGACGTGCGCCGGGGCGAAGACACGTACCTGCTCGTCATCCCCTTCTTTCACATCTACGGCTTCACGGTCGGCATGATGTCGGGCGTGTGGCGCGGCGCGCAGCAGGTGCTCATCCCGAAGTACGACGTGGAGATGCTGCTGGGGGCCATACGCGACTACAGGCCCACGTACTTCCCCGCCGTCCCGACCATCTACATCTCCCTGCTCAACCACCCGAAGGCGAAGGAGTACGGCCTCGACCGCGTGCGCACCTTCAACAGCGGCTCGGCCCCCCTGCCCGTCGAGGTGCTGGAGCAGTTCGAGCGGCTGACGGGCGGCACGCTCAAGGAGGGCTACGGGCTTTCGGAAGCGTCGCCCGTCACACACACGACGCCCGAACTCTCGCTCCGCAAGCCGGGCAGCATCGGCCTGCCGCTCCCCGACACCGACATCAAGATCGTCGACCTTGAGGCGGGCGAGGCGGAGGTGCCCGCCGGGCAGGAGGGCGAGCTGTGCATCGCCGGGCCGCAGGTGATGAAGGGCTACTGGAACCGCCCCGACGAGACGGCCATCGCGCTGCGCGAAGACGCCGCCGGGCGCACGTGGCTCTACACGGGCGACGTGGCGCGGATGGACGAGGACGGCTACACCTACATCGTCCAGCGCAAGAAGGACATGATTATCGTCAGCGGCTTCAACGTCTACCCGTCCGAGGTCGAGTCGGTGCTCTACGAGCACCCGGCCGTGATG
>DASVTS010000184.1:0-23541 GCA_036387455.1 Pyrinomonadaceae bacterium | reverse complement strand
GCCAGCTCCTGGCGGACGCGGTCGGGGTTGGCGTCGGGCTTGTCGATCTTGTTGATGGCGACGACGATGGGCACGTGCGCGGCGCGCGCGTGCTCGATGGCCTCGATGGTCTGCGGCATGACGCCGTCGTCGGCGGCGACGACGAGCACGACCACGTCGGTCGCCTTCGCGCCGCGGGCGCGCATCATCGTGAACGCCTCGTGGCCGGGCGTGTCGAGGAAGACGACGCGGCGCGTGTGGTCGGGCGCGTCGGCGCTCGCCACCTGGACGCTGTAGGCGCCGATGTGCTGCGTGATGCCGCCGGCCTCGCCCGAGGCGACGTTGGCGGCGCGGATGGCGTCGAGCAAGGAAGTCTTGCCGTGGTCGACGTGGCCCATGACGGTGACGACGGGGGCGCGCGGCTCCTCGGTGTCGTCGGCGTCGGCCTCGATGAGCTGCTCCAGCTCCTCGTCGGCGATCATCTCCTCGAAGCCGAGGAACTGGACGTCGAAGCCGAAGCGGCGGCCCAGCTCCTTCGCCATCTCGTTGTCGAGCGTCTGGTTGAGCGTGGCGAAGACGCCGCGCTGTAAGAGGAGCGCCTGGATGTCCTTCGGGCGGATGCCGGTCTTCTCGGCGAACTCCTTGACGGTCGCGCCCTCGACGAGCCGCACCTGCTTGAGGTCGGCGGTCGCCGGCCCGGCCGCCGGGTTCAGGGACTGCGCGATGCGGTCTTCGAGCCGGAGCGCCTTGGGCGCGGCGGCGAAGTCGCGCTCGAAGCCGCGGCCGCGGCCGCGGTCGCCGGGCGCGGGGCGCCCGCCGGGGCCGGGGCGCCCGGTGCGGCCGCTGCGCCCGCCGGGGCGGCGCGCGTCGGCCGGCGGGATGTAGGTCGTCTGCGGCGTGGCGGTCTCGCCGGGCGTGCCGTGGAGCGAGGCGTCCGCCTCGTGTCCGCGCCCGCCGCGGCCGCCGCGCGCGTCCCGGCCGGCCCGGCCGGCGCGGTCGCGCGGCGCCTGCGCGGGCGCGGGCGGTGCGACGGGGGCGTGGACGCGCTGGCCGGGCTGGACGCCGGCCTTGAGCGCGTCGGCGGTCAGGCGTAGCGTTCTGACCTGTCGGCCGGGGGCCGGCACGGCCGCCGCGGGCTGTTGCTGTTGGGGTGCTTCTATCAAATCGGGTTCTGTCGCCGCCGGGGCGGCCTCCTCTGTCGGGACGTAGGGCTCTTCCACGGCCGGCGCTTCGGGCGCGGGCTCGGCCAGCGCCTCGGGCGCGTGTACCGGCTCGACGTCCTCCGGCGCGGCGGCCGGCGCGGCGCCGGAGGGGTGCTCGGCGCGGGCGGCCGGCGGGCGCGGGCGCATGATGCGCGGGGCGAGCGGGCGCACGGCGGCGCCGGCGGCGCCGTCTCCGGCGGCCGGCGGGTGCACGGCGGGCGGCCCCTCGGGCTCCGGCTCGGGCGCGGGCGTGGGCGCCGCGGCGTAGACCTCGGGCACGGGCGCCTCGGCGGGCTCGGCCGCGTACGCGGCGTCAACCTCGGCGTCTGTGGGCCTCGCCTTCTTGACGACGCGGATGGAGCGCTGGACGGTCGGCTCTTTCTTGGGGAAGTACTTGTTGCGGATCTTCTCGGCCAGCTCTTTCGAGATGGTGTTGGAAGGGACCGAGACGTCAACGCCCTCGCGGCGCACCTCTTCGATGAGGCGCTTCGACTCCATCTTCAGCTCTTTGGCGAGGTCGTAAATCCTGATCTTGGAAGTGTGGGCTGCTGACATGCACTCCTTCTTCGACGCTTCTGGTAAAACGGCGTCGCGCGCTTCACGGGTTTAGGTTTCAAGTCGCCCTTGAGTCCCTCCCCCGCGAAGCGCGCGGCGCTTCGGGCCGGAGAAGGGTCTTAAGGCGGGCAGCAGTCGCGCGCCCCCGTCAGAGGGGGCGGCGCGACCGCGTCAATGAAGCTATTCGACGTTGGCAGAAGCATCTTCGGCCTCGTCGTCAGCTACGTTTTCAACCGGGGCGGGCTCGCCCCCGCCCGGGGCGGCCGGCTCCGAAGAACTTTGTACCTCGGGCGCGGAGGCTTCCGAGGCGGAGCCGGCGCCCGGCGAGACGGGCGAGTCCTCGTACTCCTCGTCCGACATCCGCACGACGCCGCCCGCGGCCTCGTGCGCCTCGGCGTCGAGGGTCGAGGGCCGCTCCTCCTCCGAGTAAGAGCCGGTGTTCTGGATGACGGCGGCCTCGGTGGAGAAGATGTCGGGCGCGGGCGTGATGGTGTCGGGGCGCAGGTCGCGGCCGGCGCCCTGTAGGATAAGCTCGTCGGCGGACATCTGCTCGACCTCGGTCGCGGCGACCGGGTCGGCGGAGTCTTTGGCGAGGATGTTGGCCTCCGAGAGGTCTTCGGCGAGGAACGGCGGGCGCGTGCGCGCCGCCTCGTCGTAGCCCTCGGCGATCATCGCCTCCGAAGGCTCGACCTCGCGCGGCTCGGCGTCCGGGTCGGCCTCGACCGACGCCGCGTGCTGCTCGACCGTGCGGCCCTCCGCCTGACCTTCGGCCGCCTCGCCCTCCTGCCCGCCCGCGCCTTCGGCGGAAGCCTCGGCGCCCGCGGCCGTCTCTTCGCCGCCCTCGCCCTCGCCGCCCTCTTCCTCGCCCGCGGCGCGTGCGCTCTCGACGACGGCCTGCGCGGCGCCGATGAGCGCCTCGGCCTGGTCGATGCTGACGTCGAGGAACTCGGCGATGTCGTCCACGGTGGCGGTCGCCAGCGCCTCGATGTCGCCGACGCCGTGGTCGGCGAGCGTCGAGACCATCGACGGGTTCATGCCCTGAAGGCGCTCAAGCGGCACGGCCTCGCCCGAGGCGATCATCGCGCCCATCTGCGCGGCGACCTCCTTCTTCAGCTCCTCCTCGCTGCGGATGTCGATGTTCCACCCGACGAGCTTGGTGGCGAGCCGGACGTTCTGCCCGCGCTTGCCGATGGCCAGAGAGAGCTGGTCTTCGTTGACGATGACCTCCATCTGGCGGTGCTCGATGTCGGTGATGCGCACCTGGTTGACCTTGGCGGGCGAGAGCGCGTTGGCGGCGAAGACCGAGGGCTCGTCCGACCACTCGATGATGTCTATCTTCTCGCCGCGCAGCTCGCGGATGATGGCCTGCACGCGCGAGCCCTTCATGCCGACGCAGGCGCCCACGGGGTCCACGTCGCGCTCGGTCGAGGCGACGGCGATCTTGGCGCGCTCGCCCGGCTCCCTGACCGCCGACTTGATGACGACCGTGCCGTCGTAAATCTCGGGCACCTCCATCTCGAAGAGGCGCTTGAGGAGCTCGGGCGAGGTGCGCGAGGTGACGACCTGCGGCCCCTTCGACTCCTTCGAGACGTCGTCGATGACGACGCGGATTCTCTCGCCCTGGTTCCACTGCTCGCCGCGCGACTGCTGGTTGCGCGGGAGGACGGATTCGACCGTGCCGAGGTCCACGATGATGTCGCCGCGCTCGAAGCGCTTGACGTAGCCGTTGACGAGGTCGCCGACCTTGTCGATGTACTGCTCGTAGACGTTGGCGCGCACGGCGTCGCGCACCTTCTGGAAGAGAATCTGCTTGGCGGTCTGCGCGGCGATGCGCCCCATGTCCTCCATCGGCATCGGCAGTTGCAGCTCGTCGCCGACCTCGACCTCGTCGCCGGCCAGCTCCTTCGCCTCGTCGAGCGACAGCTCGCGGCCCGGGTTCTCGACCTCCTCGACGACGACCTTCGAGGCGAAGATTTCGAGCCCCGTCTCGGGCGCCCACTCGACCTGAATCTCCTCGCCCGACTTGAACTGCTTGCGCGCGGCGGCGCGCACGGCCTCCTTGACCGCCTCGATGACGATGTCGCGGTCGATGCCGTGCTCCTTGCAGACGGCTTCAATGCTCTGACCGATGGATGCGCTCATAATTTTTAGAGGCTAGCTGCTAGAGGCTAGAGGCTAGTTAGGTGCTAGTTTTTAACTAGCCTCCAGCCCCCGGTCTCCAGCCTCTGCTTTCTTCTGCCGTTCCCGCTCCTCCGCGAGCCGGAACTCCTCCTCAACGTCTATCTCCAGGTTCGCCTTGGCGATCTCCCGGAAGGGGACGCGGACGCGCCCCGAAGTCTTGTCGTCGAACAGGACGTCCTCGCCCTCGACGCCGGCGAGGCGCCCGCGGAAGTTGCGCTGGCCGCCCACGGCCCCGCGCGTCTTCATCTTCGCCATCTTCCCGGCGAAGCGCTCGTAGTCGCCCGGCACGTAGAGCCCGCGCTCCAGGCCCGGCGAGGAGACTTCCAGGGTGTACGTGCCCGGGATGAAGTCCTCGACGTCGAGCACGGTGCCGACGTGCGTGCTCACCTCGGAGCAGTCCGAGTGGGTGACGCCGCCCGGCTTGTCAATGAAGATGCGGACGACGGGCGAGCGCGGCCCGCCCGCGAATTCGACGTGGACGAGTTCGAGCCCGCGCTCTTCGGCCACCCGGCGCGTGATCTCGCGCACGCGCGTCTCGACTGAAACCTCTCCGCCCGACACCCCTTCAAAACCCCCGTCCGAAGACCCTCGGCGCAAAAGAAAAAGTGGGCGCGAGCCCACCGGACGACGCCACCGCGCTCCGAGCAAGAGGCGGATTATACGGGAACCGCGCGCGCGTGGCAACCCGCCAAAGCGGGAGGGGAAGGGGGCGCTGGGGAGGGGCGGAGCGGGCGTTTCCCGCCGCCCGTTTGCGGCGTCCGGACGCCCCGCCGCCGTGCCGTTACAGCCCCCGCGCCCGCGCCCCTACCCGAGCTTCGCCTTGACGGCCTCGCTGACCGCCTTGCCGTCGGCGTTGCGCCCCGCGAGGCGGGCGAGCGCGGCCTTCATCACCGCGCCCATCTCCTTCATCGAGGAGGCGCCCGTCTCGGCGACGGCCTCCGCCACCGCCCGCTCTATCTCCTCGGGCGAGGCGGCGCGCGGCAGGTACTCCTCGATGACGGCAATCTCGGCCCTCTCCTTCACGGCCAACTCGGCCCGCCCCGCCTTCTCGTACTGCTCGACCGAGTCGCGCCGCTGCTTGACGAGCGACTGCAAGACCTTCGTCAGCTCCTCGTCAGACAGCTCCCCGCCCTTCTCTATCTCCCGGTTCTGCACCGCCGCCTTCACCATCCGCAGAGTGGACAGCCGCGCGGCCTCCTTCGCCTTCATCGCGGCCGTCAGGTCGCTCGTGATTCGCTCTTTCAGGCTCATGGCACGAGCTTACCGCCCGGCCCGCTTCTTCTCAACCGCGGCGCGGAGGTCGTCCCAGGTGGTGGAGGGGCCGTGGACGGCGGCGACGCGGGCGACGTCGAGGCCGGATTTCGTGACCCAGTCGAAGAAGTGGAGGGTGGTGTCGTTGACGGTCGAGGGGAGGTAGCGGCCGGAGTTGGGGAGGTTGACGAGGTCGCCCTGGAAGATGAGTTTTTCTTTGGGGAGGTAGGCGACGAGCATCTCTTCGGCGTGGGGGCTGGGGCCGATGTCGATGACTTCGAGGGTCTGTTTGCCGTCGGTGAAGACGCGCTTGCGGTCGCGGACGAACTCGAAGAGGGGCTTGCGCGGGGCGCGCGTCTGGTCATCGGGCGTGAGCGTGAAGGTGCCCGCGGCCATCCGCTCGAAGTACTTCTGGTTGGCGGGCGTGGTGACGACCGTGACGCCGCCCGCGATGTAGCTGCGCAGCCCGCCCGAGTGGTCGTCGTGGTAGTGGGTGACGACGACGTACTTGACGGGCTTCGAGGGGAACATCTCGCGCGCCTTGTTGATGGTGGGCTTCGGGCCGCGGCCGCCGATGTAGGGCTCGACGACGAGGACGTAGGCGTCGAACTCGACGACGAGCGCGTTGGCGGCGCTCTCGAAGAGGTAGACGCCTTCGGCCAGCCTCGTCTCCCGAATCGGCGGGGGCGGGGCGGGGAAGGGCTGCTCCTCGAACCCCTCGGGGCGCGCGAAGGCGGCGTCGGCCGGCTTCGTGTTGAAGCGCACCTCCGCGTACTTCACGTCCTCGATGAGGTCGCCGCCGCGGCGCGTCTGCCTGCCGGTCGGGACCATGACACCCTCGACGGCGCGGTAGCCGGGGAAGACGGTCTCCTGCACGACGTCGCCGTCCACGGGGTCGGTCACCATCTGCTCGTACTTCGAGAGGAGGTTGGTCTTCGAGTCGAAGAAGAGGTTCGCCACCGCGCCGTTGGCCGCGGCGAAGGAGACGACGCGGTGCGGGCGGCCGTCGAAGCTCTCCTCGCCCGCGTAGCGCAGCGTCGGCGTGCGCTGTTCGAGCGCGTGCGCGACGAGGAGGTGCGGGAGGCGGCGGACGTAGTTGAGCGTGACGGCGGGCAGGTTCGCGGGGTTGAGCGGCTGGAGCAGGCGGTCGCGGTCGTTGAGGGCGAAAGCCTGCCCGCCGCTGACGACCGTCTTGCCGCCGAAGACGAAGCCGCCGGGCAGCGGGTCGCGGTTCTCGAAGATGAAGCGCCCGCGGCGCGCGTCGGCGAAGAGCGTCTCGTCGCGCGGCATCTGGTCCCACGGCCGGTCGACCTTCAAACTCTGGTTGCGCGCCCACGTCGAGCCGCTCATCCTGACCCAGACGTCCTCGGCGGCGCGCAGCGCCTCGGCCGTGCCGAGCGCCTTCAGGCCCGCCTCGATTGTCTGGTAGGCGCGGCGGTAGGAGACGGCGGTGCCGGCGGGCGCGTCGGCCCTCGAAGCGTTCTGTGCGACCGCCGCGGGCGCCGCGGCTGAAAGGGAAAGGCACAGCGAGAGGGCGAGCCTCAGTCTTCTCTGCATACGAAATTTTCTCCTTCCGGACGTGATTTCGGACGCGGGCGCTGGAGGGAGCGACACGTGTGCAATACGTCGCGGCGGCGGGGAAGGTTTAGGGGTTGCGGTGGCCGTTGGAGCGGGCGAGGTGCGCGGCGAGGAAGCGGCCGGTGTGGGAGCCTTCGGCGCGCATGACCTCTTCGGGGGTGCCGGTGGCGACGACGAGGCCGCCGGCGTCGCCGCCCTCGGGGCCGAGGTCGATGAGGTGGTCGGCCGTCTTGATGACGTCGAGGTTGTGCTCGATGACGAGGAGCGAGCCGCCCGCCTCGACCAGCGTGCGGAAGGCTGAGAGCAGCTTGTTGATGTCCTCGAAGTGGAGCCCCGTCGTCGGCTCGTCGAAGATGTAGAGCGTCTTCGCGCCCGTCCGCTTCGAGAGGTAGGAGGCGAGCTTGACGCGCTGCGCCTCGCCGCCCGAGAGCGTCGTCGCCGACTGGCCGAGCCGCAGGTAGCCCAGGCCCACGTCGTCGAGCACGCGCAGGCGGTTGGCGATGCGCGCCGTGTCGCGGAAGAAGTTCATCGCCTCGCGCACCGTCATGTTGAGCACGTCGTTGATGTTCTTGCCGCGGTAGCGCACGTCCAAAACCTGCGGCTTGAAGCGCGTCCCCTTGCACTCCTCGCAGACCAGCTCGACGTCGGCGAGGAACTGCATCTCGACCGTCACCGTCCCGTCGCCCTCGCAGACGTCGCAGCGCCCGCCCGGCACGTTGAAGGAGAAGTGCGACGGGTCGAAGCCCTTCCCCTGCGCGTCGCGCGTCTGCGAGAAGACCTCGCGGACGGCGTCGTAGACCTTGATGTAGGTGACCGGGTTCGAGCGCGGCGTGCGCCCGATGGGCGACTGGTCTACGAGCACCACGTCGTCCACGTGCTGCCCGCCCGCCAGCTCCCGGAACGCGCCGACCTGCCCCTGCCACTCGCCGCGCTGCTTCTTCAGGCCCGCGAAAATGACGTCGTGGACGAGCGTGGACTTGCCCGAGCCGGAGACGCCCGTCACGCAGACGAGCATCTCCAGGGGGATGTCCACGTCCACGTCCTTCAGGTTGTGCTCCGACGCGCCGCGCACGGCGAGCTTCTTCTTCTTCGCGGGGCGGCGCTGCTTCGGCTCTTTAATCTCGGCCTCGCCGCGCAGGTACTTGCCCGTGAGCGTCGCGCCCGACCTGAGCAGGCCCTCGAAGTCGCCCTCGTAGATGACCTTCCCGCCCAGCTCGCCCGCCGCCGGGCCGATGTCGAGGATGTGGTCGGCGGCGCGCATCATCTCCTCGTCGTGCTCGACGACGAGGACGGTGTTGCCGATGTCGCGCAGGTTGTGCAGGAGCTTAATCAGCCGCTCGGAGTCGCGCGGGTGCAGGCCGATGGAGGGCTCGTCGAGGACGTAGAGCGCGCCGACGAGCGAGGAGCCGAGGTTGGTGGCGAGCTGGATGCGCTGCGACTCGCCGCCCGAGAGCGTCGAGGCCAGCCGGTCGAGCGTCAGGTAGTCGAGCCCGACGTCCACGAGGAACTTCAGGCGCCGCCGGACCTCGAACAGGACCTTGTCGGCGATGGCCGCCTGCTCGGTCGAAAGCTCAAGCGAGTCGAAGAAGACCGCGGCGTCCTTGATGGCGAGCGAGCTGACCTCGGGGAGCGTGCGGCCGCCCACCTTCACGTCGCGCGCCTCCTGACGCAGCCGGCCGCCGCCGCAGTCGGGGCAGAGCGTGTAGCCGCGGTACTTGGCGAGGAAGACGCGGACGTGCAGCTTGTACTTCTTCGTCTCCAGCCACTCGAAGAAGCCGCGCACGCCGCTGAAGCCGCTCTTGCCTTCGACGACGGCGCGCTGCTGCTGCTTCGTGAGCTCCTGGAACGGCACGTCGAAGGGAATCTTCTCCTGCCGGCAGAAGCGTTTCAGCTCGGTGCGCGCCCAGTCGTACTGCGGCTTCGTCCACGGCTCGACGGCGCCGTCGGCGAGCGAGAGCGCGGGGTTCGGGATGACGAGGTCGGTGTCGAGGCCGATGGTGTTGCCGAAGCCCTGGCAGGTCGGGCACGCGCCGAAGGGGTTGTTGAAGCTGAAGAGGCGCGGCTCGGGCTGCGCGTAGACCGTGCCGTCGTACTTGCACTCGAAGCGCTCGTTGAACTTGAAGGCGCGCGGCGCGTCCCCGGCGGGCTCGGCCGTGCGGACGAGCGCCTGCCCGTGCCCCTCGATGAAGCAGGTCTCGAAGGAGTCCACCAGCCGCTCGCGCACGTCGGCGCGCGCGACGAGGCGGTCTACGAGGACGTAGACGTCCGCGAAGTCGGGGCGCGTGTAGTCGTCGGGCGAGCGCAGCTCCAAAGTCTCGCCGCCCGCGAGCAGGCGCGTGAAGCCGCGCTGCATCAAACTCATCACGTGCGCCGTCACCGCCCGCCGGTCGAGCGCGCCGGACGAGGTTGGTTTGGCGGCCTTCTTCTTCGTCTTGGAGGCAGACTTGCCGCTGCCGCCGTTCTCCTCGGCGCGCAGGCCGGCCTCGGCGGGGAAGAGGACGTAGAAGCGCGCGCCCTCGGGGAGCGCCGCCAGCACCTCCTGCGCGGACGACTCGGGCGAGTCCTTGCGCACCTCGCGGCCGCAGACGCGGCAGAAGGTCGTCCCGACGCGCGCGTAGAGGAGCCGGAGGTAGTCGTAGACCTCGGTCTGCGTGCCCACGGTCGAGCGCGGGTTGCGCGTCGAGTTCTTCTGGCGGATGGCGATGGCCGGCGGGATGCCCAGGACTTCGTCCACGTCCGGCTTGTCCATCCGCTCAAGGAACTGGCGGGCGTAGGCCGAGAGTGACTCGACGTAGCGGCGCTGCCCCTCGGCGTAGATGGTGTCGAAGGCGAGCGAACTCTTGCCCGAGCCGGAGACGCCGGTGACGACCGTCAGCTTCTCGACGGGGATGTGGAACGAGACGTTCTTCAGGTTGTTGACGCGCGCGCCGCGGACGATGATTGCTTCCTGGTTCATGTCTGAAAATACACGCCGCCGCCCACGGTGGACTTTCGGGAGGTGGGGCGAACCGCTAATCATACCCTGTTTCCCGGCGGAGGCGAAACGGGGCGGGCGGCGCGGGCGTTTCGGGGATAAATTTTAACTTTTCGACACGGCGGGGACAGAAGCCGCGGCCAGAATCCGGCCGTTTCCGGCACACGTATATGACGCGATGACTGCAAAAACCGAGAAGATAAAAGGGCCGCAGCTGGGGCTCGTCTGCATCACGCACTCGGACGAGGTGAGGTACAGGACGGTCACGCGCAAGCGCCTCCTGCAATTCCCCCCGGACGAGCAGAAGCGCATGCTGCGCGACCTCTACGCGGCGAACCTCGCGCGCCTCAACGGGGCGCTCGACTTCTGCGCCGGGCGCGGCCTCGGCCTCTACCGCATGACCTCGGCGCTGTTTCCCTTCGCCGACGACGAGGCGGGCTCGGACGTGCTCGAAGAGTTCGCCGCGGAGTTGAAGCGGACGGGGGCGCGCGCCGCCGAACTCGGGCTCCGCCTCGTGCTCCACCCCGACCAGTTCGTCGTGCTCAGCTCCGACTCGGCCGCCACGGTCGCCAACAGCGTCAAGATTCTCGAATCGCACGCGCGCGTCATGGACCTGCTCGGCCTGCCGCGCTCGCCCTGGGCGCTCATCGAGATTCACGGCGGGAAGGGCGGGAGGAGCGAGCGGCTGGTCGAGCAGATAGGCTTGCTGCCCGAGGCCGTGCGCTCGCGCGTCGCCTTCGAGAACGACGAGTACATCTACTCGGCCGCGGAGATACTCGACGTGTGCCGGCGCGCGGGCGTGCCGATGGTCTTCGACGCGCACCACCACGTCGTCCACGAGGGCCTTGACTCCTACGACCACCCCTCGGTGGCCGAGATGGTCGAGGCGGCGCGCGGGACGTGGCCGAGGCCGGAGTGGCAGCTCGTCCACATCTCCAACGGCCGCGAACGTTTCGGCGACCGCCACCACAGCGACCTCGTCGAACGGATGCCCGCCGCCTACCGCAGCGTGCCCTGGATAGAGGTCGAGGCTAAGCACAAGGAACTCGCCATCGAACGGCTCCGCGCCGAATGGCTCACGGCCTGAGCGCGGGTTTGGAGAACGGCGCCGGGATGAGGCAGACTCGAAGCATGAAGTGTTTTCTGCTCGCCATCGTCCTTTCGACTTCGTGCGGGGCGGCGCCCGCCGTGCAGACGCGGAAGCCGGGGGCGGAAGGGAAGGCGGCGGACGCGGCGCGGGCGTCGAAGGCGCTGGACGCGGCGCGGCTGCTGGAGGACGTGCGCGCGCTGTCTTCGGACGCGATGGAGGGGCGCGAGGCGGGGACGAAGGGCGGCGCGACGGCGCGCGCTTACATCGCGCGGCGGTTCGAGGAGGCGGGGCTCAAGCCGCTCGGCGCCTCCTTCGAGCAGCCGTTCGAGCTGCCCGCGCGCGGCGGCGGGGCGAAGTCAGGGGTCAACCTCGTCGGCTACGTCGAGGGCCGCGCGCACCCCGAACGCTTCCTCGTCGTCACGGCCCACTACGACCACCTCGGCGTGCGCGACGGCGTAATCTACAACGGCGCGGACGACAACGCCTCGGGCGTCGCCGTGCTGCTGCAACTGGCGGCGCGCTTCTCGGGCCCGCGCCCGCCGGAGAACTCCGTCATCTTCGCCGCGCTCGACGCCGAGGAGAAGG
Organism: Pyrinomonadaceae bacterium; assembly: GCA_036387455.1. Lineage (GTDB taxonomy): Bacteria > Acidobacteriota > Blastocatellia > Pyrinomonadales > Pyrinomonadaceae > QHXN01. Next base: position 12,146 of record DASVTS010000184.1, on the reverse strand, counting down.
GGCTCTTGGGCGCGGCCGCGCTCGTCAAACAGCTCAGGGCGGAGAGGCGCGAACTCGCGCTCAACGTCAACCTCGACATGGTCAGCCGCAGCGAGCGCGGCGAGCTTTACGCCGCGGGCGCGCACCAGACGCCCGCGCTCCGCCCCCTGCTCGAACGCGTCGCGGCGCGCGCGCCCGTCAAGCTCCTCCTCGGCCACGACCGCCCCGAGCAGGGGCACGACGACTGGACGAACCAGTCCGACCAGTTCGCCTTCCACCGCGCCGGCGTCCCCTTCGTCTACTTCGGCGTCGAAGACCACAGGGACTACCACAAGCCGACCGACGACTTCGACGCCGTCACCCGCGACTTCTTCGTCCACGCCGCCGAGACCATCCTCGACGCCGTCGAGACGCTCGACGGCGGGCTAGACGGCCCCCCGCCGGCGGGGCGGAAAAAGTAGCGGCGGGCGCCGGCCCGAACCGTGCGCCCGCCGCGGCGTTCGAAAAGTTACCGCCCGGTCACGTCACGCGTTCCCGCCCGGCGGCCCCGACCCGCGGGCTGCCGCCGCCGTCCTGGCCCTCGACTTTGACCCTGCCCAGGTCCAGAAACATCCGGTCGAAGACGCCCAAGTGCAGCCAGACGGCGAGCCAGCCGAGCAGGCCGACCCCGGCGACGACCCCGGCGCGGATGAGCGTCTCGCGCAGCCGCAGGACGCGCATCAGCGTCTTGCCCACGAACATCGTGGCGAGCATGGTGAGCACGGTGGAGACGAGGAAGAGGCCGATGGCCCCGTACGTGACGGCCTCGACGACCTTCTCGTCGCGGTAGCGCCAGAGCAGCCAGCCCGGCACGACGACGAGGAGGACGGCCAGCACCCACGCCAGCACCTTGAGCCCCCGGTTCAGCTTCCAGATTTTGAAGGCGAGCGAGCCGCTGACGCCGAGCAGCCGCATGAGCTTCTGGTAGCCCTCGCCCGCGCCCTTCATGTCCTTCTCGACCGAGAGGAAGTCCCAGCGCTCCTCGCGCTCCGGGACGGTGTAGCCCTCGACGCACTTGCCGTCGCGGAAGGCGTGGTCGGTCATCCGGTAGGCGCTCGTCATCAGCGCGTAAGCCTCGGCGTCGGAGAAGGAGTCGAGGTCGGTGCGCACGGCCGAGAGGCGCTTCTGCATCTCCTTCTCCACGCCGTAGTAGGTGAGCCGCCCCTTGCTCGCCGCCGCGCGGGCCAGCTCGTCGTCGGCCTCGACGGGGTCGAGGCAGCCCTCCCAGTTGATGGGGTCCACGACGAGGTCTTCCTTGAGGTGGACGAACATGAAGCCGCGCAGCAGGCCGGAGCGGCGGCGCGCCTTCAAGTCCTGGTACTGCGCCTGCCGGACGCGCGCCTGCACGACCGTGGTCGAGCGCAGCGGCACGCCGAGCATGCCGCGGCTCGGGTCGTTGATGGACTCCATCTGGCCGCTGCCGTCGCTGATGAGGATGACGTTGCAGCCCTGTTCGAGCAGGCCGCCGACGCCCTGGTTGTCGCACACGCCGCCGTCCACGAGGCGGACGACGCGCTCGGGGTAGAGCCGGCTGAGCGCGACGGGCTCGAAGAGGCCGGGCACGCAGGCCGAGGCGCCGACGGCGTGGCCGAGGCGGACGTGGCGGTGCTCCTCCGGGGTGTCGTCGCTGTCGTAGTAGAGCCGGCGCAGGCGGTCGTTGCCGTCAATCTCGCTGAGGATGCCGGCCGGCGGCTCGCCCATGTAGGTGGCGGTGAAGTGCCAGCTGTGGCCGGTGTTGAGCGTGGCCGCGTTGAGGATGAGCACCGGCACCTTCGCGTCGCGCTTCCAGTTGTGGTACTTCGGGTTGAAGTTCGGCCCCTCGCCCTTCGGGCTGATGCGCATCTTGTTGAGCCAGAGCGGGCCGTCGCCGGCGCCCTCGACCCGCCGGAAGATTTCGCTCTCGAAGAGTTCGCCCGCGCGCATCGTGCGCGAGTAGTGCGGGCCGAAGACCTTGCGGAGCACGGGCTGGTCGGTGCCGAAAATCATCTTCAGGTTGGTCAGCAGGTTCGAGCCGACGCGCATGCGGACGTTGCGCTGCACGCCGGCGAGGAATTGTCGCTGCACGCGCCTGACGATTTCGACGTAGTCCTCCGGCCCGATCTGCTCGTCGGGCTTCTCCTGGAGCAGCCTGCGCACCTCAAGGTAGTAGTGCGCGCCGATGATGGAGCCGCCCGAGACGCAGGAGAGCACCTCGACCCGGCGCAGCACGTCCAGCTCGGCGAGGCGGGCGAGGACGCCGATGTGGTAGAGCGAGGCGCGGAAGCCGCCGCCCGAGAGCCCGAGCCCGATCTTGCCGGCGAAGGCCGAGCGCACGCCGGCCGCCGCCCGCCCGCTGACGTGCGAGAGGAAGTCTTCGAGCGCGAGCCAGGCGGGCGAGTCCTTCGCGTCCTCCAGCTTCTCGGTCGGCTCGGCGGGCGACTGGACGCGCGCGAGCGTGGCGAGCTGGCGGACGGTGGACTCGAACTGCCAGTCGGGCGGGGGCGCGAGCGCGGCCCCCTCCTTCAGCCACCTGGCGGCCTCGGCGTAGTTGGCCGGGTCGTGCGTGCCGAGGCCGAAGTACGCCTCGCCGATGGTCGCGTAGAACCACCACTCGGCCCGGAGCCATGCCTCCTTCTCGGCCAGCGGCGCGACGTTGGCGATGATGTCCCGGCGAATCTTTTTCGCCTCCTCGCGGCGCGCGGCGGCGCCCGCCGAGCTGACGCCCGCCGTGCGCGCCTCGTCCTCCTCCTGGCAGGCCAGCAGGTCGAGCACGAAGGCGGCGTTGATGCCCGTGTAGCCGTAGTCCTTCGCCACCCCCACGTCGTAGCCGCGGCGGTAGAAGGAGAGCGAGCGTTCGAGCTGCGGCTTCTGGTTGTCCGCCTCCCAGATGCGCTTGTAGATGGCCCCGGTGATGCCGAGCGTCTCCTGGTCCTGCGTGGTGCGGAGGTCTTCCACCTTTTCGAGCAGCTTCAGCGCGCGCTCGAACTTGGTGTCCACGGGGATGTCGGGGTCTTTGTAGGTGCAGACGGCGGACTTCTGGTGGATTCTCAGGCGCCGCCCCTTGTCGGCGTCGATGTCGTCGTTGGCCCGCGCGCGCGCCAGGATGCGCCGGGCGTAGCCGAACTCGTTCTCCTTCATCAGCCCCTCGGCCAGCTTGAGCAGCGCCGGCGTCTCCCCGCCCGTGCCGCGAAGAATCTCCTTCGCGAGCTGCACGTTACTGCTCGCCGTCCTCGGCTGGGCTGCGTTCCCGGCTCCGTTGCTAGACATCTGTGGCCTCCGGTTGAAAGGGGTGGCGGGCGTTCAAAGCGAAAAGAAAGGGCTGCGGGTTTGCGTGAGAGGCTCGGCGGAAGCCCCGCCCGCGAGGCACGTCGGCGGGCGAAAACCGCCGCGGCGGGACCGTTTCGAGACACGGCACACGAACGTCGTGGCTTATACACTTGACCGTTCGGCAGTGTCAATGAAATTCTGGGGCGGGCGGCGGGGGCGGCGGGCCGCCGATTTTTCCGGGGGACTATTCGAACGTGGACGCACTGCTGAACGAGAGGGAAGTGCGCGTCGTCGGCTCGCTCATCGAGAAGCAGGTGACGACGCCGGACTACTACCCGCTGACTTTGAACGCGCTGGTGCACGCGTGCAACCAGATTTCCAACCGCGACCCCGTCGTCCAGTACGGCGAGCGCGAGGTGGCGGACGCGGTCGAGTCCCTGCGCGCGCGCAATCTCGTCTACATCTTCTACGGCGCGGACAGCCGCGTGCCGAAGTACAAGCACATGGCGCGCGAGGTCTTCGCGCTCTCGCCGCCGGAGCTGGCCGCGCTGTGCGTGCTGATGCTGCGCGGGCCGCAGACCGTGGGCGAGGTGCGCGGGCGCACGGGGCGCCTCTACGAGTTCGCCGACCTGGGCGAGGTCGAGGCGACGCTCGAAGGGCTCGCGCGCAGGGACGAGCCGCTGGTCGTGAAGCTCCCGCGGCAGGCCGGGCGCAAGGAGGCGCGCTACGCGCACCTGCTCTCGGGCCAGCCCGTGGTCGAAGACGAGGCGGAGGGACAGGCGGTTTCGGCGCCGCGCCCCACGCCCTCGCGCGCGGGCGACGGCGAGCGCGTCACGCGCCTCGAAGCCGAGGTCGAGGCGCTGCGCGGCGAGCTGGCCGACATGCGCCGCCAGTTCGACGAGTTCCGCAAGCAGTTCGAGTAATCCGCCGGAAGTTAAGATTCGGAATTTCAAATGCCTGGAGGCGTGCGGCGTAAAGACAGACTCGGGCGCGATTTTTACACGCGCGCGGACACGCTGACGGTCGCGCGCGAGCTGCTGGGCAAGCGGCTCGTCGTGCCGGCCGACGGCGGCGCGCGCGTCTCGGGGCGCGTCGTCGAGGTGGAGGCTTACCTCGGCGTCGAAGACCGGGCGGCGCACTCCTTCGGCGGCCGGCGCACGCGGCGCACCGAGACGATGTACGCCGCCGGGGGCACGGCCTACGTCTTCTTCGTCTACGGCATGCACCACCAGTTCAACGTCGTCACCGGCCCGGAGGGGCAGCCGCACGCCCTGCTCGTCCGCGCCGTCGAGCCGGAGGAGGGCGTCGGGCTGATGAAGGAGAGGCGCCCGGTCACGAAAGAGCGCGAGCTGACCAGCGGCCCCGGCAAGCTCTGCCGCGCGCTGGGGCTCGACCTCACCTTCGACGGCGAAGACCTGACGCGCGGCGGCCGCGTCTGGCTCGAAGAGACGGGCGCGCGTTTCGACCCCGAGCAGGTCGCCGCCGGCCCGCGCATCGGCGTCGCCTACGCCGGCGAGGACGCGCTCAATCCGTGGCGCTTCTGGCTCAGGGGCAACGAGTACGTGAGTAGGAAGTAGACGGCAGACAGTAGTCGGTAGCCGGCAGAGCGGAGCCTGCCGACTACCGAAACGGGGGAGCATTTGCGGGTCACTTTTCTGGGAACGAGCGCCGGGGTGCCGACGCGCGCGCGCAACGTGTCGTGCGTGGCGCTGAGGCTGCCCCAGCGCGGCGAGGTCTGGCTCTTCGACTGCGGCGAGGGCACGCAGCACCAGCTTTTGCGTAGCGACCTCAACATCAGCCAGGTCACGCGCGTCTTCGTCACGCACATGCACGGCGACCACGTCTACGGGCTGATGGGCCTGCTCGCCACCTGCGGCATGGCGGGGCACGCGCGCGGCGTCTCGGTCTACGGCCCGCGCGGCATCGCCGAGTACGTCCGCGAGGTGAGCCGGCGCACGCAGCTCCACATCTCCTACCCGCTCGAAGTCCGCGAGGTCTCCGAGGGCGCGGTCTTCGAGGACGCGGAGTTCGCCGTCACCTGCGCGCCGCTCAAGCACCGCCTGCCGGCCTACGGCTACCGCGTGGACGAGCGCGACAGGCCCGGCCACTTCGACGTCGAGCGGGCGCAGGGCGCGGGCATCCCGCCCGGCCCGCTCTACGGCCGGCTCAAGCGCGGCGAGCGCGTCACGCTCCCCGACGGCCGCACGTTCGACGGCGCCGACTTCTGCGGCCCGACCCTCAAGGGGCGGAGCGTCGTCTACTGCACCGACACCGTCTACTGCCGCTCGGCCGTCGGGCTCGCGCGCGGCGCCGACCTCCTCATCCACGAGGCGACCTTCGCCGAGGCCGACGAGGGGCTGGCCGTGCGCAGCACGCACTCGACCGCCGCGATGGCCGCGCGCGTGGCGCAGGAGGCCGGCGCGCGCGCGCTCCTCCTGACGCACTTCAGCCCGCGCTACTTCCCCGGCAACCAGACCGGCCCGGAAGACCTCCTGCGCGAGGCCCGCGCGGTCTTCCCCGAGACGGAGTTGGCGCACGACTTCCTGAGCGTTGACGTCGGGCGCCGCGAGTAGTAAACCAACACGGACGGCCGCCACCGCCACGCGCGGCCGCCTCCGACGAGCAGACAGACGCGGCCGGCCTGCGAGTGGCCGGCCGGAAACGGGCGCAACGTGCTTTACACGGCGGCTGTTACGTGTGATACGATGTGCCATATTTGCAACGCCGCCGGGCGCGGCGCGAGACGCTAGGAGCGAGAGACATGTCTTTCAACAAAATCATCATCGTCGGCAACCTGGGGCGCGACCCCGAGCTGAGCTACACGCCGCAGGGCACGGCCGTCTGCAAGTTCTCCGTGGCGACGAACGAGCGGCGGCGCGACAAGGCCGGCGAGCAGCAGGACATCACCACCTGGTTCCGCGTGACGGTCTGGGGCAAGCAGGCCGAGAACGTCTCGAAGTACCTCTCGAAGGGGCGCAAGGTCTACCTCGAAGGCCGCCTCCACATGGAGGAGTGGACCGACCGCGAGGGCAAGCCGCGCCAGACGCTCGAAGTCAACGCCTCGGACGTGCAGTTCATCGACTCGGCCGGCGCCGGCGGCGTCGAGGGCATCCCCGTCCGCTCGCAGCAGGGCGCGGGCGGCGGCGGCGGCGGCTACGGCGGCGGCGGCGGCGGTTCACAGTCGCGCGGCGGCGGCGGCGGCGCTGGCGGCGGCCGTCCCCCGGCCGGCGGCGGCGACATCGAAGACGACGAGATTCCTTTCTAAGCAAGAGCAGCGCGGGCGCCGTCTCCCGTCGGCGCCGCGCCCCTTGTGAACTGTTCTTTCCGGCGTTTCGGGACGGGAGGCGGGCATGGGCGAGGAGTTCGGCGAGCGGGACGAGACGGGGCGGGCGCTGGTGGCGGTCGAGCGCGCGCGGTTCATGCCAGCGATGTCCATCGAGTCGGCGGTCGAGCGCTACAACGCCGTGACCGAGTTCGTCAGCCGCGTCCTGCGCAGCGACGTGGACTACGGCGTCATCCCCGGCACGGACAAGCGCACGCTGCTCAAGCCCGGCGCGGAGAAGCTGACGACCTTCTTCGGCCTCTCGACCCGCTTCGAGCTGCTGGAGCGCATCGAGGACTGGACGGGCGAGCGCCACGGCGGCGAGCCCTTCTTCTACTACCTCTACCGCTGCCGCCTGATGCGCGGCGACGCGGCTATCGCCGAGGGCGACGCCTCGTGCAACTCGCGCGAGACGAAGTACCGCTGGCGCGAGTCGCAGCGCGCCTGCCCCGCCTGCGGCCAGCCCGCCATCATCAAGGGGCGCGAGGAGTACGGCGGTGGCTGGGTCTGCTTCAAGAAGAAGGGCGGCTGCGGCGCGAAATACCCGGACGGCGACCAGACGATTGAGAGTCAGCAGACCGGCCGCGTCTTCAACCCCGACATCGCCGACCAGGTCAACACCATCCAGAAGATGGCGCAGAAAAGGTCGTTGGTCGGGGCCGTCCTGCTGGCGGTCAACGCGTCGGAGTTCTTCACGCAGGACGTGGAGGACATGCACTTCAACGCGGCGGCGGCCGCGCGCGAGGCGCGGGCCGAGGCCGGCGTCAAAGAGGAGATACGCGCCGCGTGCCGCGCGCTGGGGAAGACGGAGGAGCAGCTGGCCGGCTGGCTCCGTAAGAAGTACGGCGCGGACGGCGTCCGGCAGTTGACCGAGGCCGACCGGCGCGAGGTGCTCGCGCTGCTGCAAGGCATGCTCTCGAAGCGCGCCGCGTGAGTCTCCTTCGAGCGCGGGGCCGCCCGGCGTCACCCCTGACCTTCCTCTAAGAATGGACACGACGACGCTCGTCCTCCGGTTCGACGCGGGCACGCTGCTGCTCGACGGCGCGGGGGCCGAGGCGCGCGTGCCGGAGCCCTTCCGCTGGGACGCGCGCGTGATGCGCTGGCGCGCGCCCGCCTGGGAGTACCGGCGGGTCGTCACCGAACTCACGCGCCGGAAGACCCCTTACGAAGACCACGCGCGGGCCTACCACCGCTTCGACTTCCCGACCAAGTTCCTCGTCGAGCCGCGGCCCTACCAGCAGGAGGCCGTCGAGGAGTGGAGGCGGGCCAACCACTGCGGCGTCGTCGTGCTGCCGACGGGCGCGGGCAAGAGCCTCGTCGCGCAGATGGCGATTGAGCACGTCAAGCGCTCGACGCTGGTCGTCGTGCCGACGCTCGACCTGATGAACCAGTGGTACGACCTGCTGCTCTCCTGCTTCAACGCCGAGGTGGGCCTGATCGGTGGCGGCTACTTCGAGGTGGGCGCGCTGACCGTGACGACCTACGCCTCGGCCTTCCGCTTCATGGAGCGGCTCGGGAACCGCTTCGGCCTCGTCATCTACGACGAGTGCCATCACCTGCCGTCGGGCGTCCACCGCATCGCCGCCGAGATGTGCATCGCGCCGTTCCGCCTCGGCCTGTCCGCGACGCCCGACCGCGCCGACGGCGAGGACGCGCTGCTCGAACGCCTCGTCGGCCCCTTCGTCTTCCGGCGCGAGACGCACGAGCTGGCGGGCGAGTACCTTTCCGACTACACGGTCGTGCGCCTGAGGGTCGAGCTGTCGGAGGAGGAGCGCGCGGCCTACGAGCGCGAGCGCGACGTCTTCCGCGGCTTCCTCCGGGAGAAGGGCATCGGGCTGAGCTCCCTGCACGGGTGGCAGATGTTCGTCGCCGCCTCCGCGCGCTCGCAGGAGGGGCGGCGGGCGATGATGGCCTACCGCGCGTCGAAGCGCATCGCGCTCGGGACGGACTCGAAGCTGCGCGTGCTGGGCGAGCTTTTGCAGCGCCACCGGCGCGACAGGGTGATCGTCTTCACGGCCGAGAACGAGATGGTCTACCGCATCTCGCGCCGCTTCCTCGTCCCGGCCATCACGCACGAGACGGGCGTCAAGGAGCGCCGCCGCTGGCTCGAAGCCTTCAACAAGGGCGAGGTGCTGGCGCTCGTCACGTCGAAGGTGCTGAACGAGGGCGTCAACATCCCGGACGCGTCGGTCGCGGTCGTCCTCTCCGGCTCGGGCTCGACGCGCGAGCACGTCCAGCGGCTCGGGCGGATATTGCGGAAGCTGCCGGGCAAGGAGGCGACGCTCTACGAGGTCGTCACACAGGACACGACCGAGGAGCACATCAGCCGCCGCCGCGGCGCGGGCGAGCAGTTCCAGGGCGGGCGGCGACGGCCCGAGGAGCCGTACCTGATTTGAAGAGATGCTGACCGCAGACCTCGCCATGAGCTGGCAGCGCGGCGAACGGATCATGCCGCGCCACATCGACCCGGACGACGAGGAGTACCTGCGCGTGGCCGAAGACCTCGTCGCGCTCTTCGCCTCGCACGGCGGGCGGTCGCGCGCGTCGCTCGAAGAGTCCTTGCAGGAGTACGTGGGGACGGGGACGGACTACCGCATCCTGCGCGGGCTGATAAAACTCCTGACCGACCGCTGCGAGTTCGAGACCGCGGCGCCGGCCGAGCCCGCCGAGATTCGCCGCGCGCTCTTCCTCAAGGCGCGCGGGCGCCACCCCGTGATGACCGAGGCGGCGCGCTCGGAACTCGTCGCCGAGGCCGCGCGCGAACTCTCCTGCGAGCCCGCGGCGCTGGCCGACGCGCTCTACGCCGACCTGCCCGAGAACCAGCGTCTCTCGCTCTTCGAGCCCATCACGCCCGCCGAGCTTCTAGACCTCTACAACGTCGCGCAGGCGCAGGCGCTCCTCTACCGTTCGGTCGAGATGCGGCTCTGGCTTGAGCCGCAGGCGCCCGAGGGCTTCCGCGAGCTGTTCGGCTCCATCAAAGCCTACCGCCTCATCCACACCGTGAAGGGGAACTCGCGCGACGGCTACGAGGTGCGCCTCGACGGCCCGGCCTCCATCTTCCAGCGGTCGCAGAAGTACGGCATCCAGATGGCGGTCTTCCTGCCCGCGCTCCTGCTCTGCAAGGGCTGGCGCATGCGCGCCGAGATTCAGGAGAAGCACCGCCGCGTCGTCTACTTCGAGCTGACGAGCGAGCAGACCCGCCTGCGCTCGCACTACCCCGAGATTACCGCCTACCAGAACCCCGTCACGGACAAGCTGGCCGCCGCCTGGCCGCGCGCCGCGACCGGCTGGGCGCTCGGGCCGAGCGGCGAGGTGATAGACCTCGGCGACTCCGCCTTCATCCCCGACTTCGTCCTCCGGCACGAGGCGACGGGCGCGCGCGTCTTCCTCGAAGTCCTCGGCTTCTGGACGCCCGAGCACCTGCGCGGGCGCCTGTCGGAGTTCGACCACGCCGGCCGCCGCGACTTCATCCTCGCCGCCTGGGACGAGCTGCGCGGCACGCGCGACCCCATGACCAACGTCCCGCCCAACACGATTGTCTTTAAGAGGAGCCTGGACCCCGCCGCCGTCGCCCTGATGGCTGACAGTTTAGCCACAGAGCCACAGAGACACAGAGATAAATAAGGGTTTAAGGTAACTCCTTTTTATCTCTGTGTCTCTGTGTCTCTGTGGCCAACCCTTACCCGAAGACTTCGACCTTCCAGACGTCTTCGGTCAACTGCGTGGCGGTAATTTCGACGGGGAGGAATTTCTTGACCACCTCGATGTTGGTCGTGGTGTGCGGGGTGGGCGTGACGGTGGTGTAGGAGCCGCCGCCGGCGAGCGCCATCGGGATGAGGAGCTGGTCGGCGAGGTGCTCGCCGACGGGCGCGCCCGAGGCGAGGTAGCTCCGCGCCTCTTGGACGACGCGGGCGGCTATCTGCTCGGCGCGCACGCCGCGCTCGCCGACGCCGGTGAAGACTTCGGTCAGGTGTTCGCTCTCGACTTCGACGGTGAAGACGTTGCCGGCGCTGATGGCGTTGTCGGAGACTTCGAGGTCGAGCTGGTCGGGCACGAGGCCCATCTGCTCGCTCGCCACCGCCAGCTCGCGCTCGCCGACGTGCGCGGGCAGATTCACGCACAGCGCGCGCGCCCGCTGCGACAGCACCGCGCCGCGCTCGATGAGGTCGAGCCGCCGCAGCTCGGGCGCGGGCTCGACGTAGACGTTGAAGCGGCCGCCGCCCGGCGGGTAGAAGCCGTAGCGCTGAAGCTCGACCGTCACCGTCGGCCCCGTCCTGTTGACGAGCGGCAGGAAGCTCTTGCGGATGAACTCGAAGGGCGGCGCCTTGACGTTGTGCGTGCCGCCCTCGAACAGGAGGAGGCTCGGCGCGTCGGCGAGCATCAGCGGCGGGAGCACGGCCTGCAAGACGAGCATCGTGCTGCCGGCCGTCCCGATGGTGAACTTGTACTCGCCGGGCTGGATGGCGCCGGGCTCGAAGCTGAACTCTTTGGAGCCGACGTGCGCGCCCTCGGCCTTCGCGGTGCCGATGGCGGCGGCGGCGGTGACGGCCGTCAGGTGCTGGCGCTGCAAGCCCGGCTTGTCGCGCCGCGCCCTGACGTTGTAGACGCGGAAAGGCTTGCCCGTGATGAGCGAGAGCGCGAGCGACGTGCGGATGATCTGGCCGCCGCCCTCGCCGTATGAGCCGTCGATGCTGAGCATAAGAGATTCGCCCCGCCGGGCGCCGCAGTCTTTTACCACAGTTGGCGCGCGGGGCAAACGCCGGGCCGTTTGTGAGGCGGCCGGCGGCCGTGTTGTAATCGAAAAAGAAGAAATTCCGAGGGGGCGCGGGGCGCGCGGAAGGTCGGGGGTAGAGATGTCACGCACGTTTGTCGTCGGCGACCTGCACGGCTGCTACGACGAGCTGACGGCGCTCATGGCGCGCGTCGGGCTCGGCGCCTCCGACCGCCTCGTGTGCGTGGGCGACCTCGTCGTCAAGGGCGAGAAGAACCGCGAGGTGCTCGAACGCTTCATGGCGGACGAGCGCCTCTCGTCGGTCGTCGGCAACCACGACCGCGCGCTGCTTGAGTACTGGAAGGGCACGCGGGCGGAGCGCGAGCTGAAGCCCGCGCAGTTGGAGTGCGCGAGGCAGCTCGCGGCCGGGCGCGACGCCTACGCGGCCTACCTCGACAGCCTGCCGGGCTACATCGACCTCGGCCGGCACGTGGTCGTCCACGCGGGGCTGCGGCCGGGCGTCGCGCTCGCGCGACAGTCGCTCGACGACCTGACGGCGCTGCGCACGCTCGGCCCCGACCGCGAGAGCCGCGAGGGCACGCCCTGGTACGAAGTCTACGACGGCGAGAAGACGGCGCTCTTCGGCCACTGGCCGGCCTCCCCGCCGCGCCGCGGCCCCCGCGCCCTCGGCCTCGACACCGGCTGCGTCTACGGCTACAGGCTCACGGCCTACGCCGTCGAGACCGGCGAGTTCCACAGCGTCCCGGCGCTGCGCGCCTATGCGGTGCCGAAGTAGACGGCAGACGGCAGACCGTAGTCAGTAGCAGAACCGAAGGCGGCGCGCCCCCG
>DASVTS010000183.1:0-59639 GCA_036387455.1 Pyrinomonadaceae bacterium | reverse complement strand
GAAGCGTAGCTGGAGCGTGCGCTCGCTTTTGGCGTCGAAGCGGTCGCGCATCACGCGCGCCCAGATGCGGCGCGCGGCGCGGTACTTCGCGATCTCCTCGAAAAAGTCGTTGTGCGCGTTGAAGAAGAAGGAGATGCGCGGGACGAACTCGTCCACGTCGAGCCCCGCCTCCACGCCCCACTGCACGTACTCGACGCCGTCGCGCAGGGTGAAGGCGAGTTCCTGCAAAGCGGTCGAGCCGGCCTCGCGGATGTGGTAGCCGCTCACCGAAATCGGGTTGTACTTCGGCACGTGGCGCGTGCAGAACTCGAACGTGTCTATGACGAGCTTCATCGCGGGGCGTATCGGGTATATCCACTCCTTCTGCGCGATGTACTCCTTGAGGATGTCGTTCTGAAGCGTGCCCGAGATTTTATTGAAGTCGGCGCCCTGCTTCTCCGCGACGACGAGGTACATGGCGAGCAAGACGGAGGCGGGCGCGTTGATGGTCTGCGAGACCGTCACCTCTTCGAGCGGGATGCCGTCGAAGAGCACCTCCATGTCGGCGAGCGACGAGACGGCGACGCCGCACTTGCCGACCTCGCCCTCGGAGAGCGGCGAGTCGGCGTCGTAGCCCATCAGGGTCGGCAGGTCGTAGGCGACGGAGAGTCCCGTCTGCCCGTGCTCCAGAAGGTACTTGAAGCGCGCGTTCGTCTCCTCGGGCGTGCCGAAGCCCGCGAACTGGCGCATCGTCCAGAGCTTGCCGCGGTAGCCGGTCGGGTGGATGCCGCGCGTGTAGGGGAACTCGCCGGGGAAGGAGGTGTCGCGCTCGAAGTCCACGCCGGCCACGTCCGCCGGCGTGTAGAGCCTTTCGACCTCGTCGAGCGAGACCGTCTCGAAGCGCTTCTTCCGCTCGGGGCGCTTCTTCAGAACCGGCTCCAGCGTCTCGCGCTCCCAGCGCTCGGCCGAGGCGTCGGCGGGCGAGTTGATCTCTTTGGTCTCGGGCATATCTTTGCTGTCGCTCCGTCGTCGGGCGCCGCGGCCGGGCGCGTGCGCGGACAAAAATTTCTTATAAGTTTATAAGAAAATGATATTAGTTGACGCCCTCAAACAGTGTCAACCAAGTCTCGCGCGGAGCTTTGCGCCGAAAAAAAGGCGGCGCGGCCGCTCGCTCAAGGCGGGCGGCCGCGCCGTGCGGGTAGGGCTGCGGCGGTTTACCAGCGGGTCGGCTCAGGCGGGCGTCAGGAAAGCATGATGGCGAGCACCCGCCGCGGAAAAAACGACCGACTTAATTGAGCGGGACGACGATTTCGTTAGCCCGAACCATGTTCAGGCGCGTGCGCGCGGCCGCCTCCTGCGTCTTCTTGTCCGTGCGCAGGCGCTCCACGTCGCGCCGCAGCGAGGCGTTTCTGTCGCGGATACCCTGGACTTCCGTCTCCATCTGCACGTACTTCTGCTCGGCCGCGCCGCGCGCGGCGTACGTCCGCATCGTAACCGTGACGCAGACGGCGAAGGTGGCCAGCATAATCATGCTGAAGACGACCCACGAGGGGATCGAAAATTCTCTGCGCCGGGCGTTCGTATGCGTCCCGACGGCACCGGAAAAGGTCTCTGCGGCGGGGGAGGGAAGCGCGAAGGCACGGGCTACGGGGCGCTGCGCGTCGAGACGGGAATCGGACCAGTTAAGATTTGCGGCCATAATGTTTTAAGAGCACCTCCGGGCTTTCGACGGGTCGGCAGCGCGTGAATTGTCCTTTTTCAGAACGGCGCAGGGACCCGCGGGTAGAGCTCTCCTGCGCCTTCGGAGCAGAATGTCTCTAACTTGGAAATATCAACACTTCGCAGAGGGGTTGGTGCGGTATCGTCTTGCCTGACGTCCCTGTCTCCGGCGACAAGGTTTCCGGAATTTAGCACTTGCTTAAGAGGCTGTAAAGATGCATGTTTTCAACGGTTTGTGTCGCTAAGTTGAACATTTACTTGAAGTAAGAGCGTGTTGGTCTTTTTTTTGGCGAACAGGGGGCGAACGGAAATCCGCCGTTTGGGCACGCGGCGGCCATTCTCTTTTTTGCCAGCAAGATAGAACCCTCCGTCCCGCGTCACAGATGTGGAAAAGATGAGGCCGTCGCTGACTTCCATTTTCAGGGTTAGAAAACCGCAATGTTTAAACAATAATTAAAGAGGTTGACACCCGGCGCCGCAAACTCATAGACTGGCAAAGACCTGGGCGGGTTCTGCCGTCAGGGGCCGGATAAAACAAAAAATGATTCTCCCCGAATCGCTATTTTGCCCTTCCCTCTAAGATAAACCTCAAGAGTTAAAGTTAGCGTTTTCAGTAGTTTACAAGGGGATTTATGTCGGACTTGTCTCCGCAGACGCAGAAGGGGACGGGGATGAACGTGGTGTCGGGCGCTTTCCAGTTACCTCTGGCGGCGATGGTTCGTTCACTCTGTCGCGCGGCCGATACGGGGTCGGACGCGCTCTACGACGTGATGCTGAAGGTCGCGCTGATGGTTGACGCCGCGGCGCACACCTACGGCATGGCGACCTTCTCGCAGAAGTTCGGCGAGACTTCGCGCCTGAAATGGGTCGAAGGGCTCGATTCGGAGGAGACTTCGGACGCGGAGGCGACCGTCGAGGAGGCTCTGGGCGTGACGGACGCCGGTCAGGAGCCACGGGCCGGCGACAGAAAGATTTGCCTCGTGCTGTCGGCCACGACGCGGCAGCGCGAGGGCGCGGCCATTTACGGGCGTTTCGTGCGCCCGCTGACCGAGCCGCAGGCCGCCGAACTGAGGATTCTGTCGGACGTCGCGCGGCTGGCGCACTCGCACGCGCGCCTGCGCGAGGAGCTGCACCAGCCGGTGAAGGCCGCGAAGCCCGCGGAGGTGGCGGCGGCGTCTCTGCCGGGGATGGTCTTCACGAGCCGCGTGATGAACGCGCTGGCGCACTCGGTCGAGCGCATCAAGGATTCGGACTCGACCGTGCTCATCACGGGCGAGTCGGGGACGGGCAAGGAACTGGTGGCGCGCGCCGTCCACCGCCTGAGCCGTCGCGCGCAGGCGCCGTTCATCCCCTTCAACTGCACCGCCGCGCCCGCGGACCTCATCGAGAGTCTTCTGTTCGGCCACCGCAAGGGCGCCTTCACCGGCGCGCACGCCGACCACGACGGCCTCATCCGCGCGGCCGAGGGCGGCACGCTCTTCCTCGACGAGATAGGCGACCTGCCGCTCGCCTTGCAGCCGAAGCTCCTGCGCTTTTTACAGGAGGGCGAGGTGCACGTGCTCGGCGAGCGCGCGCCGCGCAAGGTGAACGTGAGGGTGCTGGCGGCGACGCACAAGGATTTGTACACGGCGGCGCAGGACGGGACGTTCCGCGAAGACCTCTACTACCGCGTCGCGGCGCTGTCGGTTCACGTGCCGCCGCTGCGCGAGCGCCCCGAAGACATCGCGGCGCTCATCTCTCACTTCCTCTCGCACTACGCGCGGCGCAACGAGCGGGCGGTGGCGGGCATCACGGCCGAGGCCATCGGCGCGCTCCAGAGCTACGCCTGGCCGGGCAACGTGCGCGAGCTGGCGGCGGAGATAGAGAGGCTGGTGCTCTACACGGACGAGGGCTGTTACATCGGCGCGGAGAACATCAGCGCGCGCGTGCGCCCGTCGGAGCAGCCGGCGGAAGCCGTGCCCGCCGCCGGGCAGGTGCCGGCGCATCTGGAGAACATGCTCGAAGACTACGAGCGGCGCGTCATCACCGAGACGCTCAGGCGCAACGACTACAACGTCGCGCGCGCGGCGCAGGCGCTCGGCCTCGGCTCGCGCCAGACGCTCTACAAGAAGCTGAAGCGGCTGACCATCAACGTCGGCGACTTCCTACAGGACGAGCACCAGCACGGCCTCCAACTGCGCGCCGACAGACTTTAACGGCCGCGCGCCGGCAGGCTTTCAAAGCACGTCGGCGCGCACCTCGCGCTCGAACTGACTCACGCCCGCACCCCGCTCACGCTCTTCCAACATTTAATCCGCGGACGGCAACCCTCGATGCTCCTCGTCTACGTCCTGCTCTTCGCGCTGACCATGCTCATCCACGAGCTGGGGCACCTCGCCGCGGCGCGCATCTTCCGCGTGCCGGCGCCGGAGCTGGGGCTCGGGTGGGGGCCGAAGCTAGCGGACGTGGGCGTGGGCGGCGTGAGGTTCAAGCTGCACCTGCTGCCCGTGGGGGCGTACGTGCGTCTGGACATGCGCGAGTTGCAGACGCGGCCGCTCACGCAGCAGGTCTTCGTGCTGCTGGCGGGCGTGCTGGTGAACCTGGCCGCGGCGCTCTCGACGCAGGGGACGTGGTTCAGCCTGATGAACTACCTCCTGGCGGCGACGAACCTGCTGCCGCTCTACCAGCAGGACGGATGGAAGTGCGGCATGGTCATGCTCCGCGCGCTGCTTGAGCGGCGCAGCGCGCTCGTCGAGTGGACGTTCACGGTCGCCGGCGGCGTCGTCAGCCTCACCGCCATGGCCTCACTCGCCCTCAGATACTTCTAAGCCTTCCCTCTCACTTCCCGAACACAAAGAAGCAACCCCGTCGCCCTCCGTCGCGGGATGTCGGCGCCGGGGTGCGCCCGCTGTCAACGCGCGGCGACACGATGCTAAGTCGTTCTGTGCGCGTTGATTCGCACGCGCGGCGCACCGGTGGGCACGCGCGCGCACGGAAAATCTTGTCGCCGCGGGTTTACAGGCGGGAGGGGCGGCGCGTGCGCGTGCGGCGCTTTCGTTGGGGTTTCGAGTTAGGAAGACAGTGGCACGCTCGTTGTAAAGGGAGTGTGTCGGAAGCAAAAGCGGTCGCAAGGCTGGTGGCACTGCCGGGCGGTCGCAACGCTTAGAGGAGAGGTTGAATGAGAACAGTCCTGACAAAGACGCTGGTGCTGATCGCGGGTGGGGCGCTCGTCCTGCCGTTCGCCGCCGCGGCCGTGCTCGTGGGGGCGCGGGCCGCCGCGGGGGTGGACGGGGGGCGCGCGTTCCTCTTCGCGGTCGGGCTGGCGCTGGTCTGGGCTCTCTTCGGCGGCTTGAAGGGCTTCGCGCAGAACGGCGCCGACGGGCGGGAAGGGCATTCGCTGCTCGTCGCGCCGCTTCGGGGCGAAGCCCGCCGCCAATCAGCCTTCCTCCACACGGGCGGCCTCTGAGGGCCGCGAACAGTCGTCCGGCGGCCGCCTCGCGCGTCTGGCTCGGGCCTTGAAACCCTCGACTCGAACAACCCAAAACTCAAAAGGAGCAAAAAGCAATGTTGAAGAACTTCTTCCGCGACGAGACCGGCCTGGAGCTTTCGGAGTACGCCGTCGCCGCCGCGCTCATCGCGCTCGCGTGCGTCACGGCCTTCACCACGCTCGGCACGACCATCAAGACCGCCATCACGAACCTCGGCACCAAGATTCCGACCAACCCGTAAGCGCGCTCTCGGGAGGGGGCGGCGCGCGCCACCAAGAGGAGCCGGCCGCGCCGCCCTTCACACAGGTCAGAACCGACTGCGAGGTGCAGAGAGATGATTAAGCGATTCATGAGGGACGAGACGGGTCTGGAGCTTTCCGAGTACGCGGTCGCGGCGGCGCTCATCGCGCTGGCGTGCGTCACGGCCTTCACGACCCTCGGCACGACCATCAAGGCGGCCATCGAGAACCTGGGGGCGAAGATTCCCACGACGGCCCCGTAACCTGGCGCGGGCCGAGCGGCGCGCCCCGGCGGGAGACGGGGCGCGCCGCGCTCCCGCGACCCTTCCTTTACTTCAAAGTCTATTTCGAAGCAGCCATGTTCGACACGACGACCATCGCGGCGCTTGTCCTGCTGTTACCCCTGACGGCCATCATCACCTATTTCGACGTGCGCTACCGCCGCATCCCGAACCTCTTCGTGCTCGCCACGCTCGTCAGCGGACTCATCATCAACTTCATGGCGTCGGGCCTCGGCGGCCTGACGGCGAGCGCGGGCGGGTGCCTGCTGGGCTTCGGGCTGATGTTCGTCCTCCACGTCTTCGGCGCGATGGGCGCGGGCGACGTGAAGCTGTTCGCGGCCGTCGGCTCGGTCGTCGGCTCGGCGCTCGTCGTCCCGACCTTCCTCGTCGTGCTGCTGACGGGGGGCGCGCTCGCCGTCTACACCATCCTGCGCAACGGGACGGCGCTGACGACTTTGACGCGCGTGCTGCAAATCTTCGTCGGGCTGCTGCCGGGCTGGCAGATACCGCGCTTCGACGTGCCGGCCGACCGGCGCCACACGCTGCCCTACGGCGTGGCCATCACGCTGGGCAGCCTCATTTCACTCTTCGTCTTCCGCGCCTGAGCGAGAGCGCGCCCGCGGCCCGCCCGGCCGCCCGTGAGTTAGAACCTCGATTGGAGAAAAGCTGACATGCGTAACAAACGTCTCCTCTTCGTGATGGGCAGCGCCGTCGTCTTCGGGCTGCTGGCGGCCGTCTCGGTGAGCCGCTACCTGTCGGACGCGCAGGCCAACACGCGGAACATGAACAACGTCGTGGTGGCGAAGGTGGACATCCCCCTCGGCACCAAGGTCGCGGCCGAACAGCTCTCGACGGTGCAGTTCCCCTCGAACGCCATCCCCGAAGGCACGTTCGACTCCGCCGAGAGGCTGGTCGGCCGCGTCACGGTCACCAACGTCGCGGCGCGCGAGCCCGTCACCGACTTCAAGCTGGCGCCCGAGGGCTCGGCCGGCGGGCTGTCGGCCGTCATCCCGGCCGGCTACCGCGCGATGACGGTGAAGGTGGACGACGTGATCGGCGTGGCGGGCTTCCTCCAGCCGGGGACGATGGTGGACGTCCTGACCGTCATCGAGCAGCCCGGCCAGACGTCGGGCGGCAACCCCATCTCGAAGATCGTCCTCCAGAACGTGAAGGTGCTCGCCTCGGGGCAGAACCTCGACAAGCCGAAGGACGAGCGCGAGGCCGACGCCGTCAAGGCCGTCACGCTCCAGGTCACGCCCGACCAGGCCGAGAAGCTGGCGCTCGCCTCGACCGAGGGCAAGCTCCGCCTCGTCCTGCGCAACGGGATAGACCAGGACGACGAGCAGACGCAGGGCGCCGACAAGCGGAGCCTCCTGACCGGCGAGCGCGCCATGCCGGCGCCCGCGCCCGGCTCGCTCAAGAGCGAGCAGACGCAGCAGCCGGCCGCCGCGGCGCCGCCGCCCGCCCGCCGCGCGCCGCGCCCGCAGGCGCCCCCGCGCGCCCCGCAGGCCGCGCCCGCCGCGGAGGCCCCGAAGCCGCAGCCCACGCCGCCGCCGCGCCCGAACGTCGAGATGATTCAGGGCACGAAGAAGAGCACCGTCGAGTTCCCCTGACGGGGAGCGAACGCCGAAGTCTGAACGCTGAACGCTGAACCGAATACAGCAGCTCTCCTAGTTCATCGTTCGTCGTTCCGAGTTCATCCTTTCTAACGAGGAGTCAAAACCGTCATGCAGAACCGTTCCCTGGTCGCAAGAATTTTCGTGCTCGTCGGCGTGCTCTCGGTGGGCGCCGCCGTCCCGCGGGCGCAGGAAGGCCGGCAGTCGAACTTCGTCCCGGCCTCGTTCGAGAAGGCGGCGGCCGAGCCCGTCCAGATTAACGTGCTGGTCGGCCAGTCGCGCGTCATCAACTTCGACCGGCCCATCGGCCGCTTCTCGGTCTCGAACCCCGAGGTGGCCGAGGCCGTGCTGGTCGCGCCCGACCAGGTGCTCGTCAACGGCAAGGCGTTCGGGCAGGTCAACTTCATCGCGTGGGAGCAGAAGGGCGGCGCCTTCATCGTCTTCGACGTCTTCGTCCGCTCGAACCTCTCGCTCATCGACTCGCAGATCAAGGCGCTCTTCCCCCAGGACGACATCCGCCTGAGCCAGGCCAACGGCTCGGTCGTCATCTCGGGCAACGTCAAGCAGAAGGCGACGGGCGCCGAGGTCGAGTCGGTCGTCAAGGCCGCCGGCTTCAACGTCGTCAACATGCTCAAGTCGCCCGCGCAGGGCGTGGCGCAGGTGCAGTTGCAGGTGCAGGTGGCCGAGGTCAGCCGCAGCCGCATGCGCGAGCTGGGCGCGACCTTCGCCTACGAGTCGCAGCCCGGGGTCGGCGGCGTCATCGGCACGGGCGGCGGCCCGTGGACGATGGGCAAGGTGGAGCGCGGCGAAATCTTCGGGACGACCGTGGGGAGCGCGCTCAACCTCTTCGTGATGGGCGGCAACACCTTCAACTTCCTGAAGGCGCTCAAGACGCAGGGGGCGCTGCGCGCCCTCGCCGAGCCGAACCTGATTGCGATGGACGGCCAGCAGGCGAGCTTCCTCGCGGGCGGCGAGTACCCCGTCCCCATCGTCCAGAACACGGGCGACCGCGCGATGGTCACGATTCTTTTTAAGGAGTACGGCGTCCGCCTCAACTTCAAGCCGACCATCATCGACGAGGACCACATCCGCCTGGAGCTGGAGCCCGAGGTCTCGACCATCGACTACAACAACGGCGTCAAGTTCGACGGCTTCATCATCCCGGCGCTGCGGACGCGCCGCGCCAAGACGGGCGTCGAGCTGCGCGACGGCCAGTCGTTCGCGCTCGCCGGGCTGCTCGACAACAACGAGACGCGCTCCATCTCGAAGATACCGGTCATCGGCGACATCCCCATCCTCGGCGCGCTCTTCAGCTCGAAGTCGTTCCAGAAGCAGGAGACCGAGCTGATGTTCATCGTCACGGCGCAGCTCGTGAAGCCGGTGCGCCCCGACGAGCTGCCCGAGATGCGCGGCGTGGACGGCCTCAAGAACGGCTCGCCGCTCGGCGTCGAGCCGAAGGGCGAGGGCATCCAGGGCGACCACGGCTTCTCGACCGGCGACAAGAGCACCTCGAAGACGGCCGCGCCCGCCGCCGCCCGGCCCGAGGCGCAGCCGAAGAAGGCCGACGACGCCAAGGCCGCCGCGGTCGAGGTGTCGAAGAAGCAGCAGTGAAGGGGAAGGACGAAGGCGGAAGGCGGGAGGATGAAGGGACGGCAGTTAACCCCCCTTCGTCCTTCATCCTTCCGCGAAGGAGGGGAAGATGAAGCGTTCGGAGTCTGAGAAGAAGCGCGAGCGCGGGTCGGTGCTGGCGATGGGCGCGCTCGGGATGCTGTCGTTCCTGCTCGCCACGGGGCTCTGCGTGGACATCGGCCACTTCTACCTCGTCAAGTCCGAGTTGCAGAACGCGGCCGACGCCGCGGCGCTCGCCGGGGCCTCGGCGCTCAACTCCGGGCAGGCCGGCATCGTGCTGGCGAACCAGCGCGCCACGGCCGCGATGAACAGCTACGAGTTCAACACGAAGGGCCTCAAGAGCCAGGAGTTCGTGGTCACCTACTCGGCCAGCCTCGAAAGCGGCTACGTGGACTACGGGGCCGCGCTCGGGCAGGCCGCCAACATCCGCTTCGTCAAGGTGCAGACGCCGACCGTGCCCGTGCAGGTCTTCTTCGCCGCGCCCGTCCTCGGCAGCAGCAAGAACCTCAAGGCCGAGGCCACGGCCGGGATGTCCCTCCCCATCTCGGACCCCTGCGACTTCCTGCCCGTCTCGGTCATCGACTACGGCACGCCCATCAAGCCGGGCGACACCTACACCTTCCGCTCCGCGCCCGCGGGCGGAGTCTCGCCGGGCAACTACCAGCTCCTCGCGGTCGCGGGGGCGGGCGGCCAGGACGTGCGCGTCGGCATCGCCAGCGGCGTCGACGCCTGCGCCGCGGCCGGCGAGGAGTACGCCGTAGACACCAAGACCGGCGTCACCGCCGGGCCCGTCCGCGTCGGCGTCAACACGCGCTTCGACGAGTACGGCCCGCAGGTGGACCCGACGCGGCAGCCGCCCGACACGAACATTCAGGAGAACATCACCTACGACCAGTACAAGGCCGGCTCGCCTTCGACGCCGCCCTCGCACCCGGGCGTCCCCGGCCGCCGCATCGTCATCATCCCCATCGTCAAGCAGGACGAGTACGACCCCGGCCGCAACGTCGTCAAGTTCAACCGCTTCGGCCTCTTCTTCCTGCGGACGAAGGTCGGCGGCGGCAGCGGCGGCGAACTCGTCGCCGAGTACATCGACGACAAGTTGGTCGCCGGGCGCGGCCGGGCCGGCGCGGGCGCCCCCGCCGGCGGCGGCAACATCACGATTCCGGTGCTCTACAAGTGAGGGGAGGGGAAGCGATGCGTGCCACCTTGAGACAGGCGCGGCGGCGGGCCCGCCTCTTCCTGCGGGGCGAACGCGGGACGCAGCTCGTCGAGCTGGCGCTGGTGCTGCCGATTCTGATGACCTTCTTCGCGGCCACCGCCGAGTTCGGCAGCTACTTCTACAACTACGCGACGCTGGCGAAGGCGACGCGCGCCGGCGCCCGCATGATGACGACGACGACCCTCAAGGACGTCTCCGGGGCGAAGCTGGTGAACAAGCTGGACGACGCGCGCATCAGGCGGCTCGTCGTCTACGGCGACCCGAACGCGGCCGACGGCTCGCGGCCCGTGGTGCCGGGCCTCAAGCCCGAGAACGTCGACCTCGTGCGCGAGGGGCCGATTCAGACCGTGCCCGACACGGTGACCGTCAGAATCGTCAACTACAACTACCGGCCGCTCATCCACCTCGGCGGCTTCTCGAAATCGCTCAAGTGGACCTCGGTCCCGCTGAAGCCCGCGACCACGATGCGCTTCATGCTGACCCAGCCCACGCCGCCGAGTTCGTAGGAAGGGGGGACGCAACGTGCGCACAAAGTCTACACGCGGGGGCGAGCGCGGCGCGGCGCTCGTCGAGTTCTCAATCGCCGCGCTCGTCTTCCTGACCTCGGCCTTCGCCGTCATCGAGTTCGGCCGCCTGCTCTGGACGCACAACGCGCTGACCGACGCCGCGCGGCGCGGGGCGCGCTACGCCGTCACGCACGGGCCGGGCGCGGGCGAGGAGGCCAAGAGGATGGCCGTCTACGCGACGACCGCCGACGGGGCGAACTCGCCGGTGGTGCAGGGGCTGAAGTCGACGAACGTGACGGTCACGCACTCGGGCAACTTCAACGTCGGCGCGGGCACCGTCACCGTGAAGATAGAAAACTTCGACTTCAACTTCGTCGTGCCGCTCCTCGGGACGACGCTCCGCATGCCCAGCTACACCTCGACGCTGACGGCCGAAAGCGCCGGCACGCTCCCGTAACCGGAAGTCCCGAGACCAACGACATGACGAACAAGCTGACCTTCGTAATCCTGAGCAGCGGCCTTGAGAACTTCAAGGAGCTGCGCGCGGCGCTCTCGACGCAGGAGGGCGCGCGGGTGCTCGTCGGCGGCGACGACCCCGCGCAGGTCTTCCCCGAGATCGAGCGCCTCGCGCCCAACGCCTGCATCGTCGCGCTCGGGGCGGAGCCCGAGGCGGGCCTGCGCTTCGTCGAGCGCGTCGCGCGCGAGTGCCCGCGCACGGCCGTCATCTGCGCCTCGCGCGACGCCTCGCCCGACACCATCCTCCGCTCGATGCGCGCCGGCGCCCGCGAGTTCCTGCGCCTGCCCGTGCGCCCCGAGGAGTTCGCCACCGTCTACCAGCGCACGTCCGAGTTCTGCGCCGTCCAGCCCGAGGCGCCGAAGAAGCGCGGGCGGGTGCTGTCCGTCTTCTCCTCGAAGGGCGGGACGGGGACGACCTTCATCGCCACGAACGTCGCGGCGTCGCTCGGCGCCCCGACCGTGCTCCTCGACCTGAACCTACAGGCCGGCGACCTCGGCCTCTTCCTCGGCGTCGAGCCGAAGTTCTCCATCGCCGACCTCGTCGAGAACCTGCACCGCGCCGACGACCAGCTTTTGCGCAGCTACCTCACGCCGCACAGCGACCGGCTCTCGCTCCTCGCCGCGCCGCGCGAGGCCGACTCGGCCGACGACATCGAGGCCGAGCACGTCTTCCAGGTGCTGGAAATCCTGCGCGAGCGCCACGACTACGTCGTCGTGGACCCGCAGCACACCTTCGACGCCATCACGCTGGCCGCGCTCGACCAGTCGGACGAGATAGTGCTCGTGCTCACGCTCGACATCCCGGCCATCCGCAGCACGCAGCGCGCGCTGCAAATCTTCGACCGGCTCGGCTACCCGCGCCACAAGCTGCACGTCGTCGTCAACCGCTTCAGCAAGCAGATAGACCTCGACCTCCGGCAGGTCGAGCGCTTCCTCGGCGAGCGCGTCGCCGGCTACGTCCAGAGCGACTACAAGACGGCCGTCAACTCCATCAACCTCGGCCAGCCGCTCGTGGACTCCGACCCGCAGTCGAAAATAGCCACCGAGCTGCGCCAGATAGCCCAGCGCTTCTGCAACGCCGCGCCGCCCGCGCCCGCGCGCGAGCCGCGCCGCGGCCGCCTCAGCTCCTTCTTCCGCCGGGAGAAGGAGAAAGAGAAGGTCGTCGGCGGCCAGCTTTCGGCGGTCGGCTAAACGTTAGAAGTCAGCAGCCAGCAGCCAGGAAAAATCATGTCACTTCGAGAAAGACTCATCAGGGAGCCGGCGCCGAACGGGGCCGCGCTGTTCGGGCGCGACGAGGCGGCGGGGCCGGGCGGCGGCAACGTCTACCAGGAGATGAAGTCGCGGCTGCACCGCGCCATCATCAACCGCATGGATTTGACCAAGCTCGGGCAGCTCGACCCGGAGCAGCTCCACGCCGAGGTCTCGCGCATCGCCGAAGACCTCATCGCCGCCGAGAACGCGCCGCTCTCGGCGGGCGAGCGCGAGCGCCTCATCGGCGAGGTGCGCCACGAGCTGTTCGGCCTCGGGCCGCTGGAGCCGCTTTTGGCCGACCCGGAGGTCTGCGACATCCTCGTCAACTCGCCGAAGAAGGTCTACGTCGAGCGCCGCGGAAAACTTGAGCTGACCAGCGTCGAGTTCAAGGACGACGAGCACCTGATGCGCGTCATCGAGCGCATCGTCTCCACCGTCGGGCGGCGCATAGACGAGTCCTCCCCGATGGTGGACGCGCGCCTCACCGACGGCTCGCGCGTCAACGCCATCATCCCGCCGCTCTCCTTAGACGGCCCCGTCCTCTCCATCCGCCGCTTCGGCGCCGAGCCGCTGCGGATGTCCTCGCTCATCGAGAAGAGCGCGCTGACGAAGGACATGGCCGACATGTTCGAGATGTGCGTCCGCTCGCGCCTCAACGTGCTGATTTCGGGCGGCACCGGCGCGGGCAAGACGACGCTTTTGAACGCGCTCTCCTCCTACATCCCCGACGACGAGCGCATCGTGACCATCGAGGACTCGGCCGAGTTGCAGCTCCAGCAGCCGCACGTCGTCCGGCTCGAAACTCGCCCGCCCAACATCGAGGGGCGCGGCGAGGTCACGCAGCGCGAGCTGGTCAAGAACGCCCTGCGCATGCGCCCCGACCGCATCGTCATCGGCGAGGTGCGCGGCGGCGAGGCCATCGACATGCTCCAGGCGATGAACACGGGCCACGACGGCAGCCTGACCACGGTGCACGCCAACACGCCGCGCGACGCGCTGGCGCGGCTCGAAACGATGATTCAGATGACGGGGATGCGGCTCTCCGACCGCGCCATGCGCCAGCAGGTCGCCTCGGCGCTCGACCTCGTCGTCCAGGCCGCGCGCCTCTCCGACGGCACGCGCCGCATCACCTCCATCTCCGAAATCACCGGCATGGAGGGCGAGACCATCACCATGCAGGAGATTTTCCACTTCGAGCGCAAGGGCGTGGACAAGGACGGACGTGTCGTCGGCCGCTTCCGCCCGACCGGCGTCCGCCCGCGCTTCGCCGAGCGCCTCAAGCAGTACGGCCTGCAACTGCCGCGGGTCTTCTTCGAAGAGTAGACGACTGATTGCTGACCACCGGTGAAACAATGATTCCCTTTCTCGTCTTCATCACCTGCATGTTCGGCGTCTTCGGCGCGTACCTTCTGGCGACGCGCGGGACGGAGGAGAAGCGCAGGCGCTTGCAGCAGAGGCTGTCGGACGCGCTGCTCTACTCGAAGCGCTCGGACGACGAGGAGATTCAGCTCGCGCGCCAGGAGCTGATGAGCGAGATACCGGCGCTCAGCCGCGTGCTGATGCGGGTGCGGCTGGCGACGGGCGTGCGGCGGATGCTCGACCAGGCCGACCTGCACATCACGGTCTCGCGCCTGCTGATGCTCTCGCTGATGGCGGGGCTGCTCGCCTCGCTCGCCGTCTCGATGCTGACCATCTCGACGCTGCTGGTGGCCGGCGGCGGGCTGGCGGCGGCGGCGCTCCCGTTCCTGCACATCCTCTACAAGCGGAAGAAGCGTTTGAACGCCTTCCTCGAACACCTCCCCGACGCGCTGGAGCTGATGAGCCGCGCGCTCCAGGCGGGCCACGCCTTCGCCGAGGCGCTCCACATGGTCTCGACCGAGATGCCGGAGCCCATCGCCACCGAGTTCCGCAAGACCTACGAGGAGCAGAACCTCGGCCTCTCCCTGAAGCTGGCGCTCGAAAACCTCTCGGAGCGCGTGCCGCTCCTCGACCTGCGCTTCTGCATCACGGCCATCATGATTCAGCGCGAGACGGGCGGAAACCTCGCGGAGATTCTGGAGAAGGTCTCGCACACCATCCGCGAGCGCTTCCGCATCCTCGAAGACCTGAACACGCTGACGACCAGCTCGCGGATGTCGGCGTGGATTCTCTGCGGCCTGCCCGTCTTCGTCGCGCTGGCCGTCACCCTCATGAACCCCGACTACATGAGCGTCCTCTGGCGCGACCCGCGCGGCCACCGGCTGCTCTACGCCGCCGGCTTCATGCAGGTCACCGGCATGCTCATCGTGCGGAAGATTCTGAAGATAAGGATTTAGCGTGAACCGTGAACCGTGAACCGTGACGAGAAAGAACACGGTTTTCACTCGTCACGGTTTACGGCCCACGGTTCACGTTCCTGTCACGGTTCACGGTTCACGGTTTACGCCTATGTTAATCATCACCATCTCAATCTTCGTCTGCGTCTCGCTGGGCGTGATGGGGCTCTACTGGCTGATGTTCCGGCCGACGAGCGCGGCCACCGAGCGCCTGAAGAACATGGGCCTCGCGGAGGGCGGCGCCGCGGTGCCGGCGACGGTCGCGCCCGAGGACTCGGCCGTCGGCGCGCTGGCCGAGCGCGTGGCCTCGCCGCTCAGGCGCCTCGCCCCGCCCTCGGCGGCCGAGGCGCGCAAGGTGCAGAAGCGCCTGATGAACGCCGGCTTCCGCTCGGAGAGCGGCCCGGTCATCTACCGCGCGTTGCAGCTCGTCTCGCTCGCGTTCTTCCCGGCGGCCGTGGCCTTCGGGTGCGCCGTCATGGGCCGCCCGCTCGACAGCGCCGTCATCTGGATATTCCTCGCCACGCTGGTCGGCGCCTACCTGCCGAGCTTCACGCTCAAGCGCATGATCGCGGGCCGCCAGCTGCGCCTGCGCTGGGGCCTCGCCGACGCGCTCGACCTGATGGTCGTCTCCATCGAGGCGGGCCTCGGCCTCAACGCTGCGCTGGTCCGCGTCGGCGACGAGCTGCGCCCCGTCCACCGCGACATCAGCGAGGAGTTCGAGCTGACGAACCTTGAGATACGCGTCGGGCGCGACCGCGACGAGGCGCTGCGCAACCTCTCGGAGCGCGCGGGCGTGGAAGACCTGAAGAGCCTGGTCGCCATGCTCATCCAGGCCGACCGCTTCGGCACCTCCATCGCGCGCGCCGTGCGCGTCTACGCCGACTCGCTGCGCACGAAGCGGCGCCAGCGCGCCGAGCAGGCCGCGCAGAAGGCCGCGGTCAAGCTGCTGCTGCCGCTCGCCCTCTTCCTCTTCCCGACGCTCTTCATCGTCATCCTCGGCCCCGCCTTCCTGAACCTGATGGACACGCTCGGCACCATGAACTAAGCGAGACAGGAGAAAGCCATGAACACGCGCAGGGTCATCATCATCTTCGTCACCTTCGCCCTCGCCGTCAGCGCGACGGCGCTGTGGGACGCCTCGGGCGACGAGCGCGACGGCGACACGGCCGCCAACGTCGTCGCCTCCTCGGGCGCGGAGGCCGGCGCCGACGCCTCGGCGCCGAAGAAGAAGGGCGGCGGCCTCTTCGGGAAGATTCTCAAGGCGCCGTTTAAGGCGGTCGGGAAACTCCTCGGCCGCGGCGGCGACGACGGGAAGCTCGCGCGCATGACCGAGAAGGACGGCGAGCGCTTCGAGAGCGTCGGCGTCGTCCGCGTCGAGGATCGCGACAACCGGCGGCCCGACGTGACGGACGGGGGCGGCTCGGCGCGCGACTACCTTGAGCGCGGCCGCGCGATGCTCGAAGAGGGGCGGCTGAACGAGGCCGTCGCGGAGCTTTCGCGCGCCGCCTCGCTCGACCCGAAGCTCTCGCAGGCGCACAGCCTGCTCGCCGTCGCCTACGACCGCAAGGGCCTGCGCGAGCGGGCGGAGGACTCCTACCGCCGCGCCATCGACGTCAACGACCGCGACCCCGAGGCGCTCAACAACCTCGGCTACTCGCTCTACCTCAACGGCAACTACCGCGCGGCCGTGGACAGGCTCAAGCGCGCCGCGCGGCTCGCGCCCGCCGACGGGCGGATACTGAACAACCTCGCGCTGGCGCAGGTGAGGCTCGGCAAGTACGACGACGCCTACAAGAACTTCGCGCGCGCGGGCGGCGAGTTCAACGGGCACGCGAACGTCGCGGCGATGCTCGTCCGCGCCGGGCGCGAGGAGAGGGCCGTCGAGCACCTCGAAGCCGCGCGCCGCCTCCAGCCCGACTCGCAGAACGTCCTGCGCCAGCTCGCCGAGGTCTACGAGCGCACCGGCCGCGGCGACAAGGCCGGCGAAGCGCGCCAGGCGCTCGCCGCGGCCGACGCGCGACAGACGCTCGCGGCGGCCGGGGAGCGATGAAAACCTGGGTGCAGAGTCCGGAGTGCAGAGTGCGGAATGCAAGGCACGCTGCTTCTCATTCTGCACTCCGCACTCTGCACTTT
The DNA here is from genome assembly GCA_036387455.1 of Pyrinomonadaceae bacterium. Taxonomy (GTDB): domain Bacteria; phylum Acidobacteriota; class Blastocatellia; order Pyrinomonadales; family Pyrinomonadaceae; genus QHXN01. The sequence goes on along the minus strand of DASVTS010000183.1, from coordinate 42,769 downwards.
CTTCAAACGGAGTTTGAAATGACCCACACCGGAATCCTGACGCGCGTCGAGATCGAGTCCATGGGGCCGCCCGTGTTGGAGGAGCTGCGCGAGGCCGACGTGCCGGCGAGCTTTTTGTGCGACCTCGCGCTCAAGCACGTCGCGCAGATGCCCGAGCCGACGACGCGCGGCATCTCCGAGGAACTACGGCTTCCGCGCGCGCTCGTCGAGGAGATGCTCGTCCACCTGACGCGCGAGAAGATGATTGAGGTCAAGGGTCAGATTGCGGTCGGCGCGACGCGCTACGCGATGCTCGACCGCGGCTGGGACCGCGTCGCGCGCGTGCGGGAGCTGTGCGGCTACGTCGGCCCGGCGCCCGTCTCCCTGCGCGACTACGCGCACATGATGCGCTTGCAGGCCGTCCCGGCGCGCGCCGCCTCGGTCGAGACCGTGCGCGCGGCCTTCCGCGACCTCGTCCTGCCCGAGTCCCTGATTCAGACGATGGGCTGCGTCATCAACTCGCGCCGCTCGCTCTTCATCACCGGCCCCGCGGGCACGGGCAAGACGGCCGTCGCCGAGCGCATCAACTCGGGCCTGCCCGGCCACATCTGGATTCCCTACGCCATCGAGATTGACGGCCAGATAATCCGCGTCTTCGACAGCCACAACCACCGCCCCGCGCCCGAGGACGAGACGCCCACCGACTACGACCGCCGCTGGGCGCTCGTCGAGCGCCCGCTCGTCATCGTCGGCGGCGAGCTGACCTTAGACGACGCCGACCTCCAGTGGAGCGAGGCCGCGCGCTTCTACGAGGCGCCCTTCCAGTTGAAGTCGAACGGCGGCACGCTCGTCGTGGACGACTTCGGCCGCCAGAGGGTCGAGCCGCACGAGCTGCTCAACCGCTGGATCGTGCCTTTGGAGAAGCGCGTGGACTACCTGACGTTGCACACGGGCAAGAAGATTGAGGTGCCGTTCGAGCAACTCGTCGTCTTCTCGACGAACCTCGACGAGAAGGATTTGGTGGACGAGGCGTTCCTGCGCCGGATGGGCTACCGCGCGCGGGTCGAGCCGCCGACGCCCTCGGCCTACGTCGAGATTTTCAAGCGCGCCGCCTACACGCGCGGCCTGCGCGTCGAGCAGCACTGTCTCGACCACCTGCTCAACAACTACATGCTCGAACACCGGCAGATGAAGGCGTGCGAGCCGCGCGACCTGCTCGACCGCATGACCGACATCTGCCTGTTCGAGGCCCGCCCGCCCGAGGTCAGCGTCCGCCTGATTGACGCCGCGTGGCGCAACTACTTCGGCGCCTCGCACGGCTTCGCGCAGGAGCAGGGCCGGAAGGGCACGGGGGAACTGTCCGATGCGAACCCACTCCAAATCTGAGCGAGTGCTGACGAAAGGCACGCTGCTTCTCGTCATCCTCCTGTCCCTGCCCGCGCCGGCCTTCGCCGACCAGTTGCGGCTGACGGACGGGACGTTGGTGGAGGTGGACGAAGCCTGGGAGGACGCGCAGGGCGTCTGGTACAGGCGCGCCGGCGTGACCCACTGGGTCGAGCGCTCGCGCGTCAGGGAGGTCTTGAAGGGCGCACCCGCGAAGGGCTCGAAGGAGGGCGAGGCGCCGGCCGTCGGCGCCGCGGGCGGCGCGGGGCAGAAGGCCGGGGCGGCCCGGGGCGCAGAAGTCCAGGCGGTGTGGATATACCTCGTCGGCGGGGCGAAGATGGAGGTGGACGAGGCGAGCGAGTCGGCGGAGGGCGTCTGGTTCAAGCGGGGCAACATCTCGACCTTCATCGAGCGCGCGCGCGTCGAACGCGTGGAGCGCGAGCGGGTCGCGCCGGAGGAGGTGGCGGCGGCGACGGCCGGGCCGGCGAAGAGGCGCGAGCGCCGCTGGACGACGGGCAGCACGCGGCTCGACGCCATCATCCGCCAGAACGGCGCGCGCCACGGCGTTGACCCCTACCTCGTCTTCTGCGTGATGGAGCAGGAGTCGCACTTCAACTCGAAGGCCGTGAGCCCCGTGGGCGCGCGTGGCCTGATGCAGCTCATGCCGGGGACGGCCGCGCGCTTCGGCGTGCGCAACCCGCACGACGCGGCGCAGAACGTCTCGGGCGGCACGCGCTACCTGAAGGAGCTGCTGCGCCGCTTCAACGGCCGCGTCGAGCTCGTGCTCGCGGGCTACAACGCCGGCGAGGGCAACGTCATGCGCTTCGGCTACCGGGTGCCCCCCTTCCGCGAGACGCGCAACTACGTCCGCCGCGTCGGCGGGCGGTACTCGAAAGGGGAGTAGGCAGTAGGCAGACGGCAGTAGGCAGTTAGCCGCGCGCGACCGCTCGTGGTCGTTCGGCCCAAACGCCGAGGTCAGCACGGCCACGTCCGGGTGCTCGCGGTCCTTAACTGCCTACTGCCATCCGCCTGCTGCCTGCTGGAAATTTTCCCCGGTTGCGCCTGTCTAGTGACTGAGGTGGGTTCGAGATGAAGACTTGTCTGTTGAGTTTGTTGCTGGTCTTCTGCGCGGCGTCGCCGGCCGCGGCGGGGCAGGGCGGCGGGGCGGCGGCGACGACGCTGACGAACGCGTCGGTGTTGAAGCTGGTGCGCGCGGGCTTCAGGGAGAAGACCCTCATCGCCATCATCAACGCCCGCCCGGTCAGCTTCGACCTGTCGCCGGACAGGCTGATCGAGCTGAAGAAGGGCGGCGTGCCCGAGCGCGTCATCCTGGCGATGCTCGCGCGCGCCGAGTCGCTGGACTTCGCCCGCGACGAGTTGGACGACGAGCTGCCGCTCGGCGGCTTCGAGCGCGGGCGCGCGCCGCAGCCGGGGTCAGGCCCGGGCGAGACGAGCATCTTCGGCTCCTCGGGCGGTTCGAGCGGGCGCACGCGCACGCGAGGGGGGGACGGCGGCGGCAGTAACGACACGCTGACGACGGGCAGCGCCTCGGTGCGCATCGTCAGGCCGCCGGCGGAGGCGGGCGGCGCCGCGCAGCAGTCGAAGCTTGAGCGCACGCCGACGCTGACGAACGACTCGGTCGTCGAGCTGGTCGAGGCCGGCTTCTCCGAGGGCACCATCGTCAGGCGCATCGAGCAGTCGCCGGTCGAGTTCGACCTCTCGCCCGCGAAGCTGGCCGAGCTGCGCCGCCGCCGCGTGGGCGAGCCCGTCATCAACGCCATGCGCGCCGCGATGGGCGAGGACGCTAAAGAGCCCTCGCCGCGCCCCGAGAGGTGAATCGATGAGAGCGCCCACGCTCACTGCCGCGCTCCTGCTGGCCGCGCTCGTCGGCGTCCCGCCCGCCTCGACGCAGAACCGCGCGCGCGGCACTTCAAGGCCGGCCGGGCCCGCGCAAAAGTCGCAGGGCCCGGTCGTCGTGCCCGGGCCGTACGTCAGGCCGTCGGCGGACGACGCCGAACCCCCGGCCCTCCCCGGCCGGCGGGGCGGCGCCGAAGTCGGGCCGCGGGAGGACGCGGCGGGGAGGCAGACCGGCGACGCGGGGCGGCCGAGGGAGGAGGTTGACGAGGACGAGGTCGTCCGCATCAACGCCTCGGAGGTGCTGCTGCCGGTGACGGTGCGCGACGCCTCTGGCGCGCTCGTCACAAACCTCGGCCGCGAGGACTTCAAGGTCTTCGAGGACGGGCGCGAGCAGCCCTTGAGCGACATCTCGCTCCGGCGGGTGCCGTTGGACGTGGCGCTCCTCGTCGACGCCTCCTCCTCGGTCGCCGAGAGCTTCGAGGACTTCCGCCGCGCGGCCGAGGAGTTCGCCGGGCGCATCGGCGAGGAGGACCGCTTCTGCCTCGTCAAGTTCGACGACCGCGTGGAGCTTCTGCTCGACTGGTCGAAGAGCCGGCTGCAACTGCGCCGCGCGCTCGCGCGCCTGACGACCGGCGTCTTCACGCGCTTCAACGACGCGCTGCTGCTCTCGGCGCGCGAGCAGTTCCGGCCGGGCGAGCGGCGCCGCGCGCTCGTCTTCCTCAGCGACGGCATTGACAGCAACCGCGGCGCGGCGACCATCGAGGCCGCGCAGCGCGCGCTGTTGGAGACGCAGGTCACCGTCTACGGCATCGCCAACACGGAGATAGAGCGCGCGCGCAAGCGCGCCGAGCTGGACAACCTGCTGGGCGGCACCGACGCCGCCGTCCGCTTCAACCAGCTCCGCATCGGCGACCTGCAAGAGTCGCTGCGCGTGCTCGAACTGAGCGAGCGCAACCTCGAAGCCCTGACGCGCTCGACCGGCGGCCGCCTCTACCGTCCGCACAGCTTCCACTCGCTCGGGCGCGTCTACACGGAAATCGCCGACGAGCTGCGCCACCAGTACGCGCTCTACTACACCCCGACGAACGCCGCGCGCGACGGCCGCTTCCGCCGCGTCCGCGTCGAGGTGGCCGGCCGCGGCTACGAAGTCTCCACCCGCGTCGGCTACTACGCGCCCGTGAAAGGCAGTAGACAGTAGACTAAATGCCCGGAGCCGCCGGGGGCGGCGGGAAGACGTGCCGGCCGACGTCTACTGTCTACCCCCGCCCGTTTGACACCCTCCGACCGGGTCGGTTATAACGGTCGCGCCCTCGCGGGGCGCTTAGAAGATATGACGCATCACCCCCACAACGCAGCGCGGCACCATCATGGCCACCATCGCCATGCGTGCGGCCGCGTGTGGGGTGATTCGTAAAGCGCCGACCCTTAGAGAACCAGGGCGCATCGAAAGATTTCACCAGCACACGCCGCCGAGCGACACACGAGTGTCCGGCGGCGTTTTAGTTTTTATGGAGCCACTGTCGAACATCCCCGGCGGCATGCGCTACTACTTCGGGCGCGAGGCGCGCCTGCGGCGCGCGGTCGAGGACGCGGCGATGAGCGTCTTCGACGGGTGGGGCTACGAAGAAATCGCCACGCCCTCGGTGGACTTCTACGCCCTCTTCGAGCGCGGGATGGGGCGCGACGAGGCGCGGCGCAGCTTCCGCTTCACGGACACCGACGGGCGCCTGCTCGCGCTGCGGCCCGACGTGACCTCGTCGGTGGCGCGCGCGGCGGCGACGCTGTTCGCGGGCGCGCCGCGCCCCCTGCGCTTCTGCTACGCCGCCTCGGTCTTCCGCCAGCGCCCGCGCTCGCACGCCGAGTGGAAGCGGCAGGGGCGTCAGCTCGGCTGCGAGCTGTTCGGCGCGGGCCGCGCCGACGCCGACCTCGAAGTCCTCTCCGTCGCCGCCGAGGTGCTCGAACGCCTCGGCCTCGGCGGCTCGTACCGCGTCACGCTCAACCACGTCGGCGTCTTCAACGGCGTCGCCGAGCAGCTCAACCTATCCGCCGAGGCGCGCGAGCAGATGCGCAGGCTCGTGGACGAGCGCGACGCCGCCGCGCTCGAAGAGTTCCTGCGGGGCCTGGGCCGCTCGGGCGCGACCGCCGAGCGCGCCGGGCGCCTCGCGCGCTTCGCCGGCGGCGGGGGCTTGCCCGGGGGCGCGCGCGAGCTCCTGAACAACGAGCGCTCGCGCGCGGCGCTCGACGAGCTCGACGGCCTGCGCGCGGTAATCGAGTCGCTGGGGCTCGGCGACGGCTTCTCCGTAGACCTGGCGGACGTCTCGGGGCTCGACTACTACACCGGGCTCGTCTTCAAGATTTACGTCGCGGGCGCGGGCGCGCGCGTCGGCGGCGGCGGGCGCTACGACGAGCTGACCGCCAGCTTCGGCCGCCGCGAACCCGCCGTCGGCTTCGTCCTCGACCTCGACGCGCTGACGGAAGTGCTCGCCCGCCGCGACTTCGAGACGGCGAACGGCTCGGGTGCGCCCGCCGCGCCGGTCGAAGGCGAAGACGTCGCCGGGCGACTCCGCGAGGCGAGGCGGCGGCGCGCCCTCGGCGAGAAGGTCAGGATGGGGTGAGGATGCTGACGGTCGCCATCGCGAAGGGCAGGATGCAGCAGGACGCGCTGGGGCTTCTGGCGCGTGCGGGCGTGCGCGTGGGGGCGGAGGCGCTGGCGTCGCGCCGCCTCGCCGTCGAGGACGAGTCGGGCGGCTACCGCTTCGTCTTCGTCAAGCCGGCGGACGTGCCCGTCTACGTCGAGCACGGCATCGCCGATTGCGGCGTCGTCGGCCGCGACGTGCTGCTCGAATCGGAGGCCGACCTCCTCCAGCCGCTCGACCTCGGGATAAACCGCTGCCTCATCGCCGTCGCCGCGCCCGAGGGCGTGAGCGTCGAGCGCACGGGCGTGCTCCACGTGGCGACGAAGTACCCGCGCGTCGCGGCCGCGCACTTCGGCTCGCGCGGCGTCCCCGTCGAAATCATCCAGCTCTCGGGCTCGGTCGAGCTGGCGCCCGTCCTCGGCCTCTCCGACTGCATCGTGGACCTCGTCGAGACCGGCCGCACGCTCGAAGAGAACGGCCTGCGCGTCGTCGAGACGATAACGGAGTCCACCGGCCGCCTCGTCGTCAACCGGGCCAGCTACCAGCTGAAGGCGGGCGCGGTCGGCGCGCTGATACTCGGCCTCGGCCGCGCGCTGGGCGGCGGCGACGTTTCGAAAGACCGCCGGGGGAAGGTGGCGCGTTGATAGAAGTCATCCACGACGAAGGCGGGCGCGAGCGGAAGCTCGCGGCGATACTGGGCCGGAGCGTCGCGGCCGACGCCGCGCTGACGGCCGCCGTCGCCGCAATCGTGGAGGACGTGCGGCGGCGCGGCGACGCGGCGCTCGCCGACTACACGGAGCGCTTCGACGGCGTGCGCCTGCGCCCCGAGGAGTTCCGCGTCGAGGAGTCGGCGCTGCGCGAGTCGGCCGCCCGCGCGGACGGGCGCGTGCTCGAAGCCCTGCGCGCGAGCATACGGAACGTCCGCGCCTTCCACGAGCACGAGCGCGCCGAGAGCTGGGAAATCGAGGCGGGGCGCGGCGTCCGCCTCGGCCAGCGCATCAGCCCCGTGGACGCGGCCGGGCTCTACGTCCCCGGCGGGACGGCGAGCTACCCCTCGTCGGTCGTGATGAACGTCGTGCCCGCGCAGGTCGCGGGCGTCGGGCGCATCGCCGTCGTCACGCCGCCGCGCACGCTCTCCGAGACGCCCGCGGTCGCGGCGGCGCTCCTCGAACTCGGCGTGAAGGAGATTTATCAGGTCGGCGGCGCGCAGGCCGTCGCCGCGCTCGCCTACGGCACCGAGACCGTCCCGCGCGTGGACGTCATCACGGGGCCGGGCAACAGGTACGTCGCCGCCGCCAAGCGGCTCGTCTACGGCGCGGTCGGCATTGATTCTGTCGCGGGCCCGTCCGAGGTGGTCGTGCTCGCCGACGAGACGGCGCGCGCCGACTTCGTCGCCGCGGACCTCCTCGCGCAGGCCGAGCACGGCGAGGACGCTTCGGCGATTCTCGTCACGACCGACGCCATGCTCGCCGAGCGCGTCGCCGCCGAGGTCGCGCGCCAGGCCGAGACGCTTTCGCGCCGCGCGGTGGTCGAGCGCTCGCTCGCGGACTTCGGCGCCGTCTTCGTCGTCGGCACGCTCGAAGCGGCCTGCGAACTCGTCAACCGGCTCGCGCCCGAGCACCTCGAAATCATGATGCGCGAGGCCGAGGCGGCGGCCGCGCTCGTGCGCCACGCGGGCGCCATCTTCTTCGGCGGGCACACGCCCGAGGCCGTCGGCGACTACTTCGCCGGCCCGAACCACGTGCTGCCCACGGGCGGCGCCGCGCGCTTCTCGTCCGCGCTCGGCATCCAGCACTTCCTGCGGCGCACGAGCATCATCCGCTACACGCGCGAGGAGCTTCGGCGCACCGCGCCGCTCATCGCCGTGCTCGCCGAGGCCGAAGGTTTAGACGCGCACGCGCGCTCGGCTTTGATAAGACTTGAGGGCTGAAGAGGGGCAGATGGCGAACCCGCTCGACAAGATAAAACCGCGCGTGCGCGGGCTGAAGGCTTACACGCTGAAGCCCGACCGCGGCGCCGTGAAGCTCAACCAGAACGAAAACCCGTGGGGCGTCCCCGAGGCCGTGCGCGCCGAGACGCTGCGGCGGATGGAGCGGCGCTCGTGGTCGCGCTACCCGGACTTCGTGCCGGCCGCGCTGCACGAGAAGCTGGCCGCCTTCGCCGGCTGGCGCGCCGACGGCGTGGTCGCGGGCAACGGCTCGAACGAGCTGATACAGGCGACGCTGATGGTGACCGTCGGCGAGGGGAAGCGCGTGCTCATCTCCGAGCCGACCTTCGCGCTCTACAGGCAGGTGGCGACCGTGCTCGGCGGCGAGGTCTTGAGCGTGCCCCTGAACGCCGCGCTCGGCTTCGACGTCGAAGCGCTCGGCGAGACAATCGGGCGCGAGCGGCCGGACGTCGTCATCCTCTGCTCGCCGAACAACCCGACGGGCTGCCGCGTCGAAGAGGACGAGCTCGAGCGCCTGCTGACGCTGACGGGCGCCGTCGTCGTCGTGGACGAAGCCTACTTCGAGTTCTCCGGCCGGACGGTGGCGCCGCTGCTCTCCGCCCACGCGAACCTCGCCGTCTTCCGCACCTTCTCGAAGGCGATGGGGCTGGCGGGCCTGCGCGTCGGCTACCTTCTGGCCGCGCCCGAGCTGGCGCGCGAGGTGTCGAAGGCGGTGCTGCCGTACAACCTCAACGCCTTCTCGCAGACCGCCGCCGAGGTGGCCGTCGAGCTGTACGACGCCGAGCTGCGCCCCACGGTCGAGCGCATCGTGGCCGAGCGCGAGCGGCTTTTCGCGGAGCTGCAAAACGTTGAAGGGCTCGCGCCCGTCCGCTCGTGCGCGAACTTCATGGTCGTGCGCTCGTCGGTCGAGCCGCGGCGCGTCTACGACGAGCTGCTCGGGCGCCACGGCGTGCTCATCCGCGACGTGAGCGGCTACCCGATGCTCAAAGACTACTTCCGCGTCAGCGTCGGCACGCCCGGCGAGAACGACCGCCTGCTCGCGGGCCTGCGCGAGATTTTCGGAGGGGGGAAGAACTGATGGCGACCGAACTTCAGGCCGCGGCGCGCGCCGCGGAGGTGCGGCGCGAGACGAAGGAGACGGACGTGCGCGTCCGCCTCAACCTCGACGGGACGGGGCAGGCGCGCGTCTCGACGGGCGTCGCGTTCCTCGACCACATGCTGGAACTCTTCGCCCGGCACGGCCTCTTCGACCTCGAAGTCGAGTGCCGCGGCGACCTCCACATCGACGACCACCACTCGGTCGAGGACGTGGCGATTACGCTCGGCCAGGCTTTCGCCGAGGCGCTGGGCGACAAGGCGGGCGTCGCGCGCTACGGGGAGGCGACCGTGCCGATGGACGAGGCGCTGTGCCGCGCGGTCGTTGACCTCTCGGGGCGCTTCTACCTCGTCTACGAGGTGGAGACGCGGCGGCAGACCATCGGCAACTTCTCGGTCGAGCTGGCCGAGCACTTCTGGCGCTCGCTGGCCGAGGCGGCGCGCTGCAACCTGCACATCGACTGCCTGCGCGGGCGCAACACGCACCACATCCTCGAAGGCACCTTCAAGGCGGCGGCGCGCGCCCTGCGCCGGGCGGTCGAGCGCGACCCGCGCGTCTCGGGCGTGCCGAGCACGAAGGGCGTGCTGTGAGCGCCGGGAGGGCGGGGGAGTAACTTGGCGAGCGTCGCAATCATAGACTACGGCGTCGGCAACCTGCGGTCGGTGGAGAAGGCTTTCCGCGCGGGCGGGGTCGAGGCGGTCGTCAGCTCGGACGAGTCGGTGCTGCGCGCGGCGGAGCGGCTCGTGCTGCCGGGCGTCGGCGCCTTCCGCGCGTGCGTGGAGGCTCTGGGCGAGCGCGGCTTCGACCGCCTCGTGCGCGAGCGCGTCGGGGCGGGGACGCCGCTCCTGGGCGTCTGCGTCGGCATGCAGATGCTCTTCGAGGAGTCGGAGGAGTTCGGCACGACGCGCGGGCTCGGACTCCTGCCGGGCCGCGTGCGCCGCTTCCCCGAGGGGGGCCTGCACGTCCCGCAGGTCGGCTGGAACCAGGTCGGCTGGACGAAGGCCCACCCGCTGGCCGAGGGCGTCGGCGACGCCCCCTTCTTCTACTTCGTCCACTCCTTCTACTGCGACACGCCGGACGCGGCGGCGGTCGTCGGCGAGACCGAGTACGGGCTGACCTACGCCTCCGTCGTCGCGCGCGCGAACGTCTGCGGCGTGCAGTTCCACCCGGAGAAGAGTCAGGCCGCCGGGCTGCGGCTGTTAAAAAACTTCGCGGGGGCCGGGGCACCTCATGCTGGCTAAGCGCATCATCCCGTGTCTCGACGTGAACGACGGCCGCGTCGTGAAGGGCATCCGCTTCCTCTCGCTGGTGGACGCGGGCGACCCCGTCGAGCAGGGGAAGCGTTACGACCTCGAAGGCGCCGACGAGCTGACCTTCCTCGACATCACCGCGTCTTCGGACAGGCGAGCAATCGTCGCCGACCTCGTCCGGCGCGTGGCCGACGAGGTCTTCATCCCGCTCACCGTCGGCGGCGGGCTGAACTCCATCGAGGACGTGCGCTCGCTCCTGCGCGCGGGCGCCGACAAGGTCTCACTCAACACGGCGGCCGTCGAGCGCCCCGAGCTGATAACCGAGGGCGCGAACGTCTTCGGCAGCCAGTGCATGGTCGTCGCCATCGACGCGCGGCGCAGGACGGGGGCCGGCGGCAGGGCCGCGGGCTGGGACGTCTACACGAAGGGCGGGCGGGTGAACGTCGGCTGGGACGCGGTCGAGTGGGCGGCGCGCGCCGAAGCGTTGGGGGCGGGCGAGATTCTTCTGACGAGCATGGACTGCGACGGGACGCGCGACGGCTACGACATCGAGCTGACGCGCGCGGTCTCGGACGCCGTCACCATCCCCGTCATCGCCTCGGGCGGGGCCGGGCGGCTCGAACATTTCTACGAGGCGCTGACCGAAGGGGGCGCGAGCGCCGTGCTCGCCGCCTCGCTCTTCCACTTCGGCGAGTTCACCATCGGCGACGTCAAAGCCTACCTGCGCGGGAAGGGAGTTGTGGTGAGATGAGCTTGAAGCCGGAGGACGTGCGGTTCGACGAGTGCGGGCTCGTTCCCGCGGTCGTGCAGGACGCGCGCACGCGCGAGGTGCTGACGCTCGCCTACATGAACGAGGAGAGCCTGCGGCGCACGCTCGCCGAGGGCGAGACGTGGTTCTGGTCGCGCTCGCGCGCGGAACTCTGGCACAAGGGGGCGACCTCGGGCCACACGCAGCGCGTCGTCGAAATACGTTTGGACTGCGACTCGGACGCCCTCGTCGTGCTCGTCGAGCCGCGCGGCCCTGCCTGCCACACCGGCGCCGTCTCCTGCTTCCGGCGCGAAGGCGACGAGAAGACCCGGAACGACATCGGCGCCTTGCTCGGGGAGCTTTACGAGGTCATCGCCGGGCGGCGCCGCGAGATGCCGGCCGGCTCCTACACCACCTACCTCTTCGAGAAGGGGCTCAACAAGATTCTCAAGAAAGTGGGCGAGGAGGCCGCCGAGACCATCATCGCGGCCAAGGACGAAGACCCCTCGGCCCTGACGGCGGAGACGGCAGACCTCGTCTACCACCTCCTCGTCCTCATGGTCGAGCGCGGGCTGACGCTGGACGAACTCGGCGCCGAACTCGCGCGCCGGCGCGGGGGGAAGGCGGAAGGATGAGCGAACGGGAACTGAAGGAACTGCTGGACTTCGGCGTCTCCGCCGCGCGCGAGGCGGGCGAAATCACGCTGCGCTATTTCAAGAGGAAGTTCGAGACGCGCCTCAAGGGCAAGGACAACTTCGTCACGCAGGCAGACCTTGAGGCCGAGGCGTTCCTGCGTCGCAGAATCAAAGAGCGCTTCCCGGACGACGCCATCGTCGGCGAGGAGGAGGGCGAAAGCACGGGCACTTCGGGGCGACGCTGGATTCTAGACCCTATTGACGGCACCTACTCTTTCGTCCACGGCGTCCCCTTCTACGGCGTCCTCCTCGGGGTGGAGGTGGGCGGCGAGCCCTCGGTCGGCGTTATTAACCTCCCGGCGCTCAACGAGATAGTCTATGCCGCCACGGGCCTGGGCTGCTTCTGGAACGGCGAGCCGGCGCGCGTCTCCCGGACGGAAAAACTAGAAGACGCTCTCCTCCTCTCGACCGACTTCGGCTCGTGCGCCCGCCACGGCTTCGGCGCGGCGGCGGACGAGTTGCAGCGACGCGCCTCCATGCGCCGAACCTGGGGCGACTGTTACGGTTACGCGCTGGTCGCCACGGGCCGGGCCGACGTGATGCTCGACCCGGCCCTGAACGTCTGGGATTGCGCGGCGCTCCTGCCTGTTCTGGAGGAGGCCGGCGGGACGTTTACCGACTGGCAGGGGCGGCGCACGATTCACTCGGGCAACGGCGTGGCGACGAACGGCGCGCTTTTCGGGGAGGTTATGCAAATTATTGAAGAAAACGGGCGTCCCGCCTAATTCTTTCCGCCCTCACGAGTCAAAAAAAGCCGGTAGGGCCCCCGAGACTTGCGAGATGTGTGTCATTAGTCTACACTGCTCGCCGTCCGGCAGAATTTGGGCATCTCTGACTCGTTTGAGAGCCATCTCTGATTCGGTCGGGAGGAGCCTGAGAGCGATTTCCCCAGCAATCTCATCATTTAGGAGACGCGCTCCCTGCTGGCATGGTCATTGCTATGCTCACGTTGTCGGCCCTCGTCTGGCCGGCGGTAAGATACACAGGAGTTGGTTTTGCTTTCCCCGAGGCGTCGCGGCGAAGCTTCTGAAGACTCTCGAACCCGGCGCCTTTTGAAATTTTAAACCGCGGCCCGCCTCGACGGGCGGGCCGCGTAAGTTGATGAAGGGACGAAGGATGAAACCGATTAAGCACGCTGAGAAGGCCCTGGCGACCGTGGCGGGCGGCCTCTACAACACAATCCAGTTTTTTAACCAGTACAGGCCGAACGCGCCGTTCACGCCCAAGTGGTCGGACAAGCCGCTGCTCAAATCCTGGCAGAAGTCGAAGCCGCCGCTCGGCTTCCCCCGCACCACCGACAGCCTCTGCCCGAAGTGCGTCATCGAAGCGCGCAACAAGATTCTGAGCGCGCCGACGATTGACCCGTCCTCGCTCGTCAACGAGAAGGTCGGCGAAATCAAGGCGCAGATCATCGAGCGCGACGGCCAGATTTGGATGGTCAAGGACTGCCCCATCCACGGCCACTTCGAGGACATCATGGCCATTGACTCGGCCTTCCTCAAGCACATCGAGACGATGTTCCCCGGCCGCGACATCCAGGCGCACAACGACGAGGGGCTGCACAACCACGGCTCTTCGTCCATCAAGTACGGCCGCGGGTCGGTCCTGACGATTGACCTGACGAACCGCTGCAACATGATGTGCGACCCGTGCTTCATGGACGCCAACCAGGTCGGCTTCGTCCACGAGCTTGCGCTCGAAGAGGTCAAGGAGATTCTCGACAAGGCCATCTCGATCAAGCCGCGCCGCCAGATGTCGGTGCAGTTCTCGGGCGGCGAGCCCAGCATCTCGCCGCACTTCATCGAGGCCATCCGCTACTCGCGCAAGGTCGGCTACAACTCCGTCCAGTGCGCGACCAACGGCATCGAGTTCGCCAAGTCTAAGGAGTTCTGCCGCGAGGCCGCCGAGGCGGGCCTGCGCTACGCCTACCTCCAGTTCGACGGCATCGGCAACGACGCCAACTCGCACCGCCAGGTCGGCAACCTCTTCGACGTCAAGCTGCGCGCCATCGACAACCTGCACGAGGCGGGCGTCGAGATCATCCTCGTCATCACGCTCGTCAACGGCATCAACAACGACCAGGTCGGCTCCGTCATCCGCTTCGCGCTCGACAACCCGAAGAAGATCGCCTTCCTCTCGTTCCAGCCCGTGAGTTTCACGGGGCGCGACGAGGAGATCACGGACGAGCGCCGCATGCAGCAGCGCTACACGCTCTCGCACCTCGCCAACGACGTGAAGAGCCAGGTCGGCATCACCGAGCCGACGCGCGACTGGTTCCCGCTCTCGCTGATGGGCGCCTTCGCCGACTTCGCCGACCTCGCGCACGGGCCGGACGCCGAGTGGGGGCAGGTCTCCTGCGGGTGCCACCCGAACTGCGGCGTGGGCACGGCCGTCATGATCGACAAGGAGACGAAGGAGATGGCGCCCGTCCCCGAGTTCCTGAACATCCCGGGGCTCGTCAAGGACATGCAGCGCATCACCGACGCCGGCCGCGGCAAGTGGACGTCGAACATGCTGATGGGCCTGACGCTCCTCAAGCACTACAACCCGTACAAGGCGCCCAGCCAGTTCTCGCTCTACGAGCTGTTCAAGAAGTTCGACAAATCGTTCGGGCTGACCGGCAAGCAGTACGGCCGCGTGGACGGCCAGCGCAAGAAGGAGGACATCGAGGCGCGCCGCGCCGACCGCTGGAACTTCCTCTTCATCGCCGGCATGTGGTTCCAGGACCTCTTCAACTACGACTTCCGCCGCACGGAGATGTGCATCATCCCCTACGGCACGCAGGAGGGCGAGATTAGTTTCTGCGCCTACAACACGGGCATCGGCTGGCGCAACATCATCGAGCAGATGCACCAGAACGCGACCGTCGCGCAGTGGTACAAGGAGCACGGCCGCCACGAAATCTTCGCCCGCAACAAGGAGGTCGCCCTCCCCGAGACGCCGGTCAGCCTCGTCCTCAACGAGGTGGACTTGCAGCGCCCGAACAAGCCCCAGATGGAGGGGCCGAAGACGGCGGCCGAGGAGGCGGCGATGATGCGCAAGCTCTACCAGGAGATGGTGCTGAAGAAGAAGCTCGGCGCCGACGTCGAGAAGAACACGCCCGTCCAGATCAAGGGCCTCTCGCGCAAGAACACGGAGACGACGAACGCCTAGGGCTCGTCCGACCCCCGGAACCGGAAAGCCCCGCCGGCCTCAAAGTCGGCGGGGCTTTCCCTTCGGGCGCGCACGCTTGAATAAATCGGGTCGTTAAGGTGTAATGTCCCGCGGTTTAATCATATGGTTCGGATTCTTCTGACAAACGACGACGGCATCCATTCCGACGGCCTCACGAAGTTGGAGGAGGCCCTGCGCGAGCTGGGCGACGTCTACGTCGTCGCGCCCGCCTCGGAGATGAGCGGCGCCTCGCACAGCCTGACGCTCTCGCGCCCGCTGCGCATCCGCCGCATCGACGAGCGCCACTGGACGGTGGACGGCACGCCGACCGACTGCGTGACGCTCGCGCTCAACCAGATTCTCGGCCCCGACGACCGCCCCGACCTCTGCTGCTCCGGCATCAACCACGGCGGCAACCTCGGCGACGACGCCACCTACTCGGGCACCGTGGCCGGCGCGCTCGAAGCCACCATCCTCGGCGTGCCCGGGCTGGCCTTCAGCCTCGTCGCGCGCGAGAACTTCGACTTCACGCACGCCGCGCGCTTCGCCGTCACGGCCGCGCGCAAAGTCCTCGCGGAGGGCCTGCCCGAAGGCACGCTGCTCAACATCAACGTCCCGCCGGGCGGCATCGGCGGCGTCCGCGTCACGCGCCAGGGCATCAAGCACGCGCGCCCCATCATCACCGAGCACATCGACCCCCGCGGCAAGGCTTACTACTGGATCGGCGAGGAGTACTACGGCACGAGCACCGAGGACGGGACGGACTACGCCGCGGTCGAGGCCGGGTGCGTCTCCGTGACGCCGATGCGCAGCGACATGACCAACCACAGCGCGCTCGACGCGCTCGACCTCTGGAACCGCCTGCGCGCCGAGGACGTCGAGCGCGACGCGCAGGAGCCGGCGGGGCTCGGGTGAGGGGGGCGGCGGGTGTCGGCGGGAGTGGGCTCTTGAGTTCTTCGTCTTCAAACTGGCCGGCCGCGCAGTCTTCGAGCTACCGCATCCCGCGCCAGCGCATGGTCGAGCGCCTGCGCGGCCACTACCGCATCGGCGACGAACGCGTGCTCGCGGCGATGGCCGACGTCCCGCGCCACCTCTTCGTCCCCGAGGCTTTGCAGGGCCGCGCCTACGGCGACCACGCCCTCCCCATCGACGCCAACCAGACCATCTCGCAGCCCTACATCGTCGCCCGCATGACCGAGCTGCTCGGGTGCGAGAGGCAGAGCCGCGTGCTTGAGATAGGCGCGGGCTCCGGCTACCAGACGGCGGTGCTCGCGCGCGTCGCGGGCCAGGTCTACGCCATCGAGCGCATCGCGGAGCTGGCGCGGCAGGCGCAGGCGCGCATCCGCGGCCTCGGCATCTACAACGCCACCGTCAAGTGCTTCGACGGCACGATGGGCTGGAGCGCGCACGCCCCCTACGACGGCGTCCTCGTCGCCGCCGGCGGCCCCGAGGTGCCCGAGCCGCTGCTCGCGCAGCTCAAGGTCGGCGGCCGGCTCGTCATCCCCGTCGGCCCCTCGCGCGACTCGCAGCGGCTCGTCCGCGTCGTCCGCACGGAGGACGGCTTTCAGCATGAGGAGCACGGCGCGTGCGCCTTCGTCCCGCTCATCGGCCGCTACGGCTGGAGTAACGAAAGCTAAAGGCCGGGGGCCGGAGACCGGGGCCGGTCGGATGAATTATTACCGGCCCCCGGCCTCCGGCCCCCGGCCGCTCGAATCATCATGGAATCGATTTACGAACTCATTCACCAGCTCAGGGAAGTCCTCAACCCGAAGAACATCATCGATTTTTTGACGACGAAGGGGCTGCTGCTGACCTACTTCGGGCTGGTCTTCATCGTCTTCGCCGAGACGGGGCTGGCCGTGGGGTTCTTCCTGCCGGGCGACTCGCTGCTCGTCGTGGCGGGGCTGGTGGCGCGGATGCACCCCGAGCGGCTGAACGTCGTCATCCTGCTGGGCAGCCTGTTCCTCGCCGCGGTCGTCGGCGACGCCGTGGGCTATTACACCGGGCGCACGCTCGGCCCGCGCCTCTTCACGCGCAAGAAGTCTCTGCTGTTCAGCCCGGCCCACCTCCAGAAGGCGCACGAGTTCTACGAGAGGTACGGCGGCAAGACCATCATCATCGCCCGCTTCGTGCCCATCGTCCGCACCTTCGCGCCCATCGTGGCGGGCGCCGCGCAGATGTCCTACAGGCAGTTCCTCGCCTACAACGTCGTCGGCGGCTTCGCCTGGGTCTTCAGCATGATTCTCGCCGGCTACTTCCTCGGCACGGTCGTCGAGAACGCCTTCGGGATTAAGCTCGAAGACCACATCGAGAAGGTCGTGGTCGTCGTCGTCTTCCTCTCGCTCCTGCCGCCCGTCTACGAGTACTTCAAGTCGCGGCGCGAGAAGGCGCGGCGGCTGCGCGAGGGCGCCGGCGACGTACGGGTTTGACACCGCACACCGCGGCACTTAGAATGCTCGGGTAATCTTCGACGGGGCGTGGCTCAGCCTGGTAGAGCGCTCGGTTCGGGACCGAGAGGTCGGAGGTTCGAATCCTCTCGCCCCGATTAGTAGTTCCAAAGGTTTACGGTCACTCGAAAGAGTGGCCGTTTTCCGTTCGGGGCACAGATGGGGCAGGGAATTCATTTCCTCACTACGGCGAGCTTCGCCGCCTGCTCCGTCTTCGCCGCCGTCCTCGGCCTGGTGGCCTCGACCGCCGCGCGCTTCGCCGCCTCCGTGCCGTGCGTGTAGCGCCTGGTCGTCTTCGGATCCGAGTGCCCCATCAGCTCCGAGATAGTCGCCTCACTGTGGCCCGCCTCGGCCATCCTGGTGCCGAAGGTGTGCCGCAGGTCATGCCAGTGCAGGTTAGTGATGCCGGCCCGCGTACAGACTTCCGCGAAACCCTTCTTGATCTCGACGTAAGGCTTACCTGTCTGCGGGTTCACGAAAACAAACTCGCTCCCCTGATTCTGCCTGACGAGCTGGAGCATGATCTCTCGCACTTCCGCCGTCATCGGTACTCGGTAGACCTTGCCCGTTTTAGAGTTCGGCACCAGGATGTCGCCCCGCTGAAAGTCCAGGGACTGTTTCTTCAGCGTGAGCATGTCGCCACGCCGCATGCCTGTCCCTATTGCCACGAGCACCAAAGGCCGGAGGTAGGCTTGGGCGCCTTCGCACTGCGCCAGGAGCCGCGGCTCCTCCTCGTCGAGGAGGTAGCGCACACGCCGGTTGTCGAGCCGAAGCTTCTTGATCTTCCTGCACGGATTATCATCAAAGCCTATTTCTTTGTGCTCGACCGCGAGCGAGAATATCCGGAAGAGCGATTCAAGAAAGTAGTTGACGTAACGGGGACTGAATTTCGTGCCCCTGTTCGTGTCGGATTCCCGGAGGTGTTTCTTGAACTTCTCTATCAGGAGGGGAGAGACCTGAGCGAAGGTCTTGCCCCTGAACCACTCCGTAATCGTGGGAAGACAATACTCTTCATTCTTCCACGACCGCTTATTGTCACGCGCCCAGGGTTTATAGACCCGCTCGACGAAATCGACGAAATCGCGCTCGCCGGCGGGCCTCCCATACGTCCCGTCGAAGACCGCCCTCTTAGCCGCGATCTCCGCCTGCTCCGCCTCGAATTTGGTGCGCGCCTCGGGTATCGATGCCCGGTAGCGCACCCCTCGAATCGTGAAGGCGTAACGCCACCGCGGGCGCTTCGCCGTGCCTCGGTTCTCTACTGGCATGGTTTTCCTTTCCGGGAATCGCAGCCACGCCGGGGCTGATGCTACAGGAGAGGGGAGGGGAGAGTCACTACCGGCCGGCGCAGTCCTTCGTCCACTGGTCTATCTCACGGGCCTCGAAGAGGAGCTGGCGGCCACGCTTGCGGAAGGGTATTCGCTTCTTATGAACGAGCTGGTAGATGGTGCTCGGCTGACACCGCAGCATGGCCGCCACCTCGGCGAGCGTGAGGTACTGAGGCACGCCGGCGGGGAGCGCAGCCGGCGTGCTCTCGACGAGCGACAGCCGGGGCTTCGGAGTCCCCGCCTCGGAGGCTCGCCCTTTCTTCCCCGCCGCCCTCATGACTGCCCCGCCGGGAGTCTGCGCGCCAGCGCCTTCGCCTTCCGCTCGTTCTCCTCGGCCGCGGTGCGCAGCGCCTGCGCCCGCACCCGCGCGTTGTTGGCCTCGACCCCCAGCTGGTTCGTCCGCGCGTGCGCCTCCAGGTACTCCGCGTGCGCCCGCTCGTACTCCGCGCGCGCCGCCTCCGCGGCGGCCTCCGCCTCGGGGAGCTGGAGCCTGGCCCGCTCGGCGTAGAGCTGCCACAGACGCGCCTGCGCCGCCGAGACCTGAGCGCGCAGTGAGCGCCCCTTGGCCTCCAGCTCCTCCAGGCGCGCGGCGTCGAAATTAGCCCGCGCCTCCTCGACCTGCTCGGGCAGCGAGTCCCGCTCGGCCTTCAGGGCTTGCAGCTCGACGACTGCGCGCTCGACGTCCGCCTCGACGTCGGCGAGCGTGCGCCCCTTCGCGGCCCCCGCCTGTTCCGTCTCGTTCACACTACCGCTCATGATTCAACCTCCTGCCGGCATCACGGCCGGCGCTACGGCACGAGCCCCTTCGCTTTGCAGAAGCTCTCCGGGTGTCTGGGGGCGACGTCGGCCAGGTAGAAGCTCGTCACCTGCACCAGCCCCTTGCCCGCGAGCGTGTAGGGGTTGGCAAGTACCTCGATGGCGCCCCACTCGCCCACCAGCAGCTCGCTCCAGATGCCGTAGAGCATCGCGTGCTCGTCGTCCCCCGCTCCCAGCTCCTTGCTCAGTTGGTTGGTGGCCTCGGCCCGGTGGTCGTTCATGCGGCCGTCCTGCCAGAGCCTCGCCCCCGCGACGTCCACGGCCAGCTTCGCCCGCTCCCTCACCTCCGGAGTCGTCAGGTAGCCGGCCGTCTCCGGGTCCGTCTCCCCGTCCTGCGTGGCGACGGCCGTCTCCATCTCTACGGCCTTATCCAGCGTGGGCGGGCCGGCGAAGTCCACCTCCGCCACGACGTCCGGGTTGTTGTAGAGCCCCAGCGGCTCGTTGCCGACTCCGGAGCCGTGCACCGCGGCCAGGTCCAGCGCGACTGCGCTCGACTGCGCCATGTCCTCGGCGACGATCTCGTCCACGGAAGGCGTGGATTGCACGAGGAGCTGACGGCTGAAGCTGGTGACGCTGACCAGGAGCTTCGGCCTCATCTGCACCTGGCTCAGAGTCATGTTGCTCTGCGCGTAGTTCTCCCCGGGGTTGTCCGACGCCCACTGCGCGGTGCCGGCCGTGTCCTGGCGGGGGAAGCCCACGCTGCCGCGCAGCCCCGTCACGAGCCGTGCCCCGAGCTGGAGCACCAGGGCGCGCTTGCGCAGGGCCGAGATGAAGGGGCCGGCCTCCTCCCCCACCAGCTCCGAGCCCCTGCCCGCGGTATGCGCGTCGAGCGCCGCTCTGGAGAGCGAAGTGGGGACGAACAGGCCCCCGCGCCGGTTGTAGCTCTGCGGCAGATGCCGGGCGATCTCCTCGGAGACTTCGCTCTCGAAGGTCTGCGGCGCTTCGAGCCCCGCGGCAATAGCCACGGCCCTCCGCAGGCTGTAGCGCCGCCTCTCCTCCGCGCTCATCTCGACGAGCGGCGCGCGCGCCCCGCCCCTGTTATCCGTTGCTGTCGTCATACTCTCCTGCCTCTCATGTGAACGTGAGTTTGACCACGCCGCCCTCGCGGGCGGCACACCCCCCTACCCGCCGCGGTACGCCTCCTCCGGGCTCGCCGCCTCGTCGGTTCGCCCCTGCCCGACCGGCCCGCCCAGCAGCTCCAGCTTCGGCCTCACGGCCCGGACGAACCTCACGGTCGCCGGCGACCACAGCCACTCCGGCTGGCCGTCGTAGACCCTGACGAAGCGGCGCAGCTCCCGCTCCAGCTCCTCCTTGAGCGCCTCGCGCTCCTGCCCCTCTCGGATGACCATCTCGACGAATCCCTCCACGGCTTCGGGCTGAACTACCTCCAGCGAAGCGTAGCGGATGGCCGCCTTGCAATCATCACAGACCGTGAAACCTCTCTCCGCCCACCTCCCGCGAGGGACGAAGAGCCGCACGCCGCAGGCGCAGCGCACCAGGATGGTGAAGCCGGCCGAGCCCAGCCAGGTGGCTTTCCTGAGAGTCGTCATAAGAGATCGTCCTCGACCGCGCGGCGGTTAAAGAGCCCGGCGAAGCTCTCGCCGCGGGGGTAGCCTTTGGGGTGGTACTCGACGGCGGAGCGGCCCGCCCCCTCGGCCTCGTCAGAGAGGCGGTAGCCCCGGCGCGCCTCGACCACCTTGGCCGCCAGCAGCCGCTCCAGCGCACGGTCCACGACCCAGCGGGAGAGCCCCTCCTCCTCGACGATCTCGTCCACCCGGCGGCAGCCGCGGATCAGCACCGCGCGGCGCACGGCCTCGACCTGCTCGTCGAAGCGGGCGCCGGAGGCCCCGACCTGGCGCACCTCGTCGAGCGCCCGCCGGAGCACGTCGGCCAGGGGCGGCGTGCCGAAGGTCCCGAGCAGCGCCAGCAGCTCCCTTTCGAGCAGGCGGGCGCGCTGCGCCTGCTTGCCGCGCGGCCCGCGCCTGGCCTTGTGGCACTCGCGGCACTCGCTCCGGCGGCCGTCCCTGCGCGCGTTGTTGACGCCGAACGAGGAGAGGGGTAGGAGCCGGCCGCACGGCCCGCTGCACGTCTTGACGGCCTCCTGGTGGGTCACGGCCAGGGCTAATTAACCTCGCTTCCGTCGATGATTAACCGCTGCTGAATTTTCACCACCGATTCAGCAACGGAATTCGCACGAAACCCGCGTAAACACCGGCCGAAATGAATCCCGTTGATGATGAAATTCATAAAATTTCTACGCCGAGAGGGGGGTTGAGGCTCGCGCGTCACCCTCAGTCTTTTTCCTCAGGAAGTACCTTGAGATTTTGCGAGCGCGGGGCGCCTATCGCGCCGCTTCTGGCCGCCTCGTCTTCCGGTCCCTCGCGCCTCAGCCGCTCGATAGACTCCGCGGCCAGCCCCGCGGGGTCGGCGGCCGAAGGCTGGAGGTCGAGCATCCGCGTCCCGGGCCGCGTGCTCACGCCCCGGGCCTGCGCTCCCTTCGGGTTGACGATGACGCTCTTTGTGCCGGCCTCCGCCCCCTCCCTCACCACCACGTCGTGCGTGCTCTCGTCGACGATGACGAGGAAGCCCTCGCCCGAGAGGTCCCCCGTGATGCAGTAGAAGGGCCTCTCGGTCGGGCGGGTGTGCATCAGCCTCGTCTTAGACTGCGGCATCACTTACCTCCCGTGACGTCTGAGCCCGTCAGGGGCCGGCGCGGCACGTCCACGCGCTCGGCCCGGCGCACCAGCGCCAGCGTCCGCAGGTCCTGGTCGAAGCGCCCCGAGCCCGGCGGGTACTGCCGCATCACCTCCAAAAAGAACGGCTCGAAGTGCTTGACCCACACCCTCTGCATCAGCTCCTGCGCCTCGGCGTCCTGACGCTCGGCCACCGCGTCGGGGACTTCCTCGTCTACGCGGTGCGTGAAGAGGTGGAGCGCTTCGAGCACCTTGCGCAGGCGCAGGAGCGTGTTGAAGAGTTCGTTGGTGAGCGCCGGGTTGTCGCTGGCGACGACGACCGACCCGCGCGGGTCGCGGGTACTCATCACTCCCCTTTCGCCAGCGCGGGGAGCTGGCGCACGAGCTGCTCCAGGTGCCGCGGCTCCAGCGTGACGAACTGCCGCTCGGGCTCCAGCGCCTCGGTCTCCACCTCACACTCCAGCCGCCCGTCAGGGTGCAGCGCGATGACGCGCGCCAGCCTCGTACCCAGCATGAGCGTGAGCCCGGGGTGGCGGCGCAGCCGCTCGCCGAGCCATGAGGTCAGGGCCGCGCCGGCCGCCGAGTAGGGGAAGTTGACGCCTCCCGGGGCCGACAGCGGGTAGAGCAGCCCCTCGACGTAGCGGCCCTCGGGCGTGAGGTGGAACCAGCGCGTGCCCCACACGATGCCCTCGGGCGGGTGCCCGTTGGCGGCCATCAGCGCCAGCGCCGGCGGGGCGACGAAGCGCGCCGCCACCTCCCCGCCTTTCACCCGCAGCGTGAGCTGGCCGCGCTCGGCCAGCGCCTTCAGGTCTTCACTTTCTGTCATCACGGTCTCCTTTCCTTCGTTCAACCTCTGCCGGCCTGGTAGCGCATCGCGCTCCGGGCGATCTTCCTTAGCTCCGAGACGGACATCGGCTCGGGCTCCTTGACGCACCTCGTTTCGTAGGCTTCGAAGACGGCGCGCTCGATCTTGTCGTAGCCGGCGCCGTCGCCGCGCAGCGAGCAGGCGATGCGGAAGAGCTGAGCGTTACGCGAGTGCAGGGGGATGATGCCCCCCAGCTTCGAGGGGGCGAGCGAGCGCCGCGGGGCCTGAGGCTTCGCAGGGGCGGGCGGCTTCTCCGCCGTGAGGAGCTTCAGGAGCCAGCCGGGCATCGTCGCGGGGCTGCGCCTGGTGCGCCACGAGTAGCGCTTGCCGGAGGCGTGCAGGCTCGGCGCGGCCACGACGTACCCGCCGTCGGTCTTGACGTCGAGCCCTTCGCCTAAGACTGAAGCTGAGTTCTTAAACGAGACCCCGGGGTGGGCGAAGAAGATGTGAGAGCCGCCCCCGCCGGTCATCGCCTCCAGCGTGTTCGGCAGCTCGCCGTACCTCTCCAGCAGCTCGCACAGCGAGGCGTCGCCCCCGGAGCGCGGGTCTACGTCTACGGCCACCAGCCCGGACTTCCGGCCCATGGCCAGCCCGACGTTGGCGAGCGGGTACAGCTCCCACCAGCGGCGCACCTGCGCCGCGTCCGTGGTGGCGTCCTTCAGCCCCTTCCTGGTGCGCGGGTGCTTGCCCGGGCTCCTGCACTTCTGAGCGTCCATGCAGGAGCATCCGCGGTGCGCGTCCGGGTGGTGTAGGGGGAAGACCGGCCAGCCGCGCCTGGCGTACGCGAGGGCCGCCTCCAGCGGGGTTTTAGGCTTCGGAGCGACCTCCGGGGCCTCCGGAGTGAAAAGACTCGGCTCGTCGAGCGCGAAGGGCTCGGAATTATCGGAGTTATCGGAGGGGGGGCGGACAAAACTGTCCGCCCCCTCCTGACCCGGGGCGGGCGACGTGGTCGCATCGATGCCGGCCACGTCGTCGAGGGGGGGGCGGACAAAACTGTCCCCCGTTGTATTACCACCCGCGACGGACGCGTCCCCCCCGCCCGCTTCATCGTCGAGGACGGCGCGCAGCGCCGAGTGGTCAAGCCGGGCCGGCGCCGTCTTCTTCAGCGACTCCAGACCTTTAAGGGCTTCCCTGATGAGCTGGCGCGCCCACAGCTCGGCGTCTCCCCCGCGCTTCTCGATCTTGAGGGCCGCGCGCTCCAGCTCGGAGAGGATGCGCCGCTTGACGTGCTCCTGGTAGTCGGCGAGCGCCGGCTCCCCGTCTTCACCTTCCGGCTCCTCCTCGACGTCGCAGCGCGGGAGCTGCTCGACCGCCCACGCCACGGCCTCGCGCTTGGCCGCCTGCTTATCGGTTTTCCACAGGGGAGAGGAGAGACAGCGCTGCACAGCGGCGTCCGCCGCTGGCGTGAGGTAGTCAACGTACTCAGTAGCCTCTTCTTCATTACCTGAGGTGACGTTGAAGAGGATGAGACCCTTTCTGCGCTGGAACGTCCTGAGCGTGACGATCTCGCGGTAGACGGCCTTGCGGCGGGTGTCGGGCGAGCCCTCGCACGTCATCAGGTCGGCGAGCGTGAGGTGGGCGCGGCGGAAGGGCGTGTAAGGCACTCTGGCGTCGTTGCCCGAGTTCGTGCTCTGGAGCGCGCAGATGAAGTCCCGATGCCGGCGGGTGGGGTAACCGACCGCCTGGAGGATGAGCCCGGTCATGGCCTCGATTTGCGCGTGGTGGCGGCGCCGTCGGAACGCCTGCTCGTCTGAGAAGTCGGCGACCGGGGCGGATGGCTTCTTGATGGGAGTGCTCATCTGCCTCCTCGCGCGACTTGGCGAGGGGCCGGGGCTTCAAAGTCGGCCTCCTCGATGGAGAAGAAGTTGACGGGGGCTGTCATCGCCGGCGGGGAGGGGCGCGCGTGCCGACGTCGGAGACCCGGGGTGAGGCCGCGCAGCTCGTCGAGGCGGGAGAAGAGGCGCCGTCGCGCCGCGTTGTTCTCCGCGACGCGAGTGCTCAGCTCACGGACGGCCGCCTCTATCGGCTCGGCCTCGACGACTGCCGCGCGAGCCGCGGGTGGCTCAAGTCGGAGGACGGTGCCCTTCATCGCGTCACCTCGGCGAGGAGGCCCAGCAGCCGGCAGCCGGCCGCCAGCAGGAGCAGCAAGGCCAGCAGGCACCCGAGTCGGAAGGGCGCTTTGACCAGCTCGCGGAAGAAGCCTTGCGTGAGGTGCAGGAGCAGCCCCACGCAGCCGAGCCGGAAGCCGAGGATGAGCCGTGTGCCGAGCCTGTAGACCTTCATTGTGGTTAACCCCGGGGCGTGCGGCGCGGGGGGTAGCCGGCGCGCCGCACGCCCCTTCTGTGTGGCCGCGCGGGGAGAAGCCGCGGCCACAACTTGAAAGCCTCACGGCGCCCCCGCCGCGCTGTTGACTCCGCCGCCGGCGCAGAGTCTGGAGATGGCGGCCTCGGCCTTGTCCCTCAGCTCGACCAGCTCCTTGACGGCCTCCGGCGTCGGCTTACCCAAAGAGAGCGCTTCGACGGCCTCGGCGGCCTCGCGCAGGATGTCCGTGCTATCGACGACGCGCTCGTGCTCGCTTGCGTAAGGCTCGGCGCTCAGCTCGACCAGGGAGACGTAGAACTCGCGGACGTAATCGGAGATGAGGCCGGCTCCCTTCATCCCATCGGCGCCGAAGGTGGACGCGAGGAAGATAACTTTGCAGAGGCGGTCTAAGTCCGAGGGGGCGCCGGTGCCGCCATCGCGGAGCCACTTGTAAGCGTGGTTATCGGAGACTGAGCAGCAGCGGGCGAGCTGGCGCACCTTCTCCGGAGTGTCAAAGACCCGAGCTAGAATCTCGTGTGCCGGAGGTAGCTTCGCGTTTGATGGCATTGGGGTGGATTGAACAGAGAGAAAAGAATCGTTCACCGGGGTAGGGGCGCTCGCCTATGCTCCGACTGACGCGGCCTCAGTCATCGGCTCAAAGACTTCCCCAGGCTCCAGACCGAGCCTGGCAATCACGGCTAGCACATTCTCAACCTCGGCATTGTGCCCGCGGCGGATAGCCATAATCGTTGGCCGTGAAAGCCTCATCTCCTTCGACAACTTCACATCAGAAAAGCCTAGTGCTTTCATTCGAGCTTCGATTTTTGAGCCGTTGTAAAGGGGGCGCCCCTGTGTCGTGTCGCTCATGGTTTGTAAGATATTCCTAACGCAGAAACCCTGTCAAGCATTCCTTACAGAAATTGCGAAATCGCTGATAGTTATGTGAGTAAGATTGCCCTTACAAAGTGTGCGGATTTATTTTCGCTGGAGGATGTGTGGCTGAATCTTTGGCTGATTACGTGCGTCGGGTGATGAGCGAGAAAGGGCTCACATACCGCGAAGTGCAAGCGCGTTCACGTAATGGCATTACAACTGGTGGAGTTAGTGACATTGTTCAGGGTAAGACTAAAAATCCCGGTATTCATACCTTAAGCGCTTTGGCGCGTGGATTAGGGGTGCCTGAAGAGGAAATTATTTCTGTAGCGCGTGGTAAGGACCCGGAAGGTGATCCTGATTTTAAGAATTGGAAATTTGCATCCTTATTCGACGACGCCCAGCAACTTACCCCGGAGCAGATGAAGGACTTTGAAGTTCTGATGGAGATCGCGCGCCGCGAGGTGCAGCGGATGATCCAGGAGCAGGAGAAAGAATCACCCCGAAAGCCTAGACGGCCCCCGCTGCCCCCGAAGGCCGTGGACGTGCCGGAGGAGAAAGTGAAGAGGCGAGCGTGAGGGCTGTCACTTGATCTCCGGCCGAGTGAGCGGTTCATCCGGCGCGAGGCGACGGACGATCTTCGTCGCGGGGAACGGCATGATGACATCAGTTCCCCTCCCATAGAACCACACCTCGCCGTCAATAACGTCTGAGGCGTGTATCACCAGGCCGTAATAGCCCGGTGGCAGATGCACCAGCACCCGATCTCCCTTCCTGTAGATCGGGCGCACCTCGGCAAGCTCCCCGTGGCGGTCGGGCATACTTAAGCCTCTGGATTCAAGATGCGGGGAGTTGCTGACGCGAGAACTTAGATGGCGGCGGGAATTACCGGGAGTCAGTTTTTTTCTCCCGGGAGAAAAAAGGCGGGATTGACAGCGCGGGACTTAGCGGAGGGTGCAATATTTTCGGCGCGTGGGAGGCTACTAGGCAGGGCTGCTACGGCTTAAGAAAGAGGTTTACGAGCAGTTCGAGATTTGAACTAAGTCGTAATAATAAGCCTGATTGGAGTGTGTGGGGCAAATGAGTACAGAAGATTTTGATTCCTCGAAAATTCAGAATGTATCTGGCTGGCTTGAAGATTGGCTTCGACGTACTTCAGATTTAACTCAACCTTCAATAAATAGCATACCCCAGCCCCTTAAGAGGCAGAATGATCTTCTTCGCACTGAAGAAGTTGATACAGTTTTGGAGTATCTAAAGAATCCGATAAAGACAGGTGTATGGGCATTAACTGCAAACTGGTTAACTGATGCTGGGATATCACAGTATATCTGGCAGGAGTTCAGTCAAAAGCTTGAGAGGCAAGCCACCGGAGTTATTCTCAACCACGAAGAAGGGAAGACGACGAAATTAACACTTGAAACACTTAATGACATTAAGGTTGATATTTTTCATAGAGTGAGTTTTATTCTCAGGCTTTTCGCGTACTTAAAAGCGATAGAAGATACCCCCGGCGAGGAAGTGGAGATCGATAAGGCATCTGTAAAAACGATTGTAAATTCCCTCGATTTAGACAAGCTACAACGAACATTCTCCGATGCTTTTTCCCACTTTAAAGACCACATTTACTTTGAAAATTTCAAGCCGGTTATGAAAACGGGAATTCCATTCTTATCAAAGAATGGTTTCATGTTCTCGCTGACCACCCCTAAGATTAACGAACAGATTACATATCATTCATTACATCCGAAGGGTTTGGAAGATTTTGCGGCCCTGTTAATAAAACTTGGCAAGATTTCGGACTCCGAAGTTATGCCAACTTTTTCTCCGGAGGAACAAGTCTTAGCTCCATATTTTTTCTTCGCGCGGCTTGCTTATTCGAAAATCATTAACGATGACAGGCTTCATCCGTTATTTACAAAGTCGTTTACAGAGTATGAGGCCAATCGCTACGAAAGCACCATTAGCACGCTCGGTCTAATCGGGGAAGATTTCCTTACTCAAATATACGAAACGTTATTCCGCGAGTCTGTGCCGAAGGGCCAAACTATGGGGCAATTGTACGACCTAATACAGTCCAAGACGGCTAAGTTATTTCAGAAGGCACCGCCCCAGCCTCCTGACATTGATTCAATGTATAAAGCTGTCAATGAGCAGATTGGCCGAGTAGAGTCTGATCCTCCACCGTCTACGGTGGACACCCTTAAATTACTGCGCCAAGCCATCACACTCATTAAGGAGGAGCGCGCTTATAACCGTGAAATAGCTAAAGAGCATCAAAAGCACACCTCGGCTATTTCAATTTTCCCTAGTAGGATTAGAGAAAACATAAATGATTTAATCAGGTTCAGGAATGCAGCCTCACATAAATCCAGAGTCCCGCTAAGTGACTATGAAGCACTCCGTACCCTTCATTGCTTAATCTCTTTAATCGTCTGGTGGCATTCGGAGATAAGAGCTGTCAATTGGGATGATAATTCTGTGACCATCATTAAGAAAATGACTGAACGTAGTACGGCGGCTAACGCCTGATACATGAGTGCTCATAAATGAGAGACATCGTTTTTTTAAGTCATGCCCGCCCCGAAGACGACGAATTTACGAGGTGGCTCGCGCTACAACTGATTCGGGAGGGCTACCCGGTCTGGTGCGACCTGATTAAGCTGAAGGGAGGGGAAGATTTCTGGAAAGACATACAGGCCGCTATCGAAGCCCGGACCACCAAGTTCCTCTATGTGATAACACGTACATCTAATGACAGGGATGGGCCGCTCATGGAGCTGGCGGCCGCGCGCGCCATACAGAAGAGGGAGAAGATTAAAGATTTTGTCATACCCTTAGCCTTGGATGATCTTCCACCTAATGAGTATGCGATTGAATTGAAGCGGCTTAATGCCGTGAAGTTTAATGACGGATGGGCCAAAGGTTTCGCCACGCTGTTGGAAAAGTTGGAGCAAGATGGCGTAAGAAAGGACGCCGCGTATGGGGCTGAGGCCGTTGCGACTTGGTGGCGCGACCAGTTCAGCGCCGATAGAGGTGTACTTGACAAAGGGGAGTACCTGCTGTCGAGCTGGTTCCCGATAGAATCTCTGCCGGAATTCATCTACCAGCACCTACTCTTCACCCCGCCGTTTGGTAGCAAGTTCCAAGAGAAAGAGCCGGGAGTTCCTTATCAACTTCTCAAGACCGGGATATTGTCCTTCGCCCCTAGGGAGGATTTTGCCGAGCTGCTGATTAAGGATAAGTTCGTCGCCGACACCTTCCGCTTTAAAACCCAAGACATACTGGACGGTAAACTCGCCAGGGAGTTTATAGAAGCTAAAGACGCGAGGAATGTCGTCATACACCTGCTCAGTGAGGGCTGGAATAAGATGGCCACAGGCAGAGGGCTTTCGTCCTACGAGATGGCCAACTCCGTAATGTCACATTATTTCGTAGGAGACCAAGTCAAGAACGACCGCATTAACTTCACCGGGGTGGATGGGCAGCCAACCTATAAGTATGTCATGGGCTATAAGAGGGTCGGGCCAAAGGGCGAGAATCAGAGGTACCGGCACTGGCACTACGCCGTGAGCGCTAAACCACTCTTATACCCCGTAAAAGGATTCAGTTTAAGAGGGCACGTCCTCTTCTCCGACGATGCGATAAACATATGGGACAGCGCGGAGAAGATTCATAAGGCACGTATGAGCCAGTGTAAGAACTGGTGGAATGCTGACTGGCGGGATCGCATGCTGGCGACAATGTCTTGGCTCGCCAGCGAAGACAACGCTATCACAGTCCCGCTGGGAAGCGATGCTGCGGTAAAGGTCGGCCTTTCGCCCGTTGTCTTTGAGAGTCCGTTCTCCTACGTCGAGCCCGGTGAGGATAGGGAAGTCTCAGAAGAAGAGCCGGATGATGGAGGTGACGGCGAACTGGATATAGACGACGAGGAGGACGATTGATGAGTGACCTAATCCGCTTCTCCGAGCCGACGTTGCTGTTCGGTCATAACCAGGGCATGGAGGATCCGCGTGACGGCCTGACGCTCTTCGGCACTCTTGAGAAGGGTAACGCTTATGCGATCCGCGCGGGCGTGATAGGCACTTCAGAAGGTATACGCAGGTACAAGCAGTGGGTTGGCCGCATCCAGAAGCCGATCATAGATCTTGATAAAAATGGCCAGCCGCAGATTCACCGCCCGATGTACCCCGGGTTTCAAGCGGCCTTCGGAATACCCTGGGAGGTAAGGCCGGTTCTTGAAATTGTCATTCCCGACGGCGAGCTTGAGGAGCATCTTTACCTCGACGACAAACACAAAAGGGTGTACGAGACGGTAGAGGTTTATTCGGAGAGGATACTGCGTGCCAAAAGGCATGAGGAAGTGTCACCCGACATATGGTTCATCATAGTACCTGAGTTGGTGTGGAAAAAATGCCGGCCGAAATCGTTCGTCGAGAAGGAGCGCCGCATCATCGCGACGGAGAAAATGTCTGCTAAAAGGGCGAAGAGTCTGTACTCGCGGCCGTCTTTATTCGACGAGGAGAATACGTTAGCAGTCCCTTACCACTTCGAGGTGCATTTTCACAACCAACTCAAAGCCCGGCTCCTGCGGGATCAGGTAATTACCCAAATCATTCGGGAGACGACAATTGCCCCGGAAGAGTTCGTGGATAAATTTGGGAGGCCCGAGCGCGGCGTAGACGACCCTTCTGCAATCGCTTGGAATCTGACCACTACAGCCTACTACAAAGCCGGCGCGCGTCCTTGGAAGATTAACCAAGTGCGAGAGGGCGTCTGTTATATCGGCCTAGTGTTTAAGCAGAACGAACTCGACCCACGTAACTCGTGCTGCGCCGCTCAAATGTTTCTCGACTCGGGCGATGGGGTCGTGTTTAAGGGTGCTGTGGGGCCGTGGCACACGCCTGGAAAGGCGGGGGAATATCATCTCGGCCGTCAGGCCGCCAAAGACCTCATAGGAATGGCCCTCGACACGTACAGAGGTTATTTCGACAAACCTCCGCGCGAGCTATTCATACATGGTCAGATCAGGTTCAACGATGAGGAGTGGGGCGGGTTCACCGATGCCGCGAGCGGCGAGACTAAGTTGGTCGGGGTGCGCATTAGAGATGAGAATCATCTAAAACTGTTTACCAAGAGGAAGCACGCCGTGCTCCGCGGTTCGGCGTACATACGGGATAAGCGAACAGGATTCCTCTGGACGAAGGGCTTCATACCGAGGCTTCAAACCTACCCAGGCAGAGGCGTCCCCAAGCCTCTCCTCATCGACATCTGCCGCGGTGACGCGGACCTCCAAACCGTTTGTACTGACATTATGGCGTTGACAAAGCTGAATTATAACGCCTGCGTGTTCGCAGACGGGAAGCCGGTCACACTGAAATTTGCTGACGCGGTCGGCGAGATATTGACAGCGGGACCAGTAGGGGACGTGCCGCCGCTGCCGTTCAAGCACTACATCTGAAGCTTGTTAGAAGAGGCAGGGGCCTCCGGCCCTAATTCATGTGATAGACAGTTCCGGTTTTCCCCGCCGAAATTCACGGTATATGTAACCGACTGAAGACTCCTTCGCACATCATTACTACCACGTGCGATCTCTTCTGCCCAGTAACCGACGATTACACCTTTCCCATATTTCTCATGCGTGACGTGTTCACCCACATCGAGGGGAAGAATGATGATGACCTTAATCACTGCATTACCTCCATTGACGGCTCATAGACCTAATCGGCAAATTGTATGCGGATATGTTTGGGGCATATTTGGGGCAGGGAAAAACAAAACAAGACTGCGCCGGCGTGAAAGCAGATAAAAGAAGATGAAAATTGGCCGATTTTGGGCGTGGCTGCGTTCCGCTTCAAAATCAACAGTTTAGGTTTTATGGGGGCTATTGGTTCGGGACCGAGAGGTCGGAGGTTCGAATCCTCTCGCCCCGATTAGTGGTTTTAAGAGAAGGCGGCAGCCGGAGTCGGCTGCCGCCTTCTCTTTTCTGTCGGGGTTTCCTCCGCCGGCGGCCTACCCCTTCGGGAGGACGCGCCGGCGCGCGCGGCCGTCCGTCATGAGTCGTACGGAAAGCTGCCGGCGCGGCGTGTAAACTCGCCGCGTGAGCAGGAAAAGAGAGATGCCGGGGCCTCGGGTCGCCGGGGCGGTTCTATGCGGGGTCGCCTCGCTCATGATGCTGCTCAGCGCCGTCCGCCTGTACGCGGGGGAGAACGGGGGCTGGTGGGCGGGCGTGCTGCTCGTCATAGGGCTGTGGCTGCTCCGGGTCGCGGTGAAGTCCTTCAGGTCGCCCAGCACGTCTTAGAAGGGCGACGGGCGCCCGCGCGGGAGGGAAGAGATGACCATCGGCGGCGGCTCCACACAGAATTACGCCGCGCTCCTCCTGTTTCTGGCCGGCATGGGGGCGGCCGGGGTGGCCGTCTATTTCAGCCAGACCGGCGGGCGCTGGGCCGTGGCGACGACGGTGGCGCTGCTGCTGATGACCGCGGCGTGCGTGCTGGTGGCGGCGAGGAAAGATGAGCATTGAGGCGGCGAGGGATGACGTTTGCGCCGCATTTGTTTCAAAGCGCAACATTCCGTGCAAAGCGCCATAACCCGAGTTTTCTTTTCAATTAAGGTCTTTCGGGCGGGAGACTCCTTGAAAAATGCTTAAAATTACCCCTTGACCCGAAAAATAATCCGGCTATTATCCGTCCAACACGGACGGTGGCTGGATGTTACCGTCCACGCATTTGCTGGGGTGAGGACAGTGAATGCGACCTCATGAGAGATCATGAGACGAGAGGCGGCTGAGCCCCCAAAGCTCGGCCGCCTCTTCTTTTTGCCGCACTTTTTGTCGCCAAAACCCGGCCTCCACCTTCCCACAGAAAACCGTGCGCTCAGTCGGGCGGGAACGCCCGCGCCCCCGGCGATTTAAAAGCCGAGGCGGAGCGCGAGCTGGACGGAGCGGGGGCCGCCGACCTGGTAGAGCGGGCTCAGGCCGCCGTTGACGCCGCCGGTGCCGAGGCTGCGGGCGAGCGTCTGCGTGCTCAGCCCGAAGAGGCGGCTCTGGAGGTCGCCCACGGGGTCGCCGAAGTTCGGGTGGTTGAAGACGTTGAAGACTTCGGCGCGCAGTTGCAGCCGCGCTCTCTCCGACAGCGCGAACTGGCGGCGGACGGCGAGGTCGAGCTGCGAGAGCGGGAAGCCGCGCAGGGCGTTGCGCCCGAGACTCCCCTGCCGCCCCGCGACCGTGCGGAAAGCGGCCGGGTTGAGGCGCCGCCCGCCCGGCGCCTGCGGGTCTTCGAGGTAGAGGGGGACGCCGCCGACGAGGTCGGGGCGGCGGGCCTCGACGAGGTCGCCGACGAAGACGCCGGTGGTCTGAAGCACGTTGACCGGCGTGGCCGTGCGCGCGCGGAAGATTCCGTCGAGCGACCAGCCGCGCAGGAGGTGCGCGCAGGCCGGCGCGCTGCGCGAAGGGGCCGGCAGGTCGTAGGTGACCGCGGCGCTCAGCGAGTGGCGCACGTCGAAGGTCGAGGGGCCGCGCTCGGCCGCGCGGTCGAGCGAGCCGACGAAGAGCAGGCCGCTCGAAGAGTCGTCCGAGTCGTCGTCAATCGAGTGCGACCAGGCGTAGGAGGCGTGCGCCTGGAAGCCGCGCGCGAGCCGGCGCGCGTAGACGGCCTGGAGCGCGTGGTAGTCGGAAGAGCTGCCGTTGACCGTCAGGCGGACGACGCTGAAGTTGGCGTCCGGCCTGAGCAGCGCCGTCTGCCGGAGCAGCCGGCGCCCGGCCGCGCCGACGTAGGAGAGCGAGAGCGACTGGCGCCCTCCGAGCGGCTGCTCGACGGCCGCGCTCCACTGGAGCGTGAAGGGGAGGCGCAGGCCGGGCGCGAAGGCGTAGACGGTGCCGTAGGGCGGGTCGAGGTCGAGCGCCGGCGGGGCGGCCGCCGCAGGGTCGAGCGGGAAGGGGACGTTCGTGAGCGTCTTCTCGCGCGCGTAGGGGAAGACGCTGCCGAACGCCTGCGCCGCCTGACCCGTGCCGAGGTCGTAAAAGACGCCGAGGCCGCCGCGCACGGTCGTCCCGCGCGCGGGCGAGAGCAGGTAGGCGGCGCCCGCGCGCGGGGCGAAGTTGAAGTGGGTCGTGTCCCAGAGCGGCGTCCCGCGCGGGGCGAGCGTGATGGCGCCCGCCGAGGAGACGTTGACGCCGACGTTCGAGCCGCCGCCGGGGTCTAAGCCGCGGAAGACGGCCGGGTGTTTGCCCCCGCGCTCGGTCGGCGCGGGGTTCAGCTCCCAGCGCAGGCCGTAGACGACGGTCAGGCGCTGCGTGACGCGCGCGGAGTCCTGCGCGTAGACGGAGAGGTTCGTGAAGAGCGGGTGTCGCGGCTCGGCGTCGGCGGTGACTTTTATCTGGAAGGCGCGGCCCGTCGTCGAGGCCGTGCGGACGCCGTTCGCGGACGAGTCGCCGAAGACGACGGTCTGCGCGTAGTTGAGCGGGCCGTAAACGGGCGCGAGCCGCCTGTAGTCGGCGCCCAGCTTCAGCTCGTGTGCGCCGCGCACCAGCGAGAGGTTGCCGACGAGGTTGAGCTGCCGCTGAAAGTTGTTGACGTTCTTCCCCGTGCCGAAGCCCGAGTTGAGCCCGCCGCGCAAGCTGACCTGAAAGCCGGAGGAGTCGGGGCGCGCGAAGGGCGGGAAGAGGAGCGAGGCTTCGGGCACGACCGCGCCGCCGAAGTCATCGAGCGCCAGCTCGGTGCGCCCGCGGGCGCGGCTCCAGTTGAAGCGCAGGTCGGCGGTGGCGGCCCCGTCCGAAGCGCCGGGCGCCCACGTCGCGCCGGCCGTCAGCGTCTCGGTGTCGAGCGCCGTGCGGTTGACGGTGTTGAGGCTCTGGCCGCTCTGCCCGGGCGAGCCGACGCCGCCGCGCTGCGTGGTGCGCGAGGGCGCGTTGGCGTAGCGCGCGAAGAGCGTCAGCGTCTCGGCGGCGACGAGGTCGAGGCGCGCGCTCAGGGCGTCGAAGCGCGAGGGGTCGGAGTAGCCGGCGGCGAACTCCGCGAAGCCGTTGCCGAGGTCGGCGCCGTTCGGGGCGGGGAAGGCTTCGAGGAGCGGGCGCACCTGCGCGGGCGCGGCCGCGCGCGCGGCGGGCGAGGGCACTTCGGTCAGCGCGTACTGCGGCTGGCGCAGGCGCATGCCTTCGTAGGAGGCGAAGAAGAAGGCGCGGTTGCGCCGGACGGGGCCGCCGAGGCTCCCGCCGAAGTCGTGCTGGCGGATGGCCGGGCGGGCGAGGCCGCGGCTGTTGGCGAACCAGTCGTTGGCGTCGAGGCCGCCGCCGCGGAAATACTCGAAGGCGGAGCCGTGCAGCTCGTTCGAGCCCGAGCGCGTGGCGATGGCGACCTGCGCGCCGGGCGTGCGCCCGAACTCGGGCGCGTAGGAGGAGGTGAGCAGGCGGAACTCTTCGAGCGCGTCGAGCGAGACGAGGTTGTTGGCGCCGCCGAGCACGGTCAGCGCCGGGAGTCCGCCGGCCGCCGCCTGACCCGGCGCCGCGCCCGCGCTCACGCCGACGTTGGCCGAGACGCCGTCCACCGTGAAGTAGTTGGCGTTGGCGCGCTGCCCGTTGACGGAGAACTGCCCCTGCTCGTTGAAGCTCGTGCGGGTGAGCACGGCGCCGGGCGCCAGCTCGAAGAGCGACTGGAAGCTGCGGCCGTTCAAGGGGAGGTTCTCGACGAAGCGGCGGTTGACGACGGTGCTGACCGAGCTTGAGGCCGAGCGCCCGACGCGAACGTCGAGCGCGTCCACGACCGTGACCGACTCGCCGACCCCGCCGACCTGCAAACGGATGCGGAGCGCCAGCCGGTCGCCGACGTTGAGGACGATGTTTCTGTATTCGAACGTGGAGAAGCCGTCGCGCTGCGCCGTCAGCGTGTAGCGACCGGGCGGCAGAAGCGGCACGACGAACGCGCCCTCGCCGCCCGTCGTCGCGTGCCTCTGCACGGCCGTGCTCAGGTTGAGGACGGTGATTTCGACCGACGGCACGACCGCGCCGTTCTCGTCCAGCACCGTCCCGGCGAGCGTCGCCGCCGGGGACTGCGCGCGCGCCGCCGACGCCGAAAGTAGCAGCGCCGCCAGCAGAAACCAGCGCGCCGCGCGAGCGCCCCGCCTGTACTTCTTAACCGTCATTTAGTCAGTATCAGATTTGCCACAGAGGCACGGAGGCACGGAGATTAAATCGAGATTTAAGATTCGAGATTTGAGATTTCAAATTCTTAAAACCTCTGTGTCTCTGTGCCTCTGTGGCTGACCCTTTAGTTCTAGCGGTCGTAAGCCTCCTGAATCGCGGCGGCGAGCCGCTCGGACGAGGCGAGCGCGCGCCAGAACTGCGCCGACCTGATGGCGGCGGCGCTCCCGCCCTCCGAGAGCGTGAAGGCGGCGCGCACCGCGTCGTCCTGCGCGTAGCTCGACTGTAGCAGGCGCTCCGCGGACTGCGCGGGCGACTCGCCGCCCGGCGCCTGCCCGCCGCCGCCGTGCGCGCCGAAGACCGGCGCGAGCTGCGCGCGCAGCGCCGCGACCTCTCGCCGGCAGGCGCCCGCGTGCTCGCGTATCATCGAGAGCCACTTGGCGCGCGCGTCCGGCTGGAGGGCGCGCGCCTCCTCGGGCGTGAACCTCCCGACCAGACGCTTGAGCGCCGAGGCGTGCAGGAGCGCCTGCCGCGAATGGCCCATCGCGCGCGCGGCGAACTGCTTTATCTCCGCGTCCACGCGCCCGCCGTCGGCGAGCCGCGCGCCGAGGTGCGCGCGCAGCTCCGCGTCCGCGGGGATGCGCCCGGCGCCGACGACCACCTCGCGCTCAATCGTCGCGCCTTCGCGCTCGCGCTCGCGCCTCGCCATCTCCTCCGCGACCGTGGAGACCTCGACCGAGACGGCGGGGTTGCCGAGAACTGGGCCGAGGGCGCGCAGGATGGCCTCCTTGCGGCCCTCGGACTCGACGAGCGCCTCGACGCGCAGGGCTCCTCCTGTGGTGCGCCCCATGCTGACTTGCTCGCCGAGATTCGCCTTTATCTGATTGAGGAGGTACGCCACCTCCACCTCAAGCTCGGCCGAAGCGACCGCCGTCGCGCGGGGCGCGACCGAAGCCTGACGCGCCTCCTCTTCGCTCTGAGCGTTCGCGTTCGCGCCCTGTCTCCCTTGTGACGCGCCGAGCAGTTCGGGTTCGACCTGATAGACGGAGGGCGGCACCTCCGCCGGGCGCCGCCGCTCGAAGCCGCCTTCGATGAAGCGGTACTCGAACGACTCGCCGCCGCGACGCACGACGAGCGTCATCCTGTAGGCGTGGAGGTCGGCCTTGTTCAGCCAGAGCGACGCGGACTGCAAGCCCCCGACGGCGCCCGCCTGTGCCTCGCGCCCGACGCCGACGACGTAAGCTCCGAGCTTGTCTTCCACCTTCAACCCTTCGCCCGCGCCGACGAGCGCGACGAAGGCGGAGGCCGACGGCTCGACGCGCCAGAGGTCGCCCGCTTCGATAAG
The DNA here is from genome assembly GCA_036387455.1 of Pyrinomonadaceae bacterium. GTDB lineage: Bacteria > Acidobacteriota > Blastocatellia > Pyrinomonadales > Pyrinomonadaceae > QHXN01. The sequence continues at coordinate 5,224 of DASVTS010000183.1, read as the reverse complement.
GCTTGCGACGTCCGACGCGCCCGCCGCGTCCGCCGAAGTAGGCGGCAGCCCGCGGCGGTAGACGGCGATGGTGCCGTCCGCCTTCGTCAACTCGCCCGCGGAGAGACGCCCCTGCTCGTCGTAGAGCCTGCGCAGACGCGGGCTGCCGGCGGCGCCGCCCTGCCACGTCTCGACCCTCTTGCGTGTCGTGCGCCCGCGCCCGTCCGCCCTCGCCTCCTCGACGTAGACGGTGCGGTGCAGCACGACGCCCGCGGCCGCGGCCGACTCTTCCGCGGTGGCCGCGCGCCGCAGAAGCTCGGCGGCCGAGACCGCCGGCGCGTAGAGCCTTGTGAAGAGCAGCGCCGCGACGACGAGCACCGCCAGCACCGCCGCCACCGCGCCCGGCCGGAACGACGTGAACGGCGCCGCGATGTGGCCGAGCAGCCTCCGCAGCCAACGCGGCCAACGCCGAGCCTCGACGTGCGGTTCGCCGGCGGCGCTTTCGTCAAACCGCCCGCCGCGGCGCGCGGCCTCTTCCGCGGCCTCCTCGCGCACGGACGAACGGGCGGCCAGGAGCGGGTCGCGGTAGACGACCTGCACCGTCGGCGCGGAGTCCACGTAGGTGAGCCGCGCTTCGAGCACGCGCCGGTCGCTCAGGCCCACGCTCACGGAGAAGCCGCCGTCCGGCTCCGCCGCCCGCGCGGCCGGGTCGAGGTAGAGGAGCCGCACGTCCTGCTCGCTGAAGACCTCGACGAAGCTGACGGCCTCGTCGCCGCTCACGTTGAGCTTCTGCTCGCTGACCTCCGAGCCGACCTTCTGCGCGGCGACCACGCGCCCGTTGACCGAGACGCACAGCTCGCGCGGCCTGTGCTCGAACACGTCGCGCGCGCGTCGCCTGCACCGGCCCTCCTCCTCGCCCGAAGCATGACCCGTGCCGCCGCCCCCGCCGTCCTCGTCGCCGCCCCCGCCGCCGCGCCCGCCGCGCGGCTCGTTGCCGAGCGCGTCGGTGGGGAAACGTTCGGAGAGCGGCGGCAGGTTCCGCAGGCGGTTGACCTCGTCAATGCAGACGGGGCAGCTCACGAGGTGCGCGAGCGTCGCGCAGTCGGGCGCGTTGCCGGCCGCGCCTTCGTAGAGTTCCGCGAGTCGTTCGTCGTCCATGCATTCGCCGCGGCGCGAGTCGAAGACCCTGCGCCGCAGGTCGCGCAGAAGCTCCTCGGGCGTCTGCGCGTAGCCGGTCGCCGCGGCGCGCGCGCCCGCGCCCCGCACCTTCTCGCGGCTGATGAAGCGCAGGCTCTCGGGGTCCTTCAGGTATTGCTTCGCCTCGCTGCGCGCGACGCGCAGGCGCTCCTCGACCGCCTCCCGCGTCGAGCGCGTGAAGCGCGCGATCTCGCCCGGGTAGTAGCCGTGCATGAAGCGGAGGATGAGGACGCTGCCGGCCTTCGAAGTCTCCTTGCGCAAGGTCGCGTAGTGGCAGACCTGGCGGAGGTCGTCCTGCACGCGGATGAGGTCGCGCGGGTCGGCGGCGCGGAGCACGAACTCGGCCGAGTCGTACTCGACGACGGCGGGCGCGTCCTCGCGCCTGCGCGCGGCGCGCCTCACGTGCGACGTGTTGAGGTTGCGCAACATCCGGTAGAGATAGCCGTCGAGGTTCTGCATGCGCGCGAGGTCTGGGCGGGCGAGTGTGAAATGGACGAACGCGTCGTGGACGAGGTCTTCGGCGCGGGCCGCGTCGCCGCCCGTGAGCCGCTGCGCCCACGAGCGCAGCGGCCCGTAGCGCGCGAGGAACAACTCCTCGTGCGACGCCTCTTTCGACGCCTCTTTAGACTCCGGGGCGCGCGGAATTTCAGACGGCTCCAACATCGCTCTCAAAACTCAAGACGCGCGGCGAACGCACCAACCCACGCGCGCCGTCGGAAAAACTTTAACAGCTTCCGCGCTCGGCCCCGCAACCCGCGCGCGTCACCTGACACGCGACGTAGGCGCTCCAAATTTGTACGCAGAGTGACAGACACGGCATAGGCGCGGGCCGCATAATTTGCGGCAACCCCGAACCCCCAATAACCAACGTTTCGCCGTCGAAGCCCCGACTGTTCCTCTTCTGCGGCCGCGCCGTGACGCGCGCGGGACAAGTCCGGCGTCTAGCAAGATTTCTTTGGGCGGTTGACAATGTTTCGGCACTACTTAGCACTATAATCCCCCGGTAAATGCATACTGCTAAGCGGCGGGCAGGCTGTGCGCCCTCATCACCCGCCGATTCGAGACGGCCGACCTTATTGGAAGTGACCCGGCCGGTTACCCAAACGCCGATAACGTATCGGCAGGCGGCACGGGCGAGTGTTTTATCGCCGGTCCGTTAAATCAGAATTACCTTCCACCGAAGACACCGCGGGCGGTGGCGCCGGTACACGATACGGCTCTTGGAGACGTGCGCGCGGGATTCGTGTTTGTTTCGTCGGGTCGGCACATAAACAATTTTTAGGGGGGCATGATGGGAGACGTGATTAACTTCAAAGACGGCGGCGGCTTCGACCTCGTTTGCCTTTCGCACCTGCGCTGGGACTTCGTCTATCAGAGGCCGCAGCACCTCCTGAGCCGCTGCGCGCGCGACCGCCGCGTCTTCTTCTACGAGGAGCCCATCTACGACGGCGGGCCGCGACTCGAAGTGCGCCGCAGCGAGGAGGGCGTCACCGTCGCCGTGCCGCACCTGCCCGAGGGCGTGCGCGGGAACAGGGACGAGGAGGAGGCGCTTCAGCGCTCGCTCCTCGCGCGCCTCTTCTCGGAGCACAAGGTGCGCGAGCACGCGCTCTGGTACTACACGCCGATGGCGCTGGGGTGGTCGCGCCACCTGCGCCCGCTGGCGACCGTCTACGACTGCATGGACGAGCTCTCCGCCTTCAAGTTCGCGCCGGCCGAGCTGCGCGACCGCGAGGCCGAGCTGTTCCGCCGCGCCGACCTCGTCTTCACCGGCGGGCAGAGTTTGTACGAGGCCAAGCGCGGCCGCCACCCGCACGTCTACGCCTTCCCCTCCGGCATCGACCGCGAGCACTTCGGTCGCGCGCGCGGGATTACGGAAGACCCGGAGGACCAGGCCGGGATTCCACACCCGCGGCTCGGCTTCTTCGGCGTCGTGGACGAGCGCTTCGACCTTGAGCTGTTGGGCGCGCTCTCGCGCGAGAGGCCGGACTGGCACTTCGTCATCATCGGCCCCGTCGTCAAGATAGAAGAGGGGGCGCTGCCGCGCGCCGCGAACATACACTACCTCGGCGGCAAGTCCTACAAGGAGCTGCCCGCCTACCTCGCCGGCTGGGACGTGGCGACGCTCCTGTTCGCGCGCAACGAGCACACGCGCTTCATCAGCCCGACGAAGACGCCCGAGTACCTCGCGGCCGGCAAGCCCGTCGTCTCGACCTCCATCCGCGACGTCGTGCGGCCCTACGGCGAGATGGGTCTGGTGCGCATCGCGGACGACGCCGAGGGTTTCGCCGCGGCGGCCGACGAGCTGATGCGCGCGGGCGCCGACGCCGACTGGCTGGCGCGCGTGGACGCGCTCCTGGTTCAGAACACGTGGGACAGGACGTGGGCGCGCATGTCCGAGCTGATTGAGGGTGTGGCGGGCCGCAGCCTCGCGGAGCGCGCGGGCACGGAGAAGCGCGCGGCGCGCGCGGCGGGCGCCTTCGCGGCCGCGGGCGACTGAGGCCCGCGGGCGTTCGGGCGGGGGTAACTTCAGGGCTTAAGGGGAAAGGCAGGGTGTGGGATGTTTGACTTTCTAATCGTCGGCGCGGGGTTCGCGGGGAGCGTCATCGCCGAGCGGCTGGCGCGCGTGGCCGACAAGAAGGTGCTCGTCATCGACCGGCGCAACCACGTCGGCGGCAACGCCTACGACCACTACAACGACGACGGGCTGCTCGTCCACCGCTACGGGCCGCACATCTTCCACACCAACTCGCGCGAGGTCTTCGAGTACCTCTCGCAGTTCACCGGGTGGCGGCAGTACCAGCACCGCGTGCTGGCGTGCGTGGACGGGATGCTGCTGCCCATCCCGATCAACCTCGACACCATCAACGGCCTCTACGGGCTCAAGCTCAGCTCCTTCGAGGTCGAGGGCTTCTTCGCCTCGAAGGCCGAGAAGGTCGAGCGCGTGCGCACCTCCGAGGACGTGGTCGTCTCCGCGGTGGGCCGGGACCTCTACGAGAAGTTCTTCCGCAACTACACGCGCAAGCAGTGGGGCCTCGACCCGTCGGAGCTGGACGCCTCGGTGACGGCGAGGGTGCCGACGCGGACGAACCGCGACGACCGCTACTTCACCGACACCTACCAGGCGATGCCGAAGCACGGCTACACGCGCATGTTCGAGAACATGCTCGACCACCCGAACATCAAGGTCATGCTCAACGTGGACTACCGCGAGATAGAGCGCATCGTCCCGCACAAAGAGCTGGTCTTCTCGGGGCCGGTGGACGAGTACTTCGACTTCCGCTTCGGCAAGCTCCCCTACCGCTCGCTGGAGTTCAAGCACGAGACGCTGGACAAGGAAGTCCACCAGATCGCGCCGGTCGTCAACTACCCGAACGACTTCCTCTACACGCGCGTCACCGAGTTCAAGTACCTGACGGGTCAGGAGCACTCGAAGACGGCCGTCGTCTACGAGTACCCGCGCGCCGAGGGCGACCCGTACTACCCGGTGCCGCGCCCCGAGAACGCCGAGCTGTACCAGAAGTACAAGGCGCTGGCCGACGCGACGAAGGGCGTCCACTTCGTCGGCCGCCTGGCGACCTACAAGTACTACAACATGGATCAGGTGGTGGCGCAGGCGCTGACGACCTTCCGGAAGATTGCCGGCGGCGGGGCGTAGCGCGGCGGGCGCGGGGGTTTGGAGCATATGGCAGAGCGGCCTCAAGACGCGGGCGGGCCCGAGCTTTGGGCCGGGTTCGAGTGCACGGTCAACCGCGTGGGCGAACGCTACTTCGACCAGCTCGAACGCGGCGGCCACGCGCGCAGGGTTGAAGATTTGGAGCTGCTCGCGTGGCTCGGCGTGCGCGCCGCGCGCTACCCCGTGCTGTGGGAGCGCACCGCGCCCGGCCGTTTGGAGGAGGCGGATTGGAGCTGGCCGGACGAACGCCTCGGCCGGCTCAGGGAACTCGGCGTCCGCCCCGTCGTCGGCCTCCTCCACCACGGCAGCGGCCCGCGCCACACCTGCCTGACCGACCCTGACTTCCCCGAAAAACTCGCCGCCTACGCCCGCGCG
>DASVTS010000182.1:0-46193 GCA_036387455.1 Pyrinomonadaceae bacterium | reverse complement strand
CATCAGCGCTTGCACCACCTCGACGCGTTGCTGGTCTTTCATCGTCAGTAGCATCCCTTTCTTCTGCCACAAGGCAGGGAGGAGCTACTGACATTTTCGCTTGGGCATTAGCACTGACAGTTTCGCGTGGGCAACACATCGACGAAAAAAAGAAATGACAAGCGCCGCCGCGCTGTTCTATATTCGAAGGGCGTTCTGATTTTTCAGAGCGCCCTTGCCCTTTCGAGCCGCGTCTCGGACCGAGACTCTCCCGCAGCGGCCGAAGCTCAGCCGAGCATTTTTGAAGGACGGAAGCAACCGCGGTCGGCGCCGGCACATCTTTTCGCGGCCGGGCTTGGAGAAAGTTCGCGTTTGATGTTAGTCTCCCGCTGGCCGCCCCGGCCGCGCTTTCCCAGGCCGGCGGCGGACGAAGTTCTTCCCGTCCTTTTATTCAGACTTACACTCGATGACTAGGCCGCAGAATCCCTTCAGGCGTCTCCCCGCCGGTCTGCCGACCGCGGGAGCAGCCGCCGCCCCCGCCCGCGGCCCCTTCGACTTTCGAGCATTCATAAACCCCGGAGCACAAAGGAACCCCCAATGCGTTCAACGTCCCGACTTCTTCTTTCCGCCCTTCTCCTGACCGCGCTCTCCGCCACGGCCTTCCCGCAAAAGCGGATGTGCCCCAAGCCGCCGCCGTCGCCCTTCAAGCACGACGGCCAGATTGTTACCACCTTCGACTCCCGCGCCGGCGGGATGCGCACGACGCTCGAACACCCGCGCGCGCTCGGGAAGGGCGTGGACGCCTACTACCTCGCCGCCTCCTTCATGCACCAGAACGCGAAGCGGCCGGGGACGCCGACGCTCGACCTCGTCATCTACTCCCCTTCGCCCGCGTCGCGCCTTCAGGCCGGGCAGGAGATGGTGCTGGTGCTCGACGGCCAGCCGCGCCCGTTCACGCGCTCCGCGAGCTACCGCGCGCAGCCCGACGGCGGCGGCGCCGTCCGGCTCTCGCTCACCTACGCCGACGCCTCGGCGCTCACGCACTCGCGCAAGGTCGCGGCCCAGTTCGGCGGCGGCGAGGTCGAATTGACCAACAACCACCTCGAAGCGCTCCGCGAGATGGTCAGCCTGCTCGCCCCCTCGCCCGGCCGCTGGCAGACCGCCGACGCGACGGCGCGCTAAGGCAGAAGTAAAATACGTAAACCGTAAACCGTGAACCGTGACAAGAGAAGAACTCTCCTTCTCTTGTCACGGTTCACGGTTTACGGTTTACGCCCTTCTTACCGTGTGTAGCCCTTCGGGTAGATGATTTCGCCCTCGGCCATCCCGGCGACGACGCGCACCTTGTGGAAGCCCTTGTCGGGGTGCGTCGAGAGGTAGGTGAGCGCGAACTGCCGGGAGAGCAGCGAGTCTATCTCGCGCAGGAACTGGTCGAGGCTCAGCGGCGCGTGCGTGCCGTTGAAGAAGGCGCGCCCGCCCGTCTCCTCCGAGAGGCGGCTGAGCGAGCCCTGCCCGTTGTTGACGAGCGTCAGGTCGCCGCTCCCCACGGTCGGCGCGTAGATGGAGTGGACGGCGACGCCGAGACGCTGCGCCTCGTTGACCGTCCGCTGGAGGTCGATGCTCGTCCCGGGCGAGGAGTTCGAGACGCCGCGCGAGAGGTCTATGCCGTCGCTCAGCAGCAGCACGGCCCGCCGGCCGACGGGCTGCGACTCGAAGCGCTTGACGGCGTCGCGCGTCAGCGAGAAGGGGTTGTAGGGCGAGACCGCCGTCGAGGAGATCGGGATGCGCAGCGACTTCGCCGCCCGTTCGAGGTCGCCGGTGAACTTCTGCCGCACGCGCAGCGAGCCCGAGCTGAGGTAGGCGATCATCACGCGCGAGCCGGGCGGGAGCTGGCGGACGAAGGCGGCGATGCCGCGAATCTCGTTGCTCATCGAGGAGACGAGGTCGTCCTGGATGAGCACGGCGAGCGTCAGCGGCGAGCGCCCGGCGCCGCGCATGGCGAGAATCTCCTGGCGCTCGCCGTCCTCGAAAATCTGTAGGTCTTCGAGGTAACGCACCTCGGTCTGCGGCGCGCGCCCCGGCAGACGCAGCGTCACGGGTATCGTCACCGCGCGGACGTCGCGCCGCAGGTCGTTGCGCGCCGTCGCCTCGCCCCGCTTCTGCGCGGCGGCCGTCGCCGCGCACGCGCAGACGAGCAGCGCCGACAGTACGGCCGGCAGCGCGGCGGCAAATTTTCTGAGCCTTCTTCTCATCGCCCCTCCTCGGGCCACCCTCCGCCTCCCGCTTGGCTCTGCTATTATAGCCTCTCGGCCGTTCGAAGCGTATACGGGTCGGGCGCGGCCGGCGGCGAAAAAGTTTCGGCGGGGGGAAGGCTTTGGGCGAGAGTAGGCGGGGCGGCAGACTCACTTCGGGCGACCGCATGACGGGCTGGCTCCTGCGCTGGTCGCCGCTGTTCGTCTTCCTGCTCGTCACCCTGCCGCTGCCGGCCTACTTCTTCTTCCGCTACTTCACGGCGACCGAGAACCCGGGCGAGGAGTTGCTGGTCGCGCTCTCCTCGCTCGGGCTCTTCGCCGTCTTCGGGCTGGTCGCGGCCGCGCTCGTCTTCCTCTACCGACGCTTCTGGGAGGGGCGCCTGCGCGAGCGGCTGGCCGCCGACGGCGTGACCGCCGACGAGCTTTCGCTCTTCGCCAAAGAGCTTGCGCCCGCGCAGCGCCGCGCGCTCCGCGAGATGGAGGCGCAGAACCCTCTGCTCGCCGACGCCTACCGCGAGACCCTCGCCGCGCGCCTGACCGCGGCCCGCGTCCTCACACGCGCCGGGAAGGACGCGGCACAGGTCGAGAGCCGCCTGCAAAACGCTTCGGGGCTACAGGCCGCCGGGCGCGCACAGCTTGAGGAGGATTTGCACAAGGACAGGCTGCGCCTCGAACGCGTCCGGCGCGAGGCCGACGAGCACGCGCGCGAGATGGACGCCCGACTGCAAATGATAGAGGCCATCGCCAGCCGCGACGCCAGCCAGGCCGAGACCGAGCTGGCGCTCAAAAGACTCGGCTCCGTCCGCGAGAACAGCCCCCTCACGCTCGACTCAATCCGCCAGGAGCAGCAGGCGCTCGAAGAAATCGAGCAGGAACTGCGCCAACTCCCCACGCCGCCCGAGGAGCGCCCCGGCGTCTGAGACGGTTATAAACGCCTGACGCGCTCGTCGAAATCCGCCAGACGGTAGACGCCCTGCTCGACGCGGACGGCGAAGCCCTCCGCCACGAGCGCGTGATTTCCCTTCCCCGCCTCCGGGCGCGAAAGCCCGGTCACGCGCGCCAGCTCGCCCGGCAGAGTCATCCCCGCGCCCTCCAGGTACGCCCGCGCCAACTCGCGCAAAGCCTCGTCCCGCTTTACTTTACGCGACAACTGCTCGGCGAAACGGCCCTCGCTGAGCGCCCAGATGTACGTGAACCAGGGTTCGTACAAGACCTCCTGCGGGATGACCTTCAGCGTCCGCTGCAACTCGTCGAGCGCGCGCGTAAACCGAGGCCGCTCAGTGACTTTCGAAGTCTCGCGCAGGTCGCAGGTCGCCATCTCCCACTCCCTGCGCAAGACCTTCAACACCGCCCGCGCGTCGCCCGAGAGCGCCTTCGACTCGTCCCTGCGCGCCACGCCCCAGAGCGCGTTAAAGTGCGGCACGAGGCGCGGCGCCACGAAAGTCGCGCGGTTTTTGCCCAATTTCGCGTAGTAGACGCGCCCGCGCCGCATCAACTTGTCCTTCAAGACCCACGTCAGGCTGCTCTCAGGGTCCTTCTGGACGTTGCGCGGCATGTGCGCGTCGCGCCGCCCGCAGACCGCCACGTAAAGCGAAGGGCCGGGCCGCCGAGAATCCGTCATGGTGGCACAAAAGCCTGTGGATTCAACGAGTTTCTCGGCCTCGACCGCCGTCTCGACGCGCGCCTCCGGCTCGCGCCGCCAGGCGCGGTCGCGGAAGGCTTCGACCTCTTCTGGAAGTGTTTTCAGCATTTCCAGAAATTACATGAATATCCTTGACAAACTCTTGTTAACTCTGTTTAATCTAACTGTGTCCTGCTCGATTTTATGAGCAACGGCGCAGTTTTCCAGCCCACAGGTGTTTAACGGGCTTCCCGCTCCGAATCCTTCCATCAAGTCTTCAGGCGACCCAGAATCGAGAGCGGCGAGGGTCTGACCTTCCCGGAGGTGCAACTTGGCCGGCAGCATACCAGAACGACCCACGCGGCGCACGACCCTTCGCCTCAGCTCAACCCTGCTCGCGCTCTGCCTGCTGGCGCCGAACGCGGCCGCCTGGGCGGGCAAGGGGCAGAAGAACTACAAGCAGGGTCTCAAGCACGAGGCCGCGCAGCAGTGGGAGAAGGCGGCCGAGGAGTTCTCGCTCGCCGCCGCGGCCGAGCCCGAGAACAGCGAGTACCAGCTCCACCTCCGCCGCGCGCTCTTCAACGCCTCGCAGAGCTTCTCGCAGCAGGGCGCGGCGCTGCTTGAGCGCGCCGACTTCCTCGGCGCCTACAACGCCTTCCGCCGCGCCTACGGCTACGACCCGGCGAACGAGCTGGCGCGCAGGATGATGGAGCGCGCCTTCCGCCTCCAGACGGGCGAGGGTGAGAAGCAGGAGGCCGAAAGGCCCGCGCCCGTCGCCCGGCCGCAGTCAGAGGCGCGGCTGCGCCCGACCGCCTTCGACGCCTCCGCGGGCCGGGCGCCCGCGCCGGCCGGCGCCGAGGGGCGGCGGCAGGACGACTCGCTCGCGGCCGGCCGCAACGAGCAGTTGCAGACGATTCAGTACGGCGGCGACCTCGAAAAATTCATCAAGTACCTCGCGCGCCAGATTCGCATCAACGTCGTCTTCGACCGCGACTTCCCGAAGCGCGAGGTCAACGTCGACCTCCTGGACGTGACGGCCGCGCAGGCGCTCGACTACATCTTCCTCACGCAGGGCCTCTTCTTCCAGAAGCTCTCCTCGCGCACCATCGTCGTCGCCGACCAGCTCAAGCGCCCGCAGTACCAGCAGCTCGTCCTCCGCACCTTCTACCTCTACAACGTAGACCCGAACGACGCGCGCACCCTCATCACGGCCTCCATCCCGCCGCAGGCCGGGCGCCAGCCCGTCATCACCGCCAACAAGGCGACCAACTCCATCACCGTCCGCGACACGCCCGAGAACGTCCGGCTCGTCGGCGAGCTGCTCCGCTCCATCGACAAGGAGCGCGCCGAGGTCGTGATGGACGTCAACATCTTCGAGGTCTCGCGCGCCGACCTCCTCCAGTTCGGCAACCAGATAGGCACCGGCGACTCGCTGGCGAACCTCGGCGGCATCCAGAAGGGGCTGAGCGTGTTCGGCGGCAGCCGCGAGGTCGTGACGCAGGCGCTCTCGTCCATCCCGACGGCGCTGGGCGCCGCCTTCATCGTCCCGCCCACGGCGCTCACCGCCTTGCAGCGCCGCGACAACACGCGGCTCGTCGCCTCCACGCAGGTTCACGCCTTCGACGGCGAGAAGTCCACGGCGCACATCGGCCAGCGCGTGCCCGTGCAGACGGCGACCGTCTCGCCCTACGGCTCGGTCTCGGCGGGCGGCGACGACAAGCAGCCCGGCGTCGCGCAGGGGCTCTTCGGCGGCAACGGCTACCCCGTCATCCAGTACGAGAAGACGGGGCTCACGCTTGAGTTCACGCCGCAGGTCTTCCCGAACCTCGACGTGCAGGTGAAGATGTCCATCAAGTCGAACGACGTGACGAGGACGGCGGGCGCCGCCGCGCTGACGCCGACCTTCACCGAGCGCAACATCGAGGGCACGGCGCGGATGCAGAACAACCGCACGCTGATGATCGCCAGCGTCGCGCAGAACCAGCAGTCACGCGGCCGGCAGGGGCTTCCCATCCTCGGCCTCGTGCCCGTCCTCGGCAACCTCTTCAGCGCCCCGCGCCGCGAGGATTCGCAGACGGACATCGTCATCGCCGTCACGCCGCACGTCATGCGCGCCTCGTCGGTCACGCCCGAGGACGAGGAGATGCACCCTTCGGGCACGCTCCAGACGCCGACGGCCGGCACGCTCGAAGCGATGCTCAACGAGGTCACGCGCGAGGAGCAGTTGGCCGCGGCGCGCGCCATCCCGACGCACGCCAGGGTCGAGCTGCCGCCGCGCGCGGCGGAGGCCCGGCCGGCGGCGGCAGGCGCGGACGCCGCCGAGGCCGCCGGGACGACCTTCGTGCCCGCGCCGAAGGAGCTGATGAACGTCGTCGTCGAGCGCCCGGCCGCGCGGCCCGCCGCCGCGCGCGACGCGGTGCTGGCGCCGGCGGCCGGAAGCCCCAAGCCCGAAGCCTCCGAGCCCGACGCGCCCGCCGAAGTCACGAAACCCGAAGCCGGGAAGCCCGACGTCCCGAAGCGCGTGGCCGGAAACTCCCTCTTCTCTTTCGAGCGGGCCGAGCAGGCCGCCGCGCCGGCCGCGCGCGTCCGCAGGGTCTCTTTAACTGAAGAGGCGCCGGCCGCGGCCCCCGCCCTCTCGGTCATCACGGAGAAGCCGCTGACCGACCGCGCCGCGGCGTCGGCGTCGAGCGCGGCGGCGCTCCGCCTGATGTCCGAGCCGCGCCCGCTGCGCGTGGGCGAGCGCCGGCAGTTGAAGTTGCTGCTCAAGACCGACGCGCCGCTCGGGCTGCTCGCCTTGACCTTCCGCCTCGACCCTCGTGTGCTGGCCGTCCGCTCGGTCGCCGCGGGCACGCTCTCCGCTCCCGGCGGCGCGCGCGTGACGCACACGGTCACGCCCGAAGGTCTGCTGCTCGTCACCGTCGCGCCCGGCCGCCCCGACTCGCCGCTGAGCGGCGGAGGCGTGCTCCTCGTCCTCGACGTCGAGGCGCTCGCGGCGGGCGCCGAGCCGCTCCGCTTCGACGCCGACGACGTCCACCTCGTAGCCACCGACGGCCGCAAGGTGCTCGTCAAGGTGATGACCGACCAGCTCACGGTCGGCGACTGAGGCCGCCCGGCCGCCCCCGCACGTTCGAGCCCGAACAGATGAGCAGGCAGATGCTTTTCCCGACCTTCGCTTGGGGTGTGACCGCGGCCGGCGCGGCGGTCGTGCTGTACGCGGCCGCGTGCCTACCGCTGGGCGAACTCGACCTGCGCTTCCTCGTCGTGGCGGCCGTGACGCTCTTCGTCACCTCGCGCGTCTCGGTCGTCATCCCGCGCGTCAAGTCCTCCATCTCCGTCTCTGACACTTTCATCTTCCTGACGATGATCCTCTTCGGCGGCGAGGCCGCCATCCTCCTCAGCACGGCCGAGAGCGCGCTCTCGTCGCTGAGGGTCAGCAGGTCGAGGCTGACCGTCGCCTACAACGCGGGGGCGCTCGCCGTGGCGACGGCGGCCACCGTCTCGGCGCTGCGGCTCTGCTACGGCGGCGAGCTGGTGGAGGAGTGGGGGCACGGCGGCCGCTTCGTGACGGCCGTCTGCCTGATGGCGCTCGTCCAGTACGCGGCCAACTCGGGCCTCGTCGCGCTCGCCTACGCGCTCAAGAACGGCGAGTCCTTCTGGCCCACGTGGCACCGCCACTACCTCTGGACTTCCATCACCTACTTCGCGGGCGCCTCGGCCGCCGGCTTCATCACGCTGCTGATGCGCACGCTGGGCGCGTCCGCGCTCTTCTTCGCCACGCCCGTCGTCCTCATCATCTACTTCACCTACCGCACCTACCTCAAGACGGTCGAGACCTCGAACGCGCAGGCCGAGCAGGCGCGGCGCCACGTCGAGGAGTTGTCGCACTACATCGCGGAGCAGGAGCGGATACGGGAGCAGTACGCGCAGATCGAGAAGCTGTCGGCTTTGGGCGAGCTGGCGTCGGGCGTGGCGCACGACTTCAACAACACCCTCGCCGGCATCCTCGGCCGCGCGCAACTCCTGATGCGCTCGGCGCACGACCCCGAGAAGGTCAGGCGCGGCCTCGAAATCATCGCCCGCGCGGCCGAGGACGGCGCGCACACCGTCAAGCGCATTCAGGACTTCGCCCGCCAGCGGCGCGACCACGACTTCCGGCCGGTCTCCGTGGACCAGCTCCTGCTCGACGTGCGCGAAATCACGCGCCCGCGCTGGAAGGACAGCGCGGCGGCGGCGGGCGTCCAGATCACGCTCGACCTCCGGCTGCGTTCGAGCGCCACCGTGCTCGGCGACGGCTCGGAGCTGCGCGAGGTGCTCGTCAACATGATCTTCAACGCCGTGGACGCCATGCCGCGCGGCGGGCGGCTGACGCTCACCTCGGACGAGGAGGGCGGGCGGGTCGTCCTCTCGGTCGGCGACACGGGCATGGGGATGTCGCCCGAGGTCAGCGCGAAAGTCTTCGACCCGTTCTTCACGACGAAGGGGAAGGCCGGGATGGGGCTCGGGCTCTCGGTCTCCTACGGCATCATCCGCCGCCACGAGGGCCGGGTCGAGGTCGAGAGCGAGGTCGGCCGCGGCACCACCTTCCGCATCCTCCTCCCCGCCGCCGGCCACGTGCCGGCGCCCGCGGTCGAGCCGGAGCCGGCGCCGGCCCGGACGCCGGAGCCCGCGCGCGCCTCCGGGGCGCACCCGCTCAGGATTCTCGTCGCCGAGGACGAGCGCGACGTGCGCGAACTGCTGTGCGAGATACTCCGCGCGGAGGGGCACGAGGTGCACCCGGCGGCGAGCGGCGTCGAGGCCCTGGAAATCTTCCGCGCGGCGGACTTCGACGCGGTCTTCACGGACATCGGCATGCCGGGGATGAGCGGCTGGGAGCTGGCGCACGCCGTCCGCGAGACCGACGGGTCGGTTCCGCTCGCGGTCATCACGGGCTGGGGCGACGCCGTCGGCTCGGCCGAGCAGCGCGCCGCCGGGGTGGACTGGGTCGTCACCAAGCCCTTCGACGCCGACCGCATCGCCGAGCTGGCCGCCGACGCCTCGCAGCGCAGACTCTCCTCCGGCCGCGAGTTCGCCTTCGCCCTTTGAGCACCGGCTAAAGCTTTAGGTGTTTTTGCGGCGGTGTTCGCGCAGCCCGCGGCTGTGGTCGAGGGCGCGGCCGACGCTCTCCTCGACGGCTTCGAGGCGGAAGGGTTTGAGGATAAAGTCGAAGGCGCCGAGCCGCGTCAGGCCCTCGGCGTGCGTGCGGTCGCCGATGCCGGAGACGACGATGACGGGCGTGTCGGGCTGCTCGCGCCGGAGGATGCTCAGCAGCTCGACGCCGCTGAGGCCCGGCATCGAGATGTCCGTCAGCACCGCGTCGTAGGTCTGCTCGCGGAGGAAGGAGAGAGCCTGCTCGGCCGTCGCCGCGGCGTGGCACATGTGCTCGTCGGAGAAGAGGTCGTAGAGCACGTCGCGCACCGCGTCGTCGTCGTCAACAATCAGTATGGCGGCCATCGTTTCGGAAGCTCCCGATGAGAATTTTTGCGCGCGCACGCGCCGCGCCCCGCCGCACCGGGCGCCTGAGTTAGCTTAACCACCTGTTCAAGGCCGAGAGGATAATGGCAGGACGAATACTAACATAGCCCGCGGGGGAAATGTGAACTGGCGTCGGAACGCCGGACTATGAGCTGAAGAAAGAAGGAGGCCGGGTTTCCCTCTCGGGACGCCCGGCCTCCTCGTTCCGTTCGGCGTTCGGCGTTACGCCTTACCTGCCCGGCGCGCTGGCGCGGATGGTCAGCTCGGTGCCGCTCATCAGCTCAAGGTCTTCGCGCCCCTGGGCGTAGACGGAGCCGGCGCCGGCGCCGGCGCCGATGACGGCGCCGATGGCCGCGCCCTTACCGCCGCCGGCGATGGCGCCGATGATGGCGCCCACGGCCGTGCCGATGGCGGCGCGCTGCGTGGTCGTCTTGGTCTGGCTCTCGTCGCGCACCGTGCCCTCGTTGTCCACCTGCACGGTCTCGCCGCCCTGCGTGCGGACGCTGTCGATGAAGCCCGCGAACTGGTACGAGCGGCCGTTGTAGCGGATGGAGTCGAAGTTGAGCGACATGTCGGAGCGGCCCGTGATGCGGCCCGAGCGGCTGGCGCTCGCCACGTGCCCCTCGATGATCGCGCCCTGGAACTGCGCGGGCGAGGTCACGGTCATCGTGAAGCGGTCGCCCGTCTGCACGGTCTTCGTCGAGAGGTTGGTCTCAAGCCTCGCCGTCAACACCTGACCGTCGGGGACGGCGAAGTCGCCGGCGGCCGAGTTGTTGACGCCGGTCTGCGTGCCGCCCTGGTTGTAGCCGGCGGTCGTCCCGTTGTAGACGTTCCACTCGGCCACGTCGGACGTGCGCTCGTAGACGTTCTGGACGACGATGGGGTTGACGCCCAAACGCTCGTTCCAGATTTCGCGCGTGACGCGCAGGCGGCGGCCGCCCTCAATCGGGTCGAAGGTGACGGTGAAGTCGGTCTCGCGGTTGCCGGTCGAGCGGACGACGAGGCGGTCGCCGACGATGGTCGAGGCGACGCGCGAGTAGCTGCCGTTCGGGAGCTGCTCGCGGGACTCGGCCGCGTTGGCGACGAAGGTCGTCTGCGGGGCGCGCGAGCTGGCGATGGTCACGTTGTTGCCGTCGCGCTGGATGGCGAGCATCTCGGGCGATTCGAGCCGGCGCATGAGCATCTCGCGCACGCGGGCGCGCTCGGCGACGGGCAGGTTGCGCACGGCCGTCTCGGCCACGTTCGAGGCGTTGTCGCTCTGCGTCGTGTCGAGGCGGAAGGTGCCGGTCAGGCGCCCGGCGGCGCGCATGCCGCCGCCGCCGCGGCGGTCGTTCTGGCCGAAGACGCCCGTGTCGGCCGTCGTGTTATTGCCGTAGCCCGGCAGCGAGCGCACGTCCCAGTTCCACGCCACGCTGTAGGCGGAGGCGAGCTGGTTCAGGTCGCCCTTGAGCGTCGTCCAGTCGTTCTCGGCCCTCGGCGAGAGCGTCTGGCGCATCATGAAGTCGTCGATGTAGGTCGCCTGCCGCAGGACGTTCTCGACGTCGGCCGCCACGGAAGTCCGCGCGTCGAAGCGCGAGCGGAGCTGGTCGGTCGCCGCCTCGAAGTCGCGGACGAAATTGTTGATGTTGTCCTCGGCGCGGGTGCCGTTGTAGGTGCTGCGGTTGAGCGTGTTGCCCATGCTCGCGCGGAAGCGGTCGGCGCCGTTCTCGACGCGGCGGATGATGGCGTCGAGCTGGCGGTCGCTGATGCGGTAGGCCGCGCCCGTCTGCGCCCCGCCGTAGGTCGGGTTGGAGTAGCCCGGGTTGCTGGTGCTCGCGCCCGACTGCTGCGCCCAGTCCCACGTCACGTTGTAGGCGCGGGCGAGCGAGTCGAGGTCGGCGCGCAGCGTCGTCCAGTCGTTCATGGCCGCCGCGTCGAGCCGGTTGCGCATCATGAAGTCGTTGAGGAACGCGGCCTGGCGCAGCACGTTCTCGACGTCGGCCGCGGCGGCGTTGCGCGTGTTGAAGCGCGAGCGGAGCTGGTCGGTCGCCGTCTCGAAGTTCTGCACGTAGCCGTTGAGCTGGTCTTCGGTGCTTGTCGCGTTCCAGCGGCTGCGGTCGAGCGCCGAGGAGAAGCTGGCGCGGAAGCGGTCCGCGTCCGTCTCGACGCGCCGCAGCAGGTTGTCCACCTGCCGGTCGTTGATGCGGCGCGGCACCTGCGCCTGCGCCGCCGTCAGCCCGAGGCCGAGCATGGCGACGACGAGCGCCAACGAGATTGTCTGTCTGATTCTGTTCATCGCTCTTCCCTCCAAATGTGTCTACACAATTACTGTTTCAGAATGTCCGGTAATGTCCGGCGAGGCGGCCTGCTCGTTGTGAGACAAGTCCGCCCCCTGCTCCGCAGGATGTACGGGGAGAAGCGTTGGAACCCGGAGAGACATACGCTTCGAGCAAGGATTCACCTGCCTTCCCATTAGGCAAGCACCGTGCCCTTCGGCGCCCGCGTCGTCAAAGTGCGGCGAAGGCCGTGCGGCCCCCGCCGGGGGGCGTAACTTGCCCGAGGGATTCGTTTAAGCGGCAGAGCGTTGTCCGCTATTTTGCCCGCGTGGAGGGCGAAAAGGGCCGCGTTTCGGCGGCGCGTCTGTACTGAACCCGTAGCCGCTGTTCGGGTAGCGTACAAACGGCGGCACGCCCCTTCGCCCCGACCTCAGGCGGTTAGTCCCGTCAGCGCGCCGTGTTATCCTTGCCGCGAAGGGGGGATTCGACTCATGGACAACGGCGGGGCGAAGGCCGTCATCCACTCCGCGGGCGACGGTCTCTTCATAGGGATTACGCCGAGCGGGCACGCGCAGGTCCTGGAGACAAACCACGAGCGCGGGAGCGCCGCGACGCCGATGGAGCTTCTGCTCGTCGCGCTCGGCGGCTGCACGGCCGTGGACGTGGAGTCCATCCTGAAGAAGAAGCGGCAGCGGGTGACGGACTACCGCGTCGAGGTGCGCGGCGAGCGGCGCGAAGAGTACCCGCGCGCCTTCACGCGCGTCGAGGTGCGCCACGTCGTCCGCGGGCGCGGCGTCTCGGAGGCGGCCGTGGCCTCCGCGGTCGAGCTGTCCGAGACGAAGTATTGCAGCGTCGCCGCCACGCTCAGGCCCGGCGTCGAAATCGTGACGACATATGAGGTCATCGAAGACGCGGAGTAAGAAGGCAAGCGTCCGCCGAGGGGTAAGAATGGCACTCTTCATCCAGCAAGCTCTCGTCTGCGCGGCGTCGCTCCTGCTCGCGCTCTCGTGCGCGCGCGTCGGGCCGGCCGCGGACAACGGCAACGGCGGCAACGCGGCCGCGGCCCCGCCCCACGCGCCGCTGCTGCTCTCGGAGGCCGAGCCGGTCGTGCTCTCGCCCGAGGACCAGACCGAGGACGCGCTCAACACCATCCGCCGCGCCGACGAGTCGGGGCGCGCGGGCGGGGCGGCGGCGCCGCAGCTCACGCCGTCGGAGCACATGCGGCGCGCGGCCGTCTACCACGTCAACCGCGCCTTTGAGGAGGCGCGCTCGCACTGGCGCGCGCTCATCGAGCGCTACCCGACGGACGGCAACGTCCCCGCCGCGCACTTCGGCATCGGCCGCACGCTCTTTCAGGAGCGGCGCTACGAGGAGGCGCTCGGCGTCTTCCAGAAGCTCGGCGACACCTACCCGTCCACGCCCGCGGGGCGCGACGGCTTCTACTACGTCGCGGCGACGCTGCTCCGCCTGAACCGCCCCGGCGAGGCCGCCGCGCGCTACGCCGAGTACGTCCAGCGCTTCCCCAACGGCGAGCGCGTCGAGAACGCCTACCTCAACATCATCGACTCGCTGCGCGAGGCCGGGCGCCCCGACGAGGCACTGCCGTGGGTCGAGCGCACGCGCGCGCGCTTCAAGGGCACGGCGTCGGACGTGGCGGCGCTCTTCGCGCGGCTGCGGCTCGAAGTCTCGCGCCGCGACTGGCCCGCGGCGCTGCGCACGGGCGACGAGCTGAGCCGGATGAGCCTGCCGCGCGCCGCCAACACCACGCCGCCCGAGGTCGCGTACCTGCGCGCCTTCAGCCTTGAGATGTCGGGGCAGAAGGAGCAGGCGGTGAAGGCTTACGAGGGCATCGCGGACGGGGCGGGCTCGTACTACGGCTGGATGGCGAACGCGCGTTTGCAGAAGCTGGGCGGCGCGGCGAAGGCGTCGGCCGCGGCGCGCGAGGCGCGCGTCGCCGCGCAGGTCAGGAACTCGGCCGCGGACTTCCCCGCCCCGTTCCGCGAGGTGCTGGTGCGCGCCTCGAAGCAGCAGAAGCTCGACCCGCGTTTCGTGCTCTCCATCATGAAGCAGGAGAGCAGCTTCAAGCCGCGCGCCAAGTCGGCGGCGGGCGCGCGCGGGCTCCTCCAGATGACGCCCGACCAGGCGGCGAAGTACGCGCCCTCCGTCAAACTACAGAACGTGAGCGAGGACGACCTCTACCTGCCCGAGACGAACATCCTCCTCGGCACCGCCTACCTCGGCGAGCTGTTCAGGATGTTCCCCGACCTGCCCGAGGCCGTCGCCGCCTCCTACAACGGCGGCGAGGACAACGCCGCGCGCTGGGTCGTGCGCGCCGTCCACAAAGACCCGGGCATCTTCACCTCCGAGGTCGGCTTCAACGAGTCGAAGGACTACGTCAACCGCGTGATGGCCAACTACCGCGCCTACAAGATTCTCTACACCGACGACCTCAAGCCGCGCCGCTGAGGGCTTCAGGCGGCCGGCGAAGAAAGGCGAGGGCGGCGGCACATCAATGCCGCCGCCCTCGCCTTTCTTCGCCACGTCATCTTACGCGACCGCGTCACCTCTGACGGCGCCCGTGCGCCGTCCCGTACGCGACGATGGCGTCACTCCGGGCGCCTTTCGGCACCCGCGCCAGCCTGCCCCGCACCTCCGTAACGTTCGGCAGCGGCGCCGCCATCACGCCCGTAAACGCGGGAGTCGCGGGGGCGGGCGCCTCCGTCGAATCGCCGCCCGACGGCGAATAACTGCGGGCGGCGGGCGCGGCCATCGCGCCCATGACGTGCCGCGGCGCGGGGCGGCCCAGACCGAAGTCGAGCCCGAGCCCCGCGAAGAAGCCCAGCGCGGCCGACAGCACCGAGCCCGCGACGCGCGCGGCGCGGCGCCTGAGCGCGCTCAGGCCGACCGGGCAGTTGCGCGTCAGAATCGTCCCGTCCGCGCGCCGGTAGAAGCGGACGCACAGGCGACCCTCCGCGTTGGTGACGAGCGCCTCGGCCTCGCGCCGGCTCATCCCCGAAAGGTTGTAGACGTGCAGGCTGCAACGGTCGCAGTAGCGCACGCGCTCGTCGCCGACCATCTTCCCCCAGTCGGCCGGGCACGGCGCCGCCACCCTCACCTCGTCGAGCGGACTCGTAAACTTTGCCATTTCGCTCTCTCCGTTCGCGGCGGGTTCGTCCCTTTAGACGCTGACGCGAGGCCCCCGTTCCGGAAGTTTCCCGCGGGACTAGCGCGGCGGCTCCGGGCTGTAGCCGGGCTCCTCGAAGCCGCGCGAGCGCTCGCGGCGGCGGAGCGCGCCGTCGTCGCGCCACGGGCGCGGCAGCAGGCCGAGACGCACGAGCGCGTCGTGATACTCGTAGCGCACGGTGAACTCCGCGGCCGGCGAGCGTTCGAGCCGCATCTGAACCCACTCGACGTCGTGCTCGACCGAGCGGCCGATGCCCGTGGCCGCGTTCCGCTCGCCGTCGCGCGGCCGGACGGCGGTCGCGCCGGCCGACCCGCTCGACTTCGGCGCCTCGCTCCGCGACCGCACGTCTTCACCGTCGCCCGCGCCCGAACGCTCGGCGGGCCGTGTGGGCTCGTCGTAGGGCGGCGGCACGACCGGGTAGGGGCGCGGCGTGCTCTCGCGGAAGAAGACGGCGGTGATGACGCCGAGGTCCGAGGCGCGGCCGAGGCGCGCGGCGTAGGAGTCGCGCTCGTCCGTGAAGTAGAAGCGCCGCGCGCGGCGCGAACTCATCTGCCAGCCCGAGACGCGGATGGAGCCGTAGGGCTCGATGACCCACTTGCTCGCCTCCCACGCCGACGTGCGCCGCGCGTCAATGGTGTTCAGGCCGTCCACCGAGAGCGCGACGGCCACGCGGACGGGCAGGGGGTTGCGCACGAGCAGATCGTACTCCGCGCCCTCCCGCGCCTCGACGTAGCGGCGGCCACGCCCGTGGAGGACTTCGAGCGGGCTGCCGCCGACGAGCACGTCCAGGCTGAAGCCGCCGTACTGCGGCCGCGCGGCGCGATTCTCCTGCGCCGACGCCGGCGCCGCCAAAGCCAGCAGGAGAAGACCCAAAACCGTGACCCTGCGCGTTCTTTCCATCATGAACCCCTCCTCAAGTCGGACTCCCACGCAGGAGGAACGCGCGCCGCGCGGACTTCTTGCGTCGCCCCCCCGCGAAATAAGCCTACTTTGCCCGGAGTCGGCGGAGAATCAGGAGAGGCGTTTCCGCCCGCCGAGGAACCGGCGGCCGAGGACGAGGAGGGTGAGCGTCGTGGTGACGGCGGCCGAGACGAGGCAGTAGAAGCAGAAGGCGCGGATGACGAACGCCTGTAGGTAGACGAACCAGAGCGTGGCGAGGAACATGACGGCGACCAGCGGCACGAGCAGGCGCCGCGCGCCGCCGTAGCCGTAGGCCGCCAGCGTCGCCAGGCTGAAGGCGGCGAAGTAGGCCAGCGCCCCGACGGCGGCGACGGGCACGCCCCCGGCGACGGTCGCGTGGCTGCTCTGCAAGACCTCGTCGCAGCCCGTCACGATCATGCAGCGGACGCTGCTGCCCGAAAGGTGCTCGGCCGTCAGGTAAGACGCGTCGGCCAGCCCGACGAGCGCGACGAGCGCGACGAGCCAGTCCCAGGCCCGCCCCGCCTCCGACCTCTCCTGAATCTCCGTGGCGCTCATCTCGCGTCCGTCAAGCCGGCCGGCTAAGTCAGAGACGTCACTTGCCCGTCGAGCCGAGCGCAGCGTCTATCTCGCGGCGGAGTATCTCCTCCGTGACGAGTTGGCCCGGCACCAGCTCGCGCCCGTTGAGGTAGACGGTCGGCGTCCCCTTCACGCCCAGCGAGAGGCCGCGCGCGTAGTCGGCCTTGACCCGTTCGGCCAAATCCTGCCGCTCCATGTCCGCCTTGAACCGCTGCACGTCGAGCCCGAGCCGGGTCGCGTAGGCGTCGAACTGCACGCGCGGCTCCATCGAGTCGCTCCACTCCTTCTGGTTGTCGTAGAGCATGTCGTGCATCTCCCAGAACTTGCCCTGCTGCCCGGCGGCCTCGGCCGCGCGCGACGCCTGGAAGGCGTACTTGTGCATGGCGAGCGGGAAGTTGCGGAAGATGAGGCGGACGCGGTCGCCGTAGTCCTTCGACACGCGGCGCAGCCCCGGCTCCAGGCTGCCGCAGGCCGGGCACTGGAAGTCGCTGAACTCTTCGAGCGTCACCTTCGCGCCGCCGCCGCCCTTCGCCCAAGGGTTGGGCGCGCCGGGCTGCGGCGCGGTCGTCTGCCGGGGGGCGGCGGCGTTGGAGCTGTTCGACGTGGCCGGGGGCGTGTTCGTGCCGCCCGTGCGCGACATCAGGACGACCGCGGCGATGACGGCGACGAGCACGCCGCCGATGATGACGAAGGGGAGCGAGCTTTTCGACTCTTTGGGGTTCCGGCTCATTCGTGAAGGCACCGTCCGAGAAATATTTGTAGACCCGGGCGCGCGGCCTGTTCGGGGCCGGCGGCCGGCACAATGGTAACACCTGCCGCCGCCGCAGACGAAACCGGCCGGGGGCGCCCGAAGCTTATAAAAACCGCACAGTTGTGTTACCTTTTGCGCACCCGCCACAGGCAGAGTGGTCGTGCACGGCGCCCCCGCAGTTCGACGTAATTTCAGACCGAGACCCGAGGAGGAGAATGAGCCACCGAGAGGCGACGACCACGCGGCTGCCCGACGACCCGGTCTCGATCTACGACCGCTTCACGAACCTGTACGACCTGATGTTCCGGGTCAACGGCTACGGCCGCTCGGTCGAGCGCTACCTGCGCGAGAACCCCCTGCCGCTCGCGGCGGGCGCCCGCGTCCTCGACGCGGGCTGCGGGACGGGCCTGCTCACGCTCGCCTTCCTGCGCGCGCACCGCCGGCCCGCCGACATCGCCTCCATAGACCTCTCGGTGCGCTCGCTCGACACGGCGCGGCGCGCGGCGCAGAAGCTGCGGCCGGCCCCGCGCCGCCCCGTCACCTTCGCGCAGGCCGACGCGCTCCGGCTCCCCTTCGCCGACGAGACCTTCGACTTCGTGATGACGAGCGGCGTGCTCGAATACCTGCCCTTGCGCGAGGGGCTTCAGGAGATGGCGCGCGTGCTCGCGCCCGGCGGGCTGCTCTTCTTCGTCCCCGTCCGGCCCTCGCCGCTCACGCTGCTGCTCGAAGTCATGTTCAGCTTCAAGGCGCACCCGCCGCGGGAAGTGGAGGAGAACACGCGCCGCTTCTTCCGCGTCATCGAACACCACCGCTTCGCCCCCTTCGAGCCCATCGGCTGGACGAAGTCCCTCGTCATGGCTCAAAAATCTTAAAAGCCGTGAACCGTAAACCGTGAACCGTGACGAGAAGAAGACGGATTCTTCTCGTCACGGTTCACGGTTTACGGTTCACGGGTCTTCAAGGCGTTTATCACTTCGCGCGCGACGGCGGGGATGATGTCGCGCTCTTTGGCGACGTCGGTGGTGAAGGTGACGAGGACGAGGCGGCGGCCGCCGGGAAGCTCAAGGTAGGCGGCGTCGTGGCGGGCGGTGCTCGTCCAGCCGGCCTTCGACCAGAGGCGCGCGCCCGGTTCGAGGGCGATGCCCGTGTAGCCGTGCGCCTGGTCTTCGGGGTCGTCCGACTTGCCCGTGAAGTCGCGCTTGAGCAGTTCCAGCATCCGGCGGCTGCGCTCGGGGCTGACGGCGCGCCCGGCGGCGATGTCGGCGAGCAGCCGCGCGGTGGCGTCGGTCGTGAGCTTGTTGCGGTTCTCGAACTTCGGCCCGAGGAACTGCCGCTCGCGCCCGTACGGCCCCTCGCACCAGGGCTTCTGGTTGACGTTGATGCCGCCCGCGCCCACGCGGTAGCCGAGCGAGGCGAAGTAGCGGTTGACGGCGTTGCGCCGCTCGCCCCACTTCTCCAGCTCCGCGGGCGAAAGCTCCGCGCCGTTCGAGACGCCCGTCAGCGAGTCGAGCACGTAATGCGTCGCGTCGTTCGACGACTCGACTATCATGTCGCGCAGGGCCCGCGCGAACTCCTCCGACTCCTTCAGCCGCCCGTCCTCCAGCCAGCGGTGCGCCGCCGCGAGGTAGAACAGCTTGACCACGCTCGCCGGGTAGATGGGCTCCGCGCCGCGGAAGCTCGCCTGCTCGGGACGCGCCGGGTCGGTCAGGTCGATGAGCGTCACCGCGAGGTTCTTCTCCGCGAGCCCCTTCTCTTTAAAGCGTTCGAGCGCCGCGCGCGCCGCGTCGTCCACGATCTTTTGCAGCCGCGGCGATGCCTGCGCCTGCGGCGGCGGCGACTGTTTCGTCCGCGGCTTCGCGCCGGCGTTGGCGAGCAGGCCGAGCGCGAGCACGGCGAGGAGGCTGTTTCTGATTTGTCTTCTCATCGGGTTTTGGAGCCGCGCTTCAGCGCGCGTAGTTGGCGTAGAGGTTGACGAAGAGGCCGATGACGAGCGCGTTCGAGAAGTCTATGAAGAAGGCGCCGACGACGGGCACGACGAGGAAGCTGCGCGGCGCGGGCCGGAAGCGCTCGGTCAGCGCCTCCATGTTGGCGACGGCGTTGGCCGTGATGCCGAGCCCGAAGCCGATGTGCCCGCTCGCCGTCACCGCCGCCTCGTAGTCGCGCCCCGTCAGCACGAACGTCACCAGCAGCGCGTAGGCCACCGTCACCACGACCTGCACGCACAGGATGACGAGCATCGGCAGCGCCAGCCCCGCAATCTTCCACAGCTCCAGACTCATCAGCGCGAGGACGAGGAAGAGCGCCAGCGACACGCCCGCGATGACGCCGACGGCGCGCGCGTCCACGCGGAACCAGCCGGCCCGTTCGTCCACGTTGCGCACCACGGCCGCGACGACCATCGCCCCGATGTAGTCCGGCAGCGTGAAGCCCGGGCTCCTCACCAGCAGGCTCAGCACCGCGCCCACGCCCATCACGACGAGAATCAAAAGCAGGTTGTGGAGCAGCACCCCTGCGTCGAGCGCCGGCCCGGCCGCGTCCGACGCTTCCTCGTGGGGCCGCCCCCCTTCCTCGTCCGGCGCGACCGTCGGGCTGAGCGCCCAGAACTCATCCTCCACGGCGCGCGGCGCGCCCTTCTCCCGTTCGGGCGCGAGCCGCAGCCGGCGTATCAGCGCCGTCGCCACGGGGTTGCCGACGAGGCTTGAGACGAAGATGCCGAAGAGCGCCGACGCGATGATGAGCGAGCCGGCGCCGGCCACGCCCAGCTCCGTGAACTTCGCCTCCCACGCCTGCCCCGTGGCAGGCCCGCCCGTCAGCGTCAGCGCGCCGCAGATGACGCCGAGCAGCGCGGGCGCGCCCAGCGCGACCGCCAGCGCCATCCCCACGGCGTTCTGCACCACGGCCGTCAGCGTCGCCAGCAGCCAGAAGAAGCCCATCCGCCAGCCGCCCGCGCGCAGCAGCCCCAGCGTCGCGCTCAGGCCGATGGTCGTGAAGAAGACGGTCTGGAGCGGCGCGCGCAAACTGGTGTTGAGCGAAACGCCGAGGACGCCACGCGCCCGCAGCGCGAAGACGAGCCCCGCGAAGAGCAGCCCGCCCACCGCCGCCGCCGGGATGTTCGCCCTTGAGAGGAACGGCACGCGCCTCTGCACGAAGTACCCCGCCGCGAGCGCCAGCGCCGCCAGCGCCAGCGAGAAGACGAGGTCGAACCTGACCGTGCGCAAGCCCTCGACGACCGTAAACTCCAACGCTTTCCTCCGGAAAGCCGTGAGCCGTGAACCGTGAACCGTGACGAGAAAAGACAGGCTTTTACTCGTCACGGTTTACGGTTCACGGTTAACGGCTCTTTCTCGTAAACGACCCGGCCGTCCACGACTGTCATCCGCACGCGCACGCGCTCGATGGCGGCGGGTTCGATTCTGAAGATGTCTTCGGTGAGGATGACGAGGTCGGCGAGCTTGCCGGGCGCGAGCGTCCCCTTCACGCCGTCGGCGAACTCCGCGTAGGCCGAGCCGACGGTGTAGGCGCGCACGGCCTCCTCGACCGTTATCTTCTGCTCGGGCACCCAGCCGCCGGGGTTCTTGCCGTCGAGCGTGCGGCGCGTCACGGCCGCGTAGATGCCCATGACGGGGTCGAGCGGCGCGACCGACCAGTCGGAGCCGAAGGCGAGCACCGCGCCCGCGTCCAAGAGCGAGCGGAAGGCGTACGTCCCCTTTGCGCGCTCGCGGCCGATGCGCTTCTCGGCCCAGCGGCCGTCGTCAATGCAGTGGTAAGGCTGCATCGAGGCGACGACGCGGCCGCGCGCGAAACGCGCCACCTCCTGCGGCCGGAGGTGCTGCGCGTGCTCGACGCGGAAGCGGCGGTCGCGCTTGCCGTTCTTCTTCTCCACCTGCTCGAAGATGGTCAGGACGGAGTCGTTGGCCTTGTCGCCGATGGCGTGAATCATCACCTGAAGCCCGGCCGCGTCCGCGCCCTCGACGCGCCTGAGCATGGCGCCCTCGGGGAACATCTCGTCGCCGGGCAGGCCCGAGGTGTCGGGCGCGTCGAGGTAGGGCTCGAAGAAGAGCGCCGTGGTCGAGCCGAGGCTGCCGTCGGCGAACGCCTTCAGCCCGCCGATGCGCAGCATGTCGCCCCCGAAGGCGCGGCGCACGCCGACGCGCCCCAGCCGCTCCCAGTCCGAGAGCGGCGAGACGGCGTAGACGCGCGTCTTCAACTCGCCGCGTTCGAGCAAGGTCTGGTAGACGCCCACGTCCGTCCCGGCCGACATGTCCTGCACGCTCGTCACGCCGTGCGCGGCGGCGTGCGCGGTCGCCGCCCGCGCCGCGTCCAGCTTCTCCTCGAAGCTCGCCTCGGGCGCCACCTTCCAGACGTAGCTCTGCGCCGCGTCCTTGAGCACGCCGGTCGGCTCGCCCGTCGCGGGGTCGCGCACGATGAGCCCGCCGGGCGGGTCGGGCGTGTCGCGCGTGACGCCCGCCAGCCTGAGCGTGTAGCTGTTGGCGAGCGCCATGTGGCCGTCGAGCCGGTTGACGAAGACCGGCCGGTCGGGCGTGAACGCGTCAATCAACTCCTTCGTCGGCAGCGGCGCGGCCCCGTTAACGTTCGGCCAGCGCTCGTGGTCCCAGTCGCCGCCCGTAATCCAGCGCCCCTTCGGCAGCTTCTCCGAGAAGCGACGGATGCGCTCCGCGAACTCCCGCGGCGTCGCCGCGTCGCGCAAATCGACGCTCGACAACTGGAACCCGCCCGACAGGAAGTGCACGTGCGCGTCGTTGAAGCCCGGCAGCACCAGCGCGCCCTTCGCGTCGACCACGCGCGTCTTCGGCCCCGCCAGCGCCCGCACCTCGGCGTTCGTGCCCACGGCCGCGACGCGGTTGCCGTAGACGGCGACGGCCTCGGCCTCCGGCCTCCCGGCGTCCATCGTCCGTACGCGCGCGTTGACGACGACGAGGTCGGCCTCGAACTTCGGCGCGTCGGGGGCGTTGGGGGTGTGGGCTGACATGAGACAAACGAGAAGAGCGGAGGCGAGAATTGCTCTCATCTTCTGGGCGTCCTCTGGGCTGTGAAAGGGTTCCGGCCGTGTGCAGTTATTAAAGCGACGGAGGCGTAGTGTATCATTGCGTCGTCGCCTTCCGGCAAGAATTTTCCAGCACACTGATAGACGCCGCCCGTGGACACACTCGTCAAAAACTTGCGCTCGCTGCTCGGGCCCGGGCAGGTCATCTCCGAGCCGGAGGAGCTGCTGGTCTACGAGTGCGACGGGCTGACGCACTACCGGCACAGGCCGCGCGCGGTCGTCTTCCCCGTCTCGACCGAGGAGGTCGCGGCGGTGATGCGTCTGCTCTCGGGCGCGGGCGTGGCCGTCGTGCCGCGCGGCGCGGGGACGGGGCTCTCGGGCGGCGCGCTCGCCGTGGGCGGCGGCGTCTGCGTCGAGCTGTCACGCATGCGGCGCGTGCTGAAGGTCGACGCCGAGAACCGCCTGGCCGTGGTCGAGGCGGGCGTCGTCAACGCGCACGTCTCGCGCGCCGTCGCGCGCCACGGCCTCTACTACGTGCCCGACCCTTCGAGCCAGGGGTCGTGTACCGTCGGCGGCAACGTCGGCGAGAACGCGGGCGGCATCCACTGTCTGAAGTACGGCACGACGACCGACCACGTCCTCGGCGCGCGCGTCGTGCTCGTGGACGGGCGCGTGGTGAACTTAGGCGGCGCGGGCGCCGAGGCGCCGGGCTACGACCTGCTCGGCGTCTTCGTCGGCAGCGAGGGCACGTTCGGCGTCGTCACGGAGGCGACCGTGCGGCTGACGCCGGTCGCGCCGTCGGTGCGGACGCTGCTCGCGGACTTCACGAACATAGACGACGCGAGCCGCGCCGTCTCGGCCGTCATCGCCGAGGGCATCACGCCCGCGGGCCTGGAGATGGTTGACGGCGCCACCATCCGCGCCGTCGAGGCGAGCGTCTTCGCCGCGGGGATGCCGACGGACGCGGAGGCCGCGCTGCTCGTCGAGCTGGACGGGCTCGAAGCGGGGATAGACGAGGAGGTCGGGCGCGTGCGCGCCATCCTTGAGGCCAACGGCGCGCGCGGCGTGCGTCTGGCCGCGGACGAGGCGGAGCGCAAGCGCCTGTGGGCGGCGCGCAAGGGCGCGTTCGGCGCGATGGGTCGCATCACGCCCGACATACTGATTCAGGACGCGGTCGTCCCGCGCTCGCGCCTGCCGGAAGTGCTGGCCGCGACCTACCGGATAGGCGCGCGCCATCGGTTGCGCGTCGCCAACGTCTTCCACGCGGGCGACGGCAACCTCCACCCGCTCGTCTGCTTCGACGCGCGCGACGCCGAACAGGTCGCGCGCGTCCACGAGGCCGGACGCGAAATCATGGAGACGTGCGTGCGCGCCGGCGGCACCATCACGGGCGAGCACGGCGTCGGGCTCGACAAGAGCGAGTACCTGCCGCTCGTCTTCTCGGAGGAGGACATGGGCGCGATGCTAAGGGTGCGCGCCGCCTTCGACCCGACTGGCCTGTGCAACCCCGGCAAGATTATCCCCGCGCCCAAAGGCTGCGGCGAGGCGCGCGCCGTCGCCACCGTGGACGGCAGTGTCGGGAGTGCCGCCGGGTCAACGTCCGAACGCACCCCGTCCGTTCCCGCGGCCGCGCGTGACGAGACGAGGCGCGCGCGCGGGGACTTGAATCCGGCCGAAGCGCTCGCGTCCGTCGTGGGGGCCGGGCACGTTCGGGAAGCGACGGCGGTCGACGGCGCGTCCGTCGTGGTCGAGCCGGGGTCGGCCGAGGAGGTGTGCGAGGTCTTGCGGCTGGCGGAGGCGGAAAGTTGGGCGGTCGTCCCGGCCGGCGCCGGGGGCTGGCTCGAAGCCGGCCGGCCTTTGCGCCGCGCGGGCGTGATTCTGAAGACGACGCGGCTGGCGAGCCTCGTCGAGCACGAGCCGGCCGACCTCGTGGCGACGGCCGGGGCCGGGATGACGCTCTCGGACTTTAACCAAAAGGTCGGGCGCGCGGGCCAGTGGCTCCCGCTCGACCCGCCGGGCGCGGGGGGCGCGACGCTCGGCGGCGTGGTGGCGACGGGCACGGCCGGGGCGCAAGGATACGGCTACGGCGCGCCGCGCTCGCACGTGCTCGGGATGAAGGTGGCGCTCGCGGGCGGCCGGCTCATACGCGCGGGCGGGCGCGTCGTCAAGAACGTCGCCGGCTACGACCTCTGCAAACTCTTCACGGGCAGCCACGGCACGCTCGGCGTCATCCTCGAAGTCACCTTCCGCCTGCGCCCGCGACCGCGCCGCGAGGCCACGCTCGTCGCGCGCTCCGCAGACCTCGGCCGACTGTTCGAGGCGGCGCGCGCACTCACGACCTCGCAACTCCTGCCCGTCGCGGTCGAGCTTCTGTCGCCGCAGATGGCCGGCGCGGTCGGGCTGGAACGCGGGGGCGACCGCCACGCCCTGCTCGCGCGCTTCGCGGGCGCCGAGGCGGCGGTCGAGTATCAACTCGCGCGCGCCGCCGAGTTGTTTGAGAAGTCGGCGGGGGCCGGCGCCGCCGGGCGCGTAGAGGATGACGGCGGCCTCTGGGCGCGGCTCTCGAAGGTGACGGCGCGCGACAAGGGGCGAACCGTCTGGCGCGCGGGCGTCCTCCCCTCCGCGCTCAGGGGGCTGTTCGAACGACTCGGCGGGCACGGGCCGGTCTGGCACGCGGGCGCGGGCGACGGCCGCCTGCGCGTCTTCACGCCCGGGCGTGGCGAGCGCGAGGCGGCGAGGCGCGCGACCGTTGACGTCTCGCTCTACTCCATCGACAGTGCGCGCGACGCGGCGCGGGCGGCGGGCGGCTCGCTCGTCGTCGAGAGCGCGCCGGCGCCGCTCAAGCGCGAACTCGACGTGTGGGGGCTGACCGACTCGGCCGCCCTGCTGATGAAGCGTGTGAAGGGGCAGCTCGACCCGGCGGACACCTTCTCGCCGGGCCGCTTCGACCCGCCGCGCGCGAGGAGGTGAGGGCCGACCCGATGCACGAACACCCGACACAACTCGCGGGGGCGCTGGCGGCCGAGGGGCCGAAGCTGCTCGCGTGCGTCCACTGCGGCCTGTGCCTTGAGGCGTGCCCGACCTACGTCCACACGGGCGACGAGAACGACAGCCCGCGCGGACGCCTCTACCTGATGCGCGCGGTCGGCGAGGAGCGTCTGCGTCTGGAGTCGCGGACCTTCGAGCGCCACATAGACCGCTGCCTCGGCTGCCGCGCGTGCGAGAGCGCGTGCCCGGCCGGCGTCGAGTACGGCCAACTGCTCGAAGCCGCGCGCGCGGACATCGCCGCGGGCGGCAGTAAGAAAGGGTGGACGTCGCGCGCGCTGCGGCTCGCGCTCCGCCACGTGTGGTCGCGCCCGGCGCGGCTGCGCCTCGCCTTCGGGCTCGCGCGCCTGCTGCGCGACTCGCGCCTGCCGCACCTCCTGCTTGCGTCGAAGCTGACCCGTCTTCTCCCCGCGCGTGCGGAGCTTGCGCTCGCGCTGCTCGACAGCTCGCGCCCCGCGCGTTCGAGCGCGGACGGCGGCGACGCGAAAGTGAATTTGAAAGACGCCGATGCATCCGGCGCGTCCGGCTCGGGGGCTCCGGCGGAGAAGTCGGCGGCGCTGCTGTTCGAGGGGTGCGTGACGGAGGGGCTGTTCGCGCGCGTCAACCGGGCGACGGCGCGCGTGCTGGCGGCCAACGGCTGCGCGGCGCGCTCGCCGCGCGGGCAGGTCTGCTGCGGGGCGCTGCACGCACACGCGGGCGACCTCGACGGCGCGCGCCGCCTCGCGCGGCTCAACGTCGAGGCGTTCGAGGATGAGGGGCATGCCGCCGTCGTCACCAACGCCGGCGGGTGCGGCGCGATGCTCGCCACCTACGGGCACCTGCTCGAAGGAGACGCCGGGTACGCCGCGCGCGCGCGCGACTTCAGCTCGCGCGTCCGCGACGTGAGCCAGCAGCTCGCGGCCACGGGTGTCAGGCGCGCGGGCGCGGGACTCGGAGAGACGGCCGTGACCTACGACGCCTCGTGCCACCTGCTGCACGGGCAGAGGGCGCAGACCGAGCCCCTGCGCGTGCTCGGCGCGGCCGGCGGCGCGCGGCTCGTGCCGCTCGAAGGCTCGGACGTCTGCTGCGGCGGCGCGGGCGTCTACAACCTGCTTGAGACGGAACTCTCCTCGCGCGTGCTCGCCGACAAGCTCGCGCGCGTGCGCGAGACGGGCGCCGAAGTCCTCGCCACGGGGAACCCCGGCTGCCACATGCAGCTCGGCGCGGGCGCCCGGCTCGCCGGCCTGCGCCTGCGCGTCGTCCACCCCGTCGAGCTGCTCGACGAATCGTACCGCCGCGCCGGCCTCTACGACGACCGGCACGACGCGCGTTAAGAAGACGATGAAGACACGCGCCCTGCTCTCAACCTTCAAGGCTTGCGCGGCCGCGCTGCTCCTGTTCGCGGCGCCCGTCCCCGCCGTCACGGCGCAGGCGGGCGCGGGCGAGGCGCAGATGGTCGAGCGCGTGCGCGCGCTCTACGAGGCGGCGAAGGCGCGCGAGGCGGCGGGCGACTGGGCCGGGGCCGAGGGCGCGTGGGAGGAGGTCGTGGGCCTCGCGCCGGAGGACGCGCGCGCGTGGGTGAACCTGGGCGCGGCGCGCAGCCGACGGGAGCGCCGCGCCGAGGCCATCGCGGCCTGGACGCGCGCCATCTCGCTCGACCCGCGGCTCGCGGGCGCGCACTTCAACCTCGGGCTCGCGCTCGTCCGCGGCGGCGAGGCGGAGGCGGCCGTGGCACCCTTGCGCCGCGCGCTCGCGCTCGAACCCGGGAACGAGGCCGCGCGCCGCGCGCTCGCCGTCGCGCTCGTCGGCGCGGAGCGTTACCGCGAGGCGAGCCGCGAGATAGCGCAACTGCTCGCGCGCGAGCCGCGCGACGCCGCGCTGCTGGAGCTGGCCGCGCGCTCCTTCATGCGGCAGCGGCGCTACTACGAGGCGGTGACCGTGCTGCGCAGGCGGCTCGACCTCGGGGGCGAGACGGCCGAGCTGTGGGCCATGTACGGCGACGCGCTCGACGGCGCGCGGCGGACGCCCGAGGCGGCGGACGCTTACGAGCGCGCGGTCAGGCTCGACCCCGGGTCGAACCGGCGGCGTTACGCGCTCGGCTACCTCTACTGGCAGCTCTACCGCTACGACGAGGCGGAGCCGGTGCTGGCGGAGGTGCTGCGGCGCGACCCCGCGGACGCGCGCGCGGCCTTCACGCTCGGCGACCTCTACCTGACGCGCGGCGAGGCCCGGCGCGCGCTCCCGCTGCTCGAACAGGCGGCGCGCGCCTACCCGGCGGAGTTCGACACGCGGTTCTCGCTCGGCCGCGCGCTCATGCGGGCGGGCGACGCCCCGCGCGCCGTGGAAGAACTCGCCGCGGCCGTCAAGCTCAGGGACGAGGTCTCCGAAGGCCACTACCAGCTCGGCCGCGCGCTCGCCCTCGCCGGCCGCAAGGACGAGGCCCGCCGCGAGTTCGAACGCGCCCGCGTCCTCAAAGACCGCCGCCGCGACGCCGAGGTGACGGACAGAAAACAGTAGTCGGCCGGTAAAAAAGGCGGCGCCTCCCGGCCGATGGCCGGGAGGCGCCGCCTTCGGTCTTTCTACCGTCTACTGTCTGCTGTCGTGCGCGACGCGGCCGCCGACGAGGGTGAGCCGGGCGCGGCCCGAGGCGTCGAGGGCGGTGAGGTCGGCGCGCTTCCCTTCCTCCAGCGAGCCGCAGGAGGAGTCCGCGCCGAGGAGCCGCGCGGGGTTGAGCGAGGCGACGCGCGCCGCGTCCGTCTCGGAGAGGCCGAGGGAGAGGGCGGTGCGGACGGCGTCGAGCATGGAGATGACCGAGCCGGCGATGCTCCCGCGCTCGTTGCGCGTGCGGCCGGCCTCGACCGTGATGGTCTCGCCCCAGACGCGGTACTCGCCGTCGCCGAGGCCCGCGGGCGCGACCGCGTCGCTGATGAGCGTGACGCGCCCGGGAGTCTTGCAGCGCAGGACGAGGCGGAGCACGAGCGGGTCGCTGTGGACGCCGTCGGCGATGACGTCCACCGTCACGTCGTCCTGAAGGAGCCCCCAGCCGACGGGGCCGGGCTCGCGGTGGTGGAGCGGCGACATGGCGTTGAGGAAGTGCGTCATGTGGCGGGCGCCGGCCGCGCGCGCCCGCTCAAGCGTCTCGACGGCGGCGCGGGTGTGGCCGACGGAGACGACCCAGCCGCGGCGCGCGAGCTCGCCCACCAGATTGACGCCGCCCTCGACCTCCGGCGCCAGCGTTATCATGTGCGCCGCGCCCACGGCGTCGAGGGTCGGCAGGTCGTCCAGCTCGGTCCCCCCGGCGAAGTCGCGGAAGTAGGCCGTGCGCAGCGCTCCGCACTGCCGCTCGTTGACGAACGGGCCTTCGTAGTGGACGCCCAAAGCCCGCGCGGCCGGCGGCGAGGCGGCGTCGTCCTGCCCGCGCATGAGTTCTTCGACGGCCGCGACCGCGCGGGCGTAGTCTTCGACCGGCGCGGGGACGAGCGTCGGGAGCCAGGCGGTGACGCCCTCGCCCGCGAGGTAGCGCGCGACGCGGCTCAGGTCTTCGGCCCCGGCCTCCAGCGTGTCCACGCCGACCGCGCCGTGGATGTGCACGTCCACGAAGCCCGGGTAGACGGTCAGCCCGCCGAGTTCCAGGACGCGCGCGCCGGCGGTCGCGCCCCCGCCGACGCGGGCTATCCTCCCGCCCTCGACGAGCAGCGACTCCCCCTCCAAAACCTCGCCGGGCAGTACGAGGCGCGCGCCCGCGAGCAGCAGCGGCCCGCCCGTGTCCTTTTCGTCCATGACGTTTCGCGTGTCCGCCTCTTAAAGTCCGCGTGCCCGCCGAACCCTCGAAGGGCCCGGCGGGCACGCGGGTCGGGTGACGTCGGGGGGCCCGGCGCTAGAAGGAGAGCTTGGCGCCGAACTGGAACTCGCGCGGCAGGCGCGTGCCCGTCGGGCGGCCGAAGTCGGCCGTCCCGAGCACGGTCTGGACGCCCGTGAACTGGGTGTGGTTGAAGACGTTGAACGCCTCGGCGCGCAGTTGCAGCCGGACGCCCTGCTCCTTGTCGAAGTAGATGTTCTTCGTCAGGGTGAAGTTCGTCTGGTTGCGGCCGAAGAGGCGCGAGAACGAGCGCGGCGCGTTGCCGTAGGTGCCGGGCGCGGGGGCGGCGAAGGCGCCCGGGTCGAAGATGAAGGGCAGGCCCGTCACCGGGTCAATCGTCCCGGCCTTCCCGGCGTTCGGGTCGGAGACGAGGTTGGCGTAGTAGCCCGCGATGGCGGTGGCCGGGACGGTCGTCACCGTCAGCACGCGCGCCACGGGCTGGCCCGACGTGATGTCGGTGATGCCGGCGAACTGCCAGCCGCCGAGCAGCACGCGCTTGAAGCCGTTCGAGTCGCGGCGGAACCACGGCAGCTCGTAGACGTAGCTGGCGGAGAAGATGTGCGGGCGCGAGGTGCGCGCCTCGGCGTACTCCGGCCGGTAGTCGAGCGGGTTCTGCGGGATGTCGACGGCGTCGCGGTCGTTCGTCGCGTCCGTCAGGTTCTTGCTGAAGGTGTAGCTCGCCGTCAGCGAGACGCCGGTGGCGAAGCGGTAGCTGAGCGAGGAGAGCAGGCCGTGGTAGCGCGACTTGCCGCTCGTCTCGCGGTAGTTGATGGTCGAGTAGCCGAGGAAGGGGCGCACCGTGTTGGCGTTCGCCAGCCCGACGGCGTTCACGGCGGCCACGTTCGGGAAGTTGATGTTGACGGGCCGGATCAGGTGGTCGCCCTTCGTCCCGACGTAGGAAATCTCGCCGACCGCGTTGCGGAAGAGCGAGTGCTGCACGCCGAGCGACCACTGCTGGATGATCGGCGTGGTGAAGTCGGGCGCCGTGGCGATGAGCGAGCGGTTGGGCAGGGCGTTGAGCGCCGCGCCGCCGGTCGGGTTCGAGAACGTGATGCCCGCGCTGGTGAACGACGCCTGGTTGTTGAACGGCGGATTGACGAACGAGTTCTGCTCGAAGATGCCGACGAGCGGCTGGTCGTAGTAGAGGCCGTAGCCGGCGCGGATGACCGTCTCGCCCTTCTTGAACGGGTCCCAGGCGATGCCGACGCGCGGGCTGAAGTTGTTCTTGTCCGAGCGGTAGACGGCGCGGCCGAAGGGCGAGTTGACGCCCGCCCGGACGATGCCGTTCAGCTCGTTGCCCGTGCCGCGCACGAACGTCGCGCAGGCGGCGGTGACGCAGGCCGGGGCGGCCGAGCGCTGGTAGAGCGACGGGTCGAACGAGGTCAGCACGTTGTTCACGTCGGTCACGGGGACGAAGAACTGGTAGCGCACGCCGAGGTCGAGCGTCAGGTTGGGCCGCAGCTTCCAGGTGTCCTGCGCGAAGAACTCGCGCCGGCCGAAGCGCAGGTTGACCGTCACGTCGAACTGGTCCTCGGTGTAGGTGTCGGCGCGCCCGAGGAGGAAGTCGGCGAAGGAGAGGGCCGTCCCCGCCGTCTGCGCCAGCGAGAAGTTGACGCCGTTGAAGGTGGAGTTGCCGCGCGTGCGCGTCCCCGAGAAGAGGAAGCTGCCCTGCGTGACGTTGTTGGCGTTCTCGTCCTTGCCCTCCCACGACATCTCGCCGCCGAACTTGAACGTGTGGTTGCCGTTCGTCCAGGTGACGGTGTCGCGGGCGACGTTATTCCGGTACTTGATGTTGAAGCCCTGGAGCGAGTTCAGGTTGGAGTGGGCGCTGGAGAACGTGATGCGGGGGATGACCGCGGCGTTGTTCTCGGGGTAGACCTCGGGGATGGTGGAGAGGCTGGGGAAGTCCGACTCGAAGCTCCGGCCCACGACCTGCGAGCCGATGAGGTTGGCCGAGAAGTTGTAGGTCGCCTCGTTGACGAGCGAGGGCGAGAGCACGCTCGTCAGCGAGACGACGAAGGTCTGCCCCGGAATGCGCGTGTCGGTCGTGCCGAAGTTGGGCACGGCGTTGGTGGTGAAGAGCCCCGTCGGCTCGCGCGTCAGGTTGAGGTCGTGCGTGTAGCGCCCGAAGAGCCGGTGGTCGTCGTTGATGTTGTGGTCGATGCGCACCGACTCCTGCCGCGTCTTGAGCGCCGTCACCGGCGTGTGGATGAACTGGTTGGTGCCGGTGTTCGGCAGCGGGAACGCCTGGAGGATGGCGAGCGAGCGCGGGTCGATCTCCGCGGTCGGGATGACGTTGCCGGCGTAGGCGCGGTTGTCGGTCGGGCGGAAAATCATCCCGGCGCGGGCCTGGACGGAGTTGCCGTTCGTGTCCTGGACGAGGATGGGGTTGGTGGTGCAGGTGCCCGTCCCCGGCGTGGTGCAGCTGGCGGGCGCCGTGGCGCTGTTGGTGCGGAAGAGCGGCAGCCCGAGGAAGGACGAGAAGTCGCCCGCGCGCTCGGCCAGGCTGGGCACGGTGGCCGTCGCCGCCGTGATGCCGCGCGTGATGCGCCGCTGCTCGTGCGAGAAGAAGAAGAAGGTCCGGTCGCGGCCCGACCAGGTCGCGTTGCCCGGCCCCTCGCCGAACTTGGGGATGGTGACGGGGCCGCTGAAGGTGCCGCCGAAGTTGTGGTAGCGCAGGCGCGGCGTCGGCGCGATGGGGTTGCCGGTGGCGGCGTTGCGCCCCCGCCGGTTGTTGAAGAAGGTGTTGGCGTTGAAGCGGTCGTTGCGCGCGAAGTCGTAGATCGAGCCGTGGAAGTCGTTCTCGCCGCCGCGCGTCACGAGCGACACCGTGCCGCCGCCCGAGCGGCCGATCTCGGCCGTGTAGTTCGAGCTCAGGAGCTTGAACTCCTTGATGGAGTCCACGGTCGGCGTCGAGAGCAGCGTGATGTTCGAGCCGACGTCGGTGTTCGAGACGCCGTCCACGAAGACGTTGACGCTGTTGCGGCGCATGCCGTTGACCGAGACGTCGAAGCGGTTCGAGAGGCCGAAGCCGGTCTCGTCGTCGAGGCTGGAGCTGACGCCCGGGGCCAGCTCGAGCAGCTTGGTGAAGTCGCGGTTCTGGAGCGGTATCTCCATGACCTGCGTCCCGGAGATGAGCGTCTGCTGCGTCGGGCTGTCCTGCACGACGTTGGTCTCGCTCGTCACGGTCACGACCTCGCTGACGTTGCCGGTTTCGAGCGCGATGTTGAGCGGGCGGCGGTCGGCGGCGTTCAGGGTGACGCCCGACTCGACGTGCTTCTTGAAGCCCGCCTGCTCGACCGTGACGGTGTAGATGGCCGGGTTGAGCTGGGCGACGGTGTAGAGCCCGTCCTCGTTCGTCTGGGCGCGGCGCTCCTCGCCCGTCGCGTCGTTCCGGACGACGACGGTGGCGCCCGCGATGGCGGCGCCGGCGGCGTCGGTCACCTGCCCCTGAATCTGCGCGGCGGTCTCCGCCACCTGCGCGCGGGCCGCGGTGCCGAGGCACAAAAACGCTGCGAGGAGCAGGACGGCGACGCCCGAACCCTTCCTCAAATGTTTCTTCATGACGGTGGTTCCTCTCCTGTACTGACAGGGTTAAATAGAGTCTGACTTGGCGGGGGCGCTCTGGGTTGCGCCCCGGCCGAAAGAAGGTCGTTGCCCCGCGCGCGCGCCCTTCAGCGCGCGGCGCCGGCCGGCTCGGCCGCGTGGCGCAGCGCCCGCCCGGGGCGCGCGCCCGTCGCGCGGCCGTCCTCGATGACGGGCACGCCGCCCACGACGACGTGCGAGAAGCCGGCGGCGTACTGGTGCGGCTTCTCGAAGGTCGAGGGGTCTGAGACGGCCGCCTCGTCGAAGACGACGAGGTCGGCGGCCATCCCCTCGCGGACGAGCCCGCGGTCGCGCAGGGCGAAGGTCTGGGCCGGCAGGGAGGTCATCTTGCGGACGGCGTCTTCGAGCGTGATGAGCCCGAGTTCGCGGACGTAGGTGCCAAGCACGCGCGCGTTGTTGCCGTAGCCGCGCGGGTGCGGCACGCCCTCGCCGAAGCGGCGCACGCCCGAGTCCGACGCGACCATCGTGAACGGCTCGCGCATGATGCGGCGCACGTCGTCCTCGCCCATCGAGTGGTAGACCATCGCCGCGCCGCCCGCCTCGTACATCTCGAGCACCTGCGCGATCTGGCTCCGCAGGTCGCGCTTGCCGCGCGCCAGCTTCGTTATCTCGGCGACGGACTTGCCGTCGTACTCGGGCTTCGGCTGGTAGCTGGCGACGACGGCGTAGGAGAGGTCTTTGAAGCCGCCGCGCTTGAGCGACTCCTCAATCTCCTTCGCGGCGCGCGCCCGCTGCGCGGGGTCCGCGAGCCGCTTCTTCCCCTCCTCGCGCCCGCCTTCGAGCACCCACTCGGGCAGCCGCGAGTCGAGCGAGGTCGAGCTGGCCGTGTAGGCGTACTGGTCGACCGTCACCTGGAGGCCGCGGCGCCGCGCGTCGCGGACGAGCCCCAGCGTCTCCTCGCT
The DNA here is from genome assembly GCA_036387455.1 of Pyrinomonadaceae bacterium. Taxonomy (GTDB): domain Bacteria; phylum Acidobacteriota; class Blastocatellia; order Pyrinomonadales; family Pyrinomonadaceae; genus QHXN01. The sequence goes on along the minus strand of DASVTS010000182.1, from coordinate 12,747 downwards.
CCGCCCCCAGTCCCGCCGGGCGCTGATCTTGAAGTGCGAGATTTCGACGGGCAGCCCCGCCTTCTCGCCGATCTCGATGCTCTCGCGGATGGCCTCCGAGACGCGCAGGCCCTCGTTGCGCATGTGCGTCGCGTAGAGGCCGCCGTGGCGCGCGGCGACGCGCGCCAGTTCCAGCACCTCGTCGGTCTTCGAGTAGACGCCGGGGACGTAGATGAGCCCCGTCGAGAGGCCGACCGCGCCGTCGCGCATGGCCCGCTCGACGAGCGCCTTCATCTTTTCCAGCTCGTCGGGCGTCGGCGGGCGGTTCTGCTCGCCGAAGACCTCGCGGCGCACCGAGTTGTGGCCGACGAGGGTGGCGAGGTTGACGGCGAGCGGCGTCTCGCGGATGCGGCCCAGGAAGCGGCCGACGTCCACGGCCGAGCCGCCGCAGTTGCCCGTCACGAGCGTCGTCACGCCCATCCGCACGAAGTTCTCGGCGTCGGGCAGGTTGTAGATGTTCTCGACGTGCGCGTGGACGTCGATGAAGCCGGGGGCGAGCACCCGCCCGCGCGCGTCTATGACGCGCCGGCCTTCGGACGGCGCGACCCGCCCGACGCGCGCGATGAGCCCGCCGCTGACGGCCACGTCGGCGCGGAACCACGGGTTGCCGGAGCCGTCCACGACGCGCGCGTTCGTGATGACGAGGTCGTAGGCCGGCTCGGGCGCCGAGCGCGTGGCGCGCGGCGCGGCCGCCGACGCCGCGAGGGCGAGGGCGGCCGCGGCGAGCGCCGCAATCCGTTTCGAAAACTTTCTCATACGCGGGGCGGCGGGGCGCGCGGCCGAAGTCCCCGTCCCGGGCCCGGCCGCGCGCCCCGCGCGTGTCTCAGAAGTTGAACTTGGCCGCGAGCTGAACCTTGCGCGAGCTGCTGACGACCGCGCCGTTGACCTGCCCGAAGGCCGCGTTCGAGATGACCGCGGTCGGGAAGTCGAACGCGGGCGTGTTGGTTATGTTCTGCGCCTCGGCCCTCAGCTCGAGGTTCACGGACTCGGTGATGCGGATGCGCTTGCCGAGCGTCATGTCGAGCTGGAACTGCCCCGGGCCGGTGAAGAAGTTCCGGCCGGTGTTGCCCAGCTCGCCCGCCGCGGGCGCGAAGAACTGCGCCTGCTGCTCGGGCGTGAAGAAGATGTTACGCCCGGTGGACGAGAGCTGGATGCTGCCCATGCCGGGCGAGCAGCCGTTGCAGCTCGCGGGCGCCTGCACCACCTGCGACACCGCCGAGATGCCCGACAGCACCGTGAACGGGCGGCCCGAGTAGACCTGGATGATGCCCGCCAGCTCCCAGCCGCCGACGACGCGGTCGAGCACGGGGTGGAGGTCGTTCCAGTAGGCGCGCCCCCGCCCGAAGGGCAGCTCCGCGAGGAAGTAGCCCTGGAAGGCGTGGCGGCGGTCGAAGTCCGAGCGCGCGTAGTTGGCGTCGCGGTCGCGGACGTCGTAGGGCGTGTTCGAGGAGAGGAAGGTCGCGCTCGTCCCGGCGGCCGAGCGGCCGAGCAGCGTCAGCGCCGGGTCGAACGAGCGCGTGTCCATGCTCTTGGCCAGCGTGTAGCTGAGCTGGAAGCCGATGCCGTTGAGGCGGCGGCTGAGCTGGATTTCGAGCGCGTCGTAGCGCGAGTGGTCGCCGTTGTCCAGGACGTTGAGCGCGCCCGTGAACTGCGGGAACGGCTGGAAGAAGAACGGGTTGAAGCCGTTGATCTGGAACTGCGGGATGCGGACGCCGTTGACGGTGCGCGTCCCCTGCGTGACGAGGAAGGCCGCCTGCGCGACGCTGCCCGCGTCCACGATGTTGGTCGCGACCTGGCCGTTGGCGAGGCGGACGTTGCCGCCCACCGACTGGCGGATCAGGAACTCCGCCCCGGTCTCGACGCGCGTGACGCCCCCGACCGTGACGTTCTGGAGCCGCGAGTCGTTGACGAGCAGCCGGTTGATGAGGAAGTTCGGGTCGGTGACGATGGCGGCGGTGTTCGACGAGCGTCCCTGGAGCTGGCGGAAGGCGTCCAGGAACCCGTTGTTGAAGATGTCCACCTGGTTGGCGTCGTAGGCGCCGAAGAGCTTGCGCCCGAGCCGGCCGATGTAGTTGACCTCGACGACCGAGTTCCAGCCGACCTCGCGCTGGAAGCTGACGCCGTACTGGTGCGTGCGCGGGTAGACGAGGTCGGGGTCCACGACGTTGGTGCTGCCCAGCTCGTAGGGCGGCGGCGTGCGGAACTGGAGCGGCGTGCGGTCGTTGGCGTTGAGGGCCGGCAGGCCGTTGCGCAGGAGCGCCGTGGCCGAGCCGCCCGCGAGGTCGCCCGCCGTCAGCGTGACGCCGCGCGTCAGCCCCGGCGCGTTCTGGAAGATGAAGGACGAGAAGACGAAGGTGTTGGTGCGGTCCCACGCCAGGCGGTAGTTGGCGCGCAGCGAGGTCTTGCCCGTGCCGAACGGGTCCCACGCGACGCCGACGGTCGGCGCGAGCTGGAAGAGCGAGTCGTCGTAGAGCTTGCCCTCCTCGAACGTGATCTGGTTGGTGGGCGCCTCGCCGACCGCGACGCGCTGCGAGGGGCGCAGGATGATCTGGCTCGCGCGCGGGCTGAGGCGCATCTCCCAGCGCAGGCCGTAGTCCACGGTCAGGTTCGGGCGCACCTTCCAGGTGTCCTGCCCGAAGAAGTCGTACTCGTCGTACTTGGCGTTGTTCAGGAAGCGCGTGCCGGCGGGCGCGAACGCCGTGTCGTCCTGGGCGACGAACGCCTGGACGATGCGGCCGTAGCGGCCGAGGATGTCGTTGACGTAGGACTCCAGCCGGCCGCGGTCGGTCAGGTTAATGCCGGTGGTGGCCGTGCCGCGCGTGCCGAACGCCGTGGGGACGGCGTTGTCGGCCGTCCCCAGCGTGACCGACTCGCGCGTGTTGAAGTTGGCGACCGAGCTGCGGTCGTCGAAGTGGCGCTGGAAGCGGAGGTTGGTGCCGAACTTGAGCGTGTGCGCGCCCCTCTGGTGCGAGATGTTGTCCACGACCTGGTAGGTCGTCAGCCGGCGCGCGTTGTTGACCGCGGGCGACGAGTTGAGCGGGTCGGTCGGGATGTTGAGGATGATGGGCGGGTTCTGGTCGGCGTTCGGGTCCGGGTTGTTGAAGCTGAAGGTGAACCGGTTGAAGCCGACGACCAGCTCGTTGACCGTCGTCGGCGTGAGCGTCCAGCGGTAGTTGACGGCGAGGTTCTTCGGGTCGCGGAAGGTGTCCACGAAGCAGGGCAGGCCGGGGAAGCGCGCGAGCCCGCCGTTGGCGTTGTCGCAGATGGTGTTCTGCTGCCCCTGCGCCCAGCGGACGTACATCGCGTGGCGCTCGTTGAAGGTGTGGTCGACCTTCGCCGTGAAGTCGTGCTGCCGCTCGGTCTGCGGGGCGTTGAAGGCGAAGCCGCCGGTGTTGAGGCCGTCGCCGACGACGAAGTTGTTCGGCAGCGGCGTCTGCGCGATGAGGCCCGTCGTCGTCGGGTCGGGCGCGAGCGGGATGTTCGGGTTGTTGACGACGCTGAAGGTCTCGATGCAGGGGCTGGCGACGCCGGCGGCGCAGACGGGGAAGAGCGGGTTGCCGTTGCCGTTCACGGAGGGCACGTTGGGGGCGGCGGCCGTGATGTTGCCGTTGAGGCCGCCGCGGACGAAGCGGAAGCGGCCGGCGCGCGCGTCGGCCGTGTAGACCGTGCGGTTGACGAAGATGCTCTGGCTGGTGCGCAGGAGCTGGAGGTTGGTGAAGAAGAAGGTCTTGTTCCTGACGATGGGGCCGCCGACCGAGCCGCCGAAGATGTGCTGGACGAACTGCGGGCGCGGCACGGCGATGGTCGAGCCGTCGGGGGCGCGGATGGTGTTGATCTTGTTCTGGTACTCGTTGGCCTGGAAGCGCGGCGTCTGGTAGTAGTCGAAGAGGTTGCCGTGGAAGTCGTTGGTGCCCGACTTGGTGACGAGCGTGACCTGCGCGCCGGAGGAGCGGCCCAGCTCGGCCGTGAAGTTGCCGGTCACGACCTGGAACTGCGTGATGGAGTCGGGGTTCGGCCGCAGCGGCGTGAAGTTCGAGCCGCCGGCGCTCGTCTCGTTGATGTCGATGCCGTCGAGCGTGAAGTTGAAGGCGCGGTCGCGCGCGCCGTGGACGTGGACGCCGCCGCCGGAGTTGGCGCCGTTGACGACGCCCGGCTGAAAGTTGAGGAACGAGAGCGGGTTGCGCCCGCGGCTGCCGACGATGGGGAGCGCCTGGAGCGGGCGCTCCTCGACCGTGTTGCCGAAGTTGCCGGAGCTGGAGGTCTGCACCAGCTCGGCCGAGCCCTGGACGTTGACGACCTCGTCGATGTTGCCGGCCGCGAGCGTCACGTCGACGGTCGCGGGCTGGTTGACGTTGACCTGGTTGGCCGACGAGACGAAGCGGCGGAAGCCCTGCTTCTCGACCGTCACCGAATAGACGCCGACCTGCACCGAGTCGAAGGCGTAGGCCCCGGCCGAGGTCGTCTGGGTGGTGTAGGAGACCTTCGTCCCCTCGTTGGTGAGCGTGACGGTCGCCCCCTCGACGACCGCGCCGCTTGAGTCGAGCACGACGCCGGTCACGCGCGAGGCGGTGCCCTGCGCGCGGGCGGCGGCGCCGAGGAGGAGGGACAGGGTCACGAACAGGGCGAGGGAGAGCGGGCTGTGTTTTTTCATATGTGGGAGACTCCGGCTTCTGATTTAACTGGCGCCGCGGCCCCCGCGAGGGCGTGCGGGCGCCGCGCGGCGGACAGACGGCTGAGCAGAGAGCGAACGCGAACTGCCCCGCAGGATCGTCGAATAAGTCCCGGCATGAATTAGGAAAGAGACCCCGCGGCCCGGCCGCACTCTCGCAAGAGCGGAGCCCCGCTTCGGGGGCGCGTGTCGGGCCTCAGAACTTTTAACCTGATGAAGGCGACAGGACGGAAACGCCCTCAGTTGCGAACTTGTGGCGTATTCTAATGAACACGCCGTCAATAATCAAAGCTAAAAGATTTTATCATTGGGATAAGCGCAGCTTTTGGATAATTCCCTTGACTGGCGCGGGCCGCGGCGTATACTTTCCCACCAATTCAGTCGCATTCGAGCGACCCGGCGGGTTCCCCGCCAAGACGCAGAAGCAACACACACCGGAGATTTCAGGAACGCCGCGCGGGCCCGCGCCCTCGTCCCAACCCAAAAAGGAGTTCCCGCCATGCCGCAGCCCTTTCGCGCAACCATCCGACTCTTCGCCGCGCTGTTACTAGCGGCGGCCGCAGCTTCCGCCCAGACCAGCACGTCGCGCATCACCGGCACGGTGGTTGACTCGACCGGCGCGGTCGTGCCCGGCGCGACCGTCACGGCGCTCAACGAGGCCACCGGCATCTCGCAGACGCAGACGACGACCGACGCCGGGCTCTACTCCTTCGCCTCGCTCGCGGTCGGCACCTACACCATCACGGTCGAGAAGTCGGGCTTCAAGACCTCGAAGCTGACGGGGCACGTCGTGGAGATCAACACGCCGCTCACGGTGGACGTCTCGCTCGCGACGGGCGAGGTCTCCGAAATCGTCACCGTGCAGGCCGGGGCGGAGCAGCTCCAGACGGCCAACGCCACCATCGGCAACGTCGTCGAGCACAAGGCCATCGAGCAGCTCCCCCTAAACGGCCGCAACCCGCTCAACCTCATCGCCTACGAGCCCGGCGTCACGCAGCGCTCGCAGGGCGGCGTCGGCTCGGGCGTCTCGGTCAACGGCTCGCGCGACCGCGCCTTCAACGTCACCATTGACGGCATAGACGCCAACGAGTCCTCGGCCCCGAACCCGACGTCGAACATCTACCGCCTGACGCCCGACAGCGTGCAGGAGTACAAGGTGACGACGAACAACGCCACCGCCGAGGAGGGGCGCAACTCCGGCGCCTCCATCTCGGTCGCCACGCGCTCCGGCACGAACGGGCTTCACGGGAACATCTTCTACTTCCTACGCGACGACCGCCTCAACTCCAACGACTTCTTCTCCAACGCGCAGGGCGTCGAGAAGCACAAGGTCAAGCTCGACCAGCCGGGCTTCGACGTCGGCGGCCCCATCGTCAAGAACAAGACGTTCTTCTTCGGGAGCTGGCAGCACACGAAGGTGGACTTCTCCTCGCCCATCGCCGAGACGTTCGGCATCCCCGTCGTCTACACGCCGGCGGCGCTCGCCGGCAGCTACCGCTATTTCCGCGCCGACCCGACCTGCAACCCGACGACCGGCGCCGGCAACTGCTTCCGCATCGGCTCGACCATCATCACGCAGAACAACGTGGCGCTCGTCAGCCCGACGACCGGCGCGCTCGCCTCCGGCGTCCGCGAGTGCGCGGGCGCGTCGGACGTCAACTGCGTCGCCACCTACGGTTTCGCCAGCGCGGCGAACAACCCGCGCGGCGTCGGCTTCGACCAGACGATGTCCGCCTTCTTCAAGTCCTACCCGGCGCCCAACCGCTACGACTGCGGCGACGGGCTGAACACGGCCTGCTTCGTCTGGGACCCGCCGACGTCGCACAAGGGGCCGGCCTACAACGTCCGCATTGACCACAACCTCACGCAGAACCAGAACGTCTTCGGCCGCTACCTCCAGGCCACCTACAACACGCTGGGCGGAGACCCCCTGAACGGGCGCCCCGTCGTCTTCCCCGGCTTCCCGCCGCAGGGCGAGGTCTTCCGCGACACGAAGAACCTCGCCATCGGCCACCGCTGGACGATCTCGCCGCGCCTCGTCAACGAGCTGACGATGGGCTTCGGCCGCTTCCAGTTCCTCTTCACGCAGGGCGAGGCCAACCCCGACTTCCCCAACATCAACCCGTTCTCGTTCGTTAACGTCTCGAACCCGTACCTGAACACGCCGCGCACCGAGCGCGCCGTGACGGTGCCGCAAATCCTCGACAACCTCCACATCACGCGCGGCGCGCACCAGATCAGCACCGGCTTTAACTTCCGCTTCTACCGGCACGCCGACCGGCGCGGCCAGCCCGGCGGCACCAACGTCACGCCTTCGCTCTCGTTCGACGCGGGCATCCGCGCGCCGACGACCTCGGGCTTCGTCCTCCCGACGACCTCCATCCAGGCAGGGTCGGGGACGCCGCGCGCCGGCATCAACTCGACCGACAACACGCGGCTCCAGAACTACATCAACGAGCTGGCGGGGCTGCCCTCGCGCCTCAGTCAGGCGTTCATCGGCAACCTCAACGAGGACGCCTTCCTGCCCTTCCAGTCGAACGGCGTCGTCTCGCTCCAAGCCATCACCACGCGGCTGAATCAGTTCAACTTCTACGTGCAGGACGAGTACAAGTGGCGGCCGAACGTGACCTTCAACTACGGCCTGCGCTGGGAGCTGAATCTGGCCGCCAGCACCCCCGGCTTCACCTACGTCCCGACCACGCCCATCGCGGGCACGCCCGGGGCGGCCAGCCCCGTCGTCAACGACCCCGGCCCCGTCACCTTCGCCAGGTCTGACAAGTGGTGGAACAGGTCGAACGTGGGCGCCCTCGGGCCGCGCTTCGGCGTCGCGTGGTCGCCCGACTACCGCGGCGGCTTCCTCCACCGCCTCTTCGGCGACAGCGGCCGCAGCGTCGTCCGCGCCGGCTACGGGCTGGCGTTCGACCCCGTCAGCTCCTTCATGGTGACGGCCGTGGCGGGCAGCGTGCCGGGGCTGCGGACGAGCTGCTCCTCGACCGTCGGCGGGACGACGACCGCCGGCTGCGCGGCCGTCCCCAACACGACCATCGCCGGCGGATTCCCGACTGAGCTGGCGGCGCCGACCATCAAGCCCTCCTCGTTCCTGACGCCGCCGCTGCTCTTAAACAGCAACGCGCCGGCCATCGCGGCCTTCGACCCGAACCTGAAGCTCCCCTCGGTGCACCAGTGGAACCTGAGCTTCCAGCGCGAGTTGCCCGGCGGCTTCGTCATGCAGACGGCCTACATCGGCCGGCGCGGCCTGCGCCTACTGATGGCCTACAACGCGAACCAGATTGACGCCGCCCCGATTCTCAACTCGTTCCTGATGCTCCAGGCCAACAACGCCGCGCCGAACTGCCTGCCGAGCGGCGCCACGCGCGACGCGACCCAGCCGGCCTGCGTCGCCCCCTTCGCGGCGTCGGCCATCCCGCTGCTGACGGCGAACGTCTCGGGCATCAACGCTGCCTTCGTCAACAACGCCACCGTCCAGGGGCAGTTGGGTAACAACGCCGCGGGCGCCTTCGCCGAGCGCATCGAGAACACGACGCTCGGCTTCCGCCTGAGGCCCAACCAGCAGTTCGGCGTCATCACCTACATTGACAACAGCGGCAGCTCCGTCTACCACGGCGGGCAGTTCACTTTGCGCCGCCGCTTCGCCACGGGGCTCGGGCTGAACATGGCCTACACCTTCTCGAAGTCCATGGACAACCAGTCGGTTGACCCCGTCGGCACCAGCTCCGGCGGCGCGCTCTCGACGACGACCTCGCGCGCGGTCGCCGACATTCGCCACTTCGACCAAGAGTGGGCGGTCTCGGACTTCGACCGCACACACGTCCTGACGGCGGCCGCCGTCTGGGAGGTGCCGGTCGGCCGCGGCCGCCGCTTCCTGCACGAATCGGGCGGCGTGGTCAACCACCTGCTCGGCGGCTGGTCTCTCAACACCATCTACACCTACATGACCGGCGAGCCGTTCCAGGTCAACAGTGGGCAGCGCACCAACAACGCGGCGCACGTCTCGCGCGCCCTCGTCACCGACCCCGAAGTCCGCGCGCGCTTGCAGTTCCTGCCGAACGTCACCGGGCCGGTCGTCTTCGAGAACCAGAGCGGGCTCGCCGTCCCGCTGCCGGGGTCGAACGGCTCGGGGCGCAACATCTTCCGCGGGCCGAGCTACTGGAACGTTGACCTCGGCATCGTCAAGATGTTCAGCCTGACGGAGCGCTTCCGCCTCCAGTTCCGCACCGAGATGTTCAACGCCTTCAACCACGCGAACTTCGACAACCCGCGCTCGGCGTCGGTGGGCTCGCCCACCCTCGGCTCGTCGCAGTTCGGCCGCACCTGCTGCACGACGGTCGCGCCGCCCACCTCGCAGAACGTCATCCAGACCGGCGAGTCGGCGCGCATCATCCAGTTCGGCCTCAAGCTCCAGTTCTGAGGACAGTGGGCAGTAGGCAGATGGCAGAGGCAGTTAGAAGGCTGCCGTAAATAATCGGAGGCGGCGGGATTCACTACCCGCCGCCTCCGATTATTTAGAGCCTGTCGGAGTTTTAAAACAGGCTCTTATTACCACCAGCCCGCCTTTACTGCCTGCTGCCGTCTGCTTACTGCCTACTTCTTCAGGCTCACTTCCACCCGGCCGCGGACGCCGTTGACGAGCCAGAGGCGCGCGGCGCGCGCCAGGTCTTCCTTCGTCAGCACGCGCTCGGCGACCTCGCCGCGGCGCAGAAGCTCCGCGCGGAAAGTCCCCGCCAGGAGGCCGCAGTCTCGCGGCGGCGTCCAGAGGCCGCCGTCCAGCTCGACCACGACGTTGCCGTTGGTGAACTCCGTCAGCTCGCCCCGCTCGTTCCACAGGAGGACGTCGAACAGCCCCGGCCGCTCGGCGCGGCGCGCGTCGTAGACCCCGCGCCTCGTCGTCTTGTGGTAGAGGAAGCGGTCGGAGCTGTCCACCGGCGTGAGCGCGAGCGCGACGGGCCGCGGCGCCGCCGGCGTCTCGGCCAGCGGCTCGCTCTCGACCCGCACGCGCCCGTCCGCCGAGACGAGCAGCCGGACGCGGCGCGCGCCGCCGCCCGCGTGCGCCGCGGCGTGAGCGAGCAGCGCCCGCCGCGCGTCCGCGACGGAGACGCGGAAGTCGAAATACTCCGCCGACGCCTCCAAGCGCGCCAGGTGTTCTTCGAGCAGGCGGTAGCCCCCCGCGTCGAGCCCGAGCGTTTCGAGCAGCTCGAAGTCTTCGCCGCCCTCGGTCAAGACCTTCGCCTTGTCGAGCGCCTCCTCGTACTCGCCGCCGGGCGTCGAGTCCCACGTGACGCCGCCCCCGACGCCGTACACGGCCTCGCCCGTCTCCGAGTCCACGACCACCGTCCTGATGGCGACGTTGAAGGCCGCGTCGCCGCCCGGCGCGACGAACCCGACCGCGCCGCAGTAGACGCCGCGCGGCCCGCCTTCGAGCGCGGCGATGATGCGCGACGTGCTCACCTTCGGCGCGCCCGTCACCGAGCCGCACGGGAAGAGGGCGGCGAAGACGTCCGAGAGCGTCACGCCCTCGCGGAGCGTGGCCGCGACCGTCGAGGTCATCTGGAAGACCGTCGGGTAGCGCTCGACCCTGAAGAGTTCCTCGACGCGGACGCCGCCCGTCTCGGCCACGCGCCCGAGGTCGTTGCGCAGGAGGTCGACTATCATCAGGTTCTCGGCGCGGTTCTTCTCGGAAGCGGCGAGGCGCGCGGCGGCCTCCTCGTCCTCCTCCTTCCAGCGCCCGCGCGCGGCCGTCCCCTTCATCGGCCGCGTCTCGACGCGCCGCCCGCGCCGCCGGAAGAAAAGCTCGGGCGAGGCCGAGAGCACGCGGAAGCGCCCCGCGTTGACGTAGGCGCCGAGGCGCGTCCGTTGCGCCGCGCGCAGCCGCTCGTAGAAGGCGAAGTCGTCGCCCTCGAAGCGGGCGCGCAGCCGGAGTGTGTAGTTGACCTGATAGGTGTCGCCCCGCGCGATGGCCTCGCGCGCCGACTCGACCGAGCGCACGTACTCGCCGCGGCCGACCGACGGCGTCCAGCCCGAGACGCCGAACTTCCCTCCCCCGCCGCCCGCCCACGCGCCCGCGGGGCGCTCGAAGACGCCGAACCAGACGAGGGGCAGGCCCGCCGCGCCCGGCCCCGCCCGCAGCGCGCGGTCGAACGCCGGCGCCGCCTCGTACGCCACGAAGCCCGCGGCGTAGAGGCCGCGCGCCGCCGCGTGCTCGACCGACGCGAGCGCCGGGCGCACCTCTTCTAAAGAATGCGCGGCGACGACTTCGACCGGGTCGGCGAAAGAGGCGCGGCCGGCGACGCCGCAGTCGTCCGTGAAGTCGAGGACGACGGCGGGCGCGTGCGGCGTGCTGAGGGCCATCTCGCTCGCGCCTAGAGGAGCTTGAGCAGGGACTTCGGGTCTACGGCGTCGGGGACGCCTTCGAGGATGACGACGGCGCTGCCCGTGTGTTCGATGACGACGCCGCCCTCCTTCGTCTTCCAGAGCTGGCGCCCCGACTCGGAGACCTCCGCGGGCTCGACGCCGTAGCGCCGGGTGGTGCGCCGCACGTAGGCGTCGAAGAACTCGCGCGCGTCGGCCTCGGTGTCCCAGACGGTCTTGTGCGCGACGACCACGTCCGTCGCGCGGTTCGGCCCGAGGAAGAGCGCGTAGCGGTCGCCGCCCCAGCCTTCGGTCGCGCGCTTCGACGCGTCGGCCGCCTGGAGGAAGTGGTCGAGCAGGAGGTAGAGCCCCCACTCGCCCTCGACGTCGTTGTCGGCCATCTTCCAGCCGCGGCCGAGCGAGGCCGAGACGTCGCGCAGCGCGACCTTCTGCGGCGCCTCGCCCGCGTGGAACTTGTCGGCGTGGAGCACCTGCTCGGTGGACTGGGGCAGCGCCTTGTAGGCGGCCGTCACGGCCTCCCACCCGCCGCGCTTGTAGACCTGCGTCACGAACGAAGTCCCCTGGAGGTAGGGGAAGAGCATCGTCTCGCGCAGCACGCGCGGCGCCTTCTCGATCTGCTCGCTGGAGCCGACGCCGCCCATCATCATCGCCTTCAGGAAGGCGAGCTGCCGCGCCGGGCTCTGCGTCACGTACTGCATCATCAGGAACGAGGCGTCGCCCTCGACGAGCGCGTGCGCGGCCAGCTCGGCGTCCGAGTCGTGCTTCGGCCAGTCCTCGAAGCGGCGGAGGTTGAAGTGCTGGTCCTGGAGCGCGTGCGTCAGCTCGTGCGCCATGACCGGCTTCTGGCCGTCGAGGTCTATCCAGTCGGCGAGGTAGAACTCCTGCGTCTTGGGGTCGTAGTAGCCGGCGACCTGCTCGGTCAGCAGCTTGATGATGAAGGGGCGGAGCTGGAAGTCGGCGGGGACGAGGCCGAGCTTCCTGAGCGTCGCCTCGGAGGCGGCCATCTCCTCGGGCGTCGCGCTCTCGTTGAGGTTGCGGACGAGCATCTGCTCTATCTCGGCGCGCGACTGCGCGCCGCTGCGCACCTGCCGGAGGACGGGGAGCTTGCGGAGCTGGCTCGTCTCGCGCAGCACCTCGGTCGTCGCCTCGCGCACGGCGGCCGTCTTCGGGTTGACGGCCGCCGTGCGCGCCTTCTGCCGCGCGTCGGCGCCCGCGACCGCGAGCGACGCCGCCGCGCACGCCAGCGCCGCCGCGAGCACGGGCGCCGACAACTTCCGCGGGCTGATTCTCTTTGACATCTCGAACCCTTCGCTTTTATAGTCCGCTGAAACCGGAACGCTCTCGCAACCTTTTTGGACTCGCCCGGGCTACAGATGATGCAACCGCTGGAGGCAGACGCCCTCTTCGACGACTGGCACGAGACGACCCTCCGCGTGCGCTACGCCGAGACCGACCGCATGGGCGTAGTGTACCACGCGAACTACCTCGTCTGGTTCGAGATCGGGCGGACGGAGTTCTGCCGCGCGCGCGGCTTCGCCTACAAGGACATGGAGGAGAACGACCGCGCCTTCCTCGTCGTCGCCGAAAGCTACTGCCGCTACAAGGCGCCCGCGCGCTACGACGACGAGCTGGTCGTCCGCACGCACATCACG